>JBEKHV010000014.1:0-82905 GCA_050012095.1 Bryobacteraceae bacterium | reverse complement strand
CTCGCGCTCGATTACCACCGCCGCTTCCGCCCCGTCGGCCCCCTGGAAGCGTTCTTCGTCGAGACCCTCGTCAAGGCCGATTGGGACCGTCGCCGCTACGCCCGCATCGAAGCGCAATACCTGCGCGTCCAGTTCGCCGCGCTCGACGAGCCTACCGACGCTCCGCTCGGCGCCATATTCGCCAACGATGCCCGGAAGGGTAACGTTCTGGGCAAGCTCTTCCGCCGCCAGCAAGCCGCCGAGCGCAGCTACTTCCGCGCCCTGGCCGAGTTGCGCCGCGCCCAGCGTGAGCGCTTGCAGGAGGAGCTGGAACAAATGGAACAAGAAGAGGCCGAGATGCCTCTCCCCAGCCCCGCCCCGTCCGCCGCGGCTGCCGGCCCCCACGCCGCCAGCTCTTTAGAATCAACGCCGATTGGCTTTGTTTTGCCAAATTCGCTGACCGGCGGATCACACCCGGCGATGGCGCTCCGGTGACGCCGCATCGCAGCGCGGCGCTCGCCCTCCAATGGTAATTCGGTGAGGAAACGCGAAAATGAACAAACGGATGAAACCCAATCCCAAAATCATCGGCCACGTTCGAGATGTCGAGGGCGGTCTCTGGGATGTGCGGCAAATACGCGACACCAAACACGGTTTCGATTTGCTCTTCGGTTCGCCGGCGCCCCGTTTGGGAAGCTACCGGGGTGGTCTTCCGCGTCTGATCGCAACTCGACCCCTCATAGACTTTTGGGACGCCAACCGGACCAAGCACGACGGCGTGCTGTATGACTTGCCGGCCGGGCGAACCACGCTTAAGCGCGTACGCCATCGCTTGGGCTTCCACTATCTCCATGACTTATCGAAGTTTTGGAAGGAGCGTATCGAAGACCTGAAGACGCTGAGCGCGCGTGAGTTCGCCATGCGGCATGGGGTTGGGGTTCTCGTAGTGCGTGAAACGCGCACCAGGCTGCTCGGCAGGCGCGCTCGTAAGCTGAACTGGTGGCGCAAGCCCAGGCCACTCAAGATCCTTCGATCGAACATCTCGCTGAACGCGATGGGGAAAAAACTCCGCATCTCTATCACCCATGCCAAACGTCTCCGGGATAGAGCGCGCCGGCAACCGTAGCCTCCATTTCCACGGCAAGTTCCCGACAAACGGCGGCTACCCAAAGAGAGGGTCGAACTCCCGCGCAAGTGGTCGGCGGCTCGGAAGGTCGCAGAGCATCATGACTGGAGATCGGCGCCGGGGTGAGATCCACCGCGCCGTTTGGCAGCCTGATGGCGGGGGCCATGGCCGCGCGCATCGGCGCGCCGCGCACGCCCGAAATCGGCGGCGCGATCTGCCTGGCGGGCGCCGCGATCTTCGCCCGGCGGCTCCTCGCCATCCGCGCGCTCATGCGGCCGGTTTACGTGGAACTAGGCATCCGCCTGGAGGAGTGAGACCGCTATCATAGAGTCGGAGGCGACCGTGATACCGCACTGGGCGGCGGAACGCCGCAGGATGGTCGACACGCAGCTCCGGCGGCGGGGCATCCGCGATGAACGTGTGCTGGCGGCCATGCTGGAGATCCCCCGCGAGCAGTTCGCGCCGCCGGAAGAGCGCATTTCGACGTATGCGGATAGCCCTATCCCCATCGCCTTCGGTCAGACGATTTCCCAGCCTTATATGACGGCGCTGATGGCGGAGGCGCTGGAATTGACGGGCCGGGAACTGGTGCTGGAGATCGGCGCCGGAAGCGGGTATGCCGCGGCGGTCCTGGGACTGCTGGCGGCGCGCGTGATCGCCATGGAGATCGTCCCCGGACTGGCCGAGACGGCTTCCGAAAACCTGCGCCGCGCGGGATACGGCCGGAACGTGACGGTAGTGTGCGGCGACGGTTCGCTGGGATATCCGGAGCTGGCGCCCTACGGCGCGATTTCCGTGGCTGCCGGCGCGCCGGAGATCCCCGCCGCGCTGCTCGGCCAGTTGAACGATCCCGGCCGGCTGGTGATTCCCGTGGGCGAGTGGGAGGACCAGGAACTGCGCGTCGTTACCCGGCGGAACGGGCGCATCGAGTCCCGCGTCGCCACGCTGTGCCGCTTCGTGCCGCTGCGCGGCGGGGAAGGCTGGCGATAGGTGCGGCTGCGAACGGCCCAGAACCGGCTCAAGGTCGAGCACAGCATCATCGATGGCGTGCGCGGCATTCTGGAGGAGCTGCTCGCGGCCAATCCCGCCATCCGCTCCGTGATCCCCGGCGTGATCCGGCCGGTGCGCGACGCCCGCGGGAAAGTGAAGGCGCGCGTGACCGTGCCTACGCAGAACGGCTGGAAGGCCATCGCCCTCAGCGCCGGCGCACGGCAGGAGCTGTTCATCAGCACGGAACTCGGCAAGAAGGAGCTGGAAGCGGCGCTCGAACGAGCCGGGGCCGAAGTCGCCCGCGAGCGCCGCTGAGAAAGACCCGCGACGCTCGGCTCGGCCGAACCTCGGCGCCGGCCTTCAGGCAACTCACAATGCGTCGGAGATCGCCTTCGCGAATTCCACGGTGCCCGCCGCGCCGCCGATGTCCGGAGTAAACGGCGCATGATCGGGGCCCGCCGCAAGGACCCTCTCGATGGCCCCCATGATCGCGGCGCCCGCTTCCGGATGGCCCAGGTGCTCCAGCATCATGGCGCCGCACCAGATTTGGCCCACGGGATTGGCCACGCCTTTGCCCGCGATGTCGGGCGCGGAACCGTGGACCGGCTCGAACAGGCTCGGATAGGTTTTCTCCGGGTTGATGTTCGCCGAGGGGGCGATGCCGATCGTGCCCGCGCAGGCCGGCCCGAGATCCGTGAGAATGTCGCCGAACAGGTTGCTCGCCACCACCACGTCGAACCAATCGGGGTGCTGCACGAATTGCGCGGTCAGAATATCGATGTGAAACTTGTCGACGCGCACCTCCGGATAATCCTTCGCCATCGCTACAACGCGCTCATCCCAGAAGGGCATCGTGATTGAGATTCCGTTGGACTTCGTCGCGGAGGTCAGATGCCGTTTGGGCCGCTTCCGGGCCAACTCGAACGCGTACTTGAGAACCCGGTCGATGCCGGTCCGCGTCATCACCGTCTCTTGCATGACGACTTCCCGGTCGGTTCCTTCGAATATGCGTCCGCCGATCTTCGAGTATTCGCCTTCGGTGTTCTCGCGGACCACATAGAAGTCGATGTCGCCCGGCCGCCGGTCCTTTAACGGGCAACGGATGCCGGGCATGAGGCGAACCGGCCGCAGGTTCACGTACTGGTCGAAGGAGCGCCGGAATTGGAGCAGCGAGCCCCACAAGGAAATGTGGTCCGGAACCGTGGCCGGCCAGCCGACAGCGCCGAAAAAGATCGCGTCGAATCCAGCGAGGGTAGGGAACCAGTTGTCCGGCAGCATCTTGCCGTGTTTGGCATAGTACTCGCAGCTCGCGAAATCGAACCACTCCCAGCGAATGTCAAGGGAGAACTGGCGCGCAGCCGCATCCAGGACCCGCACACCCTCGGGGACGGTTTCCTTGCCTATGCCGTCCCCAGGAATAACGGCTATGTGGCATGTGGTCATGTCTTATTCTAGCCGCCAAGCCCTAACGCCAACTCGCAAGGCGCCATTCTGTTATGTTTGCTCGGTGGGCTTTTTTCGTATCGTGCGTCGCCCCGTATTGGTGAGGGCGATCGCTCCGATTGCGCTCGCTATCCTGATTGCTCTTCTGCCCGCTCCCGCCGGGCTGGCGCTGCACGCGTGGCGCTATTCCGCTATCTTCGCCGGCGTGATTCTGGGGCTGGTGCTGACCCCGCTGCCAGGCGCGGCGATAGGTTTTCTCGGAGTGACCGCCGTTACCGTTCTGGCGCCCTTTGTGCTCTACAGCCCCGAGCAACTCGCGCAGCCGGATTTCCGGGCGGCGCCTGCCGCAATTGCCTGGGCATTGTCCGGCTTCTCGGACAGCACGGTGTGGCTAATCTTTGGCGCCTACATGTTCGCTCTGGGCTACGAGAAGACCGGACTCGGACGCCGCATCGCACTGCTGCTCGTCAAGTGGATGGGTGGGCGGACTCTGACGCTGGGCTACGCCATCGCCTTGGCCGATCTGGCGCTGGCGCCGTTCACGCCGTCTAACACCGCCCGCAGCGGTGGCGTAATCTACCCGGTCGTCCGCCACTTGCCGAAGCTCTACGGTTCAGCGCCCAACGACCCCTCGGCGCGCCGCATCGGCTCCTATCTCATGTGGGTCGCCGTCGCCGCGGTCAGTATTACCGGCTCCACTTTCCTGACCGGCCTCGCGCCGAATCTGCTGGCGCTCGAATTCGCCCGGAAAGCCTTGCACGTCGAGTTCACCTGGACCGATTGGTTTATCGCCGCCGCGCCGGTGGGGGCCGTTCTGCTGGCGCTGACCCCGGCGCTGGCTTACTGGATCTATCCGCCTGGCGTAAAGAAAGGCGACGAGGCGCCGGCCTGGGCGGCCCGCGAACTGGCTGAAGCAGGCGGCCTCACGCGAAATGAAGTCATCCTCGGGCTTCTGGTCGTCCTGGGGCTAGGCCTGTGGATCTTCGCGGGTTCTTATGTGAACGCCACCACCGTCGCCCTGGTGGTGGTCTCTTTGATGCTCGTTACGGGCGTCTTCACCTGGAGCGATGTGGCGGCGAACGGCCAAGCCTGGAGCACGCTGGCGTGGTTCGCCACGCTGGTCGCGCTGGCGAACGGGTTGAGCAGCGTAGGTTTCATCAAGTGGTTCGCGGCCGGCGTCGTTTTGCGCCTCGGGGGACTATCTCCGGGCGCGGCTATGATCGCGCTGCTGGCGGTCTTCTTCTTCGCGCACTACCTGTTCGCCAGTCTCACCGCCCATACCACCGCCCTCATGCCCGTCATGCTGGCTGCCGGCGCTTCGATTCCGGGTCTCCCCGTGCCGCAGTTCGCCATGTTGCTCTGCCTGGAACTGGGCATCATGGGGATTCTCACCCCCTATGCCACCGGTCCTAGCCCGATCTACCAGTCCAGCGGATACCTGCCCCCGGCCGACTACTGGCGGCTGGGCCTGATCTTCGGGTGCGTGTTTTTTCTGGTGCTGATCGCCGTGGGCGTGCCGTGGACCACCTTCGTATTCAGGACGGCTTTTTGAAGCGGCGGTAGACTGATCGAGCCTCGCTGGATTGCTGATATTCTGGAGGCATGTCGATGACCAGACGAGGCGTGTTGATGCGGATGGCGGCGGCGGTTCCCCTGAGCCGTGGCTTGGCAGTGGCGGCCGAGGCCCAGAAGCAGATCAAGATCACCGGCCTGGAGACCGACCTGCTGCGCGTGCCGGCCGCGCCCTACAGCGACGCTATACACGATTTCGGCGGCGATGGCGGCGGCGTGGTTCTGCGCCTCAAGACGGACGCCGGCATCACCGGCTGGGCCTACAGCAGCTTCGGCATGGTCGCCGGCGGACCGCGCGTGGTGCAAACCATCCTGGAACAGGAAATCAAGCCCGTGCTTCTCGGGCAGGACCCGGCGTTTCCGAAGAGGATCCGCGCCGATCTGTGGCGCGCTCTCGAATATCAGGGAGTGCAAGGCGTGACGCAGTTCGCCATGTCCGCGGTGGATATCGCCGTCTGGGACATCCTGGGCAAGGCCGCCGGGCTGCCGGTCTATAAGATGCTGGGCGCCGTTCGTGATCGTATGCCCGCCTACGCCATGTGCGGCTGGTATCGGGACAACGACAAGGACCATTCGCAATACAAGCGCACCATCGACGAGACGCTGGCGGCCGGGTATCGCGCCTTCAAGGTGAAAGTGGGCAAGTTCGACCTCGACGACGACATGGACCGCATTGAAGTCGGATTCCAGACAGCCGGCAAAGGCATTCGCATCATGGTGGATGCGAACCAGGCGTTCAATCGCGTGGAGGCGCTGCGCCGCGGCCGCGCGTATCAGGCACTCGGCTGCTTCTGGTACGAGGAGCCGATCGTGCCCTACGACCACGAAGGCTACGGCGAACTGGCGGCGGCCCTGGACATGCGCATCGCCTGCGGCGAGAACGAATACAACAAGCACGCTTTCATGGATCTGCTGCTGAAAAAGGGCGCGGACGTGGTGCAGCCGGACAACCGCCGCGCCGGTGGCCCAACGGAGTGGATGGAGATAGCCGCCATTGCGGACGGATTCGGCGTGGAGTTGGCCAGCCACGGCGGCGGCCCGGTCAACATGAATATCCTGTGCGCGATCCCGAACGCGATCTATATGGAATCCAGCGGAAACGACAAGATGGTGAACGGGGAAGCGCTCGCGCCGGAAGCGCCGGGCATGAGCAGCGAGCCGGCGCCCGATTTCATCGCCCAACACAAAGTCGCGTGAACGCCGCTCGGGGTGACGCGTCGCAGACGGAAGCGGATTTCTCGCTCAATAGTGGGATGGGGGTGGCGGGAATCTTGCAATCGGCTTTCCGTTGGCGAGGAACCGGTGGAGTTGGCCATTTCGTAAGAGCGCGTAACCGTCGCGCGTCTTCAGACGCAGCGAGTCACCTTCGGTTCGGATACTCTCGACCACGAATTCGAGGGGATATTTCTGAATTCCGTGCGTCACCCGATTCCAACGAACCAGGCCGCCGGGCGATGTGGATATGTCCTCGCCGAAATGGTCAAGCGCTATCCAAACCATCTTCGGCTCCACCAGGATCGCGCTGATTTCGTACCGCGCCACCTCTGGCGGAGAGAAAAGCGTGTATGTGCGAGTTGAGGTATCGAAGTAGCCAAATGCGCCAACGCCTCTGTCGCCTTCGCCATCATAGTAGTTGTTGCCGAACCAGATTCTGCCATCTTGAATCTGGTAAGGCCCGATGACCTCCTCCCGATCGTAATCGTCCGGGGGGAATGGGCTGATCCGAAAATCCTCGGGCCGAAGCCGCATGTATTTCTCTACTGTGCTTTGGGGTAGCGGATACAATTTCGTTCGGTTGTTGCCGAGCTTTTCGATGATACCGTGGCAGCGCATTCCGAAATCATCGTTACTCTGTTCGAGTTGAAACCGGCCGCCGGGACCGAACAGCACTGGATCGAGCGCGACCATGAGCAGAATGATTGCGAAGTTCACGCGATTTCACCTACCCATCATTTTCTCCCGTTATCAAGAGGTCATCAGTAACTACTTAAAAGGGAAATGCAGGCTCAACTCCAGTAATTCCTATCCAGGCTCCGGTATTGCACCGCTTCCGCCAGGTGCTTGGCGGTGACGGCCGGCGATTCGTCCAGGTCGGCCACGGTGCGCGCTACTTTCAGGATGCGGTCGTGGGCGCGGGCGGAGAAGCCCATGCGGCGGACGGCCATTTCCAGGGTGCGCTCGCCGGAATCGTCCAGGGCGCAGTGCTTGCGGATGTCCCTCGATGGCATGGCGGAGTTGTTTTGCCCGCGCGCCTGCCCCACGGCGCGGGCGCGCGCCACGCGGGCGCGGATCTCGGTGGAGGATTCGGCCGACGAGCCGCCGCGCAGTTCCTTGTAGGGCACGGCGGGCACTTCCACATGGATATCGATGCGGTCGAGCAGCGGGCCGCTGATTTTGCCGAGGTAGCGCTGGATGATCGCGGGCGTGCAGCGGCACTCGCGCGTGGCGTCGCCATAGAAACCGCAGGCGCAGGGGTTCATGGCGGCCACCAGCATGAAGCGCGAGGGGAAGCACAGCGTCATGTTGGAGCGCGCAATGGTGACGGAGCCGTCTTCGAGCGGCTGGCGCAGCATCTCCAGCACATCGCGAGGGAACTCGGGGAACTCGTCGAGGAAGAGCACGCCATTGTGAGCCATGCTGACTTCTCCGGGGCGCGGCATGCCGATGCCGCCGCCGATCAGGCCGGCGTCGGAAATGGTGTGGTGCGGGGCGCGGAACGGCCGCTCGCGCAGCAGGCCGCCGCTGCCCAACGCCCCCGCGATGCTGTGGACTTTGGTGGTTTCGATGGCCTCCGGAAAAGTCAGCGGCGGCAGGATGGCGGCCAGGCGTTTGGCGAGCATGGTCTTGCCGGAGCCCGGCGGCCCGATCATGAGCACGTTATGCGCGCCGGCGGCGGCTACTTCCAGCGCCCGCTTGGCCATGGTCTGGCCGCGCACGTCGCGGAAATCGGGCGCGGCGGAGATGTCCGCAGAGGGCGCGCCGCCGTTGGGAGAGACGGGCTGGAACTCGCCGGGGCGCGTCAATAGCGCCACCACCTCGGCCAGCGAGCGCACGCCGTAGACGCTGACGCCTTCCACCACGGCCGCCTCCTGTGCGTTCTCGGCCGGCACGACGAGGTTGCGGATGCCCGTGTCGCGCGCGCACACGGCCACCGAGAGCGCGCCGCGCACGGGGCGCACGGCGCCATCGAGCGAAAGCTCGCCGAGGAAGACGTGCTCCTCCAGCCCGCGCACCGCGCCCATAGCCCCCAGAAGGCCGATGGCCATGGGCAGATCGAATCCCGCGCCTTCCTTGCGCACGTTGGCCGGCGCCAGGTTGATGGTGAAGACCTTGTTGGGATAGCCGAACCCGGAATTGAGAAGCGCCGACTTGATGCGCTCGCGGCTCTCGCGCACCGCCACATCCGGCATGCCCACCGTCACGGAGTCGCGCGGGTTGCCGTACGCGTAGAGATCGACCTCGACATCGATCAGATGCGCATCGATGCCGTACACGGCCGCGCTGCGGGTTTTGAAAAGCGCCATCTTGGCTGGACTTCGAAGAGCCAGTATATGTCATGGCGCGGCTTTCGCTGCGAGACGCAGGGCGGGAAAGAAGCGCGATTTGTCCCCGAAACTCCCCGGAGCGTAATCGGCTGCTTTGAACGGCGTGAGACCCTATAGTATGCGGGAGTCGATAGTCAGGTACGATGGAATACTGATGACTCGCTCGGCGCCAATCCTTTGCTTTCTGCTGGCTGCGGGGAGCGCCTGTTTGGACGGCCCCCCGCTCGCCGCTCAGGCGGCCGGCAAGGGCGGCGCGAAACTGGAATTCATCGCGGTCTTGAGCAGGCACGGCGTCCGTGCGCCTGTGGCGACCGCGGACCAGCTCAACGCCTATTCGGTTCAGCCTTGGCCCAAGTGGGACGTTCCCGCCGGAGACCTCACGGCGCAAGGCGCGAAACTGATGAGGCTGCTGGGCATCTACGATCGCCAGTACCTGATGCAGGCGGGCCTTCTGGGGGCCAATGGCTGCGCGGATGCGGGCCGGTTCTATTTTTGGTCCGACACGACCAAGCGGGACGTGGAGAGCGGCCGGGAACTGGCGGCGGGGATGTTTCCCGGTTGCGCGGTGGATATCCATACCGTGGCGCAAGGCGGCGCCGATCCACTCTTCGCTCCTATCAGCGCGGGAGTCGCCAAACCCGACCGGGATTTGGCGGTGGCGGCGATCTCCGGACGCGTCGGCGGCCATCCACAGGCCCTGGGCGATGCGTACCGCGCCGGACTCGAAGCCATGCAACGCGTGCTGCTAGGGTGCAAGCTCGGAGACGAGTGCCCGCCGCCGGGGATTCAGGAGAAGGTCAAGAAACTGCTGTTCGAAGAGCCCGCCGCGGTGCAGCCCTCGCAGTATTACGCCGCGGACCTGACCGGACCGCTGAAAACGGCTGAGAGCCTCGCCGAGAATTTTCTTCTGGAGTATACCAACGGCATGAAAGACGCAGACGTTGGTTGGGGCCGCGTGAACAAGACCAATCTTGGCGAGATGCTGCTGCTGCAAGAGGCTTATAACGACCTCGCGTTGCGCACGCCGTACCTGGCGCGCGCCAACAGCTCTAACTTGCTGAGCCACATGCTGCGATCGATGCAACAGGCGGTTCGCGGCACGGCGGTACAGGGAGCGCTCGGGAAGCCGGGCGACCGGGCGCTGGTTGTGCTGGGCCACGATTCGGATCTATCCCATTTCGGCGGCATGCTGGGAATTTCCTGGGCGCTGGACGGCTACCAGCCGAACTGCCGGCCACCCGGCGGCGCGCTGGTATTCGAGATCTGGAAGGAAGCCGCAACGGGGAAGCGCACGGTTCGCACCTACTTCACGAGCCAGACCCTCGACCAGATGAGGCGCCTGACGCCCCTCAGCCTGGAGGCGCCGCCCATCCGCGCGGCCGTTTTCATCCCGGGATGCAGCGCGGCCAGCGAAGGATGGCCTTGCGATTGGGATGCGTTTCAGCGGGTAGCCGGTTCCGCCTTCGATCCGGCGTTTGTGTCGCGAGACGCGCGGCCGGCACAGGCTTCGAGACAGTAGACGCGGAAACATCACGCCAACTTGCCGCGGCCGTCCACCGGCCAGATCTCTTCCACCGTCTCACCGCGCACTCCGTAGACCCGCTCGTGCAGGTTCACGGCCACGCAAATGTGGTTGGGGATGATACGAATGCGGTCGCCTATCGAGAACTGGCGCCGGGCTGGCGCGATATCGATGTAGCCGTGCTCCTCGTTCATTTTGTGGAAGCGGGCGGCGGGGGCCTCCACGACGCGGCCGAACGTGACTTCGGACGAGCCGGCCAAGCGGTCCGAAGAAAAGGTTTTCGAGCCGCCATCGATGAGGACCTGGCCGGGGCGCGCGGTGGAGACGACGGTCGCGAGGATCGAGGCCGCGCAATCTTCCCATTCGCAGGCGCCGCTGTGGACGGTATTGACGTCGTTGAACACGTAGGTCCCGGGCCGGATCTCGGTGAGTCCGGGCATCTCGTGCGAGTGGAACAAGGTGGGAGTGGAGCCGCCGCTCACGATCCCCACCGGGATGGCCGCGCGGCGAAAATCGGAAAGAACGGAGAGCAGCGACGCCGCGACGCGCGCGAAGGCCTGGCGGCCGGCGTCGTCCCAGCTCTTGACGTGGCCGGGGTAGAATGCGAGGCCCTCCAGGCGCAAGTGGGGGAGGCTTTGAATGGCGCGGGCCAGATCCAGCAGCGGTTCGCCGGGAGGGACTCCGACGCGTCCCAGGCCGGCGTCGAATTCCGCCAGGACGCCGGCTTCCAGCCGCGCGGCTCGGGCCGCATCGGAAAGCTGGCGCGCGGCGGCGGCGCTATCCAAAGCCACCGTGACCCGGGCGCGGCGCGCCACCCGCATGAGACGCTCGAGCTTGGCGCGGCCGATGATGGGATAGGCCACCAGCAAGTCCGAGGGTTCGGCGCCCAGCATGACCTCGGCTTCTGAGACCTTGGCCACGGTCAGTCCCGCCGCGCCCAATTCCAGTTGCCGTTTGGCGAGGCGAATGGATTTGTGCGTCTTGGTATGGGGGCGAAGGCGGAGGCCGCGCTCGCGGGCATACGCCGCCACGCGAGCGAGGTTGCGCTCCATGACATCCAGGTCTACAAGCAGCGCCGGCGTGTCGATTTCGGAGATCTGCGTGATGCCACCTTCCCGTGCGCCGCCGGTTACCGCGTGATGGCGCCGCTGAAGTTGAACGCCGGACCGACGGAGACGCGAACCGTGTTGCGCGAGTCCTTCAGGAGATCGTCGAATAAACGATCATGCACGAAATCGGCCTGCACTCGCAAGGCGACGCGCCGGGAGAGATTGAAGTCGGCTCCGCCGCCAAATCCATAGAATGCGACCCGGTCCTGCATGTAACCGGCCGGCGCCAACTGCGCCACTACGCCGGCGGCTATGGTATCGCCTGGCATGGGATGGGGGGTCGCCGTTTCCATCATGGCCCCGATGGAGGGACGGATGAACAGCGTTACCGGCTTCCAGCGACGATAGGAAAGCTGCGGACCCCCGGCGAAGGTCTGGGTCTGGGAGTGGACCGGCACGGCCAGCGCGTAACCGGCGGGGAGCAGCTTGGCGGCTGCCAACTGGGCGAATTGCGCGGTTAATTGCTGCTGCACCGAGGTCACGAGCAGATCGGGCGTAAGCGTCAAATCTCCGGCGGCGCGGCTGTAGTCGAATCCGAGAGAGAGCCAGGAGGCGGCCCGGAAGCCGGTCTGCAGGTGAACGCCGCGCTCCGCCAGTCCCACGTGCGGGCTGTTAAAATATGCGTTCCCCGCGTACACGTCGAACCGAGTGATATACGTCTGCTGGCTGGAAGCCGGCAGAGCCGCCAGGAGCAAGAGAGCGCGTGCCCCATAGCCGATGCGCGGAATGCGAAACGCCGCAATTCCTTGCCGGGCCTGTGCGTTGGACATGAACGAAACCTCCTTGAACACCGTGACGAGACGATACCGGACCGCTCGGCTCAACCACCATATCGACCCAAGCTACCCACAATCCGAGCGGTTTGCCCGGTTGAGACCGCAACACCTGAGGCATCTTACTCACCCCGCCGGGTCCACCTGTAGCAAAATCCCGCAACCTGTTTGATTCCAACACGGCAATCCTGGTAAACTAATTGCTTCTCTTTCACAAAATAGCTCAAGGCCTGAATGGGCGAAATACCGCACAACGCGCCGGAGAAGAGGACGGAGGGACCAGTGCCAACCGCCGCTATCGATAACAAAACCGAGTACTTGCGGGCGCTTCCCGGCGACGATGTCCGGCAGATCCTGTGGCGTTTCGCGGAGCGGTACGACTTGCAGATGCTGGTGCAGGGCGTGCGCGGGGTGGCGCGCGGCCCGGTGGCCCGTCTGGTGGCCGCCGGCGCACGGAACACGCACGATTGGACGCCCGAGAAGGCCGCCCTGCTCCAGGCGTTCGACGAATCCGGCATCACGGGCGTCTTCATGGAGCCGTCGGAAGGCGGGTTCATCGAAGGGCCCAAGAATCTGGCTCTGGCGCTGGTGGCCTTCGAGCTGGCTTGGGTGGACGCCGGGGCGGCCACCGGCAGCCTGGCGGGATGCCTGGCGCTCTCGCCCATCCACGAACGCGGCACGCCCGAGCAGCGCAGCTATTACATGAACAAGTGCGCGCCTCCGCAGCCTGGCGAAGACCGCAAACCGTGGCGCGGGTCCTTCGCCCTGACCGAACCGATCCCCTATGTGGGCGTCGAGACCGGCATGTTGGGCGGCAAGGTGCGCGTGGCCGAGTGGAAGGAAGGCGAGGAACCGATTCTCGAGGTCGATAAACGCGGCCGGTTCATCACCAACATGGGGTTCGCCAACTTCGTCACGGCAGCCGTGGAATCCGACGACCCGCGCATCAAGGGAACCTGCATGGTGATCCTGGAGGAGACCGACCCGGGCATCTTCGACCGCGGCACGCCCACGCGCAAGCTGGTGCACCAGCTTTCCTCCACCAACGACCCGGTCCTCAGCCTGAAGGTCCCCGCGCATCGCATCATTGGCGGCTATACGGTGAAGGACGGGGTCATCGCGCCGCGCTACAGTCACGGGGAGATCATTGAAGCCGTGTTCCGGCGCACGCGCGTTACGGTGGCTATCATGACGTCGGCCAAGCTGCTCTCGGCCGTCGAGCCGGTGATCCGTTATGCCCGCGGGCGGTTCCGGGGCGGCTCCATCGCCACGCCAGGCTCGCCGCGCTATGAACTCGGCTTGCAGCTCAAACAGGACGTGGTACACCGCCTGGTGGACATCTGGGCCACGGGTGAAGCCAGCGCCTCGCTGGGGTTCGAAGCGGCGCGCGTGTTCGACCAGCTCGATCCCTTAGAGAAACAGAAAGAAGAAATTCTGGCCGCGCGGGGCATCACCGGCGGCACGGCCGCGTTTAAGGCCATGAAGAGCGTTCAGAAGGACGCCATCGAGTACCTGGCCGGCAAGAAACCGGAACTCAAGAACGACCCGCTGGTGCAATACGCGGTGCTCGATAGCGTGGCCAACGTGCTCTGCCCCGCCTGCAAGCTGTGGAACACGGGGCACGGCGCGAGCATGATGCGGGAGGCCGTGAGCCTCATGGGCGGCTACGGGATCACGGAAGACTGCCCCGGGTTTCTGGGCCACAAGTGGATGGACGCGCAGCTTGAGGCCACGTACGAAGGTCCCGAGGCCGTGCAGCGGCGGCAGCTCAGCGTGACCATCACCAGCGATCTGTTCCTCGCCCAGTACCGCCAGTGGATTCGCGAAATGCGGCTGATCGCCAACGACCGGCCGGGCACGGGCGCCTGCGCGCTGGCCACCGCCATGCAGATGTGGCTGTGGACGCTGACTCACCTGCTGAAGAGCGCGGACGCCGATGGCTCCAAGCTCTACCAGAGCGCCCGGCAGGGAGTCACCTTCCCGCTGGCCGACGCTCTTTGCTGGCTGCTGGCGGCGCGCTGCCAGATTCTGGACGTGCTGGAACTGGAGCGGAAGGGTCCCGACAGCCCCACGGTGGCCGAAGGGCTGCCCGGACTGCTGGCCTTCCTGACGGATTTGTGCCACGTGCAATCGGCGCGCGCGGCCGGCGAGGTGGGCCGGATCTGCGCCGAATTGGTGTTCGGATACAATCGCCATCCCGCGTGGGATACCGAAGGCTGCGCCTCGTGCTACCAGTCCGACGATTTGGAGGCCATGGAAAGCTTGATCCCCGGCATCGCGAGCCTGGCGCGCGGCTATTCCGACGTGATCGAGCCTGACGGCTCACACCCGGCCAAGGCCGGTCCCTGCGTGCGGTTCAACGATCTGGAGCCGTTCACCCGGCTGCGGATGCGCATGGACGGCTGCCTCACCGGTTCGCAGCTTGCCAAGGACCGCGCGGCCGAGGCGCTTACCAAGGTCATGATTCCCGAGGCCCTGGATTACCCGGCATGAGCCGCGAGCCCATCGGCGAGCGGCAGACCATGGAGGTGGACATCGTCTGCGTGGGCTTCGGCCCGGCCACCGCCGGTTTTCTGACGACGCTCTCGCGCGAGCTGCTCAACGGCGACGGCTCGCCGGCCGTCGAGAGCCCTTCCAACCCCGGGATGCCGCTTCAGGTGGTGTGCTATGAGCGCGCCGACGATATCGGATTTGGCGTCTCCGGAGTGGTGACGCGCGCGCGCGGCATCCGCGCCACGCTGCCCGATCTCGACCTGGGCCGCATCCCCATGGCCGCGCCGGTGCGGCAGGAGAAGCTGGTCTACCTGCTCGACCCGGATGGCGCCAGCCGCCGCTCGCGCACGTTGCAGGTGGCCGACAGGCTCTTGCGCCGGCTGGGATTGGCGAACGAGCACGGATTCGAGCTGCCCTACGCGCCGCCGTTCCTGCACAAGCACGGCGGCGTGGTGATGTCGCTGGGACAGTTCATGCAGTTCATCGGCGGGGAGCTGATGGGTTCCGGCGCGGTGCAGATCTGGCCGGGTTCGCCCGTAAGCCAAGCGCTCATCGCGGGCGGGCGCGTTTCCGGCGTGCGCCTGTGCGACCAGGGCGTGGATCGGGAAGGCGCGCCGGAGCTCGGATTCATGCCGGGCATGGACGTTCGCGCGACCCTCACGGTGGTGGGCGACGGGCCGGTGGGAGCGGTGGGCCGGCAGCTTGACGCGGAGTTCGGGCTGCCCGAGGGCCATCATCACCGCGAGTGGGCTTTGGGCATGAAGATGGTGGTGGATCTGCCGGAGGGAACCGAGTTGGAGCCGGGCACGGTGCTCCATACTTTCGGCTACCCCGAACCCGAGATCTTCGGTTTTCTCTATGCGCATCCGGACCGCGTGGCGACGGTGGGAATCTTCGTGCCCTCCTGGTTCCGCAGCCCGGTGCGCACGTCGTACCGCTACTTGCAGCACTTCATGCTGCATCCGTACCTGTGGCGGTTGCTCAAGGGCGGGAAGCTGCGTTCCTGGGGGGCCAAATCGCTTCAGGAATCGGGCCGGCGCGGGGAGCCGTTCCTGGCGGGCGATGGCTACGCCCGCATCGGCGAAGGCTCCGGCAGCACCAACGTGCTCACCGGCTCCGGGGTGGATGAAGCGTGGACTACGGGATCGCAGCTCGCTGAAGCGGTGCTCGATCTTCTGAAGCGCGGAGAGTCGCTCAGCAAGCGGAATCTCGAGAAGACCTACGTGGCGCGGCGGCGCGCAAGCTGGGTGGAAACGGAAGGCCGCGTTGCGGAAAAAGCGCGCGATGGCTTCCACCGGGGCGTCGTCACGGGACTCGTGGGCATGGCGCTTGCGGGCTTCACCGGGGGCAAACATTTCATCGGGGGCGAGCCGCAGCCGCTGCCCAACCTGAAAGAGTATTACCGCGGCAAGATTTCTTCCGTCGAGCTGGAGCAGATTGTCGAAAACTGCCAAGCGCATGGCGTTTCTTGCCACGATGCGCTCATGGACCGCTGCGGCTGGCCGGCGATTCCCTACGACGGCCAACTGCTGGTCACGCACCAGGACGCGCTGCTGATCGGCGGCAAGGTGCAAGCCCCGCCGGGCTTCGCCGACCACGTGCGGTTCGAGTTTCCCGATTTCTGCGAGCGTTGCCTCTCCAAGCTGTGCATCGAGGCTTGCTCCGGCCAGGCCCTCACGCCCGGCCCGGAAGGCGTCCCGTCGTTCGACCGCGAGAAATGCGTACACTGCGGCGCCTGCCTGTGGAACTGCATGGCGCAGATGGAAGACGATCCTCCGCGCGGGAACATCATCTTCAAAGCGGGCGCGGGCGGGCTGCACTCGACGGAAAACTGAGGGCGGGCAGGTCACACGGCTTGTCGTGACAGCAATGCGGCGTCTTCGGGCTGAGCCATAATGGAAGAGCATGACCGTGGCGCAGATCGAGATTCCGGAAGCTGAGATCACGGGTCTCTGCCGGCGCAACGGCATCCGCAAGCTGGCGTTGTTCGGCTCTGTGCTCACCCCGCGGTTTTCGGATTCGAGCGACGTGGATGTTCTGGTCGAATTTCAGCCGCAGGAGCGGGTGGGCTTTTTTCGGCTGGCGGACATCGAGGAACAACTGGGCCGTCTGCTCGGCGGACGGAAGGTCGACCTGCGCACCCCCAAGGACCTGAGCCGGTATTTCCGCGATGAGGTCATGGGGAGCGCGCTGGTTCTATATGCAGACGCCTGACGCGATCCGGCTTCGCCATATGCGGGAAGCCGCGGCGATGGCGCTGGAGATGACCGCCGGGCATGAACCGGCAGACCTTTCCCGCAACGCCATGCTGGCGATGGCATTGACGCGATGCCTTGAAATCCTGGGGGAGGCCGCCTCGAAGATCAGCCCCGAGACCTTGCGCCACGTTTCCGGCCATCCCCTTCGCGAAGACGGTCTCGATGCGCAACCGGCTAATCCACGCGTACTTCGATATCAACCTCGACGTGGTATGGACAACCGTCAAAGACGACCTGCCGGCGCTTATCCTGGCCTTGGATCAGGCCCTGGCCGAGATCACCCGTTTATAAGCTTGCGGGTGGCGCATTCTAGCTGGGGCATTTGTATACTTGAGTCCCCCGGTTTCCCGATGGTCAGCGCCCTTGCAAGTTGTACAAATCCCCCTGTTCCGCCAAGCGCCGCTCAACTCAGTTGCGGGGCGCGCGCTTTCCGGTGAAGAGAGAGAGATCGATGGCGTCGGCTAGGGCCTGGTAGCCGGCGTCGTTGGGGTGCAGGTGGTCGCCGGGGTCGAAGGCTTCGCGGATCTTGCGGGGGTTGGTCGCATCCCGCGTGGCGGCTTCGAAATCGACCACGGCGTCGAAGGCGCCGCTGGTGCGAATCCAGGCGTTGACGGCTTCGCGAATCGGCTCGCCGCTTTCCTTGTAATAGGGGGCGCCCTCGAAAGGCAGCAGCGTGCAGCCGATCGCCTGGATGCCGTGCGCGTGCGCCATGTCGACGATCTGCTTGTAACCGCCGATGAGGTCGTCGGCTGTGACGGCCTCGGCCGGGACGGTGGCCCCCCGGCCGATGTCGTTGATGCCTTCGAGAATCATGAGCCACTTCACGCCGGACTGGCCGAGCACGTCGCGGTCGAAACGCGCCAGCGCGCTGGCCCCGGTTCCGTCGCGTAGCACGCGGTTGCCGCCAATGCCCAGGTTGGCGACCGCGATGTTCGCCGTCTCCTTGTTGGCGGCGAGCCGGGCCGCCAGGAGGGCGGGCCAGGCATGATTCGTGTCGGGCATGGAGCGCGCGCCGTCGGTGATGGAATCGCCAAAGGCAGCGATCACGGCGGAATCCGCTGGCGCGAGCACGTCGATTCCCGCCAACCAGTCGTACACCGTCAAGGGGGTTGAGTTGGCGGGCATGGCGAGCTGAGCGGCCGCATTTCCTTCCGCGGAAACGTAGCCCGAGCGGAGCGCGGTGGTATGGGTGGTTGGAGGGCCGGTCTCTTCCGGGAAGTAGAGGCTGACCGCCAGGTCGGCCAGAGGCGAGACGGTGAGATCCACCGGATCGCTCAGCATCACGACTCCCGGTCCGATCACGCAACCCGGATGGCCATTGAAGGTAAGCGCGCGGTCCGAGCCGGGGACGACTTCGGAGTCCTTGGCATGAAGCCCGATATGCGCCGCGCCGATCGCCACGGGAGGGTCGCCGAAAGCGTTAGCCAGCCGTACGCGCACCCGCCGCCCACCGACGCTCACACGCGCCATCATCCGTAGAGTCTGATTGTGAAAGCCCCGCAAGGCCACGGGCCGCTGCACGGGCGGCGATGGCTGCCCGGCAGCCGCGGCCGGCTGGCCGGCCTGGGCCGGAGCTGCGACTGGCGGTGGGGGCGCCTGGACCAGCAGTTGCGCCGTGGCCCATGTAGTCACCCAGCGCTCCTGGCCGGTTCCCTGGGCCTGAACCGTCACGACGCAGCCGATCAGCGCGAGGACCGGAACCAATGCGAAGCGTAGTTTCATGGGAGAATTTACCCTCGGTAGGAGATTATAGCCGCTCGCGGAAGCGATTCGCCGGCCTGTTCTCCAGACGGCCGTGGCCGCGCCGCGCTCGGCCAGCGTCAGCCTCAACCTCCCTCCTTCACCGGCTGCCGCGTTCAATTGACGCTTCGACGGCTCGGCGCACGCGAGTACCCGCCTAGCGATTCAGGTGGGAGCGCTCCTTTTTTCCCGCCGCTTTTCCGATAGTCGATCCACTGCTCCAGGACATCGATCTGCGCGCCAATTAGGTTGTCGTACTCCATTCCACCGTGGCCCATCCCAGGAATGTAGTAGACCGCGAGGACTTTTTCGGCGTTATTTCGACCGAGACGCCGCTCCACCAACGCAGCGTAACCCTCGGACTCGCCGGGAGACACGATGGCGTCGGCGGTTCCATGCATGATGACGATGGGGCGCTTCAGGTCGCCTGAGAGGTCGAGTTTGCGGAGTTCCTTCTGAACATGGTTCGGGCTCTTCGTCGGATCCCAAAGCTTCAAATCGTCGTCTGTCAAAGAACCAGCATGAGGATGAAAGGTTTCATCGAAGCGCGGCATCGAGTCGCGGAGATAGGCGAGCAAGCTGTTGTACTCGCTCTTCCATTGCGCCTCCGAACCTTTCCAGCGGCCTACATTGAACTTAAAACCGTTTTGCAACGTCGCTGGAATATCGTAGATGTTTTGGAGCGCTCTGAGTTGCTCGGGGGTCAGTGGAGGCGTGAGCGGAATCCGGATTGGGTCCCAGCGCGGGTCGGCCATTCGCTTCTGGATGATGTCGTCGATGCGTGAGGCGATGACATCGTAATTGCGCAGCGCCGTGGCGATCGAGCCCCACTGACTCACCTGAGAGTTGAATCCGAAACCGGCGATGCCGCCGTCATATAGATCGGGATAACTCTCGACCATCCATTTGGCGTGATGGCCGCCGTTCGAAGAGCCCATCATCAGTGTGCGGGAGGCTCCCCTCCCGTAATGGACCATCAGAACCTGTTTCGCGTAGATAGTGAGCTCCCGGATACGCCGGCGCGATTCGTAGTAGCTATCTTGCGGCCGATTGGCGATCGTGAGCCGATTCCAACCCTCATCGCTGGCGGCGAAGGCGTAACCCTTCTGGAGCGCTGTAGTTTTGAAAGATCCGGTGGTGAGTTCCGTTCCCGAAAATCCGCGTGAGAAGATGGCAAGCTTTCCATTCCAGTTATCCGGCAGCGCTAGCTGGAATTTCGCGTCGTCGGGGATGACTCCGTGGATGTAACGATGGGGCACTGGCGCCGCCAAGCGCTCATCGGCGTCGATAACCGCCGGGATCGCCGCAGCGTGGACGGGAGCCCACATCGTCAGGCATAAAAAAGACACGGTGGCGATATGTCGGAGGGAAGTAATGGTCCGCATGAGTTTCCTCGTGTAACCGATGCTAGCATTCTTCCCCGCTTAAATAACACCCGGGCCGCAAGCCTGGAGCCTGGGTCTCACTTTGCCGTCGGCCCGCCGCCCCTTCCGAACGCCTGATTACGATGCGCTTCGCGGCGTGGAGCGTATTCGGAGCGATTTCACTTCTTGCCTACTTCCAAGTGGAGGCGGAAGATGCCGGCCCAGACGGGGCCGCGGTCGCGGTTGTAAGCCGGGTTATCGGCGCGGTCGAGTCCGATGGTGGCGAACAGAGCCGGGATGAGGCGCGCGGAGTAGTAGGTTTCCCAAACGGTTTCGGGGCCGTAGCGGAGAGCGCCGTCACCGATTAAGAAGTCATGACCGCCGAGCGCGAGGTATTGGGCGTGCACGGCGGAAAGCCCGCTGATGGTGAGCTCGGTGGCCAGGGTATCTTCGGGGCGATACCAGCGGGAGCCTTTGAGGGAAGCCCCGAAAGTGGCGAGGCGGTCGATGGCGGTGAAGGCGAAGCTTTCGGTCTTGCCGTCGTTCCAGCCGAGGCGGCCGAAGATGCCGAGGTCTTTGAGGAGTTCCTGATCGGCGCTGACCCCGAAACCATATTTGAGAGCGCCTGGCTTGGGGTCGGCCGTGATGTCGGGGTGGGCGCCGGTCAGTTGGGTGCGGCGAATGGCGTCGGCGTAAGCCCCGCCGTCAAAGTGGTTGAAGCAAGAGAGCAGGCGGACGGCGCCCGCGCGTTCGCGGAACTTGCCGTGGAGTTCGCCTTCGAACATGTCGGCGCGGTCGCGAAAGAGTTGACGATCGAAGCGCAGACCGTTGGCGACGCGTGGCATGGCGGCGCTGGCGTAGCGCAGGGACCAGTTGCGGGCGTGGAATTCGTGGACCCAGCCCCAGGTGTAGCCGCGAGTATCGGCGGGATAATCCCACGCGCCGTTGTACATCACGGCCCAGCCCATGAACTGGGTGCGAGGGTCGTGGGAGTAGTGGTTGTCGTCGAAGAAATCGGTGACCGTGAAGCGGCCGATGGTGATGGAGTAGCGCGTCATGGGACGGTTGCCGGCGAGTTGGTTCACATCGCTCTCGGTTGCTTCACGTTCGGCTCCGAAGCCGAAATCCTGCGTGAAGTAGAGCCGGGCGATGTAAGGTTTGGGAGTGGCCGTCGAGACGCGAGGCATTTCGCCGTTGGGGAAGTTGGCCAGACCATTGGTGTTGCTGAAGCCGCGGCCACCGGCGATCTCGGGGTCGAAATAGAACAGCGTGTTGTGCGCCAAACGCAGACCCAAGAACATGGTGGTTGTGAGGGAGGCTTCGGCTTCGGGGTGACCTTGCAGGCTGAACGGGCTGGAATAAGGGGATGGAAAACCGCCGTGATACTGACCGATGGAAGTGGCTTGGAAGTAAAGATTCCAGCGTTCCGAATCGGGCTCCGAGCTAGGGGCCGCGTTGTTCGCCGTGGTCGCCGTCCCGGCGGTCTGGCCCGGTCCTCGGTCACCGGCTCCGGACTGCGCGGCGGCCACCCCTTGCGGAATCAGCGCCAGGGTAAGAATCAGCACTATCTTTTTCTCGATCATCTTTCCTCGACTCGTATCGGCGTGGATCTTAACCGGCGCTCGCAGTGAATTCAGCCTCTCCAAGAATGGCTATCGCTGTCTCCCTCATTAGATCAGGCTCTGGCAACCGGACGGGCGACCACCCAACAGGCCGCTGCGTCAAATGGTTTTCACTAGTCAGATGAGTCCGGCTTGACGAAATCAGCACACCGCCGCGCAGAAAAGCGAGGTCCGCTCATCCCTTGCCGAGCCGGATTTGCACGGTCTACCAGGAGGTCCCGCCGCGCTCGAATCGGAATCGTTAATGCATTCAAGCATTCAAATGCCATGCGATCGATACCTCATTTAGCGGGTGCGGAGCCCATATATTACGTCCATCGGCAGACGCACATCGAGAAGTCCCTGAATCCAATGCGCCGCGCCGTGAACCGCTTGGATTGTTTTCATCCGCATTTGTCTCACCTCCTTTCCTCTTTGAAAAGGCCTTTAGCCGTGAATTACCCCCGCTAGCTGGAGCACGCGAAAAGCGAGTAACCCGACCATGAGCAGCAGATAACCCCGCAACGTAAACAGGGAGATCCTTACGGCTCTGGTCATCGGCATAGGTCCGAGATATTCGGTCTCCACCTTCTCCTCCGGCGCATCGTCCAGCGGATGCACCACGGCGAATGTGGGCCGCTCGCGTTCCATCCTGTCATCCAGTTCCGTCATCAGGGTCGTCATTTTCTTTCTCCTTTATGCATTCGGAAACAACCGGGGCACAGCTACCTGAGCCGCCAGGAGCAGCGACAAGACAAACAGCAGAATCACGATGGTCCAATTCACGAAGTTATTCCAGCGCTTGTTGGCGAACCTCTCGCCCAAAACTTCTTTGTCGTTCAGCAAAAGCTGTAGGAAGACGATTGCCGACGGCAGCATAAGCCCGGCGAGGACCTGGACGCTCAGAATGATGAGCTGCAAAGGCGCTTGCGGGATGAGGACGATCCCGGCGGCGGCACTCACGCACAACGCATAGACCGCATAAAATGCCGGAGCTTCCCGGACCGGCTTCTGCAAGTTGTGCGGCCAGCCGCGCACTTCGCCGTAAGCCCAAGCGCTCGAAAGAGAAATCGCAGTTGTGCCGAGCACCGCGGCATTGATCATCAGGAGCAGGATCGCGTTCTTCATGAACGGACCCAAGACGCCGCCCAACTGCACGGCCATTTGAGCCGGGTCGGTGAAGTTCCAGTGCCGCAGGAACGCCGCGTTGCCGGCCAGCATCATGCAGCCGGCGACCAGAATCGTGAACACCGCGCCAATCAAAGTGTCGAGCCGCGCCCACGTCAGGTCCGAAAAGCGGAGCCTCTTGTCGGCCACGCAGCTTTGCTGAAAGAACAACTGCCAGGGAGCGATGGTAGTTCCGACGGTGGCGATCACCAGGAACAACCAACCGGCGGTCAGTCCGCTCAGGGGAAGCGAAGGTATAATCGAGTGGCGCAACACATCTCCGGCAGCCGGGTAGACGCGGAAAGCAATGGCGAACCATGCCAGGTCGAGCAGGCACAGAAAAACCACAATCCGTTCCCATCGCCGATAACTGCCCGTCACTACCAAAGCCGTGAGCGCGACGGCCGCCGCCGGCACGCCATACACCGGGTTGACGCCCAACTTATCCAGGGCCAACGCGATGGCGGCAAACTCGGTCACGAGGGTGAGGAAGTTGAGCGCCAACAAGTCGGCCAGCGAAAAACGTCCCCACCACTTCCCAAAGCGCCGGTAAATCATAGCGGCATGGCCTTGGCCGGTGACGATTCCGAGCCGGACGACCATCTCCTGGACAAAGTAGGAGATCGGCAATAAGACCAATAAGAGCCACAGGAGGCGCGTGCCGTATTGGGCGCCGGCCTGGACATACGTGGAGACCGCGCCCGCATCGTTATCGGCCTCCATGACGATCAGGCCAGGACCGAAAACCATCAGGAACGTGAGCGCATTGGCGACCCACCGGTTCGAGACACGGATTGGTTCGGTGGCGGCAGGCGCGCCCGAGACCTGCCGGGGAGCGTGCTTGATGGTCAGCATGGGCGGTTCCCGGTCGTGACGGGGCACACCGCCGCCTTGCCCCGCGATGACTCGTTTTAGATCGAGCTCATCGACTGGAGACAAAACGACGGCTGTAAAGTCCAGGGAAGCGCGGATAGCGGATGCTATGGAATCAGGAAGAGGAGCCAGTCAGGGGCGGAGGCTCCGCTGACTCGGCGTCTATCTGCTGTTCGCGCAATCGACTATTACCACCGTCAGACGGCATGGGCCTCCTTTCTCCTGGAGTTGGGCGGGCCAATCAGGTCTCCCAAAAACAGAGTATACCGGCCGGGGTATCCTCGTCAAGCTTTTTTGCGGATATTTTTTGTGGAAGAATATTCATATGGCTCACACCCAAGAGGAGAAGAAGAGGCTGTTGAACCGAGTCCGGAGAATCATGGGCCAGGTGGCGGCGATTGAGAGGACCCTGGATCAGGAAGGTGAGTGCGCCGAGGCGCTTCACAACATTTCCGCTTGCCGAGGCGCCATGGACGCGTTGATGGCAGAGGTGATCGAGGGCCATATTCGATTCCACATTCTTGCTGCTGGCGGCAGCGCAACCGACGAGCAAACCCGTGCGGCGGACGATCTAGTTACAGCTTTACGCGCCTACCTCAAATAGCTCGAAGGTATGGCTGACGACCGACGGCTGGCGAGTCAAGTCCGGTGCAGCTCGAAGTAAGGCAGGTTCGCCAAGTCCGGCGCGAAGCCGGGGTAGAACCACGCTTTGTCGGGGGCTTCCTGTAACTCGAAGTAATACTGGAGCGGGTAGGGCGAATCCGTGTAGGGCGCGGGGATACTCGCGTGGTAGGCGCCGGCGCTCAGTTCCATTTCGGCGGTCTCGTAGCGCTCGGCTTGATTTACGTGGCGGTAATAGAGGCGCAGCGACGCCAACTTGCGGCCCTGCTCTACCGTGATGGCAAGCGCGACGGGCTTTCCGGGCTGGAATCCCGCGGGCGGGCGGTGACGGCAGACGGCCGATTCGCGGCGGGGCCTCCCCAGCGCTTCCGCGATGGCCGCGGCTACCCGCGGGTCGGCGGCGACGGTGGCCGACGCCAGGCGCTGCTCGATTAGGGCGATATCCCGATCCATCGCGGGAAGGCTGTCCAGCCAACTGCCGCGCTGCCAGGTTTCCTTGCTGACCGCCAGGTTCGCCTGATAAACGCCCTTGGCGCGGTCCGCGACGCGCGCAAACATCGAACGGGCGGAGCGGTAGGATTTTAGAGCTTCTTCCAGAGCGCGGCGGTCGCCGGTGCGCTCGTGGATCGCAAACAGCACGCCGCTGCGAAGCTTGGCCGCGAAGAAGCGGCCCAGGCCCGCCTGCATGTCCGCGTCGATCGCCGCCCGGGAAAGCTCTACCGACTCCAGTTTTCCGGCCTGTTGCAGAGCCTTCCCGGCGGCGTCCGCATAATCCTCCAGCCACTGGGCCACCTCGATAGGCGAATACTTGGCGCCGCGCTCTCCAGCGAGCAATTCCGCCGCGAAGTCGGAGATCCGCGAAAACAGTTGCGGGTCCAAGGGGCTCACGTGCTGAAATGTCCGGGGCGAGGGAGTATCGCTGTAGGGGTTATACTCCCGGCCCGTGCCGGGCAGCAGTAGCATGGGCTGGTTCCAATAGACCTCCGGCCAGAACACCTGGCACGACGCGGAGGGCAAATGCGCCGTGGTCACGATGGGCAGGATGCGGCTGGCGTTGGCCAGCGCGGATTCCAAGGCCGCGGCCTGAGGCGAGCCGCCAAATTGCCGGCGCCAGACTGCCGGGGCGGTTTCCGGATTGTACATCAGACGGCCGAGGACGCGGTACCAATACAGGTACTTTTCCCAGTCCCAGTGCGGCTCCAGGCGGGCGTCGACATAGCCGATGCGGTTGCCGGAGTCGCCGGAGCCCTGGCGGCCGCGACAGGTGAGCGGCTCCATCCAATCGGCGCCGGTGGAACCGCAGAATTGGAACATCCGCCCGTAGGATGCGGCGAAGACGGGGTCGCCGGAGAGCAGGATGCGCTGGGTCCCGGAGAAGATGCGGTGACGCACGGTGTACTTGCGGTCGTCGCGGAGAAGATCGGCGTATCCGTAGCGGGTGAAGCTGCGCGAGCCTTCGCTGAGCGCCATCAGGCCGGCGCCGACGCGACCGGGGACGGGCATTTCCTGGTCGCGAATGGCCGCCTGGTGATAGGGCATGCCCAGGTGCTCGGCCCAGTATTTCGGCGAAACGTTGACGGGCATGCCGGTAGCCACGGCATTATCGATCATGGCGGCGTCGATGCCCTTGGCGTGCAGGTCGATCTCGACGGCGCGGCCGCAGCGCTTCACGCCGTCGAAAACGGCTTTCCAGAAATCGTAGCTGCCTTCGGCCACGCCGCTTTCGCCGTGAATGCGCAGCGCCACGGCGGAAATGGCGGGACAGGCGCGCAACAGCGTGGTGAGGGCGTCGCGGCAGTAGAGAGCGTGGGTTTCGGGGGTGAGCCCTTCGATGACGTAGCGGGCGCGCGGGCTATCGGGCATGAGGTAACCGTGCATCCAGATTCCCAACTGGAACTCGATGCCGTGCGCGACGGTTTGCTCGCCGATGAAGCGCAGGGTTTCCAGGTTGCGGTCGCGCTCGGCGTCCGGAAGGTTGGTGGCGCGCACGTTGTAACCGGGCGCCGAAAGCAGGAACGGGTAGAGGAACAGGAAATAGGAGTCCACGACTTGCGGCAACGTGTCATAACCGAGGCCGAAGCCCAGATGGAAGCGGTTGAAGCGCTGCGCGGCGAGCATGGCCAGGTAGCGGGGCCACATCTCTCGGTCGTAAAACCAGGGCTTGTCGAGGCGTTCGCAGGTGAACTGCCGCATGACGCTGCGCACGGGATTGGCGGGCCTCTCGACGACCGGCTTGGCGATCTTCAGCGTCGGCGCCAGGCCCGGACCGAGACGGACGCTATCGGCCAGCTCGAGGAGCGCATAGGACAGGCCGCGCGGATCGGAGCCGCAGGCCAGCAGCGCTGGATGGCCGGCCAGGCTGACGTTCAGCAGAGCCAAGGCTTCGGGGCCGCGGGGCATGGAGATGCCCGCGGTCTTCAGCGCCGCCGCGGCCACGGGGGCGGAGCCGCCGGACGCCACAATGCAGAACTCGCCGGCGCCGGCCTGCTGGGGCCGTTCGCGCCGGTGGACCGTGCAGCCCGCGTTCGCCAGGGCTTGCTCGAGTTCCCCGGCTGCCCACCGAGCGGGCGCAGCCGAGGCCACGGGGTCGGAAGGATCGAGAACCAGGGAAATCACGCCGCCCTGGGCGGGTTGGGCCCATGCGGGCGACCCGCAAGTCAGGGCGCCGCCGGCCAGACCCGTGCGGCGGAGAAAAGCTCGCCTATCCATGTAAGGATTATCGTTCATTCGGCGGGGGCGGCGGCGATGCGGTGAGTGACCATCGGTCGCCGTAGTTAGCCGATTACCGCAACCTCGTGGTCCAGAACCGACTTCAATTCAAACGTCGCCCAACCCTGTTTCACCGCGGCGGGCGCCTTCGCGCCGGAAACGAGATGCTGGACCGTGCGGCCCTTCACGTCGTCCGGCAGTTTGACCGTGATTTCCAGGGGGCCAATGGGGATCAATTCGTCGATGGGGCTGCGCCACGTGCCTGCGCTGATGAGATTCACCACGTGCAGGACTACACGGCCGGGCTGCCGGTAGAGATGGCAGTCGATTAAGCCCGCGCCCTTCACCGCGAGCGGAATTTGGCCGCCGGCGGCCCAGCGCACGATGTTGGCGAGCAGATCGGCATGGTCGGGCAGGCTGTCCCGGACGTAGCGCCGGTCGATGTCCGCCGGGAGATACGCGATGCGCGATTTTCCGGCGGTATTCAGGACCAGGCCGGGGATATCGGTCTGGGGCGTGCGCATCCACGCGGTTTCGGGCGGAGAGATGGGGAACGGCGGTATATAAGTCAGGGGCACGACGACGCCAGGGTCGATGCGGACCGCCTCCGGGGTCCCGCCGTAGGCCAGGATGTCGGTCTCCTCGAAGCCGCGCAGAACCGCGTGGCGCTCGCCGATGGGGGCCGGCTCGTCGCCCGCCTTCGGCCCCCAGACCTTGGCGCGCAGCTCCGGCGCGAGCCGCAGGTAGGTGTGGAGGGTCTGGGTCCGCGAACTCCGGCCTGCCTCCGGCGCGGCGGCATGAGCGCCGAAGAGGCTGGCGAGGGCGAAATCGGGCCGCGCGTCGCCCCACTCGTTGTAGAGGCTGCTGACGCCGGTGGCGATCAAGGCGCCGCCGCGCTCGACGAACCGCCGGATGGAGGCCGCCTGATCGTCGGAGAGCGCGCCGACGTTCGGCAGCACGAGCACCGCCAAGCCTGGACCGTCGCGGTCGATATGGCCGGCGTTCACGGGGACGTACGGGATACGTGCGCGAAGCAGGGCCTGGGTGAAACCGGAGTAGGGCGCGTCCACCAGGTCGGCGGCATTGTCCCGCCCGTAATAGTCGGTATTGCGCTGCGACCAGACCAAGCCAACCGACGCGACCGGCTTCCGCCCGATGAGATATTGCTGGTTCGCCTGGTGCCAGCGCATCAGCGGCTCGGCGGTGTGGTACGCGCGCCGGTCCTCCTGATAGGCCCCAACGTGGTGCCACCAGGGCTGGATGCCGCCGGCGAAACCCTCGATCATCCACATGCGCGCCTCGGGCGCGGGCTTGGCCGCGACGCGGAACGAAGACCGGCCCGCCTGATACATAGCCATGCTTTCGGGCGCCAGTTTGTCCCAGCCGAGCAGGCCGTGTACCAGCTTGCCGGCATCGGCGTTCTGCTGGAAGCCGGTGGCGTCGGAGCGCGACTGGTGATCGAGCAGGATCATCTCGGCGCGCGCGCAGATTTCCCGCATGGGGCGGAAGGACTGCGCCTGGCTGGTGACGGAGCCGCTGTTCATGCCGATCCAGAGACAGTCGGGGCCGCCGGCGGCCTTCGTCACGCGGTTGTTCAGGTCCCAGATCTCGATGCGCCGCGCGTAGTTCCACTCGATCCATTGGCGGTAGGCCGCTTCGTTCCAGTTTCTGCCGGCGGGGATTTCCTGGCCGGTCTTCTCCCGAAACTTCCGTTTGCAGTTTTCGCAGTAGCAAGGCGTATCGCGCGACAAGCCGGACCAACTGTTGTCGGTAACGCCCTCGGGGTGGGAGCGTTCGATGATCTCGGTGAGGATTCCCGGAAGGTACTCGTCGTAGTACGGACTATTGACGCAGGTGACAAACTTGTCCGCGGCGCGGATGACCGCGCCCGAAGCGTCGCGCGCGAACCAATCCGGGTGCGCTTGGAAAAAATCTTCGGCGGTGCGGTTGGAATCCATGCGGGCCAGCACGGCGAGGCCGTCGGCGTGCGCCGCCTGGGCGAGCTCTCCGAACAGGTCGCGGCCGTTGAGGAACTCCGCGCGGTGTTGCAGGGGGAACTTGCTGGGGTAGTAGGCTACTATCCCGCCGGCGTTGACGATGACGCCCTGCACCTCGGTGCGCTTCCAGTACTCGCGCCACCACGGGATATCGTACTGCACGGGGTCCTTCTCGGCGATGTTGGTCTGGCCCCACCGGCAGACCCGCTTGTACCAGGGCGCAGGCGCGCCCGTTTGCCCGGCAAGCGCGGAGGCCCCGGCCGTAGTTTGAAGAAAGGTCCGCCGCGTCACCTCGTTGTCGCCAGTCATCATGCAGCCGCTTCGGAATCCACCGCTATATAGTAGCTGGCGGCGCTCCCGCCAGAAACCCGAAAATGCGTCATGGCCGACCGGGGGTCGGCAGGCTAGGCCGCGGTGAAACGCAGGGCGGCGGAGTTGATGCAGTATCGAAGGCCGGTGGGGGCGGGGCCGTCTTCGAAAACATGGCCGAGGTGCGCGTCGCACTTGGCGCAGCGCACTTCGACGCGTTCCATGAAGAGGGAGTCATCTTTGGCGGTTGCCACGTTTTCGGTGGCGGCAGGGGCCCAAAAACTCGGCCAACCGGTTCCGGAATCGAACTTCTCGCCGGAGAGGAAGAGCGTGTTGCCGCAGCAAACGCAACGGTAGACGCCGTGGCCGTGTTGATTCCAGTACTCTCCGGTAAAGGCGCGTTCAGTCCCGGCCTTGCGAGTCACGGCATACTGCTCCGGGGTGAGGATCTTGCGCCATTCGGCGTCGGTCTTGACGATCTTTTGGGACATGATCTTCTCCAGGCGTTTTCCGGAATTATCGAAGAGGACGATGGAAACCGGCGCTCCCCCGCCAGCCGCGCGGACATCGGGCAACGGGCGTTCCTTGCGCCAGGAGAGCCTCACCAGCAGCGCGAAGGCGGCCGGCGCAATCAGCAGCGCGCGGCGCGACGCGGCCGGCGAATCGAGCAGATCGAACGGCATCCCTTACAGACCATTGTCGCGCAGATCGGGTAAATCAAGGTCCGGTTTTGCTGCGCAATGGGGTCGGAGAATCCGCGCCCGGGGATTACCGACGTGGACCGGCCGGGGCCAGCGCGTCCAGGAGAACCTCACGACCGTCGTCTAATCCGCTAGCCGGCGCGCCGTACACCTTCAGGTTCGACGAACGCCTCTTGGCCCGGCCACATAGCCCAGCAGGAGCCGGTCTCCCGCCCGGAGCGTTGTGGAATTGTACGCGGACACGGCCAGATCGATCTTGCCCTCGCCGTTGAAGTCACTGGCCGCAACCGCCATCCGGCCGCTTCCATCCGCAGACGCGACTCCCATATGGAAACTTCCATCGCCGTTGCCGCGGAAGATGGCGACATTGCGGATGGCCCTGTTTGGCCCTATTTCCCGCGCAACTGGGGGAAAGCTACTGCTTGGCGCGGTCTAGCTGCCCGATAAGCACCGGGCGCTGCCGGATGAGGACATCTAACGGGGGATTCCGGCCCCAGATTGAGAGCGTCGTCCGGGCTCTTCGCGAAGATGAGGGCATGCGGTGAAAGCTGATCGATCCGAAACGTCGAAACGGAGATGACGGCCCTGGTACGGACCTCATGCTGCGGCTAAAGAATAGCAAATAAAGGACATTATTTGTCGTTAAGTGTATGCTGCCAAGCTCCTTACGTCAAATGGACTGTCCACATGCTGAAGGCCTGCGAGTCGCTGGGGCGCGGCGAAGGCCGAATCAGCAGCAGTAGAACTAGCAGGAGCGACGGTCCCAGATTCCATGCCCCCAGCGATATAGCAATAATAAGTTGATTAGAATCAATACATTATATGGTACCTCCTAGGGGCAGTCAGAGTGCTTGGCTGGCGACCAATTGCACCCTAACACTACCATATACTACTATTTTGTATATTTTCAAAAATAGTAGTTGACAGTAGCGTTCAATCGTGAGATTCTCGAATCGAAAGGAGATGTTGACATGCCTGAGTACATGACAATCCAAGGAAAGCAGGTGCCGTATACCCGACAAGCGATCGCGATTTCTGAGCTAGAACTCGATGCAGCGAACCCGCGAATTCAATATCTTATTGGCCAGAAGGCCGGTCTCGTCTCGGAAAGCGAACTGGACGGGCTGATCTGGGACAAGGACGCGGTCAAGGCGCTCTCACAGTCAATTCTGCAGAATGGGGGAGTCTACGAATCCCTGATCGTACAGCCCTCGAAGAACAAGGGCAAGTTCCGGGTACGGGAAGGTAACTGCAGGACGGTGGCGTGCCGCCACTTGCAGGAGCAGTACCCGCACGACACTCGGTTTATGACCGTGCCGGCGACGATTTTCGATGTCGAGTTGACCGAAGAGGATTTGGCCGTGCTCCTGGCCGACATGCACGTAGCCAGCAAGATCCGGTGGGACGCTTACGAACAGGCGAAGCACGTTTCTGACCTGTTCAACATTTACGGCAAGACTTACGACTGGCTTTCGAACCACCTACGCTTAAGCAACTCGAAAATCAAGGAATTATTGTGGGCGTACCAAGCGACCAGCGACTACTTGAGCCTTTTCCCCGGGCAACAGAACATACGCAAGTTCTCGTTCTTCCACGAGGTGATGAAGAAGAAGGAGATCAGGGAGCCGTTCCAAAACAACCATCAGTTCAAGCAACGCTTCCACCGGTGGCTCGAGGAAGGCCGCATCACCGATTCGAAGCAGATCCGCTCCCTGCCGACGATACTCTCCACGCCGGCCGCCATGAAGGAGCTCGACGAGAAGGGCATGGACGAAGCCGTCAAGCTTCTCATACAGGCGGACCCCTCGCTTGAGAGCGACCTCTTTGCCGCCGTAAAGAACGCGACGGAGAAGCTCCGGGCAGCGCCGGCCAGCGATATCCAGGACCTCAAGGCCGGTCATCCCCAGAAGACAATCATGTTGCGAAACCTGAGCCGGGCGATCGAAGACCTGGCGACCTTGGCGGGGGTGAAGCTATGACGACCCGACTGGCGTGGAAACCGAAGCGGCCGCAACTGCGACGCTTGCCGCAGGGGCGTCCGGAATGGGCCAAGCGCGTCATTTCGGAAGAGACCGAAGGCCAGCGAATTTCTCATGACACGAGACTGTTTGTCTGGGCGCGAGACGGCGGCCGGTGCCGAAACTGCGGCTCGACAACGAACCTTCAATTCGATCATATTATTCCCCGCGCTTGGGGTGGCTCAGGAACGGCTCAGAATGTTGAGTTGCTCTGTCGGGACTGCAATCTGCAGAAGCATGCCCGACTGTTTGCGCCTCGGCGGGTTTCGGCCAACGGTGCGGCTTGCGAGCGGCCGGTGGAGTGAGAGGAGGCTCAGGGGTGACATTCGAGAGCGGTTTTGAAGATACGGAACGGGCGGCAGGCGTGGCCACGAAGTCCGCGGCCGCGCTAGTGAGCGCCCTAAAGCAACTGCAGAAGGCCGCTGCCGACGGAGAGCTTGGTGCCCTTCACAAAGCTGCCGAGCGCGTCATGGCAGCGGTGAAGCCTGTATGCCAGGAGGTGGAGAACGCCGTCGCCGCCTGGCCGTTCAGCCCGGATGCGGAGGAGCGCTACCTGCGCGAAGCGTATGTGGATGAGCTCCTCGGAACGGCCCAAGCTGAGGGCGTTCCGGTTCAACGGCTGGACGACGGGTATCTGCTGCATCCTTCCGTCCTTCGGATCCTCCCTGCTGAGCGTTCCGTGACGATCGACCGGAAGAGAGTGCCGGTGGTGCGACCGTCCCGATTGCTCAGGAAACTCAAAGTTATCCAATCTGCGAAGCCGATGATCGGTTCAGAACAGTTCCTGGAACTGCTCCATCGCGCGTATCGGCTGCTCGCCGAAAAGCAGTACGGAAGAACGATCTCGCTGGCCGCAATCTACGAGACGCTTACCTTGATGCCGGGCTCCGCCGCCAGCTACGGACAGACCGAATTCGCCCGCGACCTGTTTCTCCTTGATCGCAGTGGCGTAACGAAGACGAAGGCCGGCGCGACAATATCTCTCCCGGCTAGCACGGGTACAAAAGGTGCCAGGGGCACATTCTCATTCGTGTCTCCGGATGGTGAGCCGGTCACCTACTATGGAATCCGCTTCCTGGAGGGATCAGAATGACCGCCTTCATTCAACCCGACGAGTGGCTCCGCGTTGTCGAAGACGAATACCTCAGCAGCTACATCTGTAACGGCGGGTCCACTGCCAAATTCGCAATTGCCTTCGATCAGCACGTGGCCCGGTGCATCCGGGAGGGCCTCGCAGAGATCGGCGACCGGCTAGGCTACGCGGTGGTACGGATCAGCGCCAGCGACACGAAGATCCACATGATGGACGAGATCTTTTTCCGTACCGCGGAGCAACTGCCCTGGCAGGACCTCAGCCGTCGGGTCATTCGCGACTTGGCGACTCGTGCCGGCTACGCGTGGCCAGATGGGAGTGCCCACGACACCGACGCTCCGCTTTCCGAGCGGATTGCTTCCCAAAACAAGGTCGATTCGCAGATGTTGCTTCTCGACTTGAAAAAACAGATTGCAAATCGAGTGTTCAAGGAACGCAAGCTGGCGAAAGACTTCCGCGTCGCAATGACGCACCTCTGCTTGGCCGAACTGGCGGGAGGCTCCGACGGGGCGCTGACGGTGCGGGTTTTGACAGACTGGCTCACCGGCCGCAACAGGACAGTTGGCGTGGTGAAGCCGTTCCAGATCTTCCGGAAGATCAACCGCGGCACGGCGCGCTATTTCTTCGAATCCATGGTTCACTGGGTGAGGCTCGCAGGTCATCCGGGCGTTCTGCTCCTCATGGATACCGCACGTCTGATGCTTCCCCGCGATCCCCAGGACCGCGGCCTCTACTATACGAAGGCCGCCGTGCTCGATGCCTATGAGGTCTTGCGTGAGTTCATCGACGGCGCAGACCGCGTCAGCGGATATTTTCTGGTTGTATTGCCCAGCGCGGCCTTTCTAGAAGATCACAGCCGGGGGCTGAGCGCGTACGAGGCGTTGAAATTCAGGGTATTCGACGAGGTCCGGGACAAGCGGCTAGTGAACCCGATGGGCTCGTTGGTCCGAATTGCGACAGGTCAAGGGGGGGAACGTGCAAACTGATTCAGTGATCAACTATCAGCGGGCCTTAGAGGCCCTGCGCAACGGCGTTCCGAATCGGGATGCGGTGCAGGTACTTGGGTCGAATCAGGCGGACGTGGAAAAGGTATTCACGGAAAGGCTGGAAGCCGCTCACGGCTCTGCGCAACAGGGGAAGCAGGAGGCCGGCGTCTTGATCGCTGGCGGATTCGGCACCGGCAAGTCGCATCTCCTGGAGTACCTGGAACATGTTGCCGTCTCGAACAACTTCGTTTGCAGTCGGATCGTGATCAGCAAGGAAACGCCTCTGTTTGATCCTGCCAAGATGTTCCAGGCTGCGGTTGATGGTGCCGTTGTGCCGGGCATCAGCGGACAGTTCATCCAGGAACTCGCCCTCCGGCTGAAGCCGAATACTCAGAAATATGCGGATCTGTACGCGTGGGCCAATAGCGCGAACAGCGGCTTGAGTCTCCTGTTTCCGGCCACGCTCCTGCTCCATGAGCGACTGAACAACGATCCAGAGCTGGTCGACCAGATTACCGGCTTCTGGTCCGGCGACCGCCTCTCAATCAGCAGAATCCGGCAAGGTCTCAAGCAGGTGAATTGTGCGGGCGTCTACACCTTGAAGCCGGTAAAGCTGAAGGACCTCGCGCTGCAACGGTTCATCTTCGCATCTCGGTTGATCCTAGCCGCCGGCTATCGCGGTTGGGTGTTGCTCATCGATGAGGTCGAACTCATCGGCAGGTATAGCCTGCTGCAACGTGGCAAATCATATGCCGAGTTGGCGCGCTGGCTCGGAAGAGTCCAAGGCGAGGCTCTGCCTGGGGTGCTGGCTGTGGCGGCGATTACGGACGATTTCGGCCTTGCGGTATTGCAGGAAAAAAGCGACCGCGACACCATCGGGCCCCGGTTCCGGGACAAGGGAACTGACGAGTACACGATTCTAGCTGGGAGAGCTGAGACCGGTATGAGGCTCATCGAGCGGTCTGTGCTACCGCTCCAACCCCCGGACGGACCAGTCCTCCATCGTACGTACGAGCGCCTGAAGGAAATCCATGGAGCGGCGTATTCGTGGGGTCCGCCTGAACTCCCGCCAATTGAAGTGTCCGTGACCCGCCGAATGCGTTCTTATGTGCGTCGATGGGTGAACGAGTGGGACCTGAGGCGACTTTACCCCGGCACCGATATCGTTACCGATGACGAGCAAGAAATGAATCCGACCTATGACCCTGACGAAGACTTGGAGGTGCCATCAACCCCGCCAGACCAGGAATGAGATCCGCCAAAGGGTTGAAACGCGCTGACACCCTGCTCCACGTCTAGCAGCGCCTGCAATTCCAGCAGGTGGCGCGGAGAATACGCTTGTTTCGACCACTTGGTGGGGGCGCTGAACTCCACGCCGACAAAGTAACCGACCTCCCGGTAGGTGCAGTAGCGCACGCGCCCGATGAAATGCTGGCTGGGCCAGTCCCAACGAATCTCGACGCCCGTCGGGACGGCGCTCTCCAGTTGCAGGCAGGCGCCGGAAGGGGAGATATCCTCCAGCAGGGCCGGCATGTGGCGCATTCTGCCGGCGGGATCGCGCCAGCGGACTTCCAGCATGTCCGCGCACAGACTACGAGACTCCGAGCGCCGCCTGTCCATATCAACCATACCCCCTTATCGGCGGAATCGCCCCGCGGCTTTATGCGCCTGGGAGGCAAGCCAAAAAACGGCGATGACTGGGGCCCGCGGCGTGGCATAATCGAGGCAATGCGTCGAACCCGGTGGCTGGGCCTTCTGGCGATGGGCGTAGCCGCGCTGGCTTTTTCGGGTTGCGCGCACAGGAAACGCGCGCGCCTGCCCGCCCCGCCCCCCGTGGTGGGCTCTACCGAGACCGGGGTGGCGAGCTGGTATGGCCATCCCTACCATGGCCGGCCGGCGGCCAACGGCGAAATCTACGACATGGAGAAGATGACCGCCGCCCACCGCACGCTGGCGTTCAATACCTGGGTCCGCGTCACCGACCTGACCAACCGGAAGAGCGTGGAGGTCCGGATCATAGACCGCGGTCCGTTCGTGGACGGCCGCATCATCGACCTGTCCCATGCCGCCGCCGTGGCCCTCGGCTTGATCGGGCCGGGCATCGCGCGCGTCCGCCTGGAAGTGATTCGCGCTCCCGCGAACCCCGAGGCCGCGCTGTTCGCCGTCCAGGTGGGCGCGTTCCGCAGCCGCTCGAACGCGGAGACCTTGCGCGTCCAGATGGCGGCGCGGTACGGCTCGGCGCGCCTGGTGTTGCGCCGGGGCGACCCCGACCTGTGGCGCGTTCTGGTCGGGTCGGAAAGCACGGTAGACGGCGCCTCCGCCCTGGCCGGGCGCATCCGCGAAAATTCTGGTGAGAAAAATACCGGCTTCGTGGTACGAATTGACTCTAACTAAGAATTTGTTTGGAGGCTCCCAGCCCGCGGGAACCATGACGCGAAACACCAACGGCTACGCCCATGTCTTAGTGGGGCAATCCGCGAAGATCGGCGCCGTCCAGCGGCTCATCGAGAAGGCCGCGCGGAACCGGCTGCCCGTCCTCCTGCTGGGCGAGAGCGGCTCCGGAAAAGAAGTAGTCGCCCGCGCCATTTACGAAGCCTGCCCGCGCGGGCAGTTCGTGCCCATCGACTGCGGCTCGCTGGTCGGCACGCTCATGGAAAGCGAGCTGTTCGGCCACGTCAAAGGTTCGTTCAGCGGCGCGGTGGAGAACAAGAAGGGCCTGGTGGAATTGGCCGACGGCGGAACCGCCTTTTTCGACGAGATCGGCGACTTGCCGCTCGAAATGCAGGTCAAGCTGTTACGCTTGGTCCAGGAACGCGAGTTCCGCCCGGTCGGCGCCCTGCAGTGGCGCAGGGTGGATCTTCGCATCATCGCCGCCACGCACCGCGACCTCGACGCGGAAGTCGCCGCCGGCAGGTTCCGCAAGGATCTGTACTACCGGCTACGGGTGTTCGTGGTCCACCTGCCTCCGTTGCGGGAGCGAAAAGACGACATCCCGCTGCTGGTGGACCATTTTCTGGAACTGGCCGAGGCCGCCGGTCTTCCGCCCCTGTGTCCCGGCCCGGAGACGCTCGCCGCGCTGCTCTCCTACGACTGGCCGGGCAACGTGCGCGAGCTGAAACACGCCATCGACCGCATGGCGGCGCTGCGGTCCGAAGGCGCCCTCCAGCTTGCCGATCTGCCTTCCGCGCTGCAGAATCACCTGGCCGCCTCAACGTTGCGGCGTCTTTCGGATGCGCTGGACGACGCGCCCGTGGAAGATTTCCACCTCGCGCCGCGCGCGCCGGTGATCTCGCTTCCGCAGAGCGAGCGGCAGGCCATCTCCAACGCGCTGGCCGCGACCGGCGGCGAGCGGGGCAAAACGGCGCGCCTGCTGAAAATCGGCCGGACCACTCTTTATCGCAAAATAAAAGAGTACGGTATCGAGTGACGATCGCCCTGGACGCAACCTACGGTATAGGCGAGCAACTCTCCGGCGTGGGTCTGTACTCGCGCGAGATGCTGCTGGGGCTCGCGGCGGCGCACCCCGGCGAGCGCTTCTGGTTCTGTTGCCGCCCGCACCGCTATTTCCGCCCGATGGGCGAAATGCCGCCCAACGCGCGGCGGCGCCTGCTGGCCGAGCCGGTCGGGCCGCGCGGGGCGGACCTATTCCACGGCCTGAACCAGCGGTTGCCGCGGTTGCGCCTGCGGCGCGCCGTCGCCACGTTCCACGACTTGTTCGTCATGACCGGCGAGTACTCGACGGCCGAGTTCCGCGCCCGCTTCGCCGCCCAGGCGCGCGACGCGGCGGCCCGCGCCGACGCCATCATCGCGGTCTCCGAGTTCACCAAGGGGCAGGTGGTCGACCTGCTGGGCGTCGAGGCTTCGAAGGTCCGGGTGGTGCGGCACGGCGTCCGTCCGCTGGCGTACCCCCGGGCATCCGGCCAGAGCCGGGAGAAGATCGTCCTCCACGTCGGCGCGATCCAGAAGCGCAAGAACGTGGCGCGCCTGGTGGCGGCATTCGAGACGCTCGATGCGGAATGGAAACTCGTGCTGGCCGGCTCGTCCGGCTATGGAGCGGAAGAGATTCGCGCGCGCATCGACGCCAGCCCGGCCCGCGAGCGCATTGCGACGCCCGGCTACGTCGCGCCCGACGATCTCGCCCGGTGGTACGCGCGGGCCGCGATCTTCGCTTTCCCGTCGCTCGACGAAGGCTTCGGAATGCCCGTGCTGGAGGCCATGGCGGCAGGCGCGCCGGCGCTGACCTCGAACCGCTCGGCCCTTCCCGAAGTGGCTGGGGACGCCGCGCTGCTGGTGGATCCGGAAGACACCGGGGCCGTGGCGCGTGCGTTACGGGAGCTGGCGGGAAACGAAGAACTGCGGCGCGACTTGGCCGCGCGCGGCGTCGAGCGGGCGCGCGAGTTTACCTGGGAGAGAGCCATCCGCGAAACCTGGGACGTCTACCAGGAACTGCTCGGCCGTTGCTAGCAAGCCGCAGCCTTTTCCGGCCCTAGGCCGGAATCTTGACCTTATGGAAATCGATCCCTTGCGGCGCGGGCGGGAACCGCGGATCCATCTCCGTCAGAGTCGCGACGAGGATTTTGGCCACCAGATAATTGCGGCGCCATTTGTGGTTGGCGGGAATCAGGTACCAGGGGGCATGCTTGGCGCTGGTGGCCGAGATGGCGTCGGCATAGACTTCCTGGTATCGATCCCAGTACCAGCGCTCCGCCACATCGTTCGCGCTGAATTTCCACCGCTTGTGCGGATCGTCCAGGCGCGCCTGGAGACGCCGCCGCTGCTCCGCCTTGGAGATCGCCAGGTAGAACTTCAGCACGGCCGTGCCGTTCTTGACCAGCATCGATTCGAAGTCGTTGATCTCTCCAAAACGCCGCTTCGCCTCCCGATCGGAAATCAGGTCGTGGACCCGGGTCGCCAGGACGTCCTCGTAGTGAGAGCGGTTAAAAATTCCGATGAGGCCCTTCGCGGGGACCTGGCGATGGACGCGCCACAGGAAATCGTGTTGCCGCTCCTCCGGCGTCGGCGCTTTGAAGGAAGCGACGCGGCAACCCTGCGGGTTAATCCCTTTCATCACGTGACGAATCGTCCCATCTTTTCCGGCGGTATCCATGGCTTGTAGAACGATGAGCAACGCGCGTTTGCCCTCGGCGTAAAGACGCTCCTGAAGAGAGTCGAGCTTGACGATGAGACCCTCCGTTTCCTCGAGGGCGTCTTTCTCTTTGTCGAAGGGCCCTTTGTCGTCCGGATCCACATCGTCCCAACGGACCCGGCGCCCCGGCTTGACGCAGTACTTCTTTATTTCTTCCATTTGAGAATCGTCCTTTCGTAAGTCTTCATCCGAGGCCGCCGCCGCGGGGAACGCTCCGATTGACGCCGCATTACCGCTGCCACAGGATGTGGCGCGCTTCCAGCGGAACCGCTACGCCGGAACAGTGCGGTATCACCCGCGCCGTATAGTCCGTGGGCGGGCGCGCCGCGGGCACGCGTGCGCCATACGCATAACCGCCGGCCGCGCCCGCGAGTTGGCGCATGCGTTTCATCTCCTGCCGTACCGGATCGCCGCCGTTGACTCCCTCGGCGTAAAGCTCGACCCGCACCGCATCCGGGTCGAGATCGTTCAGATACGCCTCAACCTCGAACACGCGCTGCTCCGCGTCCGTTTCCACTTTCACTTCGCCGAAGCGCAGCGTGGTCCATTTCTCCTCCAGAGCATGCTGCCAATTGGCGACTTGCCTGCCCACCGCGCCTTGGCCAGCCGCGCGCGCGCGGTAGGCCGCCGCGGCCGGGAGGTACCGTTGCTCGGTATATTCCCGGACCGTGCGGCTCGCGGAAAACTGCGGCGCCAGCCGCGCCATGCTTTCCCGCATGCGCGCGATCCAAGCGGTGGGGATGCCGCGCTCGTCGCGAGTATAGAACTCGGGAATCACTTCTCGTTCGAGCAGGTCGTAGAGCGCCTCCGCTTCGGCGGCGTCCCAGGCGGAATCATCGCCGTGCTCCTGGCCGTCTCCCAACGCCCACCCGACCTCGGGCGCGTAGGCTTCCGCCCACCAGCCATCCAACTCCGACAGATTGATGCCTCCATTGACGAGCGCCTTCATGCCGCTCGTACCGCTTGCCTCCCAGGGCCGCCGCGGCGTGTTGATCCAGACATCCACGCCCTGCACCAGGCGCTGAGTCAACAGCATGTCGTAGTCGCTAAGGAAGATCGCATGGGGGCGGGCCTCGGGCCGGCGGATGAACTGGGTCCACTGCTGGATCAGAGCCTGCCCCGCACGGTCCTCCGGATGCGCCTTGCCCGCAATGATGAGTTGCACCGGGCGCTGAGGATTGGTCAATATGCGAAGCAGCCGTTGCGGATCGTGCAACAGCAGGTTCGGCCGCTTGTAGGTCGCGAAGCGGCGCGCAAAACCCAGCGTCAATACGTGGGGATCGAACAGATGCTTCGCGCCGTCGACCGCTTCCGGGGACGCGCCTGAGGCGGCCAGTTCCCGGGACAATCGCTCGCGAGCGTACTCCACAAGGGACCGGCCGGCGGCGGTTCGAAACTGCCACAGCCTGGCGTCGGAGACCCGGCGAATGTCTTGCTCCAGGTTCTCCGCCAGCCCCAGCCAGCGGTCTTTGCCGCAGGCCTCCGTCCAGAGTTCGTCGGCCTCCGCGGAATCCCAGGTGGGCACGTGGATTCCGTTGGTGATGTGGCCGACCGGGACTTCGTTCTCCGGCCAGCGCGGGAAAAGAGGCAGAAAGATGCGCCGGCTCACCTTACCGTGCAGGCGGCTCACGCCGTTGATCGCCCCGCACCCGCGGATCGCCAGGTACGCCATATTGAAAGGCTCGGAGGAATCGTCGGGGTTGCGGCGTCCCAGAGCCAGTAAATCGTGCAGGGCTATGCCCAGTTTCTTCTCGGCGTACCCTGCGCAGTATTGCTCGATGAGAGAGGGTGAAAACACGTCGAAGCCGGCGGCCACGGCGGTGTGCGTGGTGAAAAGATTGCCGGCCCGAGTGACCGCCAGCGCGACTTCGAAAGGCTGCCCGGTCTCTTCCATGAACGTGCGCGCGCGCTCCAGGACGGCGAAGGCCGCGTGGCCCTCGTTCAGGTGACAGACGTCGGGTCGAATGCCGAGGGCGCGCAGCAGCCGCCATCCGCCGATCCCCAGCAGCAGTTCCTGCTTGAGGCGCAACTCCGGCCCGCCGCCATACAGCTCGCTGGTAATGCCGCGATGGGCGGGGTAATTGGCGGCGTCATTGCTATCCAAGAGGTAGAGCTTCACCCTGCCGATCTGCACCTGCCAGGCGCGCAGCCAGACCGAGTATCCGGGCAGCGCGACCTCCAAGCGCAACCACTCCCCGTTGGGCTGGCGCAACGGCGCGATCGGCAACTGTCCAGGATCGTTATACGGGTATAGCGCCTGTTGCTCGCCGTTTTTGTCGATCACCTGCCGGAAATAGCCCTGCTGGTAAAGCAGTCCCACGCCGGCCACCGGCACGCCCAGGTCGCTGGCGGCTTTGAGCTGGTCGCCGGCCACATTGCCAAGTCCGCCCGAGTAAATGGGCAGAGCTTCGCTCAGCATGAATTCCATGCTGAAATACGCGGCGCAGGTCAGGGGAGCTCGCGAATGATTCTTCTGAAACCACGCGGGCGCCTCCGCCGCCCTCCGGCCGGATTCGACCAAACTATCCACGTTCTTCCGGAAAACGGGATCGGCCAACACGCGCTCGATCTGGTCGCGCGAAGCCGTCTGCAGAACGACCCAGGGGTTGTTCGTGATGGCCCACAGGCCGGGATCGAGCTGCCGCCACACCTCGTCGGTAGCATGATTCCAGGACCAGCGCATATCCAGGGCGAGTGCCACCAGGGAATCGACCCCCTCGATTTCAGTCGGCAAAACGTTGTAGATCGGGTGGCTGACATGCGCGCGCTTACTCATGGCTTCTCTCTTGAATCCGCAGCACGAAGGCCGGCTTTACGCCTTCCCCGCCAAATGAGGCGCTGCCTCTTGCGCCAAAGCGTCCAATAGCTTATCGAAGGGCCGGTCGAATTTCTCGACGCCTTCGTCCTCCAGTTGCCGCGTCGCGTCGTCGATGCGGATGCCCAGTTCGGGCAATCGTTCCAGTATCCCAATGGCTTCCGTGATGTCCTGTTCGAGCCGGGCCTTCGGATCGCCATGGTCGCGATAGGCGTCCAGAGTTTCGAGCGGAACGGTGTTGATCGTGTCCGGTCCGATCAGGCTTTCGATGTATTTCACATCGCTGTAGTCCGGGTTCTTGGCGCTGGTGCTGGCCCAGAGCAGCCGTTGGACGCGAGCGCCCTCGCCAGCCAATCGCCGGAACCGATCCTGGCCGAAGATTTCCTTGAAGATTTGATACGCCGCCTTCGCGCTGGAGATGGCCACTTGCCCGTGCGCCTTCTTCGCGAGCTCCGCCTTCCCGCCGCCCACGGCGGCGAGCTTTTCCAGCAGCGGATCCATCAGCGCGTCGATGCGGCTCACAAAAAAGCTGGCCACCGAAGCCACGTGTTTCACGGCCTTCCCTTGCGCGCTGCGCGCTTCGAGGCCCGCGATGTACGCTTCCGCCACCTGCCGATACCGCGGCAATCCAAACAGCAACGTCACGTTGACGCTGATGCCTTCGCCGATGAGTTGCCGGATGGCGGGCAGTCCTTCGGCCGTGGCCGGGACCTTGATGAAGACGTTGGGCCGGCTCAGCGTGGCCCATAACCGGCGAGCTTCGTCAATCGTGCCTCTCGTGTCGTGCGCCAGGTGTGGATTGACCTCCAGGCTGACGTAGCCGTCCTGGCCGCCGGTCTTGTCGTACACGGGCCGGAACTCGTCGGCGGCGCTCTGCACGTCGCGCACGCTGAGCGCCTCGTAAATGGCTTGGGATCCTTTCCCCTCCAGCGCCAAGGCCCGAATGTCCGCGTCGTAGTCGTGGCTGCCCGTAATCGCCTTCTCAAAAATGGCTGGGTTCGAGGTCATCCCCCGCACTCCATCCTCCTCGATCAAACGCCGTAGCGCTCCGCTGGAGATCAGGTCGCGCCGGATGTAGTCCAGCCAGATGGATTGCCCCAGCATTCCCAACCGCCGCAAAGGGTTGCCGCTCATGATTCCACCTCCCTGCTTTCCAGCCTAGCGATTTTAACTGGACGGCGCCACGAGCCGCGACCCGGTCCACAAGACCGGCCCGGGTTCCGGTAGAATAAGGGTGAAAAGCGCGCCCGCGCATGTGCTGTGATCCTTCCTCCGGTTGACCCATATCACGACACGCAGGCCGGCGAGAAGCCGCCTCTGGGTGACGACACCCATTTCGCGGCGGGAAAAGTCGCCGTCTTCCAGTACGTCGTGGTGGCCGTCTTTTTGTTCCTAATCTCCGGCTTCTGGGGCTTGCAGGTGCAGAACCCGGAGATTTACGGCGAGCGCGCGCTGCAGAACAGCATCAAGAGCGTGGCCATTTCGGCGCCCCGGGGACGCATCCTCGATCGCGACGGCCGGATTATCGTCGATAATTACACGTCGCACAGGTTGATTCTGGCTCGCGAATATCTCAAAGAAGAACACCTGCCCGCCATCGCGCAAGGGCTGGATCTGGACTACGACGACTTGATGAAGCGCGTCGCGCGCTTCCGGTCGAAGCCCAAGTACGAGCCCATCGTCCTGAAGGAGGATTTGACGCCCGCGGACTTGGCATTTGTGGATTCGCACCGCGATTATTTCCCGGAAATGGAGCTGACCCAGTCCCAGCGGCGGCTGTATCCGCGGGACGGCATGCTGGCGCACCTCATCGGCTATACGGGTGAAATCAACGAGGACGAACTGGACTCGCCCGAGTTCGCGAAATTCGAGCCGGCGGCGGTCATCGGGCAATCCGGCATCGAGCGCCAGTACAACGGCACGCTGATGGGCGTGGACGGGCAGCGCCAGGTGGTAGTGGATAGTCGCGGACAGGTGCGCGAGGTGCTCAAGCAGAAACCGGCCATTCCGGGCAAGGACCTGCAACTCACCATCGATCTGGACCTTCAGGCCGTGGCGGAGCTGGCGATGGATGGTAGGAATGGCGCCGTGGTGGCGCTCGATCCGCGCACCGGCGATGTGCTCGCTATGGTCAGCCGGCCGGCCTTCGATCCTAACAAGTTCACGGTGGGCATCAAGACCAGGGATTGGAAAGAGATCGCCGACAATCCGGACAACCCCTTGCTGAACCGCGCCATCCAGGCGCAGCAGGCGCCCGGTTCGACTTTCAAGCCGATTATGGCGCTGGCGGGTTTGGAGACCGGGGTCATCGACGATAAGTGGACCGTACACTGCCCCGGCGGCGCCACGTTTTACGGGCACTACTACCACTGCTGGGAAAAGAAAGGCCATGGAACGATCGCGCTGCACAACGCCATCGTGCATTCCTGCGACGTCTTCTTTTACAACGTCGGCAACAAGCTGGGGATCGACCGGATCGCGCAGTACGCCGACCTGGTTGGGTTCGGCCATAAGACGGGCATCGATCTGCCCAACGAGCAAGCCGGGACCGTGCCCTCCGAGAAATGGAAACTGCGGAACTTCCGGGAGAAGTGGTACGCGGGGGAGACGATTTCCGTGGCCGTCGGCCAGGGAGCGCTGACGGTCACGCCGCTGCAACTGGCGCGGGCCTACGCGGGAATCGTCAATGGCGGCTTGTGGCATCATCCCCGCGTGTTGAAGACGCCGGAGAAGGCGGATCGGCCCGACGAGTGGAGCCTCAACCCGGACCACGTTCGGGATGTGATCGACGGCATGTACGGCGTAGTGAACGAAGGCGGAGGAACCGGCGTGCGCGCGAAACTGCCGGGCGACGACGTGTGCGGCAAGACGGGCACCGCGCAGGTCGCTTCCGCGGACTATGTCAAGAGTATGGGCGGCCGCGGCGCCAACCTGAAGGACAACGCCTGGTTCGTAGGGTATGCCCCCCGGGCGGCGCCGGAGATTGTGGTGGTGGCGCTGTTCGACCATGGCGAGGAGGGCTCTCTGGCGGCGCCCATCGTTCGCGACGTGCTGAAGGCCTATTTCGATAAGAAGACCAGGATTGCCGCGCTTCAGCAACAGCAGGCCGATCTGGCCGCGAAAATGGGCGTCGTCAGCGCGCTGGGCTTGCCCGGAGTGAGTCGGGACCCCGGCGTCCCCGCGCCCGCTTCCGCCGCCGCGCGAACCGGGAGCGGTAACTTCCCGAACTGATATGTCCCGCTATCTTTCCCTTCGCGATATCGACTGGCCTCTGCTCATCATCGTGTTGTTGATCTGCGCCGTGGGCGTCCTGCAGATCTACAGCGCCACCTTGGACACGCGCTACCACAGCGCCTGGTGGAAGCAGATTCTGTATGTCGGCTGCGGGTTGCTTCTGATGTGGGCGGCGATAAGAATCGACTACCACACCCTGACGCACTACGTCCCGTTTCTGTATATCGGCTCAGTCGTCGCCTTGCTGGGCACGGTGCTGGCCGGGCCTACGGTATTCGGCTCCCGGCGCTGGATCCCGATACCTTTCACGGGAGTGCACCTGCAGGTATCGGAATTCGTCAAGCTGGTGATAATATTGTTAGTAGTCCGATATCTGACCGATTTGAAGCGCGACGAGTTGGAAATTCGGGAAATGCTCGTGTTATCGGGCCTGGTGGCGATTCCCGTGGTTCTGGTGCTTGCGGAGCCGGATCTGGGAACCTCGCTGACCTACCTGGCGATCGTGGTGGTGGGAGCGTTTCTCGCCGGGCTACGGTGGAAGTACGTGGCCTTGATCGCGGTGCTGGCGCTGCTGGCTCTGCCAGTGGGGTGGCACTATCTAAAGGATTATCAAAAGGCGCGGCTGGTGAGTTTCATGGACCCCGAAAGAGACCCGCAAGGCACCGGTTATCAGTTGATCCAATCTCAGATCGCGGTGGGCGCGGGCGGCATGTTCGGCAAGGGAGTGACCAAGGGAACTCAAACGCAGCTTCGCTTCTTGCCCGTTCCGCACACGGATTTCATTTTCTCGGCGTTCGCCGAGGAGCATGGGTTCGTAGGCGTGGTTTTCGTATTGTCGCTGTATTTTGTGATGATCATGCGCATCGTTCAGAATGCGCAGACGGCGCCGGATCGAGCCGGCATGTACATCTGCATGGGCGTTGGCGGCCTGTTGCTGTTTCACATGCTGGTGAACGTCGGGATGGTAGTGGGACGGATGCCCGTGACGGGCATTCCGTTGCCCTTCATGAGCGCCGGCGGTTCCAATATCTGGTCGAATTTCTTGGCTCTGGGGCTGGTCAATAACGTCCGCCTCAGAAGGTAATCAACTAGCGAGCGGGCCGGGTAGCGGCTCCGCCGCGGAAGCACAGGATCGGGAGCCTGAAGAGGCCCTCGGGATGGTGGCGCGAAAGCGCTCCCCCAGGAGCGGTGGTTCCCGGCTGGATGGCGTGCGAGAAGGAAACTCCGCCTCCGGCCAGCGTGAGTTTGGAAGCTATGTCGTTTCGGGTCTCCGCTTGGCGCGGGGACGCCGGAACCCACGCAGGGCGCCCGCCTTCCCCACGGTAGACCCTCTTCACGCCCCCTCGGGAGGCAGTCGATGGCGAAGGAATTGGTGATTTCCGCGAACCGCCACGAAACGCGGGTGGCGATTCTCGAAGACGATCAAGTAGCGGAAGTGTATCACCAGCGGGAGAATGAATACTCGCTGGCCGGCAGCATCCACAAAGGCAGGGTGACGCGCGTCCTGCCGGGCATGCAGTCCGCGTTCGTGAATATCGGGCTGGATCGCGACGCCTTCCTTTACGTGTCGGATTTCTTCGAAGACAACGAGGAATACGACAAGGTGGTAACCAGCGTGGAGGATAAAGTTCTCAAGCTGGATCGCGCGCCGCGGCAAATGGGCGAGCCTTCGGCTCTAGCCGAACCGGAAGCGCAGCCGGCGCCGGCCGCCGCTCCCGAAATGCAGGCCGCCGAGGCTGCTCCGGAACCGCTTTCGCCGGCCTCGCCGGCTCCGGCCGGCGACCAACGCCGCGAGGTGCGAGGCGGCCGTGACAACCGCGACCGCCGCGGCGGTCGCTCGCGCCGCCGCGGGCAAAAAGGCGGACGCGGGCTGCCCGAATCGAAGTTCTACTCTCCGGGCCATCGGAGCACCGAAGCGCCGGCGCCCACTGCGCCGCCCTATGCGCCGCCGGAAAGCGCCGGGGGCCCCTCCGGTTTGGTGGTGCTTCCCGGCGAATCTCTGGCGAAGTACGGGCATCCTGGCGCCGGGGCGCCAGCCGGTGAAGAGCCGGAATCCTACCCGGACTTCGGCGCCGATCGCGGTTCCGCGTCCGCGGGTTTTCCTTCGGACCCATTCCCGGCCGGCGCGCGGGAGGAGATGCCGGTAGAAGCTCTCGATGAAGGCTCGGAAGCGGGCGCCCTCAGCGCGCCGAGCGTCGAGCCGGCCGCCGCCGTTGCGGAGCCTGAAATGGCCGCTGGCGCGCTCGCAGAGAACGTCGTCGAGGCAGTGGAACAGCCGGCTGCGGAGGAGCAAGCGGCGGCCGCGGCCGAACCCGTCGAAACACATGCGCCGGCGCCGGATGCCATCGATCCTGCTGGGACGGCCGAAGCTACCGATCCCGCCGAGGCAGAGCAGGCGCAGAGCGGCGCCGCTTTGGAAGGACTGGTGGATGGCGCGCCCCCGGCCGCCGGCGAAGAAGGGCCGGAGCCGGCGCGCATCCCCACCAGCCTCACCGCCACGCTTCGGGAGCAGGGGCCGCGCTATCAGCACCGCGTTTCACGCCGCATGCGGCGCAGGAGCAAGGAAAACCGCGATCGAGGGCCCGAGGCCGAGGGGGCGCGGATCGCGGGTCAGCCAGAGGCCGAGATCCGGCCCCAGCCTTCCACCCCCGATCCGCGCGTGGCGCCCGTGACCTCTTCCGAGGGGCGGCCCGAGAAGGGCGCCGGACCTTCCATATCCGACCTGCTGAAAGAAGGCCAGGAGATCATCGTTCAAATCGCCAAGGAACCGCTAGGCCACAAAGGCGCCCGCATCACCTCGCACATCGCGTTGCCCGGCCGTTTCCTGGTGTATATGCCGACCGTGGAGCACATGGGCGTGTCGCGCAAGATCCCCAGCGAGGACGAGCGGACGCGCTTGAAGCGCATCCTCCAGTCCAACCGTTCCGGCATTTCCGGCGGCTTCATCGTCCGCACCGCGGGCGAGGGGCGCACGGAAGAAGAGCTGCGCGCCGATATGATGTTCCTCTACAACCTGTGGCTCGACATGCGGCAGAAAGCCGAGCGCAAACCGGCCCCGGCGCTGATCCATTACGACCTCAACGTGGTGGAGCGCGTACTCCGCGACCAGCTCACCTCCGCGTTCAAGAGCATCTGGGTGGATAACGAGGAAGCCTACGAGAACGTGCTCCGCTTCGTCGAGCGCTTCCAGCCGGCTCTGGTCGGCCGCGTGAAGCTCTACACGCGCGCCACGCCGATTTTCGACCAGTTCGGCATTACGGCCGAGTTGGAGAAGGCCTTGCGGCCGAAGGTGTGGCTGAAATCGGGCGGTCACATCGTGATCAATCAGACGGAAGCGCTGGTGGCCATCGACGTGAACACCGGCAAGTTCGTGGGCAAGTCCAACCGGCTGGAAGACACCATCCTGAAGGTCAACACGGACGCCATCAAGGAGATCGTGCGGCAGATTCGCCTGCGCGATCTGGGCGGCATCATCGTGGTGGACTTCATCGACATGGACGAGCGCAAGAACCGGCAGAAGGTCATGCAGGCGCTCGAGGAGGCCATGCGCGCTGACCGCGCCCCGTACAAGATTCTCCAGTTCAACGATTTCGGCCTGGTAGCCATCACCCGCAAGCGCGTCAAGCAGAGCCTGGAGCGGACGCTATGCACGCCCTGCCCATATTGCGAAGGCGCCGGCTACGTGAAAAGCCCGCTGACGGTTGTGGGAGAGATCCTTCAGGAAGCCAACAAGATCTCCCGCGCCGTGGAGGGCAAGGACGTGCTGCTGCGCGTAGCCCCGGAGGTCGCCAAGCTCCTCAAGTCCAACCAGAATTCGTATCTCCAGGAGTTGGAGGAGATTCTGGGCCGAACGGTATTCGTCAAGAGCGATGCGCAGTTGCACCAGGAAAAGTTCGACCTAGCATAGCCGGTAACGCCGGCTGTGGTCGTCAACGATCGATTCTCACACCGGCGGCCCGGGCCACCGCGTACGAAATGTCGGCCGCGACGGCAGGCAACTGCCGTCCGTTCGTTGGGTAGATCTCCCACCAGAGCACGTGGCCGCTGCGGCCGTCGATCAGTTGCGCAATGATCCCGACCCCGTTGTCCATTGGGTACACCGCGCTACGAAGCAGCGCGTCCACCGAGAGATGGCTGGCTATCTCCGGATAGTTTGGCGGCGCCCCCGTCGTATTCGCAACCGTCTGCGGCGACGTCACTTGTAGTTCCTTAAATCTCTGAAGGTCCGATGCCAGACGCGCCACCAGTCCGTCGCCGACGGCCTCTGTCGCGGGCAGACCGCCTATGTTGGCGAAACGCATCACGGCGACCGAGTCGAACGCCAGGTGCGTCGCGGTCGCGACGCGCACCGCCCACACGAGGCCGACCGCCGCCGCCAAGACGGCTACCGCCACGACGGACCGGAGCGTGAAGCGCAGCGCCGCCGACACGGGTTTTCCAAACGCCGGAGCGTACGAATTGCGGGGAAATGCGATACGAAGCGGCGTGTTCCGGCCGCCGGCTGAGTAGTACCTTTTGAGACCGGCCCGCACCCGGCGCGCCACCATCGGCACGGTCTCGCCAAACAGATGGGAGGATTCGGTCCCGAATAAGGCCGTTCCGATAGCGGCCTCGTCCAGCGCGGCGTCGTCGCCCTCCAGAGCGCGTTCCACGACGTACCGCAAGAACGGTCCCGCCTTCTGAAGTCCCCGCTCAAATTGCGGGGAAGCGAGAACCTCGGCCAGATGCGCGCGAATAATCTCGGCCTCTTCGGTGGTTGGGGGCTGGCTGCTCAAAGGTCCACGGATCAGTATACCATCGCCACCGCCGCCATGCCGCGCCATGCGACGTGCGGATTTTCGCTTTGTCGGGATCGCCCATGATGGGTTTTGGGACAGCCTCCACGACCTCGGCGGGGACCGGACCGCGCTGGTATAGTGTATTTGGGATCTGAAAATACTGTATGGGCGCGTTTCCACCGCCGCTGTTCTTGGACGTGCTCCTGACCGACGACTGCAATTGCCGCTGCGATTACTGCTTCGTCGGCAAGTCGGGACAGAGGAGCCGGCTCAGTTTTCCCGTCGCCAAGCAAACCATCGACTTCCTGCTGGATTCATGGGAGGGTCCGGAGGAACCCGGCATCCTGCTGTTTGGCGGGGAGCCCCTGCTGGAACCGGATCTGATCCGCTACGTGGTCGAGTACGCGAAACGCCGGGCAGCGAACGGAGCGCCGCGGATCGATTGGTCCATGACCACCAACGGCACTCTCATGACCGAGCCGATGATGGCTTATCTCGCCGCGAACCGCATCCGGTACCTGCTTTCCATCGACGGGAATCGGGAAACGCACGACAGGCATCGCAAACTGAAGAGCGGCAAGGGTTCTTTCGACCGCCTGGCCGAGCGGCTGCCTTTGATGAAATCGTACCAGCCCTGGCTCGGCGCGCGAATGACGCCCACGCCGCAGACCGCGGCCCAGCTCTGCCGGGGCGTCGACGAGCTCTGCGATCTCGGCCTGAATCAATTCATCATCGGGATGGCGTCGGGGGTGACCTGGACGGAGCCGGATACCGCCACGTTCATCGAGCAGATGATGGGCGTTTACGAGGTATATCTCAGGCGGACCGCCGCGGGCCAATCCATCCGCCTCACGCTCTTCGAGAAGGACTCGCTGGATGGGCCCGGAGAGGACTTGACGAATGTATGGGGCTGCGGGGCGGGACGCCGGCGTCTGTGCGTCAACGCGCGCGGGGAGCTTTTTGGATGCGCCCGTTTCGCCGCGATCGCGGATGCCAAGGGCGCTCTTCCTCTCGGCGATGTTTGGCGCGGAACCTACCGGACGGCGGCCCGCGAAAGCCTCTGCCGGAACACGGCGTGGGGCCGCCTGCCCTGCGTGGAATGCGCCTATCGCGGGCAATGCACCGGGGGCTGTCCCGCGGTGAACTTCGCGGAGACGGGAAGCGTCTTCGATCCGTCTCCCAACGAGTGCCTGAGCACGAGAGTGTATGCGGAATTGAAGGAGCGCCTTGCGCGGCATCCTTCCCGGCCCGGGAACGCCACGGGGCCGCGCCACAGCAAAAGGAGAACCCACCATGGAAAGAGAAGAGTTTGAGTCGTTAGTCGAGGCCGTCTGGGCCCGCTTTGCGCGGAGGCTGGAGGCGCGCCCCACGCCTGGGTCGTATGCGGTTTCCGAAGGTGCGGCCGCGCGAAACGTCATACCCGATACGGAGACGCGGTTGGCTGCTTGGTTGGAGGCGACGCGCGGGCTCCGTCTCGCCAAGAGCGTAGACGTTCACCAATTGGCGTCCCGTTATCCGCTGTTGCGCGACGAGGTTCTGAAAGCCGTGAAGCTCGTTACCGGCGGCTGCAAGCCCGCAGCCCGGAAATCGAAAGCCCCGGCGTATACGCAGGCGCGGATCGAGGACGCCATTGTCAGGATGCTGGGGTATAGCGTCCTCGGCTCCCGAGAGGAAATCGGCGACGACAAGCCGAAGCCGGCGCCGTGCGAGAAAAAATACCGTTACCCCGGCTCCTTCTGTCACGAAGATAAGGATGAAAAAGGAAATTTCGAGTGCCGCGGGGACGGCGAGAAGAAGAAGGATTTCACCTGCGGAGGCAAGTTGTTTTTCTGCGTAAACAAAGGGCGCAAGGAGGCGTTCATCTGCGATGCCTCGAAACGCGACGAGACTTTCGAGTGCACCGGAAACTTCCGCTGCGAGTGGGGCGAAGGCGAGACCTTCTCGTGCGTAGCGCAAAAAGAAAAGCGGTTCCAATGCGCCAAGAAGGACAAGGACTTCATTTGCCGTCCCGGCGAACCGGGCGAAAAGAGCAGGTTTAACTGCCCCTCCGACGAGAAGGGCGCGGGCTTCCAGGACAAGTGCGTTCCCAAGGAGGAATACACCTGCCAGGCGCCTCCGAATGGGGAGTACACGTGCGTGGCGCCTCCGAAGGGAGACTACGTCTGCCAGGCGCCTCCGAAAGGGGACTATCGCTGCCAGGCGCCTCCGAAGGGGTCGTACACGTGCGTGGAACCTCCGAAGGGAGACTACGTCTGCCAAGCGCCTCCGAAAGGGGACTATCGCTGCCAGGCGCCGAAGTTCGAGCCCTGTACCAAGGACTTCGGGAACTGAGGGAGACGGCTGAACTCAGTACGGCGCGTGGTATTCCCCGAACACTTTCCGCAGCGCGTCGGAGATCTCGCCCACGGTGGCGTAGGCGTCCACGGCTTCCAGAACCGGCGGCATGAGGTTCGCGCTGGAACGCGCGGCGGTCTCCAGCGCCAGAAGCCGCGCTTCGACGGCGGTTTGGCTGCGCGAGGCGCGCACCTGCCGCAGCCTCTCGATCTGCGCGCGCTCCTGGGCCGCATCCAACTGGAGCGCCGGCGTCCCGTCTTCCCCTTCTAACCGAAACCGGTTCACGCCCACCACGATCCGCCGCCCGCTTTCCACGTCGCGCTGGTATGCGTAGGCGGAGTCCTGAATCTCGCCCTGCATGTATCCGCTCTCGATGGCGCGCAACGCTCCGCCCATTTCGCCGATGCGGTCCAGGTAATTCTTGACGCCGCACTCGATGGAATCGGTGAGCGTCTCGATCGACTCGCTTCCGCCCGCCGGATCGGCGGCGCTGGAGACGCCGCTCTCGTAGGCGATGATCTGCTGGGTCCGCAGCGCGATGCGCGCGGATTCCTCGGTGGGCAACCCCAGGGCCTCGTCGCGCGAGTTCACGTGCAGCGATTGCGCGCCCCCCAGCACGGCGGCCAGCGCCTGGACGGCCGCGCGCACGATGTTGACGTCGGGTTGCTGCGCGGTGAGCGTCGAGCCGGCGGTCTGCGCGTGGAAGCGCAGCATCAGCGAGCGTTCGTCCCTGGCGCCGAAGCGGTCCCGCATCAAGCGGGCATAGATGCGGCGCGCGGCGCGGAATTTCGCGATCTCCTCGAGGAAATTGTTGTGCGCGCTGAAGAAAAAGGAAAGCCGCGGAGCGAATTCGTCCACCACCAAGCCGGCCTCGATGGCCGCCTCGATATACGCGATGGCGTTGGCGAAGGTGAAAGCCAGCTCCTGGACGGCTGTCGAACCCGCTTCCCGGATGTGGTAGCCGCTGATGGAGATGGCGTTCCACAGCGGCATTTCCCGGCCGGTCCAGGCGAAAACATCGGTGACGATCCGCATGGCCGGCCGCGGCGGGTAGATGTAGGCGCCGCGCGCGGCGTATTCCTTTAGAATGTCGTTCTGGATCGTGCCCCGCAGCGCCCGCCGCTGGGCGCCCTGCCGCCGCGCGACTTGCGCATAGCAGGCCAGCAGGATAGCGGCTGTGGCGTTGATGGTCATGGAGGTCGAGACGTCGCCCAGCGGAATCTCGCGGAACAGAACCTCCATATCCGCCAGAGACGAAATGGCGACGCCCACGCGGCCGACTTCTCCGGCTGCCATGCGGTGGTCGGAATCGTACCCTATTTGCGTCGGCAGGTCGAAGGCCACCGATAGCCCGGTGGTCCCCTGCGCGAGAAGATAACGATAGCGCCGGTTGCTCTCCTCCGCCGAGCCGAACCCGGCGTACTGGCGCATGGTCCACAACCGGCCGCGGTACATGTCGGGGTAGACGCCGCGGGTGAAGGGGAACTCGCCCGGCCGGCCCAGCTTGTCCTTCATGAACGGGAGATCTTGCGCGCTCGCCGGAAGGAAGACACGCCATAGGCGGTCATGATCGCCGTTGAGATTCCGGCCACGACCAGACGCAGAACATCGCCCCGTATAGCGTAACGCACCGCATGGAATCCAAAGATCGCGCCGAAAGTCAAGAAAAGAAAGCCGATTACTTCATTCCACAGGGTACGCGCCGGCTTCAGAATGGCGGGAACCACGTGCCGGATGAACTCACCGCCGATGCGGGACGCCTTTCGTTGCCACACGCCTTCATCGTAACAAAATGGGCTTGACTTCACGCCGGTCCTATGACGCGCGGCCGCAATACCGCCGATGAAACCATTGGTTCCGCTTGTGAACCGGGACCGCCTCGACTACAATCGGAACGGGTGGGCGCCACCGGGGGTGGAACGCAGGCGCAGTCCGGCGCATCCACCGATTAGGGAGATGCTGTGGAAGAGCCATTGAAGCGCCTCATGCAGGACTTGGGGAACGCGATCAACGATTCCCTGTCCGAGTCCGACCGGATCGCGGAGGCGATCGGCGAAATCAAGAAGTCTGGATACGACGTCTTCCTGGTGCTGGAAGCGACCATCGGCTTCAACCGCAGGGACGAGAACGCCCCGGAGGAGTCCGAAGAGGGTGAAGCGGCCGAGCGGGAGCCGGCCAGGGAATTCCACACCGCGGGGAAAGTCAAATTCACGTCGCAGGACCACCGTTTTTTGCGCGCTTTGAAGATCTCCGTGGACGACGAGAAATAACCGCTAGCCCACCGCTAGCCCTCTGGGCTAGGTCGCACGATTCATCGCTACCGCCGTCCGGCATTTCGTTCTGGTCATAGAGACCCCGGTTGAACTCCCCAGGTGAAAGACGATCGGGGACTGCTTGCGCCATTCGTCCGGAGGCGGTGCGCCTTGTTGAGGCGCGGAATGCGCGCCCCGTCGGCCGGATGTTGCCTGGATCGGTAGACCGGCCCTTTCGGAATCCAATTCATTGGCGCGCGGACCTCCTCCAGGCTCATCTTGTGTGAGAAACACCACTTGGCACCAGCCTCATCTTCCATGCGACAAGACTGGCGCAGCCCGTAGCCGAGCGGGAAGAGTGGCATAATGAAAAGAAGCACAAAGGGGGTGAGCGTTATGTTTAGCGCGCGCATGCTGTCTTTTCTTGGGGCGGGTTTCTTGCTGCTCCAGTCCGTTCCAGGTCAACAATCCAGAGGTTCGCAAACTCCCATCGGCGGAACCGCGCCGGGGAATTCCACGACGAACCCGTCGCCGACTCCCACGCAGCCGCAGACGCAGCCGCAGCCGCAGAACCCGTCGCCGTTTCCGCGCACGTCGCAGCCGCCCATTATGCTCTATGGGTCCGTGCTGCTGGATGATGGCGCGGCGCCGGGCGAAATGGTGGTCATCGAGAGCGTCTGCAACAGGGCTGTGCGCTCGGAAGCTTATACCGACAGCAAGGGCGGATTCAGTTTCGAGCTAGGGGGCGATCGCAACCTCGCTTTCGACGATATTGGCGACAGCGCCCAGAACGGCTCGCGTCTTCCGGGCGCGTCCTCCCAACAATCGGTTTCGGGGGGCTCAATACCCGGGTCCGCGGCCATGCGGTTGCAGAACTGCGAACTGCGGGCGCGGCTGCCCGGATACCGGTCCGAGGAGATCAACGTGTTCGCCCAAGGCTCCTTCGGGAACACCGACGTGGGCGTCATTGTTCTCCACCGGCTCGGCGCCGCGGAAGGGCGGGTGGTGAGCGTGACCACCCTGGCCGCGCCCAAGAGCGCGAATAACGCGTTCGAAAAGGGCCGGCAATCCTTGGTGCAGGGGAAGCTGGACGACGCCCGCAAGAACCTCGAAAAAGCGACGCAACTCTACCCGTCCTTCGCGGCCGCCTGGTGCGCGTTGGGTCAACTGGATGTGCGGCAGCACCGCACCGACGACGCCCGCCTGGCCTTCGGGAAGGCCATCCAGGCGGATCCGAAGTTTATCGACCCCTATCTGCAATTGTCCGATTTGCAGGCGGCGGCGAAGGAATGGAAGGAACTGGCGGATACCACCGCCACGGTCATCCGGTTGGATCCTTTCGATTACCCAGCCATCTTCTTCATGAACGCGGTGGCCAATTACGACATTCGCAACATGGAAGCGGCCGAGAAAAGCGCGCGCGAAACCGAAAAGCTCGACGTGAAAAAGCAATACCCCCAGGTTTTCCAATTGCTGGCGCTGATCCTGGCGAGCCGCGGCGAATATGCGGAAGGCGCCAGCCAGATGCGCGCGTACCTGGAGGCCGTTCCCCTGGCTGCCGACGCCGAGAAGAGCAAAGCCCAGCTCGCTCAATTCGAGGCGCTGGCCGGCGGCGGGTCGGCTCAGGCGTCGCCCCAATAGCCGCGACGCGGCGCGCTGTTATCCCGCCATCCCGAGCAGGCCGCGGGTCAGGAAATCGGTCATGCCGAGGGTAATCAAGATGAGCAGCCACAGCAGGCCCCCGCTCACTACCAGCTTCGTCAGCTTGGAGCTGTAGCGCACGTGCATGAAGAACAGCGCCACGAGCAGCATCTTCGAGACGGCGATGGCCAGGGCCGCCACCACGCTGAACGGGCCGAGATCCACGTAGGCCACGGCGGTGGTCATGCCCGTCAGGAACAGCAGCGTGATCCAGACGGCGGCGTAGGTCTTGACGGAATCGACATGTTGGCTCATGGCTTCCCTCCGTGGCGGTCAATCAGATACAGCAGGGGAAACAGGTAGATCCAGACGATATCGACGAAGTGCCAATAGAGGCCGATCATATCGACCGGCGTGTAATAGGCCGCGCTGAATTTCCCGCGCCAAGCCTGGAACATGAGCATGGTGAGCAGCCCCACGCCCACCACCATGTGCAGCGCGTGCAGGCCCGTCATGATGAAATACAACGAAAAGAACAACTGAGGCGGCCCCTGAGCCTGCGTGCCTTCCAAGTGGAACGTAGGGCCGGGAACGTGATGCTCCTGGAACTTCTGGTTCCATTCGAACGCCTTGACCCCCAGGAACACCAGGCCCAGCGCCAGGGTCAGGGCCAGAAAAACGATGATCCACTTGCGCCGTCCGAGCTGGCCCGCGCGCACCGCCAACACCATGGTAAAGCTGCTGCACAGCAGCACGGCGGTGTTCAAAGCGCCGATGGTCACGTTGAGCGTACGGCTCGCGGCGCCGAACGCGGCCGGATACCACGAGCGATACACCGTGTACGCCAGGAACAGGCCGCCGAAAAACATGACCTCGGTGATGAGGAAGACCCACATCCCCAAAGTCGAGGCGTCCTTCTGCTGGGCCTCGGTATCGAACTGCTCGCGCAGGGCGAGCGTTTCCACGTGCGTGTGGCTAGCCAAGTCGCGCCGCCTCTCCCACCGTCGCGCTGTAGTCGTACGCCTCGCGCGTCACCACCGGAGTTTCGTCGAAGTTGTACGGCGGAGGCGGCGACGGCGTGGTCCACTCCAGCCCGGTCGCCTTCCACGGGTTGGGACCCGCCACCGGCCCGTATTTCAGAGACCAGACCAGGTAAATCGCCGGCAGGATGTAGCCCGCGGCCAGCACGGTCGCGCCCGCGGTGGAGAGAACGTGCAGGAGGTGGAATTCGTCCGGATACACGTGGTAGCGCCGCGGCATACCCAGGTATCCCAGCAGGAACTGCGGGAAGAAGGTGAAGTTGAAACCCGCGAAGACCAGCAGGGCGGAGAGCCGCGCCCAGCCTTCCGGATACAGGCGGCCGGTCATCTTCGGCCACCAGAAGTGCAGCCCGCCGAGGTACGCCATGAGGACGCTGCCCACCATGATGTAGTGGAAGTGCGCCACCACGAAGTACGTGTCGGTGACGTGTACGTCGATACCCAGGCACGCGAGAAACAGGCCCGTCAGCCCGCCGACGGTAAACAGGCCGATGAAGCCGAACGCGTAGAGCATGGGCGCGGCGAAGGAGATGGAGCCTCTATACAGCGTCGCCGTCCAGTTGAAAACCTTGACGGCCGACGGAATGGCGACGAAATAACTCAGGAAGGAGAACACCATGCCGGCGTAGAGCGATTGGCCGGCGACGAACAGGTGATGGCCCCACACCAGGAAACCCAGCACGGCGATCGACACGCTGGAGAACGCCACCACGCGGTAGCCGAATATGGCCTTCCGCGAGAACGTGGAGATCAACTCGCTGATCACCCCCATGCCCGGCAGCACCATGATGTACACGGCGGGGTGGGAGTAGAACCAGAACAGGTGCTGGAACAGTACCGGATCGCCGCCCAGCGCCGGGTTGAAAATCCCGATGTGAAAGACGCGTTCGCAGAACACCAATAGGAGCGTGACCGCCACCACCGGGGTGCCCAGCACCTGGATCAGCGCCGTGGCGTAATGGGCCCACACGAACAGCGGCAACCGGAACCACGTCATGCCGGGCGCGCGCATGCGGTGTACCGTCACGATGAAGTTCAGGCCGGTCAGAATCGACGAGAACCCGGCGATGAATATGCCCAGCGCGGTCGCGACCACCCAGGTGTTCGAGTACGTCGTACTGTAGGGCGTGTAGAACGTCCAGCCCGTATCCACGCCGCCCGCCACCATCGCGAAGATGCCGAACAGGCCGCCCGCCACCAACAGGTACCAGCTCAGCAGGTTGATCTTGGGGAACGCCAGGTCGCGCGCGCCGATCATCATCGGCAGGAGAAAGTTGCCCAGCGAAGCCGGTATGGACGGGATCAGGAAGAAGAAAATCATCACCACGCCGTGCATGGTGAAGAGCTTGTTATAGGTGTCCGAGGAGACGAAGCGGCCAGTGGGCGAGAGCAGCTCGGTGCGAATCGCCGCGGCGAAACACCCCCCAATGAAAAAGAACACGGTGATGGTCGCCAGGTAGAGCAGCCCGATGCGCTTGTGGTCCTTGGTCAGGAGCCACGACTTCAGCCCGTAGCCGGCGTTCAGGTAATTGACTTCTTGTTCAAGCGCGAGGGTTGCCATAAATCTCTATCGGTTTCCGGTAGCCGCGGCCCCGATCGCGGCGCTGGCCGGCGCCTGCGACGCCAGCGATTTGATGTACGCCACCAGTTGCAGCACGCCCTCTTCGGTGACTTGGCCCTGGTAGACCGGCATGTTGGGTTCAAAACCGGCAACCACCTTGGCCGCCGGCTGCAAAATCGATTCGCGGATATAATCCTCGTCCGCCTTGGCGGACCCGCCGCCCGTCAGGTGGACCGTCTTCCCGTATAGTCCCGCCAGACTCGGGCAGCGCCCCGTGCCGTCCGTCTTGTGACAGTTTCCGCAAGCCAGGTCGTCGAACAGCCTCCGCCCGTTCTCGGCCAGCGACGCGGAGGGCGAGCCGTTGAGCCAGGACTGGTAGTCCCGAGGCTCCATGACGTAGATCCAGCCGGTCATGCCCGAGTGGTTCGTACCACAGTATTCGGCGCAGAAGAGGTGGTATTTCCCAACCTTGGTGGGCTGGAACCAAGTGGTGGTGTAGCGGCCCGGCAGCACGTCCTGCTTGGTGCGAAACGCCGGAACGTAGAAGCTGTGAATGGCGTCCTCGGAGGTCATCGTGAGCTTGACCGGCCGCCCCAGCGGGATGTGCAGCTCGTTGATCTCGCGCGGCCCCTCCACGTGCTGGAGCTTCCACATCCACTGCTTGGCGACGACGTAAACCTGGAGCGAGTCGTCCGGCGGGCGGCTCTCCTGGAAGAACACGCTGGCTCCCCAAGCGAACATCACCAGGGTGAGGCCGAAGGGGATGACGGACCAGGCGATCTCGAGCGCCATCGCGCCGTGAACCTCGCCCGGCAACTCGTGCTCCGACCGGCGCCGGTAGCGCAGGGCGAAATACGCGATGGCCGCGAAAATCACCGCCGTGAAGAAGATCCCCACGGCCAGCAGAAAGAACAGCAGGCGGTCCACTTCCACCGAGATCGTGGACGCCTCTACCGGAAGCAGCGAGAACGCCATTGCCAGTTACCCAGCCCTCTCCAGACGACGCTTGCCCGCGCGCGATTCGCGCCGAAAAGCGAAGAGCAGGCCCGCGCCGAGCAGCAGCGCGAATCCCCCGCCCGCGGCGCGCACCATATTCATGGCGACGGCGCCGTACTTGCCGGTGGCCGGGTCATAGTGATAGCAGAACAGCAGAATCTCGTCCACCGGACTGCCGATCTTGTTCAGCGAAGCCTCCACCAGCCCCAGCCGCAGGTCGCGGGGGGCGTAGTCGACGCCATAGAAGTACTTGGAAAGCCGCCCGTCGGGCGTCAGAATCATGACGCCGCTGGCGTGCGCGTATTGATCGGTCGCCGCGTCGTACTTGTAGTGGAAGCCCACGGCGTCCATGAGCGCCTTGATATGGGCGTCGTCGCCCGTCAGGAAATGCCAACCGTTTGCCGTGTTGGCGCGCCCGTAGCGGCGCAAATAGTTCTGTTTCTTGGCGGCCGCGAGTTCGGGCGTGTCCTTGGGATCGAAGCTGAAAGCCACGACTTCGAAATCCTGGCCGGGGTTGAAAGACACCGCCTTGAGGGCGCTCGCCACGCCGTTCAGGATCTCGGTACAGAGCATCGGACAGCGGTAGTAGACCGGCGCCAGAAGTACGGGCTTGCCCTTTTGGAAATACGTGGAAAGCGGAAGCGAGCGACCGGATTCATCGCGAAAGAGCAGGTCGAGAGGGACCTGCGCGTTCAGTTTCTGATCGATCCCCACGCCTTGAAGCGCGCCCGGCAGCGCGGGCCTCAGGTTCGAGTCCTGCATGCTGTAGGAAGGCTGCGCCGGCGCCGGTTGTCCCGGTTGCGCGAACGCAGCCGCGGCTGCAAACGCGAGGATCGGCGGTACCCCAGCGAGTTTCATAGCATCCCTCAAAAGCCACTCCGGCGCTCTGAACCGCCGGACCATCGTCCCCAGCAAAACCACCGCCGGCAAGAAACGGCCGGCGGCGCTACTTCGGTTCTCCTGCCAGCGGGCCGCCGGGCGCGATCATTTTCGGCCCCAGGCCGCTTTCCGTCGGTACGCTTACGTCAGCGGCCGCGCTTAGCGGTTCCGACTCCTGGCGCGCAGGCAAACCGCGCTGCGCCAGCAAATCGATGGCGCGGTCAATCGGCAGCCTGACGATCCCCTTCTGCCGGTCGACCCACCCATAGGTCCCCAGTATTTGATCCTCCGAGTCGCGAATTTGCTTCAAATCCGCGACGGGAGTTTGCTCCAATCGCGGCTCGGGCGGCAGGCGGTTGGCCTGGACGGCGTTCCCCTCGGACGGCGCCTGGCGGCCATTCTCCCGGGCCTCGAAATACCGGAACACGCCCCATACGATCGCCGCGGACGCGACGCACAGCACGACCATGATGCCGGCGAGCTTGCCCACCGCACGGAAGTTGACGTCGCGCTCCTCATGACCGGTCTCGGGCGGGTTCGAATCCCGATGTTCGTCGCGCGGGGCTTCATTCCCGGCCATGTGCGAGAGCCTCCTCCAAATTCGGATCGTTGAGCGGCAACAGCGGGCGCTTGGCGAGCTGCGTCAGGAAATACGCCAGCCAGAGGCCAACTAGGCCCGCCGGAGCGGCGATATCCAGCCAGCTTGGGCTGAACCCTCCCTTCCGGTACGCGGGCGCCACCAGCCAGTACAGGTCCACGAGGCGCATGACGAGCACAAAAGCCGCGATGCCTCCCAGGAGCTTGAAATTGCGTTTCAGGTCGCGCGAAAGCAGCAGGGCGAAAGGCAGCGCGAAGTGTCCCACCACCAGCGCCAGCCCGACAAATTGCCAGCCGCCGCGCAGCCGGTCGAGATACCAGGGAATCTCCGACGGTAGGTTGCCCGCCCAGATAATCAGGAATTGCGAAAACGAAAAGTAGGCCCACACCATCACCAGCGCCAGCAGGAACTTGCCGAGGTCGTGCAGGTGGCGCGGCGTGAGGACCTGCGACATCGGCTGCCGGCGGGAGAGCCACGCCATTAGAACGATGAGAAACGCCATCGCGCCCAGACCCTGGCCCGCTAGGAACAGCAGGCCGAACATGGTGGAAAACCACTTGGGGTCGAGCGAGAGCACCCAGTCGATGGCCATGAAGGTTACGCTGAAACCCCAGAAGACGAGGCCCGGTCCGGCCAGCGCTCCCATTCTCCGATGCGCGCGGGGCACAGAGGGCGCCCCGCCCTCGCGATCTTCCTCGACCGACCAGCGGTTGAACAACCAGCCCAGCAACACCCAGCCGCCCAGATACACGGCCGCGCGGGCCAGGAAGAAGGGCGTGTTCAAATAGGCGTGCTTCGCGCGCAGAACTTCGTCAGCGGCCGCCAGGTTCGCGTGCGACCAGCGGTACAGGTTCGGGATGCCGATCACAAGGGGCGCGAACATCAGCGCCACCAGGGGCAGCGTGCGGGCCGCCGCTTCGCACGGCCGCCGGATCACCACGCCCCACGCCCCTCCGGTAAGGTACTGCAGCATCAGCCAGGCCAGCGATCCCACGCTCAGCCCGGCCACGAACAGGTACGACCACAGGTACGAGCGATAGAACTGGAACGGCGAACGGATCAAGCCCGCCAAGCACAGCGCCGCGCCCGCGACGCCCACCGCCGCCGCGCGATTCCGCCAGCGCTTCAGGTCGGCCGCCAGTTCGGCGGAGACGGTGAAATCCAGAGTTTGGGCCATCATTTCGCGCCCCCCGGAGCCGGCGGAACCTGCGCCTCCAGCCGCGCCCGCTCGGTGGCCGGCGTATCGTCGATCGACGCGTTCTCGCTCAATTGCAGCGCGCGCACGTAGGCCACAATGGACCAGCGGTCGCGAGGCGGTATCTGGGCGGAGTAATCCGGCATGGCGCCGAAGCCCCTCGTGATCACGTCGAAGATGTACCCGTTGGGGACCTTGCGCAGCCGGTCGGCGTGGTACGAGGGCGGATGGCGGAATCCGCGGCGCGGCACCATGCCGTTGCCGTCGCCCAGGCGGCTGTGGCATGGCGCGCAGTAGATGTTGAAGCGCTCATGGCCGCGCTCGATGACTTCCTTAGTAACAGGGAAAGGGAATGCGTCCAGGGGCTTCCCGTCGGGGCCTTTGCCGGTATAAAACGCGGCGTCGTCGTCGAGATGGCCGCGGGCCACCGTGCCATCGATCAACGGCCGCGCCGAACGGCCATCGGCGAAGAAGTCGCTGGGCCGCAACGGAATGAACTTGGGCTGGTCGTGCATATCTTGCCGGCATCCCACGGTCAAGACCGCGAGCGCCACTACCGCAAGGCTCCGTACCGAGCCGCGAACGTTAGAGAGCGGTTGTCGAATCGCGCTGAATCCTCCGGTCACAGTGTTACGGCGCAACTTCGGTCACCTCTTTCGGCGCGAGGGTCTTCAGAAAATCCGCGGTCCCGGCGCGTTCGAACAGCGGGTCGGCCGCTTCGATGCACAGGAAGAAGCGGTTGCGCGAAGCCAGCGCGAAGCGCGGCGCGTTGAACACCGGATGATACGGCATGGGCAGGCCGCACAAGGCGAGCAGGCCGAGCACCGCGGAGAGAGCCGCGAACAAGATGGTCATCTCGAAGGTGATGATGATGTACGACGGCCAGCTATGGAGCGGCCGCCCTCCGATGTTGATGGGGAAGTACCAGACCGTAACGTAATACTGCAACAGGTAGCCTGCCACGAGGCCCGCCAGGCCGCCCGCCAGCACAATCAGCGGCAGCGGGTTTTTGTGTAGGTGCAAGGCATCGCTCAACTCCTCGATGGGAAACGGCGAGTAGGCGTCCAGCTTCCGGTAGCCTTTTTGACGGGCGGCGCGGGCGGCGGCCACCAGGGCCGTCGGGTTATCGAACTCCGCCATCACCCCGTGGAGTCGTTCGCTCATGACCGGCCCCTCTCCTCGACCCTGGCCTGCGGCAACAGGGTCCGCACCTCGAAGATCGAGATGGCGGGCAGCGCGCGAATGAACAGGAGGAACAGGAACAGGAACAACCCGATGGTCCCGAAGAGCGTCGCCCAATCCCAACGCGTGGGATGGAAGACCGACCACGACGAGTTCAGGAAGTCCTGAGCCAGACTGGACACGATAATCATGAACCGCTCCAGCCACATGCCTACCAGCACGATCAGCGACCAGAGGAACAGCAGCATGGGACTGGTGCGGAAGCGCTTGAGCCACAACGCCTGGGGCAGCGCGATATTGCAGGCGATCAGCGCCCAATAACAGGTGGCGTACGGCCCGGTCATGCGGTTCCAGATGGAAGCTTTCTCGAAAACGTCGGTGCTGTACCAGGCCGTAAAAGCCTCCATGACGTACGCGTACGCAACAATCAACCCCGTCGCCAGCATCACCTTGGCCGAGTTTTCCAAATGCCTGTCGGTGATCAGGCCCTGCAACCCGTACATGGCGCGCAGCGGTATGGCCAGCGCCAGCACCATGGCGAACCCGGAGTAAATAGCGCCCGCGACGAAATACGGCGGAAAGAACGTGCTGTGCCACCCGGGAACGATGCCGATGGTGAAGTCGAAACTCACTACGGTGTGGACCGAAAGCACCAGCGGCGTCGCCAAACCGGCCAGCAGCAACGAAGCGGTCTCGTAGACGCTCCAATGCCGCGCCGAACCCCGCCATCCCAGGGCGAAAACGCCGTACGCCAGCTTCGTCAGCCGGTTCTTTGTTCGGTCGCGCAAGGTGGCCAGATCGGGCAGCAGGCCCACGAACCAGAAGAGGGCCGATACCGTGGCGTAGGTCGAGACCGCGAACACGTCCCACACCAGCGGACTGCGAAACTGCGGCTGCACGCCCGTGGTGTTGGGATAGGGGAATAGCCAATACGCCAGCCAGGGACGCCCCAGGTGGATCAGCGGATACATGCCCGCGCAGGCTACGGCGAACAGCGTCATGGCCTCGGCGAAACGGTTGATGGAGTTGCGCCACCGTTGATTCAGGAGGAGCAGAATCGCCGAGATCAACGTGCCCGCGTGCCCGATTCCGATCCACCACACGAAGGTCGTGATGTCGAACGCCCACATCACCGGCGTACGCTCGCCCCAGATTCCGATGCCTTTGAACAGGAGCGTCGTCGCGGCCAGCAGGAACAAAAGCAGCAGGCTGAGAGCCGCCGCAAACCCGGCGAACCAACCGAGCGGCGTATGCTTGGTCAGCACCACGGCCGCGATCTGGTCCGTGATGGACCCGAACGTGTAGCCCGGGGCGATGATCTCTTCGGACCGCCGCTGTTCGATTACTGGACTTTCCGCCATGGCCTAGGCCCGGTCTCCTCTCATTCCTCGATCTCCGGGTTCGGATTGCGCAGATGCGCCAGGTACGTGGTGCGCGGGCGCGTGTTCAAATCCGCCAACAGGCCGTAATTCGACTGCTGGGCTTTCATCTTCGAGACGCGGCTGTTGGGATCGTTGATGTCGCCGAAGATAATGGCTTCCGTGGGACACGTGGCCTGGCAGGCCGTCTGAATCTCGCCATCCCGCACCGTGCGATTCTGTTTTTCGGCGTCGATCTTGGCGGCGTTGATCCGCTGCACGCAGTACGTGCACTTCTCCATGACGCCCCGGCTGCGCACCGTCACGTCCGGGTTATGCAGCAGCTTCAGGCTGGGCGTCTCGAAATCCGAGAAAAGGTAAAAATTGAACCGGCGGACTTTGTAAGGGCAGTTGTTCGAGCAGTAGCGGGTGCCCACGCAGCGGTTGTAGACCATGTCGTTGAGGCCCTCGCTGGAGTGGCTGGTGGCCTGCACCGGGCAGACCAGCTCGCAGGGGGCGTTCTCGCACTGCATGCAGGGAACCGGCTGGTTGTAGATTTCGGGGTTGTTGATGTCGCCGTGGTAATAGGAATCCACGCGCAGCCAGTGCATGGCGCGGCTGCGGCGCACCTGGTCCTTGCCGACCACGGCGATGTTGTTCTCCGCCTGGCAGGCCGCCACGCAGGCGCTGCAGCCCGTGCAGGACGTGAGATCGATGGCCATGCCCCAGGCGTGGCCGGGGTATTTCCATTCCGGGTAAATCGTCAGCTCGCGCGGGGGCGTTTCGGCGCCCGCGTGCACCGACGCGGGATTCTTCCGGTAGTCCGCGATATCGCCTTTGTGAATGATGTGGCGTCGCTCGTCCAGCTCGCGCCCCGCCAGGATGCCCTGATCCATGGTAGTGGCGAACTCGTACTTGCCCGAGACTTTCTTGACGGCCAGACCGGTGTCGTGCCACAGGGCTTTGCCGGTGCGAAGCCCGTAAGGATTGAACCCCATGCCCGTGCCCGCCCGTCCCGCGCGGGTCCGCCCGTAGCCCAAGTGCAGCGTGGCCGCGCCATCGATGTGCCCCGGCTGGATCCACACCGGCGCGCGCAGCGAGCGGCCCTGATATTTCAGTTCCAGCATGTCGCCCGTATCCACGCCAAAGCGGTGCGCCGTAGTGGGGCTGACGATGGCGGCGTTGTCCCAGGTCAGCTTGGTGATGGGCTTGGGCAGCTCCTGGAGCCAGCCGTTGTTGGCGAAGCGGCCGTCGTAGATGGTCGGGTCGGGCCGGAACAGTACCTCCAGAGTCCCGCCCAGCCGCGGCGCCCTGGCGCGCCCCACGATCTTCTCGCCGTGAAGCGTCGGGGTCTTGGCCGGAAGGGCCGTGCCGGCCACCACGCCATCGTGCGCCGCGCGCCGCCACCACGCCTCGAAATCCGAGTGGGGCGGACCTCCTGGTCTGCCTTCGGTGGCCCAGTAGCCCTTGACGACGTCGTGGCCCTGCATTACAGGCTGCTCCATGAACATCTGCAACGTCTCGCACGCGGAGCGGCAGTCGTATAGCGGCTGAATGAGCGGCTGCTGGATGGTGACCGTACCGTCGAAGGTCCGGGCGTCGCCCCAAGCCTCCAGGTAATGCGTCTCCGGAAGCCGCCACTGGCAGACCGCCGAGGTTTCGTCGTCGTAGAGGCTCACGTGGGCCCGCGCACGGGCCTTCTTGACCCGGTCGCCAAAGCCCATTTCGACCGGCGCGTTGAACACCGGGTTGCCGCCCAGGATCAACAGCAGATCCACCGCGCCCGAGTCCAGATCGTTCACCAGCTCCTCTAACGACGCGAGTTGATCCACGGGGTTGGCTTCAATCGGGTCGGTGTAGAACACCGTCTTGCCCACGTTTCCCAGGGCGGCGTTCATGGCGTGCGCCAGCGCGTGCACGACGGGCGGTTGCTGTTCGCCCGCGATCGCCAGGCTCGCTCCCTTGTTGCGCAATAGATCGCGGGAGATGGGGTTGATCCATTTGTAGATGTCGCCGTTATCGCCCGATTCGGGCCCGCGGCCCGTGCCGATAGCCGTGGTGAGCGCCCCCGCGAAAACTTCGATGTCGGCGGCGCGCAGCGGCAGCCGGTGGTCGGCCTTCGCCCCGGTAGCCGTGGGCATCGGCTCCACCACATACAGCCGGTTCATCTCCGTTTGCTCGTCCCGCACCCGCCGGCGCGCCGCGAACTGTCGCGCATACCGCAGGCTGCCGTGCCCCGAAGCCAGAAAATCGGAATCCAGCGAGACGATCGCTTTGGCGTTGGCCAGGTTATAGTACGTGTTCACCGGCTCGCCGAAGGCCATGGACGCTCCCGCCCGCGCGCTGTGCGGGCCGGCCGGCTCCCACTGATGCCACTTCATAGCCGGGTAGAGCTTCTGGACGGCGCGAAGTTGGCTCGCCAGGGTGGGCGAGGTCACTGTCTCGGTCAGGATGCGGATGCCGGCCCCGTTCTTGGCCTTTTGGGCTGTCAGAATGCCTCTCAGGGCGCCGAGGAACTTATCCCAGGAGCTTATATCGCCCTGGTGTGAGACCATCTGCATGCGGTCCGGATCGTACAGTTGCAGCACCGAGGCTTGGGAAAAGCTGTCGCACGCGCCCAGCGTGGCCGGATGTTCCGGGTTGCCTTCGATCTTGGTGGGCCGCCCCTCGTGACTTTCCGCGAGTACGCCGCTGGCCACCCCGTTCAAAGTGGTGGCGGTGGCGTAAAACAGCGGCCTGCCGGGAATCAACTCCTCCGGCTGCTGCACGTAGGGCATGATGTGTTCGGTGGGCTGCCGCGTGCAGGCCGCCAGTCCGCCCAGCGCCAGCGACGCGCCCATCAGCTTCAGGAAATTGCGCCGACCTTCGCCGGGGTTCTCGTCTTCGGCCCATCCGATCGCCTGGCGCGGGAACTCCCGCTCCAGCAGGTCCGCGAATTCCGGGGTGGAGGCAAGATCCTCCAGGCTGCGCCAATAGTGCCGCCCGCGCGCCCCCTCCAGCCGGGCGCGCGCGGCCGCCAGTTCCAGTTTCTTGCGTGGATTCTTCATCGGTGGCACGTACTGCAGCTCGTCAGTGTTCGAGCGTCCTGAATCGCGTACTCCTTCACCAGCCGGCGGCCGATTTCCTCCGGGTCTCCGGCCGGCTGATATCCCATGGTGGTGATGAACGCGCGCGGCCTTACGTATTCCTCCGGATGGCGGTGGCAATCGATGCACCACTCCATGCGAAGCGAAGCCACCTGGTGCGTGAGCGGCATTTGGTCTACCCTTCCATGGCAGGTCTCGCAGCCGACTCCCTTGGCGATATGAATGCTGTGATTGAAGTACACGAAATCCGGCAAGTCGTGGACCCGCGTCCACTCGATGGAAGCTCCCGTGCGGAAACTGGCACGCACCGGTTCCAGCGTCGGACTGGTTTTCCAGATCTGCGAGTGGCAGTTCATGCAGGTCTTGGTAGGGGGGATATTGGCCGTGTTGGACGTCTCCACCGTGGTGTGGCAGTAGCGGCAGTCCAGACCCTCGTCGCCAACGTGGTGCGCATGACTGAATGGAACCGGCTGCTCGCGGGCTTGCATCTGGCGGGTCACGTAGGCCGAACGGTCCAATCCCCCGCCGAGCCAGGCAAGGAAACCCACCGCAACGACGCCGAGGACAAGGCTCGCGCGCGCCAGCGCATTGGCGCTGTGATGAAAGATCTGGGACATGCGCTAAGCCTGCCCCACCTTGCTAGTTCGTGTCGTTTCGGAGTGCATCGGCGAACTGACGTGGCGTTGCTCTTGCCCGCCCTGCGGGCGCATCCCTGTACCGATCCTGCGACTGCTCCTCATCTAACGGATGCGGCAACCCGCCATTTGTTTCAGAGTACACAAACCGCCGCGAATCGTGCACGTTTTTCGTGGGGCGCATCGATCCCGCTCGGTGAAATCCTCCACAAAGCGCCCGGCAAGAACTACTTCTGTAGGGAGGCCCCTCCTTCAACGCGATGCAGTTGATGTCCTGGGAGCGGTAGCGCCGCCGATCTTGTCGGCGGCGTGCCTTTAAATTATGGGGCAGGTTGGCCGTAAGGCAACCTGCGCCCGAGTCTTCGCAAGACACGTTTTGCTAAACGAAACTCTCATGAGCGGTTGCCGTTCATCCCCCCGCCATGAAAATACCTGATCGAACGGCCACGTATTTTCAATAGCTTGCACGTATTTTCGGAAGAATCCAACATGCCTTTCCTTTTCGGCGGCATCTCTCGCCGGCGCGCCGTTCTGGTACACTGCTGAGTCTGAAGCCATCGCGGCTCGCTTCCGCCATGAAATCCGCTGCTGAAAAGGCGTCGTTGCGCTCGCTGATCGCGGGGTTCGCGGCCAAGCGAACCCTGGTCATCGGCGACCTGATGCTCGATGAGTTCATCTGGGGCAAGGTGTCGCGGATCTCTCCGGAGGCGCCGGTGCCCGTGGTGAACGTCAGCGGCGAGTCCTATTACCCGGGCGGGGCCGCCAATGTGGCGCGCAACGTCCGCGAGTTCACGGCTGGCGCCGCGGTGATGGGGAGGACGGGAGGGGATGCCCATGGGCAGCGGCTGCTTGACCTGCTGAAGGCGCAGGGCGTCGATGCCTCCGCGGCGCTCCGCGATCCCGCCTATTCCACGGCCGTGAAAACCCGCATCATCGCCCGCAACCAGCAGGTGGTACGCGTGGACCGGGAATCGACGGAGCCGTTGTCCGGCGCGCAGACCGAGCGCGCCATGCGCCTTCTGGACGGGATGATCGGCGCAGTGGACGCGCTGATCGTAGCGGACTACGGCAAAGGGTTCGTGACCCAGCCCCTGGCCGACTATATTTGCCGCGCCGCGCGGGAGCACGGCAAGATCCTGACCGTGGACCCGCACCCGCACACGTCGCTGCGCTGGCGGGGCGCCACGGCCATCAAGCCCAACCGCGCCGAAGCGCTCGCGGCTGCGGGCCTGCCGTCCACCGAGCCGGCGGGGCCGCCGTTGGACGACGGCCCGTTGCTCGATACGGGGAAGCGCCTGCTTGACCTGTGGGAAACCGAGAGCCTGCTCATCACGTTGGGAGAGCAGGGTATGCTGCTCTTCTCCCAGGGGGCGCCGCCTTATCACACGCCGGCGCGCGCCCGGGAGGTATTCGACGTATCCGGCGCCGGAGATACCGCCATCGCCGTATTCACGCTGGGGCTCGCCGCCGGAACCACGCCCGCCGAAGCCGCGGAACTGGCCAATCGCGCCAGCGGAATCGTGGTGGGAAAGATCGGCACGGCCACGGTGACCGCCGCTGAGCTCGAAGCGGTCTGCGCCGGCCTATGAGCGGCGCCAGGGCGGTGTTCCTCGATCGCGACGGCACGCTCATGGAGGACGTCCATTACTGCGGCGACCCCGCCCGGGTCCGTGTCTACCCCGGCGTGCCCGAAGCCTTGCGGAAGCTGAAGGAGGCGGGCTTCCGCACGTTCATCGTCACCAACCAAAGCGGCATCGGCCGCGGCCTGATTACCGAGGCCCAATACCATGCCGTTCAGGAAGAGCTGCTGCGGCAGCTCGGCGCGGGAGCCATCGATGCCAGCTACTTCTGCCCCGATCCCCCAGAGGCGCCTTCCCACCGGCGGAAGCCGGAGCCGGGCATGGTCCTGGAAGCCGCGGCGGAATACGGCATCGATCTTTCCCGCTCGTTCTTCATCGGGGACAAGAGCGACGACATCGAATGCGGCCGGCGCGCCGGTGCGCGCACCATCCTGGTCCGGACGGGATACGGAGCGGAGCAGCGCTGTGAACCCGATTTCGTGGCGCCCGATCTCGCGCGGGCCGTGGAACTCGTGGTATGAGGCGGCGGGGCGCCTACCAGATCCGCAAAGGGATGTCGCCCGGCGTGAATCCCAACCCAAGACGCGCGGAATAGATGAGCCGGTTGTAGTTCTGGAAACTCGGGCTGTAGTATTGACGGACGCTGAAATTCGCGACGATATGCACGAAACGGCCGATCTGCCGGGACATCGACAAGGTCTCGGACGTGCCCCCGTAGGTTCCCAGCACGTTGCCGATAGACTTGGAGCGGCCGTAGTTCGCGCCGGCGCTGAAGCTCCAGCGCCGGAGTCCCGTGTAGGAGTAGTTGGCATTGCCGTTCGTGGCGGTAGAGGTGAGAAAGAGACCGTTGCCAGGCGTGACCGAATGGCCTCCGGAAATGGACGCGACTCCGCGCCGCATGGTATACGACGCGCGGGCGCTTAAGCTGGGTAGATAATCGACGCGGTGGACGATGACGGCTCCCCCCGGCAGCCCGAGCAGAAAGGCGATCGCGGGATTGATGACAATGGGCTGAACGAACTGCGTCTCTTCCCGCAACGCGCCGCCGTAAGTGGAGATCTCAAGCTGCCGCGTGAGCCGGACGCCGTAGGTTACGACCAGGCTGTGGGTGTCGGTGCCGCTGAACACGCCATGGTACGCGTACTTATTATAGGAGTACGCTACGCCGAGGGTGGTATTGCGGGTGAAGCGGTACTGCACGTCGCCGCGCGCCCCGCCGCCGGTCATTCCGTACAGGGCCGTCGACTGCCGCCGGTTCAGGTAGCCGTCGGCCCCGAGATCGAAGGAAAGGCGTGCGGACTTCTGAATCGTGAAGTCCACTTGCGTACTGAGATAGATCGTCCGGTTATCGTAGAAATCGGAAGTGGGAGTATAACCCGACGAGGGATCGAAAGTCGCGGTCTGGGAGAGGCCCAGCAAGCCGTAGCTCCGCGAGAACTGGCCGGCGCTTTCCCTCACCGCCAGCGTAGTATGGCGCGAGAACTCATGCGTAATCCCCAGCAAGAGGGATTGGTTCGAGTTGTCGTACGCCGTGTTCTTCGCATAGCGATCGATCGACCCTTTGTAGTCCAGGCCGAGACGGGTGTGCGCCCAGGTATGCACCCCACTGATGCCGGCGGTGAATTCCACGCCGTAGGAGGTCAGGTTTCCAAGCTCGCCCTGCGAAGCGGTGCTCCCGGCGGCGGTGAGCCCTGTATCGTATACTCCGGTAATCTCGGCGAACGGGCGAAAGCTGATCTGAGGCACGGCCATGGCGGAGGGGGCATCGCCGCGAGTGAGGATCGCCGGGCCGGCGTATTGAGCCAAAACCGGCGTTGCCCAACTCAGGGCCAGGAGCGCTCGTGTCAGCTTCAAGTGGGTATCCTCGGAGCGCGCCCCGGCCACCCCTCGCGCGCTACATAAAAGTCTGACGCGCCGCTTCGGAGCTTGTCAAGAAGGGCGTCGCGCATGAAAAGCCTGCACATGGGGCCTGCCTGCCGGCGCTCGTGCAATAGACCCGCGAGACGCCAGTATCGGCTAAGATACGATTTTGAATGCGGGGCCCCGCCCCGAAATCCATGCGAATCACGGTTGTCGTTCCGGTTTTCAACAAGGCGAGGCGCCTCAAACGGTGCCTGGATTCCGTGGCCAGCCAGAGCTTCGAGGATTTCGAAGTCATCGTTGTCGACGACGGCTCCACGGACGGCAGCGGGATTCTCGCCGAAGGCTATCCCGATCGCCGTTTTCGCGCGATCCACCAGCGCAATGCGGGTCCCGGCGCGGCCCGCAATCGGGGCATTCGCGAGGCTCGCGGCGAGTATATCGCATTCCTCGACGCCGACGACAACTGGCTCCCTCCTTACCTCGAAACCAACCTCCGCATTTTGGATAACCACCCGGAGGCTGCCGCGGTCAGCGGCGCGTGGATCGACTACCCTGCCCAAACGCCGTGCGTGGGGACCTGGTCGCGCCGCGGGATCTCCAGGGGCGTCCGCCAAATCGCGCCCTCGACCTCCGGCAACCTTTTCGCCGCCATGGTCACGTTCATGAACCCGTGCTCGGCGGTCGTGCGGGCCGACGTCCTGCGGCAAGAGGGCGGCTTCGAAGAGGGCGGGTGCCGCTTCGGCGAAGACGCGACGCTGTGGTTGAAGCTCCTCCTGCACCATCCCGTCTACTTTCATCTGGAACCGCTGACGGAGCTTCATCGGGAAGCCGCGGAACTGAGCGGGAATTACGCCGGCCCGCGTCCGGTGGAACCATTTCTATCCAATCCGGACGCCGTGACGCGCGTCTGCCCCCCCGCCTTGCTGGCGCCGCTGCACCGTTTCTACGCCGTGCGCACCTGCAAGACCGCCTGCATGTTGAGTTATTGGGGCGAGTGGCGGCGCGCCCGCGCGCTGCGGCGCCGTTTTGTTTCCATTCGGGATTGGCGGGCCTCCCTCTTCTTCGCCGCTCTGGCGGCCGGCACGCCTTTCGGAGCGCTGGCCGGGCGGGTTTGGCGCGGCCTTCACCCCGGATTCCCGCGGACCCCGGCCGCCAGGGCCGCCGCACGGTCCGCTTCCACCGGCCGGTGAGGCGCGGGGAAATCGCCGTCGGCCGTATCGGGTCCATCGTTTTTGCTCGGATATGATCAAGGTATGCGAACAATCCGCCTGCTGGCGCTGGTGGAGGCGAACACCACCACCGGACCGGCGAAAAACCTGCTCCAATTCGCAGCGTGTCTCGGCGCGCGCCAGGCGGAACCGCGCGTGGATCTGGCGCTGGCGGTCTTCCGGCGGGCGGGAACGGCGAATCTCTTCATCGACGCCGCCCGCCAGAGTCCCGTCGCGGTTTACCCCATCGACGAGCGGCGGAGTTTCGACTTTCGCGTATTTCCCCGGCTGCGCGCGGCGTTGCGGGAGTTTCAGCCGGACCTGATCCAGAGTCATGCCGTGAAATCGCATTTCCTGGTCCGCGCGGGCGGTCTTCACCGCACGGCGCCGTGGCTGGCCTTTCATCACGGCTACACCTGGCCGGATGTGCGGGCGCGGCTGTACAACCAGTTGAACCGCTGGTCCTTGCGGGGAGCGCGCAAGGTCCTGACTGTCAGTTCTTCCTTTCGGGGCGAACTGATGCGATTCGGCGTGGATCCCAGCCGCATCGAGGTGATCCATAACGCCATCGATCCGCAATGGGGGAGCGCGGAGAGGTCGGCGGAAGCCCGAAGCGAATGGCGCGCCAGATTGCGCATCGGCCCGGAAGAGAAAGTCGTCGTGGCGGTCGGCCGCCTCTCGGCGGAGAAGGACCACAGAACGTTGCTTCTGGCGGCGCATCGTCTCCGGGATTCGCTGCGCCTTCGTCTGGTCGTTGTGGGCGACGGTCCGGAGCGGGAACGAATCGTGGAAATGGCGCGCGAGTTGGGCCTGCGGGAGGGTATTACGCTCACCGGCCAGGTTCCCTCCGCGGCGCCGTATTACGGCGTCGCCGACGCGGCGGCGCTGTCGTCTCGAAGCGAAGGCTCGCCCAACGCGTTACTGGAGGCGATGGCCGCCGGCGTGCCGGTGGTGGCGACATCCGTCGGCGGCATTCCCGAGATCGTTTCCCACGATCGCAGCGCTTTGCTCGTCCCGCCCGGCGACCCTGCGGCCCTGGCGCGCGCCCTGGCCCTCGTTCTCACGGACGAGACCCTGGGCCGCCGGCTGGCGAAGGAGGCGCACGATCTGGTTGTCCGCAGCTATTCGCCGGCCGTGCGAACCAACCGCTTGGTCCAGATTTACGCCGAGGTTTGCGGGCGGCCGTAAGACGCCCGGAACCGGCGCCCACGCTCATCGCCCTCCGGCTGGATGGCGGTGCGGAGCGGCGGGCGCATCAGTCTCCTGTGTTATCGTTGGGCTGGAAGGACCTGTGGCGCTTGGCGACACCAACTACCCGGCTCGACGTGTAGCGACGTCTCCGGCAGCCGTGAACCGTTGGGCTCGGGCGAGCATCGCTCCGCCTGCCGGCCCGGGTCCTTCGGAACAGGCCGGCTCCGACCCGCTTCGATCCATCACATCCCGGCTCGCGGTAGCTTTGATATTCCTGCGCTTCAGCATGCTCCACCAGATGACGACCATTTGGTTGCACACTAATCTCTATCTGCTCTATGTCATCGGCGTGCCAACGCTGCTGGGAGTGGTTGTGGGGGGGGGCGTGCGGCGCACGTTTCAAGGGCGGCCGGCGTATTATTGGATGGCCTTTGCGATGTTTGTCGCCGTGGGCCTTCCATTCAGCTCGTATAAGAGCCACTCGCTCGGCCAGTTTTTTATTTACCTACGAACCAACTTGCCCATGTTGTTCGTCGCCGGGGGACTGATCGTAACCTGGCGGGAATGCCGGGCGGTGATGTACGCCATTGCCGCCAGCGCCGTTGTGAACATGGCTTCTTCCAAGATATTCGAGACCGATGCGGGGGGACGGCTATCCCTGGAGGGCCTCAGTATTGCAAACTCGAACGACTTCGCCGGCCATCTACTGCTGGTTTTGCCGTTTCTACTTTGGGTAGCGCTCGGCGCCAAGTCGATCTTCCTGCGCATGGCAGCCCTTGGCGGCATCGCCTGGGACCTGTTGCTGATCCTCAAGACTGCGTCGAGAGGCGGCTTGGTCGGCTTGATTGTGGGTACGCTGTGCTTCCTGTTCTGGGGCACGAACCGGCAGCGGATCGCGGCGCTGTGCATCGCGCCGATAGCGGCTGCAATCCTGGTGTCGATGGTGCCGGACATGGCGATGCAGCGCATCCTCTCGTTTTCGGCTGCCGCCGCCGACGCGTCAGCCGAGGCGCTCGAGTCGCAGAATTCCAGGCGGTACTTACTGGAGCAGAGCATTCGTTACACGCTGCGATTCCCGATATTCGGGGTCGGGTTGGATGAGTTTTCCGACTATGAAGGAGCGCACAACCAGGTGCTCGGCACGCACGGACTCTACCACGAGTCTCACAACACGTGGACGCAGGTGTCGAGCGAGTGCGGAGTACTCGCGCTGGCGTTGTTCGTGGCCGGGGTCGTTTCTTCGATCTTGCTGTTATACTCCACTCACCGGAAAGCTCGCGAGCGGCCGGACTGTACGGACATCCGCCTGGTCGCGTTTTGCCTCCTGATCGCCACGATCAGTTTTTGCTCGGCGATCACTTTCCTGAGTTTCGCGTACTTCTTTTACTGGCCGGCGTTATCCGGGCTGGCCATCGCGGTCCACCGCGCGGCCGAGAGAGAATTCCTGGCGCGCTCCCAGGCCGGCGAGCCGGCCCTGGCGGGGGTCAGGCCATGAGCGTTTCCCGGATTGGCTCATGCCGGACGCTATGGTCCGCGACGTTCTACATCTTGCCTTTGAGGGCGTCGGCGAAAGAGATGTGGTTTTCGTCGAGGATGCCGCCGGTGGCGCGGGCCAGCGCGGCGCGCGCCTTCACGTAGGAGCTTTTGGCGGCCACTTCCGTGGAGCGGGCCTGGGCCAGCAGGCTCTGGTATTGAATGACGAAGAAGCTGGTGGAGGCGCCGACTTCGAACTTGGTCTGCTCGGCGGCGAGCGATTCCTCCTGGAGCTTGCGCGCCTCGACGGCGGCCTCGTAAGAGGCGCGGGAACGGCGCATGGCAATCAGCGCGTCTTCCACTTCGAGGCGCGCCTGGTTCTCGAACTGCCGCAGGCGAATCTGGGATTGCTTGACCTGGGTCTCGTCGCGCGCCAGGTCCGCTTCGGCGACGCGGTTGCGTAACGGCAGGGTCACCTGAATGCCGACGCCGTAGGTCGGGTTCTTGCGCGTGAAGACCTGATCGAGCGCGAAGCCGTAGCCGCCCAGATAGGCCGCGCCGGGGACGGAGTCCAAGGGATTGGCGGTTCCGGCCAGACCGTTGTTCTGCACGACGCCCACCAGGTCGATTTCCGGCAAGGTCGCATTGCGCGCGCCGGCCAGGCCGATTTCCGAGTTTTCGATTTGCAGACGCGCCTGGCCGAGATCCGGCCGGTTGGCGAGGGAATCCTGAAGCAGGTCCTGAATGGGCCGCGTGTCGTCCCGGTCCGGAATCTCCAGCGAGCCGATGGGCAGGATGCGCGCGGCGCGCACCTCGGGATCTTCATTGCCGCGCCGCGTGAGCACGTTCTTAAGAATGGCCTCCTGCTCCTCGAGGAGGCCGCTGGCGTTGATGAGGTCCTGGCGCGTGGAATAGACCTGGGCGCTGGCGCGCGTCATTTCGACCGGCGCCAGCGTGCCTTCCTGGACCTGCGCGGAGACGTCGGCGAGCAGCTTCTCGGCCAGGGCGACGGTTTCCGTCTTGACCTTTTCATCCTCGTACAGGGCCACGAAATCCGTGTACAGGCGGATGACGCCGTAGACCGTGGCCACGAGCTGCTGCTGGAAGAGAAGGCTCTCGATCTTGCGTTCGTTGCCCGCGATGCGGATGAAGCGGTGGTTCAAGCTGGCGCCGAAGCCGCGCAGCAGGGGTTGCGTCACGGTCAGGCCCAGGCTGGAACCGTTGTACGGGTTATATTGCGACGTCAGCGCATTGACCAGCCAGTGACTGTTGTTGAAGTTCAGGCCCGCCACGGCGCCGCTGGCGAATCCCTGCTGGAGGCCGGCGTTAGCCAGCGTGGCGGCGGTCACCAGCGCGTTGACGCCGTAGGAGAGGAAGTTGGTCTGCGGCGTAGTTTGGTGGGTCCAGTTCAACTGGCCGAGCAGGGCGGGGTCGAAGCCCGGCACGGCGGTCCCGTTGGATTGCGGGACCGTTCCAAGAACGGAGAGGTTGGTCTGGGGCGCGCTCAATCCACCCAGCGCGAGCGCGGTGGTGGCCACGGAACTGCCCGCGGAGGCGCGTCCCTCGGCCGCCGCGTTGGTCACCACGGGGCTGAGCGGCCCGCCCACTCCGGCGGGAACTTCGGCCAGCGTGAAGTTCAGGCCGCGCAAGACGCCGCCGCCTTGCGCGCGCAGCGCCTCGGCGTCGCCGATGGGCAGCGCATCGCGCTGGAGCTCGACGTCGAGATTGTTCTCGATGGCCAGCGCCAGCGCGTCCTGGAGCGAGAGATAGAGGTTGCCGGCGCGCATCAACTCATGCACGCGCGGAGAGTTGTCAAAAGAGACGGGCGGGCCGGAAGCCGGAGCGCCGGTTTGGGCCACGCAAACCACGGCGGCCAGGAGCGAAGCGATTGTAGGTTTCCACATGGGCGTGAACCGACAGGCCAGGAGGCCTGCCCTACTCAATCAGGATTTCTTGCCGGCGGGATTTTCAAGCGCCACCGGCTTTACTTGGACGCCCTCGCGAACGGCGTCGCTGGGGTTGACTACCAATTGCTGGCCCTCCTGGAGACCGGAGAGCACCTCCAGGCGGTCGCCGAAATCGCGGCCGAGTTGAATGCGCACCCAGCGCACGCGGCCGCCGGATTCGACAACGGCCACCTGCGGCCCGTCGCTGCGCACCACCAGCGTATCGCCGCGAATCGTCAGGGAGGGATGAGTCCGAGGGACGGAGAGGGCGACCTGGGCGTACATGCCGGGAAGCAGACTGCCATCTTGGTTCGGCAACTGGACCTCGGCGAGTCGGGTGCGGCTCGCGGGGTCCAGCGCGCTGGCAATCCGCGTCACGGTTCCAGCGAACTTGCGGCCCGAGAGATCCGGAACGGTCACCGTGGCCCGCTGACCGGGGCGCACCGCGTCGGATTCGGACTGCGGCAGGTTGACGTAAATCCGGAGGCTGCCGGTCTGGGCGATGCGGAAGAGCAGCGTGGCGCCCTCGCCGATGAGGGCGCCCGTATCGACATTCCGCTCGGTGATGGCGCCGGCGAAGGGCGCGCGCACGATCTGATAACTCTTGAGCTGGGTGAGGCGATCCAGGTTGGCCTGCAGGGCCGCGACGTTGCTGCGGGCGGCGGCGACGGATTCTTCGAGCGCCTCGACATTGGCTTGCTGGGCCGCCCATTGCGCCTGATAGGTGTCGTTCTCCTGGCGCGAGACGACTTGCTTATCCAGCAGGTTCTTCCAACGCCCGGCCGTGACGCGGGCCAGCTCCTCGTTGCTGCGGCCTTGCTTGAGCGTGGCCTCGGCCTGTTGCACGGCGCTCGCCGCCTGCTCCAGCGCGGAGCGGGCCTGGAGGATCTGCTGATCGAGTTCCGGGGCCTCGATTTCGGCCAGCGCCTGGCCTTCAGCCACTCTGTCGCCGATGTCGACCAGGCGCCGCTTCAGGTAGCCGCTGGCGCGCGCCAGCACCGGAGCTTCCGTGACGGCCTGAATGCCGCCGGGCAGAACCAGATCGTTCTGGCTCTCGGAGCGCGAGACGCCCGCCACATTCACGACCGGAAGGCTTTCGCCCCCGGCCTTGGACTCGGCGGCCAGCGCCACTTCGCGCCGGTGGCGCGGCAGATAGCCGGTGAAGAGACCGGTGACGATGAGGGCCATCGCGAGCAAGCCAAGAAAAACCAAAACGGCTACGGGAGGGCGGGACACCGGATGGGAAGCGTCGGGGGCCAGAGTCTTCCGCTCCTCCAACTGCCGTTTCAGATCGTCGATTTCCGCGCGCAGGCGATCTTCGTTGTTGAGGGGGTCGTTCATTTTCAATCCTTACGAAAGCGCGTCGCCGAGCAGGCGGACGTTCTCTTCCTCGGCGATCTTGCGGTCGTAGTCCACCGGCGCCCGATGACGAAGCAGGCTGTAGACCAAGGGGACGATGAAGAGCGTCGTGACGGTGGCCAAAACCAGGCCTCCGATCACCGCGCGGCCCAGCGGCGCGTTTTGCTCTCCGCCCTCCCCGAGCCCCAAAGCCATGGGCAGCATGCCGATGATCATGGCGGCCGCGGTCATGAGCACGGGCCGGATGCGGGTGTAGCCGGCGGAGAGGGCCGCCGTGCGGGAGTCCATTCCCTCCAGGCGCTGATCGTTGGCGAAGACCACCACCAGAATGCTGTTAGCCGTAGCCACGCCGATACACATGATGGAACCCATCATCGAGGGCACGCTAAAAGTAGTCTGGGTGACGAACAGAATCCAGACGATGCCGGCGATGGCGCCCGGGAGAGCCATCAGAATGATGAACGGATCCAGCCACGACTGGAAATTGACCGCCATCAGGAGGTAGACCAAGACGACCGAGAAGATCATGCCCAGGCCGAGGCGGTAGAAGGATTGCTCCATGGTCTTGATCTGGCCGCGGACTTCGATGGAACTGCCCCGTAGCAATTTCGGTTCGACTTCCTGGACGATCTTCTCCACCGCGCCGCCTACGCCGCCCAGATCACGGCGATCCACGTTGGCATAGACGTCGTAGACCGGCTGCACGTTGTAGTGATTGACGATTTCCGGACCGGCGCCGCGGGATACGCCCGCCAGGTTGGAAAGCAGTTGCGGTCCCGCCGCGAGAGCGCCGGGATTACCGTACGCCAGGGACGCCTGGCTGGGGCCGGCGCCCACCGAGGAACCGCCGGCGTTCGCCACCCCCGCCAGCGATGTCGCCGTAGTGGAAAGGACGTTACTGAACGGCGCGCCGATAGGCGTGCGCAGCAGCGCCGCCAGGGAATTCATGCGGTACTGCGGCGTCTGAACCGCCACGGAGTACGCGACTCCCGTGTTCCAGTCCAGCCACTGGGTGGGTGAGATCTGGCCGCTGGAGCTAAGCGAGATGAGCAGGCTGTTGGAGACGTCGCGCTGCGTCAAACCCACCTGCCCGGCCTTGCCGCGGTCCACATCCACGTGGATTTCCGGGTAGTCCACCACCTGGTGAATATGCACGTCGGCGGCGCCGGGGATGCGCGCCACGCGCGCGGCGATGTTTTTGGCGACCTCGTAATTGGCCGCCTGGTTGCGCCCCACGACCTCGACGTCGATGGGAGCGGGCAGGCCGAAATTCAGGATCTGGTTGGTGATGTTGGCCGCTTCGAAAAAGAAGACCACGTCGGGGAATTTCTCATTCAGGCGTTTGCGGAGGCGGTCCGTGTACTCGGCCGTGGAGCCGTGCTCCCCCTTCAGGGCGATCAGGATATCTCCGTCGCCCTCGCCGAGGGTGGTGGAGTCGCCGTACGCGAGGTTGATGCCGCCCAGGGGGATGCCCATGGTGTCCATGATGGTGTCGATCTCGCGCGGCGGAATCACCTGGCGGATCTCATTCTCAATGGCGGCGAAGTACACCTCGGTCTGTTCGAGGCGCGTGCCGGACGGAGCGCGCGCGTGGAGGCGCATCTGGCCCGAATCGACCGTCGGGAAGAAATCGCGGCCGATCAGCGTAGCGAGCCATAACGACCCGGTTACGAAAACCGCGAAGGCCGCCAGAATGGACGCCGGATGGTCCAGAACCCAGTGCAGCAGAGAGGCGTAGGAAGTCCGCATCCGCTCGAAGCCGCGATTGAAAACCAAGTGGATCCAGCGGAAAAGTCCCGGCCGGCGCCCGCCATGCGCGGGAGCCGAGTGGTGTTTCAGATCGGCGGCCAGCATGTGGTGCGCCATGGTGGCCACCAGGGTGCGCGAAAGGAAGTACGAGGCCAGCATGGCGAAGACCACGGCCAGCGCCATGGGCGTGAACAGGTACCGGGCGGCGCCGGTAAGCAGCAGGACCGGCACGAAGACGATGCAGATGGAAAGCGTGGAAACGAAAGCCGGCGCGGCGATCTGCTGGGAGCCATCGAGCACCGCCCGTACCAGCGGCTTGCGCATGCCCATGTTGCGGTGGATGTTCTCGATGGCCACGGTGGCGTCGTCCACCAGGATGCCCACGGCGAGCGCCAAGCCGCCCAAGGTCATCACGTTGATCGTCTGCCCGAGAAGGCTGAGGATCATGAGGGACGAAAGGATGGAAAGCGGAATCGAAATGCAGACGATTACGGTGCTGCGCCAGCTTCCGAGAAACAGCAGGATCATGAGGCCCGTGAGGAAGGCGGCCATCACCGCTTCGCGCACCACGCCGTTGATGGCCGCGCGCACGAACAGGGATTGGTCGAACAACTGGCGGACGTTGATCTCCGGGGGCAGCCCGGCCAGGATTTTCGGCAGGAACGCCTTCACCCCATTCACCACCGCAAGCGTCGAAGCCTTGCCGTTGCGCAAAACGGTGAGCAGCGCCCCCCGAACGCCGTTGGTGCGCACGATGCACGTCTGCACCGCGTAGCCATCCCGCACCTGGGCGACGTCGCGCATGTAGACCGTGGCGCCGTTCACCACCTTGATCGGCAGGTTGTTCAGATCGTCCAGTATCCGCGGACTGCTGTTGAGCTTGATCTGGTATTCCTTATCTCCGATCTTGGCCGTTCCGGCGGGCAGAATCAGGTTCTGAAGACCGAGCGCGTTGGAGACGTCGGCCGGCGAGAGTTGGTTGGCGAAGAGCCGGTCGGGGTCGAGGTCCGCCATCACCTGCCGGTACTTGCCGCCGTACGGGAGCGGAACGGCCGCGCCCTGGATGGTGGCGAGCTGCGTGCGGATGAAGTTCTGGCCAAGGTCGAACAACTGCTGCTCGGAAAGCGTCTGGCTCGCGAGGCCGAGTTGCAGGATGGGAACGGACGACGCGTCGTATTTCAGAACGTTGGGCGGATACGTGCCGGGCGGGAAAATGCGCAGCAGGGTCTGCGAGATGGCGGTCACCTGCGCCAGAGCCAGTTCCACCTTGGCATTGGGCTGAAAGTAGACGCGCACGACGGAGACGCCGCTGTAGGATTGCGACTCGATATGCTCGATGTCGTTGACCGTGGTGGTCATGGCGCGCTCGAAGGTGGTGACAATGCGCTTCTCCATCTCCTCGGGCGACAGCCCGTTGTAGCTCCACACGATGCTGACCACGGGGATATCGATATAGGGAAAGATATCGACCGGCATGGTGACGATGGCGGCTCCGCCCAGAATGGCGATCAGAACCGCTATGACCACGAACGTATAGGGCCGGGTTAGGGCTAGACGGACAATCCACATGGCGTGAGCGCTGAAGGAATACTCAGTTTAACATTCGGCCTTCCACGGTGGTCGAGCGTGTCCGCAGTGTCTGAAAAGCGCGTCGATCCGAAAGGATCTTCCAGGGCTCCCATCGCGCGTCCGCAACTTCGGTCTTCCGGCAACCCCACCGCCGGCAAGATGGAATGAGAAAGCCGGTCTCCAGCGGGACGCGTTAAGCTCCCAATACGCACTCGAAGTGCAAAAGGAGACCGGCAATGAAGAAGTTT
>JBEKHV010000013.1:0-89921 GCA_050012095.1 Bryobacteraceae bacterium | reverse complement strand
GAGCGCGCGCTCGCGGAAATGTCCGGGCCATGCCGCCAACGTCCCTCCAAGGTCGCCGCTTCAATGGGGCCGCGAGCGCGCGCTCGCGGAAATAACAACTTGGCCGAGGCCGGAACGGTGACGAACCAGCTTCAATGGGGCCGCGAGCGCGCGCTCGCGGAAATAGCCTAGCACCTATCCTATTCTGTTTTCAAAGACCTGCGGAATCGCACGCGAGTGACCCGCCCGCGCCATGCGCCCAGCGTCCCTCATCGCGCCAATTACCTGCCCTAAACCATCCATAATGCCAACCTTAGCCCAACGCGAGCGGCTCCCGCAGTCTTCTCGCCGCCCCGCCGCTCGCATCCCTTTCACCGCGTCGTGAATACCGGGTATTCCGCAATCTCTCCTTCCAACACCCGCGCCAGCAGCCGGGACTGAATCTCCAGCAACCGCCGGTAGCTCACGCGGTAGTCGAACAACGGGTGCGTCACCAGCGTGTCCATCCGCAGCTCATACGACCGGAAAAACCCCTTCCGGCCGCCCGCCGTCAACGCCACCGACCCGCCCACCCGCACGAAGTCCTTCGGCGTCACCATCCCCGTGTTGATCGCCGTCAGCGCCGCCGAATCCGCGATCAGCGGCCGGAACGGCTCCATCAGGTCCAGCGCCAGCGCCGGCCGCCCGAACCGCGGCTGGTGGTAAAACCCGATATACGGATCGAACCCCACCGCGTAGCACGCCACCGTCAGGTCCTTGGCCAGCAGGCTGTAACCCAGCGAGAGTAGCGCGTTCACCGGGTCGCGCGGCGGCCTCCGGTTGCGGCCCTCGAAATCGAACGTCATCTCCGCCGCCGCGCCCGGAGCGCTCCCACCGCTAGGCGCCTCCTCACCGGGCTTGACCATCCCCGCGAAATCGCCGAAGTACAGTCGCGCCGCGTTGCCCTCGATCCCCAGCAGCTCTTCCACCGACCCCGCCCGCTCGGCGCGCTCCGCCATCTCCTTCAGCCCCGCCAGCGTCGCCCGGTTCGGCTCCACATGGTTGCGCTGCAGCAGCGTCCGCTGGTTGCGGATCTTCCCCGCCACCAGCTTCCGCGCGAACGCCCGCGCGAAGGAATCCTGCTCGGCCAGCCGGAACTGGTTGCGCCGCAGGAACACGTTCTTCTCGTTCAACCCCACCGTGATGCCGTAGAACCATCCGCCCCCGGAGAAATAGCACACCGGCACACCCGCTTCGCACAGCGCCTGCACCGCCTGCGTGGAGACCTGCACGTTCCCCATCAGGCTCACCTGGCAGATCTCGCCGATGCGCGCCTCCTGAAGCAGCTTTTCCTTGTCCTTCACTTGCAACACGCCGCCCGACTTGCCCACCCGCACGCCCTGCGTATTCAAGTACAGCGGCCGCAGCTCGCTGCGCGGCGTCACCAGCGCCCGCACCTCCCGCTTCGCCGGCTTTCGCCGCGGCGCTCCGAATAGCTCGAGTTGTTCGGGCGCGTCTTCCGCCTCCCGCTCGGAGGCCGCCAGCGTCTCGTCCGGCAGGCAGATGCCCGCCAGCGAACACCCCGGGCACTTGGGAGAATCGGCGAGCGGCGCCGGGATCTCGCCCGCTTCGGCCAGCGCCCACGCGTCGCCGATCAGCTTGTGGGTCTCCGCGACCAACCCGTCGTCGAACTCCACGCGCACGCGCTGGCCCGTCTTCCGGTAGTAGACGATTCCCTCGCGGCAGTCGTACCCGTTCTCGCGCAGGATCAGGCCCTGCACCGCCAACTGCGCGCGGTCGGCGGGCCACAGTTCCAGCCCGTTCGGTCCCTCGCGCGGCTTCCCATGCTTATAGTCCACCGGCGTGACGACGCCCCCCTCCGCCTCCACCAGGTCCATCTTGGCGATAACGCGCAGCTCTTCGCTCGCCAGCGTGACGGACCGCGAGTGGATGGATTCGGGCAGATCGGCCGGCGCGGGCAGGGCAGTGGCCTTTTCGTCCACGCGCCGGTGCTGGATGGCCCCTTCGATGGTGTCGGCGCTCTCGCGAAAGACGCCGTCCACCCATTCATAGAAGAAGAGCCGCGGGCAATAAGCAAACTCGTTGACCATGCGCGCCGGCAAGTAATCCGGCAGCCGCCGCTCCGTCTCGACCGTTACAGGTAAAGCCCCCATAAGACCTCAGTTCAGTAGCGCCGGCGGTCGTTTTTTGCCGCCGGTACTGTTTCCTTTCGGCAAGGCTGCAAAATTCACGGCCCGGTTCAGAAGCGGCAGCCTTGCGCTATCCAGTAATGCCAGTCGCCAATGGCCTCGACAGTGGAGTCGTCGGCATCGATGGCAACCAGTTGTGACAAGGGAACTCCCATGGTCCGGCCGTGCCATTGGATCAGCCCGAGCATGTCGGCGGAGCAGGCATCTTCAGGCGCCATGCGCTGGACCTCGACGGTTTCCCCCTTCCTGAGCGGTGAAACAACCTTGGAAGCGATGCATTTGGCCTGAAAAGGGAATCGGATCTTGGCATCCAGGTAGTAATACCACCCCATGGCCTGCTCTTCCGGCCCATAAGCGTCCACGATGGCCTCGTTGTGGATTCGGTCTTCCCGGGCAGGGTCTTTCTTGGATTTCCTCATAACGTTCCCGCCGGCATTCGTGCGCGCGGTTTTCCGCCGTTTCTTTCCAGCTTGAGAAGATCTTCTTGGCGCCCCGCCCCGCAGGGGCGGTGAGAGAGTAGCCCAGCGCGTGAGCGCTGGGTAAGGAACCACAGAGCCAGCAGCCCCGCCAGGGGCGGAAGAGTCTGATTTGGTTGCGACTCTGCTGCTCTGTGGGACAGGCCATCGCCTCCTGTGGCCTGTCGGGCCGGTTTCGCGCACCCGGTAGCCGGCGGTCGCCTTCTGCCGCCGGTGTTGTGTCCACGGTGGGGCAGGCCGTTCGGCCTGCCACCAGAGTCTCCCCACCGGCACGCCCGCCCCTCGTTCTTCGCGCCTTGCCACAAAGCTCCCTACCCGCGCCGCCGGAAAGCGGATAGCTGACCGCTGAAAACTGACAGCCTCTGGCAGATACCTCATACGATAATGCACGGCGCGTCGATCGCCGTGTACGGCTTCCCAAGCGCCGTAATCACGCGGTCGCCGCGCCCCTCGGCAGGCCCCAGGTTGACGAATATCACCTGGTCCTCCTTGTGGTTGATGATCTTCGCCAGATCGGCCCGGCACCGCGCCAAATCCGACGCCGTAAGCTGGCACTCGAACACGGAAAACTGCAAATGGTCCCCATACCCGCGCATGGTCTGAAACACCTTCCGCAGCCGCTTCTCATCCGAGATGTCGTAGCAAACCAGGTAGGAGGTGCGCATAGCCAGTCAGTATGGGAAGAGCAGGCCGTACCCTTGGTAACGCCGGTCGCCAACGATCAACGGACCCCTAACGGGCTCAGCGAATTCCAGACGGGCGTGTATGAGGACGGCCGATTCTCCTGGAGGCCGGTAATACTCGGCGCGGTTCGTGCTTGGAAGAAGCGGCGACCGCGTGAGCGTAATTGTGCAAGTGTCCACTAATTCCGCTGGCAGGCCGATGTGACGCAGGCCGCACCGGAGCAGCGCAGTCCATTCAGCGAGCCTGCGAACGTGTCGTTCATTGCTCGTCAGTTCGCGAGCGCCGTTTGCCGAGTACTTGGGGACCTTGAAACCACCTGCAAGGGCGACTGGTGTTACGGAGTGCCATACCCGGCTGGAGCGTAGAAACTGAACCCAGACTTTGTCCATCTCGGGTGTGCCAGTGAGTAGCTGGAGGCGATAGCGTGATTGCCCGGCCTCGACGAGCTCTTCGTTCAGCGACGCACACAACACCCCATAAACTTCGGCTGCTTCGGCCTCGAGACCGGCGCGTGCGTAACCGACGAGCCCAAAGCGCCGAACGCGACCATCGGCCTTGCCGTGAACGCTAATTGAGGGCAAAGGGACAAACGCCAAGTGCGGCTGTTCGGTTCGCTTGGATTGGCCAGGAGGATGGCCAGTGATCAGCTCCTGGGCCAGTTCGGGCTGGTCCCAACGCCTCTGGTCGAGCGCGGCATCAACCGCCTTTTGTCTGATTCGGCTGCGCCAGACTCCCGCATTTTCGGCATCGCACGAGAGCGGCAGTTCGTCAGGATCACCTGTGTCCGCGACAAGTCGAAATAGGGCGACATGGACGGGCAGCAGCCCTGCCGCCGCTTCACGAGTGTAACCCTGGATCCGGAGGAATCGGCTGGATGGTGATTTGCGGGTCCGCGCGGGAATTATCTGGGTGTGATTGCGAACTAGGCCATTGGTCGTTCCACTCTTGGCGACCCACAGATCGATTTCCGCAGCTTGGTTCGTCGGTCGCCACGTCTGGCATCCTTCTGGCGAGGCGCTCACTCGCTCGCGCTCCATTTGCGCCTCGATCCGGTCCTCAGCGCGGCCGAGGTACCGCACCTGAGCTGCGAGATCGGCCAGCGCCCCTAGATACCGTCCCGCTTCTTCCTCGCAGGCTGCCGTATCCAGCCGCCACATATAGTCCACTCTAAGTGGCCCGCTTCTGCGTCCGATGGCGCGGCGGAGCGGCGTCGGTTTGAGCAGAACGGAGGTCTTCGTCAGGTCGTTCTTGGCAGGATTGTTCTGAGGAATAGCAAGCCGAAAGCGCGTTGCTGAATCGGCGTCTTCAGGGATGGCCGAAGCGATAATTTCAGGAGGGGGTTGCCGTTCCAGCCATCGCAGGGCCTCCAGCGCATCCTCCGCCAGCGATGTGCTCTCCGACGGAAGACCGGTTAAGGCAGCAGCCATGAGCGCCTGATGGATCCGGGCTGGTGACGGGGGCCAATCCAGTTCCTCTTTGTTCTCCGGTGTGAGCCGCACACCTTGGTAGCTATGAGCGACAAACCCGCAATGCAAGATGAGGGCAATCATCGCGTTTTTTGCGAAGCCCTGCGTGATCGTTTCGGCCCGTCGGCTTCGTCAGCGCCTGCCGGTGCCGGGGCAGGACCGGCAGGACCTAGCGCATTCGTGGCACCAAAGTCGGCCCTGAGCAATTCCCTTGTGACCTCGAACGGCCCTGTGTTGGGGGGTATCCCGAGGGTCTTCTTCGCATCTGCCGCCACCCCTACGAGGGTATCGCGATTAACATAAAGGCTCTTCAACGCGGCGGCATCGCCGTATTTCGAATCGCCTCCGCGAAGGTCGACCACCGGATCTGCCATGCCGACCAGTTCGCAGCCGGAGCGGAGACGATGGCTGCCGGCCGCACGGGGATGGCCTTCGGCCAAAGCCGCCAAGGCGAAGACGTAGCGTCGCGCGGCATTGGTTAGCTTTCTTGTGGTTTCGCTGTCCTTGTCGCGGCACCACAGGCGCCCGATATCTGTCAGCGATATCAACGCTAAGCGCTCAATCGATCCTTGAATCAGCACTCCGCCCAGCCCCGTACTTGGTGCAGCCGTGAAACCGCGCTCTGCCATCTTCTTGAACGCCTTCTTTGCAGCAGCAGACTTCGTTTCTTCTGTTTCGCTTTCAGTCTCGTCTTGGCCGGCGGCGGCCAACTCCCGGTTTGCCAGCACTACGTCGGCGAACTCGTCCTTCGAATATGGCCCGCTGTAGACAGCGTGCCGCGTACACGGCACGACGTCGAACGCGTCGATGCGAGACAGGAGGATACGAGCGTGCTTAGGCTGAGATCCTTCACCGCGGCTGTCCCAAAAGCCGAAAACGATGCTGGTCGGCATGAGCCGGAGAAGTTTCAATGCGTCCCCATTGGCGAAATCGCTGATCGCGGCCTTCACATCGTCCCGCTTGTCTGAAGTCCGCATCCGAAAATCGGCAACGCGATGGGGCAGACAAAGGATGTTCTCTTCCTTCTTCTTGCCATCTGCTCGGGGAATGTTGACAGACGCTTGCGGGACCAGAGACTGTAGTTCCTCGTCCTCAAGGAATGCAACCTCTGTGCGATTGGCCTGCGATTGTGGTGAGTCTATGGTGCATTGGCGGGCCCTGGCAATATGATGACGGTGCCGGTCTCGGTCTTTCCCGCGAACCACTTCGAGTTCGGGGCCGTACTCAATGCCATTCAGGTCGTAGACGGGCGGCGCGTTCTGCCCTTCCCCAGCGTAGGACGCGGGAAACACCGGGAATGCCTTCCCGCCGGCGGGTTCAAGCAATTCGATAACACGAATAACAGCCGGCAACGCGGCCGCAGTGCCCGGTCTACGCACTTCTACGCCGAGCAATCGGTCGAGGAGTGAGATCGCCTCTTCAATAGTGGCTTCGTTTTCGTTCATATGAGGTTTCCCTTCTGAATCTGGAGCATCGCTTCAGGAAAGAACCGAAAAGCGCCTCCCTTTCCGTAGGCACCGCCGCGGGTAGTAACCCGGTACCTCCGCGCCGGCAGTCCAACCAAACGACCAGCAACGGCGTAACAAGCCAACGACGTGGAAATGGGCTGCGTCCAGATCGAATACCCCACCGTGGACTCATCCCACTGCCAACTGTGAACCGCGGCAAAAAACGAAGAGGCGGCGATGCTCATGAGTTCGATGGCTGGGTAAATCGGGTCAAGAACACCGCTCCCTTCGTCATTCGAACTGAAACCAAGATCGTACGCGTGGGATCCCACCCGAGAATCGAACCCCCAGCTCGACACGCCAAATGCTATTTGGAAGAGCCATGAATCGCTCTCGCTCGGGACCTTTAGCTTTCCCTGCTGTGGGCCGAGCAAGTGCTCCGCAGGATTCTGGTTGGCGGCGAACGTTTTGAACGGCGAGCTCTCTTGCCCACTGCCGGCGAGAGAAATAAACGGATTGGTGCCGAACTCGCTGCCAGCCATAAAGGTCCCCTGTTCTTTTCCTCCCATGCCAGGAACCCAGCGAAGGCTGCGCAGGAACCCGTCGGCGTCACTGAGCAGAGTTGCGCTAGCGAGCGCCGTCTTCAGAGCGAACCCGTCCTGCTCCCACCAACACGTCGATTCGAATGTTCGAGCGTCTGAATCACGTGAGGCCAGCGCGGCGAACGCGACCGCGGAGAGCACGTGGGCAAGGTTGCGCTCATCCAGGTTGAACAACAGCGTATTCAAACTGTCATTGCTCATCGCTTTCCCCCTTCTCTTCCTCGGCGGGGCTGGCGGCAACGTCTGCTGCTTTGATCAATGCCTCCAGGTAAGCCAGCCGCCATGGCCCTAGGAGACGCTGAAGGCGCGCGAAGCGCTGAGCCGACTCAAGCCGCAAGGCGGACTGCTGTTGTCTTCCGACTTCGCGTGCAAAGCCATTGTCCGAAAGCCACGGCCGCAGGTGCCCATGATGTGATGCGACCAGGTGACGCCAAAGATCAAACCAGTGCTGTGTGTCGGATTCGGACAGAGAATCCGGAACGCCTGGAGAGCAGGTCTGCATCCTAAGAAACGACTCCCACTCATGCCGGAAGCCTCCGATTGACGCAGGCCGTTCAACCAGCGGCTTCGCCACAGGACTTGCGCAGTCCGGATTGCCCATCGCGCGCTGCCATTTGCAGTTACGCTTGCCCTCATCATGTACCTTTGCCGCCTCGACAAGCAGGCTGAGGAGAACACCGTTGCCGGACGCCAAAACCCCGGCGAGCCTGCCGGCTTCCTTTTCGGCCCTTGCGAGGTGCTTCTCCAGGGGCTGCCTGGGCTGTACTTGCCGCTTCGGCTTCCAGTAATCAAATCGAAACATCGCCGTGCCGATTCGTAAACGACGGCGTAATTGCGGCTGCCTTGTGGGGCCGGGGGGCGCGTCGCCGAGAGAAACGCAACTGGACGCGGCTGATTGCTCCGCTTTTCCAACCCGCTCGATTCGGGAAGCTCCATCCTGGGACTCCAGCAGATGATTACCGGGCTCAACGGGGACGATTCGGCGCCAGTAGGAAGGGCGTTGGGTTGCCACCCCTTGGAGGACATCACGAGACGCGATATCGTTCGTATCCTCGATGAGCTTCCTCAGGCTGGCGTGCGAACCAGCCAGAGTGGGCAGAATCAATGTCGTTCCGGGCTGGAGGAATGACCTGTCGTTACGATTCGGAGTCACCGACCATTCCTCTCCGTCGAAATGAGCAACCGGAATCGCAGCGGCTTCTGCCGACGAGAACCACTCCCGTGCGGTCGCGAGCGGAACGAAGTGCATCTCAGCCCGGCGGGGAGGAAACGCGCGAAAAATCTCCTCGACTTGGGTCTTGACGGCCTGATCCTCGAATTCCTCCTCCGCCTCGGCGGCGGGGGCGGCTGCCAGTGCATCCATCTCCAGCCGGAAAACGACACCCATCAGGGGAGTCCCCTCCTCGTCGGGCAAGATGCCATAGAGGAAGGGATGGACAGGCAAGAAAGCATTTCGTGATTTCGTGGTACCGGACCAGTGTTCGACAACTGCGCTGGTCAGCGGTGGCACAGCGACAGGTCCACCAGTGGCGTGTGATTCTGGACGTTCCAGCCAAGTGGAAGGAGGATTCGCACCGACGCTGTCGGCAGGCGGTTTGTTTGAACTGTCGCCAAGTAAGACCGCCCAAGTTGCCGCGCTGACGATATCATCTGAGTCAACACCTTTGGCTTTTCCATCTTCGCCTGCCGACACCTCAGCATCATCGGCTCGGTCGGAGTCGGCTTCCGCCTCCTGCTTCCCCTCTTTTGCGAGGGCTTCGCGCCAGTGCGCAGCGACCAAAAGGGAAACCGAGTATTCATCCTTTTCCGCCCCCAGCACTTTCGCTAATGTCAGCATTCGCCTTCGGATGTCCTGATTGGCTTTCTCGCGCTTCGCTGCTTCCTTGTCCTCCCCGCCTTCCTCGCGCTTCGCGAATATCGTCATGGTCGGCGCATCGGGTTGGCCGGAATGGAAGCGGCGGCTCATATAGCCCCGCCGGTCCAACCTACCCAGTCTCTGGAGCAACGTTGGTAGTGGGGCGAAATCGCAGACAACTGTGGAGGCGTCTGCATCGAGGCCCACTTCTGCAGCAGCAGTCCCAACGAGAAACACGGTTTCCTTCGCGCCACCGGCGTCGGCGCCTTCCTTTGGCGGTTGAAAACGCTTGAATACCGCATCACTTTCAAGACGGTCCCGTTCATACCCGCGAAGTCGCCCCGTGATCGTCAGAACTCTTCCCCTGAACTGCTTCCTGAGTTTCTTACCGATCCTGTTCGCGACCCCCGCTTCACGCACAAATACAGCAATGGTGCCAACTTTGCCAGCGAACTCGGCAGCGGCTTTCTCTATCGCTTCCTCTGGTTTATCGTGTTTCGCAAGCCACCGGATTTTCACCTGGCGAGTGCGCGCGGCTAGGAGGCGATCCTGCAGCGGGGGATCGTCGTAGTCATCCTCGATTAGCCGAAAGATGGCATCCGCGTTCGGTGGCGGGAGAGCCGGAGTTGCAGATAGCTCAGTGATCCAAAAAGGCAGCCGCGCGAAGACGGACGGGAGGCCCTCGGGGCCGCTGTGGCCTGTACTTGCAGTCACACGGAGGAACTGACGGAGCGTGAGCACGAATGCTGGCACGAGGTGCGCCTCATCCACGCAGATCCAGGAGTCAATGCCTAACAGAGCGGCCTGCAACGGTCGGCTCCACTTGCCGAGGCCGTATCCCTGGAACAGCAGCCGGCTGCCTATCTGGTCAACCGTGCCTACGATGAGTTGCGGCACTGATGGAGCAACCGACCACTCCCGGTCATCAATGAGCTGGCCCCGGAGCTGAACGGTTCGAAAAATCTCAGACCCGTCTCCACTCAAGCGCGCCAGCCCTTCGCGCACGTCACCGAGTGAACCGCGCTCGGCTCCGTCAAGGCACAGTTTCTCCTGTAACGTGTCCGCGAGCCTAAAGACCTGCTGTACAAGCACACGCCGGTTGACGACCCATACCAGACGGCGGGGCACCGGCTTCCGCGTCCCCGTGTCTAACCCATACCAAGCCAAAGCCAGGACCCAAATGACGGTGACGTCGGTTTTCCCGGCACCTGCGGGGAGGTCAACAAGCCTCGGATACCGCCCGTCCGTGAGTCTGAGGAAAAGTCGGCCCATCCATCTCATCGGCACCTGGTCGCGCAGCAGCGTGTAGTTCAATTTGAAGAATTGCTCACGACTGCCTGTTGAAGGCTCAGTGGAGGGCATGTCGGTTCTCATCGCAATTGCAGCGCGTGGCACCCCAAGTGCACCACACAGCTCGGAGTTCTTCTTGCCAGCGGTAAGCACCACTCTCAAGCCCGGACAGCGCCGGGAACAAGCGCCCGAAGTACCGCCCGATCTCAAGCGGGAGCACGGAGTCTGATTATGCGCCCATTTCAAACGCACGTAAAGCCATTCTTTCGCTACCCATTATCCTGATCACATCCCTTTTCAAATCCGTATCCCGCTATTCCTGTTGCCTTTACCGTCCCTCTCAGCCTTCCAGCCCAGGACCCGTCTGCTATTCTGTAGCCGGAGGAAAGCCCCGCGTTTTCGGCTACCCGCAAATGCGGGGACTTGGCTTCGTTCCGCTATCCTATGTGGCACGAATACGGGCGCAAGAGGCGGTTCCGGCTCCCAATTCTGGTGATACCCGCCAACCAGGAGATTTGGCTTCGTTCCGCCACCGTGCGCCACACCAGCCCCCGGCCGGAAGAGCCGCCGCCGGGGAACCCAGCCTTCGCGGCGCGCGCCAGGAGATTTGGCTTCGTTCCCCAAAAACTCCCTATGCACCGCGGCCCACCCCCGAGTTTGGGTTCGTTCCGCATCCACGCTCGATCCGCCGAGGCTTCGGCCAGTTCGCAACTCGCCCAGCCCTATTCCGCACCCGTTCAACCCGTTGATGCATCCATTGAGTGCGTAATCTTGACTAAGAAGTACAGATTAGCTAATCTATAGACAGCTCAACAGATCAGGAGCCAAACGGTGAGCGAATCCAAGAACGCGATCGAAACCTTTGCAAATCAGGAATATAAGTGGGGTTTTGTCACCGATATCGAGGCCGACTCGATCCCTCGGGGGCTGAGCGAAGACGTCATTCGCCTCATTTCCGCCAAGAAGCAGGAGCCCGACTGGCTGCTGGAGTGGCGCCTCAAGGCCTACCGGCACTGGCTGACCATGAAGGAGCCGACCTGGGCCAACGTCCACTACCCGCCCATCGATTACCAGGACATCATCTATTACTCCTCGCCGAAGGCCAGAAAAGGCCCCAAGAGCCTGGACGAGGTCGATCCGGAATTGCTCAAGACCTACGCGAATCTCGGTATCCCCTTGCAGGAACAGCAGATATTGGCCGGCGTCGCGGTGGACGCGGTGTTCGACAGCGTCTCGGTGGCCACGACGTTCAAGGCCAAGTTGAGCGCCGCCGGGGTCATTTTCAGCTCGTTCTCCGACGCGGTAAAAGAGCACCCGGACCTGGTCCGGCGGTATCTCGGTTCGGTGGTGCCCTCCTCCGACAACTTCTTCGCCGCCTTGAATTCGGCGGTGTTCAGCGACGGCTCCTTCTGTTATGTACCCAAGGGCGTGCGCTGCCCCATGGAGCTTTCCACCTATTTCCGCATCAACGCCAAGGACACGGGCCAATTCGAGCGCACCCTGATTGTGGCCGACGAAGGCGCGTTCGTCAGCTACCTGGAGGGTTGCACGGCGCCCATGCGCGACAACAACCAGCTTCATGCGGCGGTGGTGGAACTGGTGGCGCTCGATGACGCCCAGATCAAGTACTCCACCGTGCAGAACTGGTATCCGGGCGATAAGGAAGGCAAGGGCGGCATCTACAACTTCGTCACGAAGCGCGGCGCGTGCCGCGGCGTGAATTCCAAGATTTCGTGGACCCAGGTGGAGACCGGCTCGGCCATCACCTGGAAATATCCAAGCTGCCTGCTGATGGGCGACAACTCGGTGGGCGAATTCTACTCGGTGGCGATGACCAACCACTACCAGCAGGCCGATACCGGCACGAAGATGATCCACATCGGAAAGAACACCACAAGCACGATCGTCTCCAAGGGCATTTCGGCCGGTTTCGGACAGAACACCTACCGCGGCGGGGTGAAGATTCTCAAATCGGCGGCGGGCGCGCGCAACTACTCGCAGTGCGACTCGCTCCTGCTGGGCGATAAGTGCGGCGCCCACACCTTCCCCTACCTGGAAGTGAAGAACACTTCCGCGCAGGTGGAACACGAAGCGTCCACCTCTAAAATCGGCGAGGACCAGATTTTTTACTGCCGGCAGCGCGGCATCTCCTCCGAGGATGCGGTTTCGATGATCGTGCACGGTTTTTGCAAGGACGTGTTCCGCGAGCTCCCCATGGAATTCGCCGTGGAAGCGCAGAAATTGCTGGGCATCAGCCTGGAAGGAAGCGTTGGATGAAAAGGAAGCCGTCAGCCTCAGTTCTTGTCGGTTAGCGGTAAACGGTAAACGTTTAACTATGTCTCTACTTGAAATCAAGAATCTCCACGCCACGGTCGGCGAACGGGAAATCCTGAAGGGCATCGACCTCACGGTCAACGCGGGCGAAGTGCACGCCATCATGGGGCCGAACGGCTCCGGCAAGAGTACGCTGGCGCAGGTGCTCGCGGGCCGCGAGTTGTACGCTGTGACAGCCGGCGAAGTGACTTACGACGGCAAGGATCTGCTGGCCATGGCGCCCGAGGATCGCGCCCGCGAAGGCATCTTCCTTGCCTTTCAGTACCCGGTCGAGATTCCGGGCGTGAGCAACCAGTATTTTCTCAGGACTGCGCTCAACACGATTCGGGAGCGGCGCGGGCTGATCGAACTCGACGCCCTGGATTTCCTGGAGCTGGTCCAAGAGAAGGTGGAATTGATGAAGATGGATGCGGCGCTGCTGCGGCGGGCCGTGAACACCGGCTTTTCCGGCGGCGAAAAGAAGCGCAACGAGATCTTTCAGATGGCCGTGCTGGAGCCGCGTCTGGCGATTCTCGACGAGACGGATTCCGGCCTGGATATCGACGCGCTCAAGCTGGTGGCCCACGGCGTGAATACCATGCGCGCCCCCGACCGTTCCATGATCGTGGTGACGCACTACCAGCGCCTGCTGGAGTACATCGTGCCCGATTTTGTGCACGTGCTTTCCGAAGGCCGCATCGTGAAATCTGGCGGCAAGGAACTGGCGCTGGAACTGGAAAAGAACGGCTACGCGGGCCTGGGCATCGCCGACGAACAGGAGGCGGTGGCCAAAGTATGACCGCCATCGCGGAACAGACCGGCGCATGGCTGGAGGCATTTACCAGCCAACCGCCCGCGGAGCCGTGGCTTCAGCGCCTGCGCGCAGCCGCGTTCCAGCGCTTTGTGGAACTGGGGTTTCCGACAACCCATGACGAGGATTGGCGCTTCACCAACGTGGCGCCCATCGCGCGGACGCGGTTCGGCAGCCCGGCGACAAACTGGGGTCCAACTCCCGATGCTCTTCCGGCCGCCTTTTTGAATGGCAGGCTGGCGGTCGCGTCTCTACCGAAGGGCGTGCGCCTGGGAGGTCCCGAGGATCTCGAAGGGCGCCTGGGCCAGCTGGCTTCCTACGATCGACAGGCTTTCACGGCTCTGAACACGGCGTTTCTGCACGACGTCGCGGTGATTTGCATCGAACGCGGCGCGGTGGTCGAGGAACCGATTCACTTCCTGTACGGCGCAGCCGGACAGCCGGGGTCGCCGGTGGCTTTCCATCCGCGCATTCTGATTCTGGCGGGAGCGCATTCCCAATCGAGCATCGTGGAGACCTATGCGGGCAGCGGCGCGTGCTTTACGAACGCCGTGACGGAGATTGTGGCCGGGGACGGAGCGGTCGTCGATCACTACAAGATCCAGACGGAGCCGGCGGAAGCGTTCCACGTCGCCACCATGGCGGCCAGTCTGGGCCGTAGCGCGAACTTCTCCGCCACATCCATCGCCCTCGGCGGCGCGCTGGTCCGCAACGACGTCAATGTCACGCTTTCGGAGGGAACGGACGCCGCGCTCAACGGCCTGTACGTCGTCAACGGCTCGCAGCACGTCGATAATCACACCTCCATCGATCACGCCAAGCCGCACGGAACCAGCCGCGAGCTGTACAAAGGCATCCTCGACGGCAAATCCAGCGCGGTGTTTAATGGGCGTATCCTCGTTCGCAAGGACGCGCAGAAGACCGACTCCAAGCAGACCAACAAGAACCTCGTGCTTTCCGACGAGGCGGTGATCGATACCAAGCCCGAATTGCAGATCTTCGCCGACGACGTGCGCTGCACCCACGGCGCAACCATCGGCCAGTTGGACGCCGAATCGATGTTCTACATGCAATCGCGGGGGATCGGCAAGGACGATGCGCGGAACCTGCTGATCTACGCTTTCGCGCAGGACGTGGTAGACCGCATCAAGGTCGCTTCGCTGCGGGATTCGCTGGAGCGGATCCTGTTTGAGAAACTCCATGAGCGCGCTCGCTGATTCCGTTGTGGCCGGCTTCGACGTGGCCAGGATCCGGGAGGATTTCCCGGTTCTGAAGCAGAAGGTCCACGGCAAGCCGCTGGTGTATCTGGATAACGCCGCCACCTCTCAGAAGCCCATGGCGGTCATCGACGCCATCCGAAAATTCTACGAAGTGGATTGCGCCAACATTCACCGCGGCGTCCACGAGCTGAGCCAGCGCTCCACGGCGGCTTACGAACAGACGCGCGCCAAAGCCAAGCAGTTCCTGAACGCGCGCCACAAGCACGAGCTGATCTTCGTGCGCGGGACCACCGAGGGCATCAACCTGGTGGCGCAAAGCTGGGGCCGCAAGAACGTCGCGGCCGGCGATGAGATCGTCATCGGCGCGTTGGAGCACCATTCCAACATCGTCCCCTGGCAGATTCTGTGCGAAGAGAAGGAAGCGAAGCTGCGCGTCATCCCGGCGAACGATCGCGGCGAGCTGATTCTGGAAGAGTACGAAAAGCTGCTCGGCCCGCGCACCCGCATGGTGGCGGTGGGCCACGTATCGAACGCGCTGGGCACGATTGTTCCCGTGCGCGAGATTGTCGCGATGGCCCACAAGGCCGGCGCGCTGGCGCTGCTCGACGGAGCGCAGGCCGTGCCGCACATGAAAGTGGACGTGCAGGCGCTGGACGCGGATTTCTACGCCTTCTCGGGGCACAAGGTATTCGGACCAACCGGCATCGGCATGCTGTACGGCAAGTCGAAGCTGCTGAACGCCATGCCGCCGTACCAGGGCGGCGGCGACATGATCCGCACGGTTACTTTCGAGAAGACCACCTACAACGATTTGCCCTACAAGTTCGAGGCGGGTACGCCCAACATCGCCGGCGGCATCGGTTTGGGGGCGGCGCTCGAATACGTGAATCGCATCGGCTTGGACAAGATCGCGGCTTACGAGCGCGAACTGCTGGTCTACGCCACCGAGGCGCTATCTGAGATTCCGGGCCTGCGGCTGATCGGCGCGGCCAGAGAAAAAGCGGCCGTGCTCTCTTTCGTGATCGAGGGCATTCACCCGCACGACATCGGCACCGTGCTCGACCGCATGGGGATCGCGGTGCGCACCGGCCACCATTGCGCGCAGCCGGTGATGGACCGTTTCCAGGTGCCCGCCACCACGCGCGCCTCGCTGGCGTTCTATAATACCGCGGCCGAAATCGACGTGCTGGCGGCCGGCCTCAAGAAGGTCAAGGAGGTGTTTGCCTGATGGTTGACGACTTGTACCAGGACATCATCCTGGACCACAGCAAACATCCGCGCAACCTGCATCTGATGGAGAACCCCACCGGGAAGGCCAAGGGCTACAACCCCCTGTGCGGCGACAAGCTCGAGCTCTTTCTCAAGATGGAAGGAGACGTGGTGAAGGACGCCAGCTTTGTGGGCTCCGGCTGCGCGATTTCCACCGCGTCCGCCTCTCTCATGACGGAGAGCCTCAAGGGCAAGACCCGCGAGGAGGCGCTGAAGCTGCTGGAGAAGTTCCACGATCTGCTGACCACCGATTCGCCCGTGACCAGCGAACTGGGAAAGCTGGTGGTCTTTTGCGGCGTGCGGGATTATCCCGCGCGCGTCAAGTGCGCCACGCTGGCATGGCACACCCTGAAATCCGCCCTCTTGGACACGGGCGAGACGGCGAGCACGGAATGAACCTCACGGAGCAAGTCGTCGCCGCGCTGAAGAGGATCTACGACCCCGAGATCCCGATCAACATTTACGATCTGGGCCTGGTATATGGCGTGACCGCGGATGACGAGGGCCGGGTGGCGATCCGCATGACTTTGACCGCTCCCAACTGCCCGGTGGCGGGAAGTCTTCCGGCCAACGTCGAGCGCGCGGCGCGGGCCGTCCCGGGCGTGGCGGAGGTGAAAGTCGAGCTGACGTTCGATCCGCCCTGGTCGAAGGAAAAAATGTCCGAAGCCGCCCAACTGGCGCTCGGTCTGGACAGCGGCATCGTTCCCCTCGCGAGGATCCGCGGATGAAGCTCAACGCCAACGAGGAATACGGGCTGCGCTGCCTGGTCCGCCTGGCGTACGCGGGCTATTCGAAGAGCGCCCTGACGATTCCGGAAATCAGCCAGGCGGAAGGCGTGTCGCCGGCCTATGCCGCCAAGATCCTGCGCGCGTTGCGCAAGGGCGGGTTCGTCAAGGCGGCGCGCGGCAAGGCGGGCGGGTACACGCTGGCCCGGCCGCCGGAGGCCATTGTCATCGGCCACGTGATGGATTTACTGGGCGGCCGCCTGTTCGAGAGCGATTTCTGCGAGAGCCATTCCGGCCAAGCCGCCATCTGCACGCGCTCGGTGGACTGCTCCGTGCGCTCCCTGTGGCGGGCGGTACAGGTGGCCGTGGATGGAGTGCTCAGCAAAGCCACCCTGCGCGACCTGCTGCAAAACGAGCGGGAGATGAACTCCTGGGTCCGCGCCATCCCCGGCGCCAACCCTCTGCATCTGCTTCAATAAGGTTACAAACGCGGCGCGTGGGGGCTTGAGCTGACCATGGGTGGCTTTCGGTCGCCGAAGAGCGGTATTGTGGGGGCATGGGGATGACCTTGAATATCCCGGACTCGGTGCTCCAGGGCCTTCGCATTCCCGAGGGGGAGATTGCGCAGCGACTCCGGACCGAACTCGCCATCGCGCTCTATTCTCAAGGAGCGCTTTCACTCGGCAAAGCCGCCGAACTCGCGGAGATGAATCGAATGATCTTCGGGGAGATAGTGGGACAGCGAGGGATTGCCCGGCACTACGGCGACGCGGAGTTGGCGCAAGACGTCTCCTATGCTCGTAGCCAGTAATACCTCGCCGATTTCGAACCTTGCGATCGTCGGCCGCCTAAATCTTCTCCAAAGCCAATTCCACGAGATCTGGATTCCCGGCGCTGTCCAGGCTGAACTCCATCGGCTCCCTCACCTACCGGCACGGAAGGAGATCCAACAGGCCCTCCGGGACGGTTGGATCAAACCGCGGGCGCTCCGAGAGGACAAGGTCGCACGACTGCTCGCTGCGGCGCTCGATCCCGGCGAGGCCGAGGCCATCGCCCTGGCGTTGGAACTATCCGCGGACCTGATCTTGCTGGACGAGAGAGACGGACGCCATGCGGCCGAGCATGCCGGATTGCGGGTCACGGGCGTCCTCGGAGTATTGCTACGGGCGAAGAAAGAGGGCCAGATCCAATCGATTGGGCCGGAGGTTGAGGCATTGCGCGCTCGCGCCAGGTTTTTTCTATCGGCGCGGATGCAGGAGAAGGTCTTGGAGGCCGCCGGCGAGTAGAACGGCGCCTTATTTGACAAGCCGGCAGGGTTCCCAGCGGCCGGTTCCAGCCGGACTGGTATAATGGCGCTAGATGGTTCTCAGAAGCCCGCGCGAGCGGGTTGGCGAAGATCCGGGACCGCCCCATCCCAACGTTCCGTCCCGTTTTGTCATTTTCCTGCCTGGAGGCGACCGTAACCCCATCGATGAAAGTTAGCGTGCCGATCAGCCGCGGCGTCGAAAGCCTCTTCGGTACCCGCGATGAGAACATCCGGTTGTTTGAAACGGCGCTCAGCGTCCACACGCAACTGGTCGATAGCAGCCTCGAAATCGAAGGAGACGCGGGTAACGTCGCCCGCGCGGAAAGCATCCTGGCGGATTACGCCGCGTTGGTGCGCGAAGGCCATGTCTTCAACAACGGCGATCTGAACAGCTATCTCCGTGTGGTCACGGTGGACCCCGAAGTGTCGCTCCGCGCGCTGGTGCAGAGCGGAAAGCAGCGGAACTTCGGCAAGAAAACCCTGGCCCCGAAATCCGTGAACCAGAGGCGCTACCTGGAAGCCATCGAGCGCAACGATCTGGTGTTCGGCGTGGGACCGGCGGGCACGGGCAAGACCTACCTGGCGGTCGCCATGGGTGTTTCCGCGCTCATGACCAAACAGGTGGCGCGCATCATCCTGACGCGGCCTGCGGTGGAAGCCGGCGAGCGCCTGGGGTTTCTGCCGGGCACGATCCAGGAGAAGGTGGACCCGTATCTGCGCCCGCTCTACGACGCGCTCTACGACATGCTGGAAAGTGAGCGCGTCGAGAAACTGCTGGAGCGCAACGTCATTGAAGTGGCTCCCATCGCGTTCATGCGCGGCCGCACGCTCAACGACAGCTTCATCATTCTCGACGAAGCGCAGAACAGCACGCCGGAGCAGATGAAAATGGTCCTCACGCGCCAGGGGTTCAACTCCAAGATGGTGGTCAACGGCGACGTGACGCAGATCGACCTGCCCAACGGCCGCCGTAGCGGGATGTTGGACGCCATGGAGGTGCTCAAGGGCGTGGAAGGCATCAGTTTCGTGCAGTTCGACGACAAGGACGTCGTGCGCCATCCGCTGGTGCAGAGGATCGTCAAAGCCTACGAGCGTTACAACGAAGCCGTGGGCGCCGGCCGGCAGCTCGCCTTGAAGCTGTCCGAACCCTTGGAGGACGTCCGGCCCGCTCCCGAGAGCGCGCCTGAAGCCTGAGCGCTTTCGCATGTCCTCTCCCGAGCGCAGCACGGTCGTCTTTCGGCGCGTCCCCGCCGACGTTCGGCCTCGGGCCATCGAGCGCTTCGCGCGCCAACTCCAGGCCGAAGTGGCGGGAGGCCGTCCCTTCGATTGCTTGATTACCGGCGACGCGGAGATGAAGCGCCTGAACCGGCAGTTCCGGGGGAAGGATTGCCCGACGGATGTGCTGTCGTTCCCCAGTGTGGCAGGCCTCCAGGCCTGCCCAGGGCAAATCGCCATTTCCCTCGCCCGCGCGCGAGCGCAGGCGCGAAGCTTCGGGCACTCCACCGAAGACGAAGTCCGCATTCTGCTCCTGCATGGCGCGCTGCATCTGGTTGGCATGGATCACGAAGCCGATTCCGGCCAGATGGCGCGCGCGGAGCGGCGGTGGCGGGCGCGATTGGGCCTGCCGGGCGGCCTTATGGAGCGGGCGCGCGCATGACGCCAGGCTTCAAGTCGGGGTTCGTCTCCCTCATCGGGCGTCCGAATGGCGGAAAATCCACGCTGCTGAACGCGCTGGTCGGCCAGAAGGTCTCCATCGTCGCGGATAAGCCGCAAACCACGCGCACGTCGATACAGGGCGTGCTGACGCTGCCGGAGGCGCAGATCGTCTTCCTCGATACGCCCGGCATCCACAAAGCGGATTCGCCCATCAACAAGCGCATGATGGGCGTCGTGCGGGCTTCCATCGAGGAGCGCGACTTGCTCCTTTTCGTGGTGGACGCCGCGCGCCCGTTCGGGGAAGAGGATCGCCGCGCCGTGGATTTGGCGCGCAAACCGGATGCCCCCGTTATCCTGGTCTTGAACAAGATCGATCTGCTCAAGGACAAGGGCCATCTGCTGCCGCTGATCGAACAGTACAAGGCGGTTTACGACTTCGCCGAGTACGTGCCCGTTTCGGCGGCCCGGCGCGACGGTCTGGACGAGCTGCGCCGCATCATTATCGAGCGTCTGCCGGAAGGGCCGGCTTACTTTCCCGAGGATTACGTGACCGATCAGCCGGAGCGCTTTCTCGCCGCCGAGCTGGTGCGCGAAAAAGCGCTGCTGGCAACGCGCCGCGAGGTGCCTTACTCCATCTCGGTGACCGTGGACCGCTGGGAAGCGGCGCCGCAAATCACCCGCATCTACGCCACCATTCGCGTCGAGCGCGAGGGGCAGAAGGCCATCGTGATCGGCGCCAAAGCCGCGACCCTGAAGAAGATCGGAACCCTGGCCCGGATAGAAATGGAACGGCTGTTCGGCGTGAAAGTGTATCTGGATCTCCACGTTCGCGTCCAGCCCGGGTGGCGGGAGCAGGCGGCCTTCCTCGACGCCATCGACTGGCGTACAATGGCCGGTAACGATGAAACGTAGAGCGTTCGTCTCTGTGATGCTCTTGTTCGCCTTGGCGGCGATCGGTCTGGCCAAGGATTCCAAGGCCCCCACCGACGATTACATCACCGACCAGGTCCGGCTCAAACTGGCCGGCGACCAGGTGGTCAAGGGCGGCGCGCTGCAGGTAGTCGTGAAGCAGGGCGTGACTACGTTGAGCGGAGTGGTCGAGACGCAGGAACAGCAGCAACGGGCCGCCAAACTCGCCAAGAAGGTGAAAGGCGTCAAGCAGGTGGTCAACCAGATCACGCTCCGCGACAAGAACGCCAAGCAATGAACCGCGCCGCGCGCATAGTCCCGGCGGCGGCCGTGGCGGCGCTGTTTGTCTTCGCGCAGGATTTCTCTTCCGTTACGATTCAAAAACTCGCAGAGGGGTACCAGTTTACCGAGGGGCCGGTGTGGTCCAAGGATGGTTTTCTGGTGTTCAGCGACACGCCCAGCGACCGCCTTATCAAGTGGATTTCCGGCCGAGCGGCAGAAGCGCTCCGCGCAGACGCGCACGGGCCCAGCGGAAACGCATTCGACAGCCAAGGCCGGCTCTACACGTGCGAGACGCGCGAGAGGCGCGTCGTCCGCGCCGACAAGGACAAGATCGAAGTCGTCGCCGACCGCTGGGAAGGAAAACGGCTCAACGCTCCCAACGATATCGTGGTGAGCGCGAACGGGCATGTCTACTTCACCGATCCGGCCTTTGGCGGGCAGGACGACCGCCGCGAGTTGGATTTTTACGGCGTCTACCATGTTCCGCCCAAAGGGCCGATGACGCTGGTGGCCAAGCCCGCCGGGCGTCCCAAGGGCATCGCCCTGTCGCCCAACGGCCGCGTGCTGTACGTCGGCAATGCGGACGAGCACAACGTCCGCGCGTACGACGTGGCCCGCGACGGCGCAACGTCCAACGAACGGCTGCTGATTTCGGGCATCGCCGGCGTGCCGGGCGGAATCTGCGTGGATTTGCAAGGCAATCTGTTCGTGGCCGCGGACGGGGTGGCGATCTACACTCCGCAAGGCCGCTTGCTGCACGTGCTGGAGGTGAACCATCGCGTCTCGAATTGCTCGTTTGGGGGGATGGATTCCAGGTTCCTGTTCCTGACCGAGGGAAGCGCCGTCTACCGGGTGCACCTCGACGCGAAGGGAGCGAATTGAGTTCCGGCGGCGGCGACGACCGCCGCTACCCCCAGCGCCCGCTCGTCGGCGTGGGCGCGATTCTTCTCCAGCGCGACCGTGTGCTCATGGTCCTGCGCGGCAAGCAGCCGCTGGAAGGCTGGTGGTCGTTGCCCGGCGGATTGCTGGAGATCGGCGAGTCCCTGGCGGACGCCGTGCGCCGGGAGGTGCGCGAAGAGACCGGCCTGGAAGTCCGGCCGGCTGGCGTGGTCGAAATCTTCGAGCGCATCATGCGCGATCCCCAAGGCGTTCCGGAATATCACTTTGTGCTGGTCGATTACCTGTGCCATGTGGTGGGCGGCGAAGTGCGAGCCGCCTCCGACGCCCGCGCCGTGGAATGGGTGCGCCGCCGCGACCTGCCCAAGCTGCGCATCACCGAGGGCACGCTGGCCGTAATTGAAAAGGCTTTCCGCGAGCGCCGAAAATTCAGGTAAGCCGATGAGAACTAGCGCGGAAGTTCTGGAATTCGAATCCTTGCGGCAGTTGTTGGGCCGGTATGTTTCCAGTCCGCTCGGCTGCCGCGAGCTGGAGAAGGTCCAGCCGCACGCGGACGGCGAGCGCCTGGCCGAAGACCTGGCGGAAGCAGGGGAGGCGATCGAATACCTCCGCGCGGCCACCCGCCCGCAGCCCGCCGTGCGTGGCGCGGCCATCCGCATCGATTTCGGAGGGCTGCCCGACGTCGAAGACGCCGTCCACAAGCTTCGCATCGAAGGCGCCAGCTTGGAGCCCACGGAGATCTTCGGGATCTTCGCGCTGCTCGATTGTGCGGCCGATGCCAAGTCCGTGCTCTCGGCGACCGCCGAGCGTTTCCCGCGCCTGGGGCGGCGCGCGCAGACTATCGGCGATTTCCGCGGCCTGTTGAAGGAACTGGAGGGCAAGATCCTGCCCGATGGCAGCGTGGCGGATCGTGCCAGCGTGGCGCTGGCCCGCCTGCGGCGCGACATGGAGCGCCAGAAGAAGGCCATTCAGGAATCGCTCGAGCGGTTTCTGCGCGCGCACCGCGAGGAAGGCGTGCTCCAGGAGGAGTTCGTCACCATCCGCAACGAGCGCTTCGTGGTGCCGGTGATCGCCGGGCAGCGGCGCAAGCTGGAGGGCGTCATCCACGGCGCCAGCTCCAGCGGCCACACGCTGTTCGTCGAGCCGCTTGAGACCATCGACCTCAACAACGAGCTGGTGCGGCTGGGCGAGGAAGAGGCGCGCGAAGTGCGCCGCATCCTGCTGGAAATGACGGACCGCTTGCGCGCGCACGGCGATTCCATCCGGCAAACGCTGGCCGCCATGGCGGAACTGGAGCTGGTCTTCGCCAAAGCGCGCTTCGCCGCCGCATTCGATTGCTCCATTCCGCGCTTCGGCGAACGGCTCTGGCTGAAGGATGCGCGCCATCCGCTGCTCGAAGACGTCCTTCGGCGGCGCGGCAAATCGGCCGTGCCGGCGACCATGGAACTGACGCGCGACCGCCGCACGCTGCTCATCAGCGGTCCGAACACCGGCGGCAAGACCGTCACGCTGAAGACGGTGGGGCTGCTGGCCCTGATGGCGCAAGCGGGCTTGCCCGTGCCGGCGGCCGAGGCCGAGTTCCCGCTCTTCGCGCACGTGCTGGCCGATATCGGCGACTACCAATCCATCCAGGAGAACCTGAGCACGTTTTCCGCGCACGTCTCCCACATCCGCGAGATGGCGCTGGACGTCACCGCCGATTCGTTGGTTCTGCTGGACGAGTTGGGCGCCGCCACCGATCCGGAGGAGGGCGGCGCGCTGGGCGTGGCGGTGGTAGAGCATTTCCGCGCGGGCGGCGCGTTCACGGTGGTCTCGACGCACCTGATGGCGCTCAAGATCTATGGCGCGTCCACGGAGGGCGTGGTGAACGGCTCGATGGGGTTCGACGAGGCGACCTTCGAGCCGACTTATCAACTCCACTTAGGGCTGCCGGGGAAATCCGCGGGCCTGGAGATCGCCACGCGGCTGGGCATGCCGGAGGACATCATGAGCCGCGCGCGGCTCGCCATGAGCGACCGCGAACGCGACGTGACGCGCTTCCTAAGCGAGTTGCATCGGCGCGTGGAAGAGACGCAGGCCCTCGAACGGAGCTGGCGCGAGAAAACCGAGGCCCTCGACCGCCGCGCGAAGGAGCTAGCCGCCGAGTGGGAGAAGCGCGAGACCTTCAAGTTGAAGGAACTGGAGCGGCGCACCGAGCAGGCGCTGGCCCGCTTCGAGGAGCAGGCCCAGGAAGCCATTGGAAAGATTGCGCAGTCCGGGGAGCGCCGCAAGGCCGAGCAGGAGGCGCAGCGCCGGATCTCCAAGACCAAGCGCGAGCTGCGCGAGGATTTCCAGACCACCGTACTTTCCACCGAGGACGATTCGCGCCAGGGCCGGCTCGCTCCTCCTCGCCTCGAACCGGGCGTTCGGGTCCGGCTCAAGGACCTGCGGGAGCCGGCGCGCGTGCTGCGCCTGCTCAGCGGCGGACGCATCGAGGTCGAGGCCGGCTTCCTGAAGCTGCAGGTTTCCGAAGACGACGTGATCGAAACGCTGCCCGAAACCGGCGCCGGGCCCGGAGGGCGCCCCGGCAAGCTGCCTCGCAACGTGAGCTACCGGCCCGCGCCGGAGCTGGCCCCGCTGCACCAGGAGATCAACGTCATCGGGCAGCGCGCCGAGGAGGCGCGCGACGCCGTGGACCAGTTCCTGGACCGCGCCGTGATGGCCACCGCCTCCCGCGTGCGTATCGTCCACGGGCACGGCATGGGCGTGCTGAAGAAGACGATCGCCGAACTGCTGGCGAGCCATCCCCACGTGGCCAAGTTCTACCCCGCTCCCCAGCAGGAAGGCGGAGCGGGAGCGACCATCGTCGAGCTGCGGGAATAGGCCATTCGGCGCGATAATGGATTCGGAGTATAAAGTATGAATAAAGCCGAAAGCATTCGTCTGCTCAATCAGGCGGTCGCCGATGAATTGCAGGCGGTCCACCAGTACATGTACTTTCATTTCCATCTTGCGGATCAGGGCTTCGCGCCGCTATCGACGCTTTTCCGGCTAACCGCCATCCAGGAAATGGGGCACGTTGAACTGCTGGCGGAGCGGGTGCTGTTCCTGAAGGGCGACGTGGAAATGGTCACGGCGGGGCCGGTGGAGAAGACCGTCGATCCCGAGGGGATCGTGGTCAAGGCCATGGCCATGGAAGAAGAAAGCGAACGCAGCTACAACGCCGCGGCGCTGGTATGCGCGGCCAACGCCGACGCGGTCTCCAAGCAGCTCTTCGAACGGCTCGTGGGAGACGAAGAGAGACACTTCGATCAGTTCGAGAAACAGCGCGACAACATCAAGCGGTTTGGCTTAAGCTACCTCGCGCTGCAATCGTTCGGCGCGGCGCCGGGGCCGGGAGCGGGACCCGCCGCCGGATAGCCGGCCGGGCGTCAGAGACTCGCCAGCACTTCCGCGGAGTGGCCCTTGGCCGTGACTTTGGAGTAGATCTTCTCGATTCGTCCGTCCGGGCCGATGACGAAGGTGCTGCGCACGATGCCCATCGCCCTCTTGCCGTACATGTTCTTCTCTTGCCACACCCCGTAGGCTTGCGCCACGGCCTTGTCTTCGTCGGCGAGGAGCGTGAACGGCAGCTTGTACTTCTCCTTGAAGTTCGCCTGGGCCGCCGGCTTGTCGGGCGAGACGCCCACCACCGCCACGCCCTTCCGGGCGAACGTCTGGATGTCGTCGCGAAACTCGCAGGCCTCAATGGTGCAGCCGGGGGTATTGGCGCGCGGATAGAAATAGAGAACCACGCGCTTCCCTTTGAGAGCGGAGAGCCGGAATTCCTTTCCGGAATCCGTGCGCACCCGTATGTCGGGAGCCCTGTCGCCTTGCTTCAACATGCATCACCCCAGCTTCTGCTTGAAGAGATCGGTCACCAGCGCCACGTTGGCCTGGCCGCGGGTGGCCTTCATCGCCTGGCCCACCAGAAAATTGAGAACGGTTGCCTTGCCGCCCCTGTACTGCTCCACCTGCTTGGGATTATGGGCGATCACGTCCGCGATAATCTTCTCCAGCGCGCCCGCGTCGCTGATCTGCTTCAAGCCCTCGCGTTCGACGATCGCGCCGGGAGCGTCGCCGGAGGCGGCCATCTTCGTGAAGATCTCCTTGGCCAGCTTGCCGGAGATTTCGCCCTTGGCGACGAGGCCCACCAGCTCGCCCAAATGGCGCGCGCTCACCGGCGAATCGGAAATCTCCCGGCCCTCGGCTTTGAGCAGGCCCATCAGGTCGCCCATCACCCAGTTGGCGGCGGTCTTGGGATTGCCCGAAACCGTTGCCACGGTTTCGTAATACTCGCTGATGGCGCGGCCGGCGGTCAGCACGTCGGCATCGTACTCGCGCAGACCGTAGTCCGCCAGGAAGCGGGCGCGTTTACGCGCGGGCAGCTCGGGCATGGCGGATCGTGCGCGTTCGAGCCAGGCGTCGTCGACGCGCAACGGCAGCAGGTCCGGCTCGGGGAAATAGCGGTAGTCGTGCGCGTGCTCCTTGCTGCGCATGCCCGCCGTTTCGCCGGCGTCGGGGTCGTAGAGGCGCGTCTCCTGCTCCACCTGGCCGCCGGATTCGACTATGGCCGCCTGCCGCGCGATTTCGTAATCCAGCGCCTGCTTCAGGAAGCGGAACGAATTCAGGTTCTTCACTTCGGCCCGCGTGCCGAACTTCTCCGCGCCCTTCAGCCGCACCGATACGTTGGCGTCGCAGCGCAGATGGCCCTTTTCCATGTCGCAGGTCGAGACGCCGACGAACTGGAGCGTCTGCTTCACCTCCGTCAAGTAGGCGTAGGCCTCCTCGGAGCTGCGCAGGTCGGGTTCGCTGACGATCTCGATGAGCGGCGTGCCGCTGCGGTTCAGATCCACGTAGGAATAGCGGCCGGAATCGCGGAAGCCCTCGTGAACGCTCTTGCCCGCGTCGTCCTCCATGTGCACGCGCGTCACGCCGATTCGCTTCCGAACGCCGTCCACGGCGATATCGACCCAGCCATGCTCCGCCAGCGGCTCGTCGTACATCGAAATCTGGTAGCCCTTGGGCAGGTCTGGATAAAAGTAGTTCTTGCGCGCGAAGCGAGACTGCGGGCGGACACGGCAATTCAAGGCCAGCGCGGCCTGGATGGCCAGTTCGACGGCCTCGCCATTCAAGACGGGCAGCGCTCCAGGCAGACCCAGGCAGACCGGGCACACGTTGGTATTGGGCGGCGCGCCGAAGCTGGTGGGGCATCCACAGAAGATCTTCGTCGCGGTGGCGAGTTGCACATGCACTTCCAGCCCGATCACCGGCTCGTAACGCGCGATGACCTCGGGCCCAGCCAGGATTGGCGCGGCGGAAGACATGGACGTCCCTCTATTATAATTGCGCGCTCCGCTTTCGAGCCGCGAATGGCTGCTGAAAAAGGCCGAGAAACCAAATTGGGCCGCCGATCAACGCCGATCAACGCGGATAAGACCATTTGTCTTCAATCTGCGTTCACTTGCGTTCATCGGCGGCCAGGCATGTTTTGGCGTTTTCCAACAGAGCCTCCGAAAGGCCCCCCCATGCATGGTGTACTACCATGTGAATTCGTCTCTGCTCCGCCCGATGTCCAGCAAATACCCAGGTTCAGGAAACGCGGCGTTTCCGTACGTCGCCCCGTTCGTCGCCTTTGTGGCCATCATGGCGGCGGAGCGGGTGTTCGGCTGGTCCCCGGGACTGTGGTATCCCATCCGTTTCTTCGTGGTCCTGGCGATCCTCGTTTTCGTATCCCGGCCGGTGATCCCGCTCCGGCCCTCGTCTCCGCTGGCCAGCGTCGCGGTGGGAGTCGCGGTCTTCGCCATCTGGATCGCGCCCGATGCGTTGTTCGGCCCCGGCTTCCGCCATCACTGGCTGTTCGACAACGCGGTGACGGGCCAGGCTGTCAGTTCCTTGACGGAGAACTTGAGGAGCAGCGTTGCGTTTCTCGCGATCCGCACGGTGAGCTGCGCGGTACTGGTCCCGGCGCTGGAAGAGCTTTTCTGGCGCGGCTGGATGATGCGCTGGCTGGCGAGCCACGACTTCCGCAAGGTTCCGATCGGCGCGTACACGCCGCTGGCGTTCTGGACGGTCGCCGTACTGTTCGCCGCCGAGCACGGGCCGTACTGGGAGGTGGGTCTCGCGGCCGGAATCATTTACAACTGGTGGATTGTCCGCACCAAGAACCTGGCGGACGCAATAGTGGCGCATGCCGTCACCAACGCCCTGCTTTCGGGCTACATTCTGTTGACCGGCCAGTGGCAGTATTGGCTATGACCGCCGGCGACGCACGATAGAATGGGCATACTGGCGCTGCTCGAATGATCCAACTCACGGGGGCGGGGAAACGCTACGGCCCCAAGATCCTGTTTGAAAACGCGAACTGGCTGGTGACGGTCAACGAGCGCGCCGGCGTCGTGGGCGCGAACGGCTCCGGGAAGTCGTCGCTGCTTAAGGTGTTGGCGGGCATTGAGGGCCTGGACTCCGGCGGCATCTCCACGCAGAAGGGCGCGACCATCGGTTATCTTCCCCAGGAGGGCCTCTCGCTCTCCGGCCGGTCGGTATTCGCCGAATGCATGACGGTGTTCGCGGAACTGCGGGCGCTGGAAGACGAGCAGGAACAACTGGCGCACCGCATGGCCGATCTGGACCCCGAAAGTCCCGAGTACCGGCAGACGGCCGAGCGTTTCCATCGGGTGGAGGGCGAGTTCCGCGCCCGCGACGGCTTCGCCATCGAGGCGCAGGCGGGGATGGTGCTTTCCGGCCTGGGCTTTTCCCAGCGCGATTGGAAGCGCCCCACGGAGGAGTTCTCCGGCGGCTGGCAGATGCGTATTGCGCTCGCCAAGCTGCTCCTGGCCAAACCCAACCTTCTGCTGCTCGACGAACCTACCAACCACCTCGACCTGGAAGCGCGCAACTGGCTGGAAGCCTATCTCGGCGCCTATCCGTACGCTTTCGTGCTGGTCTCGCACGACCGCTACTTTCTCGACGTCACGGTCCGCAAGGTGGTCGAACTGTGGAACAAGGGGTTGCATTTCTACACGGGCGGTTTCTCGCGCTACGAGGAGCTGAAGACGGAGCGCCGCTCGCAGCTTCAAGCGGCCTACGACAATCAGCAGGATCGGATCCGCCAGCTCGAAGCCTTCATCAACCGCTTCCGCTATCAGGCCACCAAGGCCAAGCAGGTGCAGAGCCGGATCAAGGAACTGGAGCGGATGGAGCGGATTGAGATCCCACCCGAAGAAAAGACGATTCGCTTCAGCTTTCCCCAGCCCAAGGCGAGCGGCCGGATCGTGGCCGAATTCAAGAAGGTCGCGAAACGCTACGGCGACATCCTGGTGTTTGCGGACGTGGATTTCATCATCGAGCGGGGCGAACGGGTGGCGCTGGTGGGGGTCAACGGCGCGGGAAAATCCACCCTCATCAAGATGCTGGTGGGAACCGAGCCGTTGAGCGCGGGCGAGTACGCGCTGGGCCACAACGCGGAACCCGACTATTTCGCGCAGGACCAGTACAAGGAGCTCGATCCGAGCGCCCGGATCATCGACGATCTCGCGACCGTGGCGCCGCGCGCGACCAACACCGAGCTACGCACCATCCTGGGTTGCTTTCTGTTTTCCGAGGATGACGTGTACAAGACCACGGCCGTGCTCTCCGGCGGCGAGCGCAACCGCTACGCCCTGGCCCGCATGCTCATGCAGCCCTCGAATCTCCTGCTGCTCGACGAGCCGACCAACCACCTCGACATGCGCGCCAAGGACGTGCTGCTGACGGCGCTCCAGGAATACTCCGGCACGGTGGTCTTCGTCTCGCACGACCGGTACTTTATCGACAGGTTGGCCACCCGCGTCTTTGAAATCGGGGAGGGCGCGATCCACGTCTATCCCGGGAATTACGAAGACTACCTGTGGCGGAAGGAGGGGCGGAGCCAGGCGGAGGCGCCGACGGACGCCCATGCCGAACGGGCGGCCACGGCGTCCGAGCCGGGCTCCGCGCCCGCTCCCAAATCGGAACGGCGCTTGAATCCCATCAAACTGCGGAAGATGCGGGAGCGCCGGAATTCGATTGAGGAAGAGGTGACGAAACTTGAAGCGGAGATCGCGGATTGCGAATCCGGGCTGGCCAGTTTCGTCAGCGCGGAGGAAACCAGACGGTTGACCGGCCTGTTGGAGGCGCGCCACGCCGATCTGAGATCTCTGATGACCGAGTGGGAAGAGGTTTCGGCGGCGCTGGACGCGAACCGGTAGGCGGGGGGACCCGCGCTCTACTCCTGCATGGGCATTTGCTGTTCGATGTCCCGCCAGGCGCTGATCTTCAGCCGGCGGCAGACCCAACACAGCGGCTCGGCTCCGGCGATGGTTTCCGTCTCCGCGCCGCAAACCGCGCATTTCCCGGCGGTCTTGAGACGGTCCTCGGAGACGGAGCGCTTAGCCATCTCCAGCATCTCCGGCGGCACCACGCGATCCGGCCTTGGCTGCCCCTTCCGTCTCATTCGGCCTGTACCCGATACTACTATGGCAGAAATCGCCCCGATGAAACAACTGGTCCGCCGTCCTACCAGTACCAGTCTTGGCGCCGGGCACGGGGTCCACGGACGGATCCCGTAATCCCTAGCGTCGGGGGCTTTCGGACTCACCGCGGAGACGCTGAGACACAGAGAACACGCGGAGAAGAATGAGGGCTGGTCTGGGTATCCATGCTGCTGGCGGAGTTCGGGCAGCCGAGGGGGCCGAGGTTCGAGGGGCTGGCGCCTTGGGAATGGTCGTGTGCGGGACGGACTGACAGGCTACACACGACAATGCCCCACCCAAACCAACCGCTTGGCGGAATCTTCTCACCCCCGTGGTTCGTGCGCCCGCTCAAACGGCCGCTCAAACGGCGATCACGGCGATTGGGCGGAGTGTTACAATAAGCCCGATTTCCCCAGTTTGCGAGGTTCCTTTAATGACGCAGGATCAGAACGTTACCCGTCGCGACTTCGTGAAGACCGCCGGAGCGGTCACGGCGGTCGCGGCCACCATCGGCGCTCCCGCCATGCAGACGGTCAAAGCGGCCAACGATCAGGTGCAGTATGGCATCATCGGCACCGGCAGCCGCGGCCAGTACCTTTCGAAACACCTGAAGCATATCAGCTCCGGACGTTGCGTCGCGATGTGCGACATCCAGGACGACAATCTCAAGAAGGGCCTTGCGGCGATCGGCAACAACCCGACGGCCTACAAGGACTATAACGAGCTGCTGGCGCGCAAGGACATCGACGCGGTGTTCGTCATCACGCCGCTGTTCCGCCATTTCCCGGTCACGCGCGACGCATTGCTGGCGGGTAAGCACGTGTTCTGCGAGAAGTGCCTGGTGTTCAAGCCGGAGGAGGTCCACGCGCTACGCGCTCTGGTTGAGCAGCGCCCGAAGCAGGTCATGCAGACGGGGTTGCAGCGGCGTTACAGCTACTTCTACCAGACGGTCAAGCAGATGGTGGATAAGGGCATCCTGGGAGAGGTCCACCACGTCCACGCGCAGTGGCACCGCAACATGATCAACAAGCCGAGTCCGTTGTGGACCATGAAACCCGGAGGCGAATCGAACATCAACAACTGGCGGCTGTACCGCTCCATGTCCGGAGGTCTGCCGGCGGAGTTGACCTCCCACCAGGTGGATGTGGCCGACTGGATGTTCGGTTCGACGCCCGAGTTTGTCATGGGCCTGGGCAGCCTCGACACCCTGAAGGACGGCCGCGACGTCTACGATAACGTCCAACTAATCTACAAGTACCCGAAGGGCCAGAAGCTCACCTATTCCTCCATCAGTCTCAATCAGTTCAGCCCTTACTTTAACGGCCAGCGGGCGGAGATGGCGGAGATCATCATGGGAACCGATGGCACCGTCGAGATCACGGTAGGCGGCGATAGCCCGGACGAGGGAAAATTCCAGCCGCCGATTGCCTGGTGGTACCCCGAGCCGCCAAAGACTACGACCGTCGGCAAAGCGGGGGCGAAGAGCGCTCCAGCGGCTGTCGCTGGCGCGACCATGATGGCGGCGGAAGGCCAAGTCCGGCCCATTCCGCTGATGACCAGCGACCTGCAGTTCACCAACGACGAGAGTTTCTTTTCGCGCGAAGCGAAATTCGCCCGGCGCTGGCTGACGGCCAAGGGCGTGCTCGTGCAGGAGGAGGCGAAGAACCCGGTCGACACCGAGCTCGAGAGTTTCTTCCAGCACTGCCGCGACGGCGGGACTCCCCGGGCGAATCTGGAGGTGGGGATGAACGATGCGATCGCGGTCATCCTCTCCAACCTGTGCATGGACGAAGGCCGCAAAGTGTACTTCAACGAGATGGAGAAGATGGGTCTCGCGCCGGCGGACAAGCACACCAAGGCCGGCGGCGTTACCGCGTGACGTACAGCTCCAGGGAGGCGAGGGCGGTGGAACGGATCTGGTCCCGCAAGGCGGCGTGGCGCACGGCGGCGCCGGCCTCCCGCAGGCGAAGGGATTCGGCGGCGTTCAGCTCGCGCCGGTAACGGTCGGCGCGGTCCCGGTAGGAATAACCCGCGTACGCCACGCCGGAGCCGGCCAACTCCATCAGGGATTTCCAGAACGTCGCCCGCCGGAACAGGCCGCCGCTTTCGGCCGCTTCCCTCGGCGCCTCGATGACGCGAAGCTCGCCGCGCAATACCGCGCGCACGCAACGCGCGGCCACAAACGGCCGCGTGGGGTCCGGATCGGGAAACGTCGCCAGCAATTCGCGAAGGGCTTCCTGGTCCGCTTCCCATCCGGACCAGCGAAAACGGGTCGCGCCGGAGACCAGCGCGCCGCGCAACAGAAGCTCGCGGATGCGCTGTTCGTCCTTCCCCGCGATCCCGAGCAGGCGCTCGACCAGCTCGCTAACGGGCAACTCCTGCGCCACCACCGGCGTGATGGAGATGGATCCGGCGGCTTCCGAGCTGAGTTTCACGCGGATGGTTGGCGGCAGCGCCATAGGCTTGATTTCACGCTAGCATAGGTCCGTGACGCCGCTCGCCGAGCTGCTGGCCGATGAGATCCGGGCGAACGGGCCGATCCCTTTCCGCCGTTTCATGGAGGCGGCGCTGTACCATCCCGCGCATGGCTACTACCGCCGCCCGCGAGATCCATTCGGCAAACAGGGCGATTTCTTCACCGCCGAGCAGATCCAGCCGGCGTTCGGAATCCTGATGGCGGCGCGCATTCGCCAGCTCCACGTGGAGATGGGCCGGCCGGGCGATTTCACCGTGGTCGAGCTCGGCGCCGGCCGCCGTGAGATGGCGGAAGCGTTTTCCGACTGGAGCTACGCCGCCGTGGACCTCGATGCGGGGGAACTGCCGGCGCGCTTCACGGGCGTGGTTTTCTCGAACGAGTTCTTCGACGCCCTGCCGGTGGACGTGGCCGTTTACCGCGACGGCGCATTCCGCGAGCAGCGCGTTGCGCTGGACGGTGGCGGCTTCCGATGGGTCGCGGCCGGCCCCGCGCCGGCGGAGGCCGAGCATTTCTTCCGTTCCTACTTCCCTCCGCCGGAGGAAGGCCGATGGTACGAGGCGAATCCCGGCGCGCTCCGTTGGATGGAACGGATCGCCGCCGCCCTGGAGGACGGATACGTCGTGACCGTCGACTACGGGTATACGCGCGCCGAATCCATACGCTTCCCCGCGGGCACGCTGATGGGATACCGCCGCCACACGGCGCGCGAGAACGTTCTGGAAGACCCCGGCGAACAGGACATCACCGCGCACGTGAACTTCACCGCGCTCCAGGAGTCCGGGGCGGCGCACGGTTTGCAGACGGAACGCTTCGAGACGCTGGCGCGGACGCTTCTCGCCGCCGGCGAGCCCGACCAATTCGCCGCCGCGCTGGAAGCCGCGGAACCGCGGGAGAGCCTGCGCCGGCGCATGCAGCTCAAGACGCTGCTATTCGGGATGGGCGAGACGTTTCGCGTCTTGATCCAGCGGCGCACGCGCGGACAGGGCCTGGAGCGGGGAAGCTGACGGGGGTTGGAAAAAGAAAAAGGCCCCGGGAATCCGGGGCCTCGAAGTGGAACCTATTTGTGAGCCCTTGTTCAGGGCGCGCCCAAGCTACTTCTTTTTCTTCGGAGCAGCCTTTTTCTTCGGGGCGGCTTTCTTCGTTGCGCTCTTCATCGATTGATTCTCCCAAACATCAGAATTTTGCGATTGGAAAATCGCAATGTGATTCATATATAAGGTTGTTCGCGCCGAAAGTCAAGAGAAAAATAGCAATGATCTCGCGAACAGCCTGGCGGAGCGGCGACGGAGGAGCCGCGCGCCACGCGGCGTCTTCCTCGCACGCCGCGCGCCGCCGCCGTTTCCCTTCACCGTCGATCCCCGCGAGAGCCGCGATGAGGATGCGGTGCGCGATGCGATTTTTCTTCTGCGCGAGAGCCGGCGGCCCGCTCTGTGTCGCGCACACCAAGCTATGCTCCCAGCAATCGGTTCACGCGGCGCATCACTTCGAAGGCGTCGGCGACATAGAGGACATCGGCTTTGCCGCGGGCCCAGCCGCAGTTGGGGTCGAGATTGACGGCGCGGCGCTCGGTGACGAAGCGCCAGCCCACAACGTGCGGTTCTTCACCGTGGCAGCAGGTCGAGAGGCCCTTGGGATGGCGCGGCGTGGCGCCGGTCTGCCCGATCTGGTTCAAATGCGTCATGAAGCGCAGGACCGCCTCGCCTTCGCCGCTGAGGTCCACCAGGGACTTGCTGCCGCCCAGCGAAGCCTTAGCCGCGCGGAGGAACCCGAGAATCAGCGTCTCCGCCTCGGCCGCGTGCGTGGCGCCATCGGCTTGCTTTTTGGTCCAGCCCGCGCCGGTGACGAAGAGCAGCTTGGCGTCCGGCCGGATGGTCTGCTCATCGGCCTGGGGAGCTCGCACGCCCGTCACGGTGGTTCGCGTCCGCGGCGTTTCCACGGCCACCGGTTCCACACTGGCGATTCCCGGCGCACCACTCCACGCGGGGAAACAGCCGGAATCGAGCAGCACGATCCAGGGCCGTGCGGCGCGCGTGAGCGTGGCTTCCATGCGCTGCCGGTAAAACCAGCGCGTCACCACCGGCGCGCCCTCCCGCGAGGCGATGCCGGTGACGTGCGTATCCACGCGCCCGCCGAGACGATACGCCACGCCCGGAAGCGCGCGCGCCCAGCGAGAGGTACAAGGCGCGATCACGAGGGGAGCGGACGCCGCGCGGCAGAGCGCCTCGGCGGCGGCGGCGTCGGTGGCGTAACGCGGCTGGGAGAACGCCTCTCCGGTCACCGCCAAAATCCGCGCGGCGCCGCAACCGGCGATTTGACTGGCAGCCGCTTCGGTGGCGCCGCCCGCCAATCCGACGATCAGCTCACCGCCCAACTCCCGGGCGGCGGTCAGGGTCTCGAGCGCCGGCTTGGCCAGTGCGCCGTCGACTTCCGTGTAGAGAAGGGCCAGTATCGTTTCCACCTTAGTCCTCCCCGATCCAGGCGACGATTTCGCGCGCGATCTCTTCGGCCGGCATGTTCCTCACGACGCGCGTCTCCCGCTGCTGCTTGGGCAGGCTGACCGACGCGTACGACAAGCCGGCGCCCGCCAGCGGCGCGGCCTTGGCGCGTTGCAGCGCGGGCATGATGGCGCGCATGTTGGCCATGCCGATCTGGGGATTATTGCGCGGCTCGGGCAGGTTGCCCGTGGCCCAGCCGAGCACGGCCGGCGGCGCCTCGCAGATCGAAACCTGGTGCCGGCCGCCCTCGATGCGCTCCAGGATCTCGAAGCTGCCGTCGTCGCGCACCTCGATCCGATCGACGCCCAGGAACTGCTCCGCGATCCCCAGACGCTCGCCCACCATTTGCAGCGTGGACCCCGCGCCCCGCGAAGCCGATTCCCAGCCTCCGAAGAGCAACAGCCGGGACCGATCCAAGCCGGCGATGTCTTCCATGGCTCCCGCCAGCGCGGCCGCGGTCTCAAAGGAATCCGCGAACCCGGAGGCGGGCCCGTCCAGCGCCACCAGCTCGAAGGGGACCTTCTGCGCCACCGTCATCATGACTTGCTGCAGTTTGGCCTTCGGTCCAAGGCTGACCAACCGCACCTTGCTGCCCGCGATCTTTCGCGCCAGGGCAGCCGCCTCGAACAAGGCGTGTCCGGCCCAGGGATCCAGCACGGCCGGCAACATGGTTTCGTTCTTGAGAGAAGGCCCGGCTGGACCGGTCACCGGCTCCAGCGTTTGCAGCGGATCGGGCACAATGCTTCCGCACACCACGATTTCAAGGGGGACGCTCATATTGGGGTTAACCACCAGTATAATCTGGCGGCCAGGGGCCGTGGACGCAGGGGGCTGGCGCCGCGAAGAGCGATTGTGTGGCGGAGACTGACAGACGACGAAGAACGATCGTCTGTCCCACTGCGACAAGAAGGCAGGCCGGGAGGCCCGCCCCACTCGGCAAATCGTGTACAATTACTAACGCCGTTCTTTGCCGACTGTTTGACTGGCCGAAAGGCTTTGGGGGTTTCGCAATGGAGAAACCGGCGCAAAACATACAAGACAGCTTCTTGAACAATGCACGCAAGGACAAAGTGGTCCTCACGATCTACCTGATGAGCGGCGTGAAACTCTCGGGACGCATCAAGAGTTTCGACAAGTACTCACTGGTGCTGGAGACGAACAACCAGGAGCAGTTGATCTTCAAGCACGCCATCTCCACGGTGGTGACGCAGAGGGCCTCGCACGCGTACGCTTCCAGCGCGCCAGCGGCCGCGACGGGCGTTGCGGGGGCCGTCGCGCTGGGCGGTCCGGCGGGCCAGGACTCCCCGGAGGCATAGAACACGGCATCCCGTAGCGCCGCACAAGAGCGGGCCATCCTGGTTGGGGTGGAGTGGACGCGCGGCCGTCCCACCGGAATTCCCGTCGAGGAATCTCTCGAAGAGCTTGCCGAGCTGGCGGCCACGGCGGGAGCGCAAGTCGTCGCCCGCGCGATTCAGGCGCGCCCCGGTCCGGAAGCGGCCACCCTCATCGGCCACGGCAAGGTGGAAGAACTTGCCGCCGAGGTGAAGACCGGAGGAGCCGGCTTGGTGGTGTTCGATCGCGACCTCAGCCCCACGCAGCAGCGCAACCTGGAGCGGGCCATCGGCGCCAAGATCATCGACCGCACCGGGCTGATCCTCGACATCTTCGCGTCGCGCGCCCATTCGCGCGAGGGCCGGTTGCAAGTGGAGCTGGCGCAGCTCAACTATTTGTCGCCGCGTCTGGCGGGGCGCGGCGTGGAGATGTCCCGTCTGGGCGGCGGCATCGGCACGCGAGGCCCCGGCGAAACGAAGCTGGAGACCGACCGCCGCCGCATCGCGCGCCGCATCAAGAGAATCGAGGATGAACTGGAAGGCGTGCGCGCCGGGCGCGCGCTGCACCGGCGGCGCCGGAACGCGGTTCCGCTGGCTACCCTGGCGCTGGCGGGCTATACCAACGCCGGCAAATCGACGCTCTTCAATCGCCTCACCCAAGCCGGCGTGCCGGCCGACGCGCGCATGTTCGCCACCCTGGACCCGACGGTGCGGCGGCTGGTTCTGCCTTCGCGGCGGCGAGCGCTTCTAAGCGATACCGTCGGTTTCATCCGGAACCTGCCCACCACGCTGGTGAACGCGTTTCGCGCCACGCTGGAGGAAGTGACGGAAGCCGCGCTCGTGTTGCACGTGGTGGACGTCTCCTCGCCGGCGGCGCCCGAGTACGTGGCCCACGTCACGGCCGTGCTGGCGGAGATTGGCGCGGCGGAGGTCCCACAGGTTCTGGTGATGAACAAGGTGGACCGTTTGCCGGCGGGCGCAGCCGACGCGGAGACTCTGCGGCGGCGTCTGCTCGGCGGAGGACATCAGGGCGTGCGAGCCGCGGCCGTCTCCGCCCTGACGGGGACCGGCATCGACGAACTCCTGACGGCCATCGATGAAGCGCTGCCTCTGGACCCGGTGGTGCGCGCCACGTTTCGCGCGCCTGCCGGGGACGCCGCCATGCTGGCGCAACTCCATCAGTTTGGAAAAGTGCTTGCCATCCGTTACGCGGGAGACCAATGCGAAGTGGAAGCCGAGGTTCCCGAGTCGCTCAAACGGCGCCTGGACCGGCGCGCTTGAGCGCCGCTGACTTGGTGGAAAACACTGTGGAAAAAACAAGCGGCCGTAGTCTTGCTTATGGTCGGGAGCGGATGGAGAGCCGCGCTGAGCAATCCCCAGGCAAGGACGGCAAGGCCTTTCTATGTAGCTGTTTACAACGGGCCGCCAAGGTTCGGAGCGGCGCGGGAAGCGCCAACGGCGATACCCCTGAAGTGGTTTTCCTCAAACGTGGATAAACTCAATCCTCAAGGATCACGTGCGCCATCCCGAGTTCCTTGGTATGCGTGAGCGACAGGGAGATGTTCCGCACTCCCATCTTCTCCGCGATGCGCGCGGCTACGCCATGCAAGCGCAAAGCCGGTTTCCCCGAGGGCTGGTTGGCGACTTCGAAATCGCGCCAGCGCACGCCGCGCCTCCAGCCCGTGCCGATGGCTTTCATGCCAGCCTCCTTGGCGGCGAAGCGGGCGGCGTAGCGCTCATACCGGTTCGCCTTGCGCTCCACGTAGGCGATCTCCGCGGGCGTGTACACGCGCTCCAGAAACTTCGCGCCGAAGCGCTCGATGGAAGCCCGGATGCGGGGCGTCTCGGCCAGGTCCACGCCCGTTCCCAGAATCACTTTAACTCCGCTCCGGAGGCGGTGATGGTCAGACGCCCGTGCTTGACGCCCTTGGCGCTGATCAGCGCGTCCGCCAACTTGCGCACATCCGCGGCCTTGCCCCGCACCACCAGGACCTCCAGGCAATGATCGTGATCCAGGTGCACGTGCAGCGTGGAGAGAATCGAGTGATGGAAGTCGTGCTGGAGGTCCGTCAGTTTCTCGGTCAGGAGCCGCACGTGGTGGTCGTAAACCAAAGTGACCGTGCCCACGACGCGGCTCTCGGGCGACTCCCACGCCTCCTCCACAAGGGCGTCGCGAATCAGGTCGCGGAAGGCCTCGGAGCGGTTGGTGTACCCGCGCCGGGCGATCAGGCGGTCGAATTTCCGCAGAAGGCTGGAATCGATCGCCACTCCAATCCGGCTTAGCGCGCTCATCGGTCACATCTTATCACCCGCGTACAGCCGCCCAATCCAGCCGGTGACACGATTACGGGAATCGTGCTACCGTGAGGACGAACGTGCATATCCCCGACGGGTTTCTCTCGACTCCGGTGTGGGCGACGCTGGATGCCTGCGCGGTTCCCGCCGTGGCCACCATGGCGCGGCGCGCGCAACGCGGGTCCGACGACGACAAGGCGCCGCTGCTGGGCGTGATGGGCGCCTTCGTGTTCGCCGCCCAGATGATCAATTTCCCGGTGGGGGCGGGCACATCGGGCCACCTGCTGGGCGCCGCTTTGCTGGCGTACACGCTCGGGCCGGCTGCGGCGAGCGTGGTCATGACCGCGATCCTCGCGATCCAGGCGCTGGTGTTCCAGGACGGCGGCGTGCTGGCCCTGGGGGCCAACACCATCAACATGGCGATCGCCGGCGTGCTGGTCGGGTATCTGCCTTTCTACCTCTGGGGCGGAGGATCCCGGCGCAGGCTCGTCCTATTTCTGGGCGGGGCGCTTTCGGCGCTGGCCGCCGCCGCGCTCGCGCTGACGGAGCTGCTGATCTCGGGCGTGCCGATCACGAAATCCATGCTGGGCGTTTCGCTGGCGCTGTTTTTCGCGGCGGCTTTGCTGGAAGGAGCGATTACGCTGGCGGTGATCGAGGCCCTGGAGAGGATCCAGCCAAATTTCGTCCAAAAGCCGCGCCAGGGCCGGCCGGGCGCGCTGGCCGCCGTGGTGGTGGCCGCTCTCATGCTGGCGGCTGCCGGATTCCTGTTCACCTCGGCCGCGCCGGATGGCATACAGCAACTGGGGCGGGAGACCGGCGTGGTTGCTCACGCCCGCGCGCTGTTTTCCACGCCGTTCCGGGATTACGAGGCGGCGTTCCTGCGGTCCGGCTGGCAGCGCAAAGCCTTCGCGGGGCTGGCGGGGTTGGGGGCCGTCTACGCGGCCTGCGCGGTCATTGGCCGGGCGGTGACGCGGAAGAGGAGAGCCTGATTGCATCACATCGTCCTGGAGCGATGGAGCCGCGGGGCGAGCGCCCTCCACCGCCGCGACCCGCGCGCCAAGATCGTTCCGCTGCTGGTGCTGCTGGCGGCGCTGGCGACCTCGCGCCGCGCACTGCCGGAGTTATCCGCGGCGCTCGTCGCCATCCTGTGCGCGGCCCTGCTCGCGGCCCGGGTCCCGGTTTTCGCGGCTCTGGCGCGCGCGGCGCTGGTTCTTCCGTTCGCCGCGGTATTCGCCGGCGCCTGCTGGCTCGGGGGCGACCCCGCGCGTGGGGCGGCGCTGATTCTGAAGAGCTATATTTCCGCGCTGAGCGTGTTGACGGTGGTAGCCACGACCCCGCTTCCCGCCTTGCTGCGCGGTCTGGAGCTGATGCGCGTCCCGCTCTTTCTTCTCACCGTGGCGCAGTTCGTCTACCGCTATCTGTTCGTGATCTCCGAAGAAGCCCAGCACATGATCAAAGCGGCCGCCGCGCGCGGGGCCGGCGGAACCCGGCCTGGCGGAGCGCGGTTCCGCGCCGCCGCCGGCGCCCTGGCGGTGCTTTTTGCGCGTTCCTACAGCCGGGCGCGAGAGGTGCACCACGCCATGCTGGCCAGGGGATTCAGCGGGCGGCTCCCGTCTCTATCGCCGCCGCGGTTTCGCGCGGCCGACGCGCTGTTCGCCGCGCTGGCGTCGCTGGCCCCTCTGGCGGCGCGGTTCGCCGTGGAGAGAATCCGATGAGACGCCCGCTGATCGAGGCGCGCGACTTGCGGTTTCGCTACGACGACGGGGCGGCCGCGCTCAACGGCGTGAGTTTCCGGCTGGAGGAGGGGGAAAGCGTCGCTCTGCTGGGCCCCAACGGAAGCGGCAAGACGACGTTCATGTTGCACTTGAACGGTCTGCTGGCGGGTCAAGGCCACGTCGAGGTCTGCGGACTTCCCGTAAATCGCGGCAACTTGCCGGCGATTCGCCGGAAGATCGGCATGGTCTTCCAGGACGCGGAAAGCCAGCTTTTCATGCCGACCGTTCTGGAAGACGTGGCGTTCGGGCCGCTGAATCGCGGTTTGAACCGCTCCGAAGCGCTGGATCGCGCCATGGCGGCATTGAAAACCGTGGGCATGGACGCCGCGGCGGCCCGGGCCCCTTACCATCTCAGCGCCGGAGAGAAAAAGAGGGCGGCCATCGCCGGCGTGCTCGCCACCGACCCGGAAATCCTGGCGCTCGACGAGCCCACGACGTTTCTGGATCCCCCCGGCCAGCGCGCCCTGGCCGAATTGCTGGCCGGCCTGCCGCAGGCCAAGATCATCGTGACGCACAACACTCCCTTTGCGATGGCGCTGTGCAGCCGCGCGGTGTTCTTTCAAGGCGGCCGAATTGCGGCGGAAGGTTCGGTCGGCGAGATGATCGGCCGATTTTCCTGGGGCCTTGATGGGGATCCCTGTAAGCTGCGCCGGTGATGAAGTCCCGCGCGCTCTAGCCAGCCGCCAGACGCTTGCGGTGCTCGGCCCAGCGTTTCTTTTGGGCGGCTGAAATGCGCCGCCGGGCGGCGGCGCTGAGCGTGCGCTTCCGGCCGCCGGCCTTCTTCTCAGGCGCCACGGAGGGCGTGGGAGCGTTTTCCCCCTTCACCTGCGCCTGAATCTCCTTGATCTTGTCGTTGATCTTCTGTCTTTCGACCTGATATCCAACCAGCGCCATCTCTAAAGTAGTTCGATCTTGTAACTTCCCGTCTCGTGCCATAAGTTCACCCCGCACAATATAACATATCCGGAGGCGCCCGGAAGGCGGCTGTGCCAAGATAATTGCAGGCCCGATTCCGGCCCCGGCAAGGCGTATGAGAATCGTAATCCAGCGCGTGAAGGAAGCTTTAGTGACAGTGGACGGGAACGCCAGCGGAGCTATAGGCGCGGGCCTGCTCGTCTTTGTGGGAATCTCCAAATCCGATACCGCGGCGGACGCGGACTACCTAGTAGAGAAGGCGCTCGGCCTTCGAATCTTTCCCGATGAGGCCGGCAAGATGAATCGAAACGTGGCGGAGGCGGGCGGGGCGGTGCTCGTGGTCTCGCAGTTCACGCTCTACGCCGATTGCCGCAGAGGGCGGCGGCCCAGCTTCGATTCCGCCGCGCCGCCGGAGCGCGCGCTGCAGCTTTACCAGTACTTCGTGGCGCAGGCTCGGAAGGGGCCGGTCCCCGTGGAAACCGGAATCTTTCAGGCCGCGATGGAGGTGCGGCTGGTCAACGACGGCCCGGTAACCATCCTGATCGATTCCGCCGACCGGAACGCGGTTTCGCATGCAAGCCCGACCACTCCCTGACGGTCGTGGAACGGAGCGGGCGAGCCATTCACCTATCGCGGAAACAACTTCTGCAACTCTTCCGCGCCGACCCGGCGGCCGTACTCGCACAACTCGAACGCTTCCGCGCGCTGAACCTTCCGGCGCCGGTCTCCGTATCCTGAGTTTCCTCTTGAAAGATACGCTTCATAGCTACCTGAGTTAGGGTTGCCGTCATCGACGCCGACATTATGGGACGCGGTCCAATCTGGGAATTGACGTCCTTCGTCCCGAGATCGATGCCCGCGCCGCGGCCTTGGAGCCGTTCCTCAGCAGGGATCGCCAGGATATTGGATTCGTATTATCCTGTGTGATGTTGGGCATAGCGCTCCCCATTTCCGCGGTTTTCAACCGGAGTGGAATGAGCGGCCACGGAGGCATCCTACATGTCGCAGCGAAATGAACTGGAGCCGATTTACCTTGTGGCGAGCGGCGATCTGCGCCTCTCCGCGAACCAGAACTGCTGGCCCGCGCAAGAGCGCGTGGAACGCGCGGTGATCGCCGCCCTGGAACGCGAAGGCCGAACGGCGCGGCGCGCGCACGCCTTCGACCCGGCTCTCGGGCACGGGTTCCTCGACAGCCAGAAGCGCGGGCTGGAAGTGTTCCGCGCCATCCCGCCAGCGGCTCCGCTGATCGTGGTCGAGGCCGTCTGGCAGTACACCCATCATGTTCTGCCGGGGCTCTCCACCCACCGCGGGCCGATCCTCACGGTCGCCAATTGGAGCGGCGAGTGGCCTGGCCTGGTCGGCATGCTGAACCTGAACGGCTCCCTTACCAAGGCGGGCGTCCCGTACAGCACGCTGTGGAGCGAGAACTTCACGGACGAGTTTTTCCTCGATGGACTGCGCCATTGGCTGCGGGACGGAGCCGTGCGGCACGATACGAGCCACGTTCGCCCGCTGGACGCCTTCGCGTTGCCGGAACCCGCTGCGCGGGGCGGAGCCGAACTAGCTAGCCGGTTGCTGCGGGACAAGGCCATCATGGGCATCTTCGATGAAGGTTGCATGGGAATGTATAACGCCATCATTCCCGATGAGCTGCTGCACGCGGTAGGCGTCTTCAAGGAGCGCCTGAGCCAATCCACGCTCTTCGCCGCCATGCGCCAGGTGAGCGACGCCGAAGCCGCGGAGGTACGCCGCTGGCTGGACGCCAAGGGCATGCGGTTCCTCACCGGCCCCGACCCCGAGCAGGACCTGACCGACGGGCAGATCCTGGAGCAGTGCAAGATGTATATCGCCGTGTTGCGCCTGGCCGACGAATTCGGCTGCGACGCGGTGGGCATTCAATACCAGCAAGGCTTGAAAGACCTGGCTCCGGCGTCCGACCTGGCGGAAGGCCTGCTCAACAACGTGGACCGTCCGCCCGTTCGCGCGGCGGGCAACGGCCGGGTGTTGTACGAAGGCGCGGCGCTACCGCACTTCAACGAGGTGGACGAGTGCGCCGGCCTGGATGCGCTGGCTACCAACCGCGTCTGGCGGCGGCTGGGCTTCGATCCGGAGACCACGCTGCACGACGTGCGCTACGGCGAGGAGTACAAAGGGCGGTTCGTGTGGGTCTTCGAGATCTCCGGCTCGGTTCCGCCGAACCACCTGACGGGCGGCTATCGCGGCGCGGTCAGCGAACGGCAGCCGCCCATGTATTTCAAGCTGGGCGGCGGTACCGTCAAGGGCATCAGCAAGCCCGGCGAAATCGTGTGGAGCCGCGTTTTCGTGGAGGGCGGCAAGCTCAAGGCCGATCTGGGCCGGGCCGCGGTCCTCGAACTGCCGCGCGAGGAAACGGAACGCCGCTGGCGGATCACCACCCCTCAGTGGCCCATGATGTTCGCCGAATTGTACGGCGTCACCCGCGACCAGTTCATGGCCCGCCACAAGGCCAACCACATTCAAGTGGCCTACGCGCCCGACGCGGCCGGCGCCGACCTCGCGCTATTCACCAAGGCCGCCATGTTCCGCGAGCTGGGAATCGAAGTCAGCGTCTGCGGAAACCTGACGCAGTAGCCGTACCCTACGTCTCCATCTCCACCGGCCGCAGGTTCGGGACCAGCAACTGGATCACCGCCAGAGCCATCAGGTAGGCGAAGCCGGCGATCACGAACATGGGTACGTAGCTGTGCGTGAACTGCAACACGAAGCCGGTGAAGGTGGCGATCGCCATGTTGCCGATGGCGCCGCCGAATCCGGCGATGCCCACCACCGAGCCGACCGCGCGCCGCGGGAACACGTCCGACATCGCCGTGTAGAGGTTGGCGGACCAACCCTGGTGGGAGGCCGTAGCCAAGCCCACCAGCGCCACGGCGACCCATAGGTTCGAAGCGTCGGCGGCGAATACGATGGGCATCACCGCCACCGCGCATACCAGCATGACGGTCTTGCGCGCCCGGTTCAGGTCCCAGCCGAGCCGCAACAGGCGGGCCGGAAGCCACCCGGCCAGGATGCTGCCCACCATCGACATGTTGTAAACGATCACCAGCGGCCAGCCCAGCGCGGTCAGCGTCAAGCCGTACCGGGCGTTGAGAAACTTCGGCAGCCAGTAAAGGAAAAACCACCAGATGGGGTCGGTGAAGAATTTGGCGGCCATGAACGCCCAGGTTTCCTTGTATTGCAGCAGCCGGGACCACGGGATCTTCGCCGTGGATTCCGCCGCGTCGCTCTGAATGTAGGCCAGCTCGGCGGCGGAGACGCTGGGGCGCCGCTCGGGCCGATGGTAGATCAGGAGCCAAGGGAGCACCCACAGAATACTGAGCGCGCCCATGAATAGGAACGCCCACTGCCAGCCCAGGCGCACCGCGATCCAAGGAGCCGCCAGGGGGGCCACGATCGCGCCGACGTTGGCTCCGGAATTGAAAATGCCGGTGGCGAGGGCTCGCTCCTTGCGGGGGAACCACTCGGCCACGGTCTTGATGGCCGCCGGGAAATTGGCCGCCTCGCTCAACCCCAGCGCGAAGCGGCAAACGCCGAACCCCAGCGCCGTGGCGGCCAGCGCGTGGCTGCCGGTCGCCAGGCTCCAGGCGCCAATCGCGATCGCATAGCCAACGCGCGTCCCCATGCGGTCGATGAAGCGGCCGGCCGTTAGCAAGCCGATCGCGTAAGCCGCCGAGAATGCGGTCACAATGTTGCCATACTGGATCTCGTTCCAGCCGATGACGCGCTGCAGCTCGGGAGCCAGAACACCGAGGACCTGGCGGTCCACGTAATTGAGCGTGGTGATGAAGAACAGCAGGCCGCAGATCCGCCACCGGCGCCGGCCGCTACGCTTGGCGACTCCGGCCACAGCGCCGGCTACAGACGGTTCTCCGGCGGCCACTACGCCGCGCCCTCCTGGGAATCGGAGAAGCGGTCGCGCCATGCCCACAGTCCAAGGCCGGGATTGTTTATGAAGAACACTTCCTCGCCATCCACACGGTTATAGCCCGGCGTGAGCTTCGAAGGGTCGTACTTTTTGGTCATGGAATCCAAACCGGCGTAACGGTAGCCCGCCGCTTCCACCTCCGCTCCGCGCAGACCGCCGGGGCAATAGGTGATGGTGAAACGGCCTTCCGAGGAGCCGTGGATCAGGTGCGCGGCGGCGGCCAAATTGGCTCCGAGATCCGCATCCTGCGCCACGGCGCGGCGGACGGCGGGCGTGCCCATGTAGCCGAACCGGCGGATGAGAGCGTCGATGGCCGCGTCCTCGCCGAACATGCGGACGCCGGGGGCCAGCACGATCAGCTCGCCGCCATCGGCCATCGCCATGCGCGTCCGATAGATCGCCTTGTTGCCCAACCACGTGCTCTTGTATTCGGAGGGGTCCAGATACACTACCGCCTTGCGGATGGGCCGATCGAGCAGCATGAAATTCACGCGCAGGCTGAGTTCCGAGGCCAGCTCGAAGCACTTGATATCGTCGCCGACGAAGAGGCCGCGCGTCGCCAGGCTTCCATCCGGCTCGGAATCGACTACGGTGAGCGCCCAGACCACCGGAAGATGGCGTGCGAACCGTTCCCAGGCATAGTTGAACACCCGGCGCACGGGGTTGTCGGCGCGGCCCATCATCCGCTCCATCCCGTATACGGCTCCCAGGTAATGACTCTTGTGGATGTTCTCCGGCCCGCCCGCGCCCACCAGCAAATTTTTGTTGTAGCCTGCCATGCCGGCCACTTCGTGCGGGACCACTTGGCCGATGGAGAGAATCAGGTCGAAGCCGCCATCGGCCAGCAGCCGGTTCACCTGGACGGGCCAGGAGTAATCGACCTGGCCTTCGGATTGGCCGCGAATGACCTCGGCGGGGACCTCGCCCAGGGTGGCCAGATCGCCGCGCCAATCGTGAACGTGGAACAAACCGCGCGGAAGATCGCCAAACATGGCTTCGATCTCGGCGCCGCTCATGGCCTTGTGCGTCCCGAGCGCGGGGAGAATGTGAGTCAGCCGGCCGCCGTAGTATTCTCGGGCGATGCGGGTCAACTCGCCGGCGCACGAATGAACGCGCGTAAAGTCCGGCGGAATCACGAGCACCTTGTTGCGAAAGCCCAGTTCGTCGAAGGCGCGGCGCAGGCAGTCCCTGAGATCGGTCGAGGAAAGCTGCCGGTCTTCCGATCCGCGGGCGCAGAAAACGCTCATGAGGTCAGCTCCCAGGAAGAGCGGCTTGATGCGCCGCTCCTATAGATTATATAGATTATCCGTCACATTCCAAGAAGGCGGTGGCGGGTAGTATGCTATTTGTGTGTGCCTGTCCTGATCCTTAGCGTCCGTGGCACTTCTTGTACTTCTTGCCGCTGCCACAAGGGCACGGGCTGTTTCTGCCAACCTTGTCAGAATGGGCCGTAGCGATCTTGTTGTCGTCTTTAACCTCAGCCACGAAGTCGATCTCCCGTCGCGATGGGCAGCAAAACGAGAACATCGTGTTCCCGCCGTGGTGCGTCACGGTGAAATCGCCCAGGCCTAGAATATCCATTCCGATGATTGCATCGATGCCGCCGAGTAAAATCATCTTCGCGACCGACATCATTGTGAATATTACTTTGTTCGGAAGGCCGATGTTTACCAAGTGGCTGGTTGTGGCAAGCGCGCCGCCGCCCACCGCGACATTTCTAGCCCCGATGGAAGCCAGATTTAGATCGGCCACCACCCGGGGCGACACCGCGCTATGCGTTGCCCCAGTGTCATACAGGCCGATGTACTTTCTGCCCTGGGGCGGCGATAGCGTTGCCGCTGGATCGAACGCCGGGAAAATCTCGACCTCGCTTGTGAGCCGAAGGGACCTTCCGTTGTATTTGATCGTGAAGGCTGTAGGGATGCTCAATGGCGAGAGGGCTGGCGTCATGCGAAAACGCCGTACACGGGGCTGTACAGCATGAGCGTGTAGCTATCGGAATCTGGCGAGCACGGCTGAAGCGTGAACGCGCCAGGGGCGAATGATTTCAATGCCTCAGTATAGGCTTCACCCATATTGTCGAACGCCCGCACAAGGCGCTGGTCAACGATCAACAGGATTTTCCCGTTGTACTTCGCGGAAAGTTCTCCCTGGTTTGCGATGTACCACTCAAGATTCTTCTTGAGGGGATCGGGGACACCTGCGAAGCCTTCGTTGATTGTCGTTTCCATAACCACAATCTGAGCATATCATATTCCATCGCCAATCTGTAGTCAAGTCCTTTGTTTTCAATAAAACATTCCCGTGAACCCTTGTGACCGACGTTAAGACTTGTGCTGGGCGTCATTTTTTTGCCAGATTTAGCGCACTACCCGGTGGCGATTCCGACTGCCAAGTGTGGGCAACAGCGCGCGGACGGGGCAAGCCGATATCCTTGGAGAAGACGATTATGCCTTCCACAAAATCGCATGACGCAACGGCGCCCGAAGCGCTTTCCACCAGCCAAATCCGCGGCGCGGTGGAAGACGTGCTCCACGCCACCAAGTTTATTGACGTCCACACGCACTTGTGCATGCCTTCGCTCGGCGCGCTCGGCCTGTGGGGCATCGACAACCTGCTGACATATCACTACCTGGAGGCCGAATTGTTCCGCTCTTCGCGGCTCTCGCCGGACGAGTATTGGCGGCTCTCCCTCACCGGGAAGGCCGACGCCGTCTGGCGCGCGCTGTTCGTGGAGAACGCACCCGTCTCGGAAGCTACCCGCGGCGTGGTGGCGGTGCTGGCGGCCTTTGGGCTGCCCACGGATAGCTCCGGCCTCAAGCTGGCGCGGGAGTTCTTCGCGGACCAGAAGGTGGAGGCGCACATCAGCCGCGTTTTCGATCTCGCCGGCGTCAGCGAAGTGGTCATGACCAACGACCCGCTCGATCCCGCCGAAGCTCCCCTATGGGAAAGCGGGGCCGCGCGTTCCCCGCGATTTCACGCCGCCCTGCGCCTCGATCGCATTCTGAACCAGTGGCCGGAGCATTGGCAGGCGCTGGCGGCGCGCGGCTACGCCGTGGATGCGGGCATCACCGGCCGTTCTCTTGCCGAAGTGCGCCGCTTCTTAGCCGACTGGGTTCGCATCATGCGCCCGGCGTACATGGCGTGCTCGCTGACCGATGCATTCCAATACCCGGAAGATTCCGCGTGCGCCAAACTGATCGGCGAAGCGGTGATCCCATCCTGCCGCGAACTCGACCTCCCGCTTTCGTTGATGATCGGCGTGCGGCGCCAGGTCAATCCCGCGCTGCGTTTGGCCGGCGACGCCTGTGGGAAAGCGGACCTGCGCGCGCTGGAGCGCCTGTGCCGCGACTTCCCGGACAACCGCTTCCTGGTGAGCGTACTCAGCCGTGAAAATCAGCACGAGCTGTGCGTCTACGCCCGTAAATTCGCCAACCTGATGCCCTTCGGATGCTGGTGGTTCCTGAACAACCCGTCGGTCGTCGAGGAGATCGCCAGGGAGCGCCTGGAGATGCTCGGAACCAGCTTCATCCCCCAGCACTCCGACGCGCGCATCCTGGAGCAGACGATTTACAAATGGCGAAACACGCGCCGCACGATGGCGCCCATCCTGGCGAACGCGTTCGAGCTGATGGCGGCCGATGGGCGCGCGGTTACCCGCGTCGAAATCCAGCGCGAAATAACGCGTCTCTTCCGGACCAACTTCGAACAGTGGACTAGGCTGCGGAGCTGAGGCCCGGTCCCGTCTCACCGCTCCGTCGTAATCTCCGCGGTGGCGGCGGGAAGGCCTTCCGACGTCGCCGTGACATGTATGCGGCCGGGGTGGTCGGTTTGGGAGCGCACGATCAGCAGCGCCAGGCCGTTGAAAGCTTTCCGCTCGTCGGCTTGGAACGGCTCGACCGTGGCGGCGTTGCCGTTGTCCACGGCCTCGCGCCGGCCCGCGCCGGTTACTTGAAAGTGGACCAGGTTATCGGCCAGCGGGCAGAGGTTGCCGTCTTTGTCTTCCACGCCCACGGTGATGAAGGAAAGGTCCTTGCCATCGGCCGTGATCTTTGCGCGGTCGGGAGTCAGGCGCAAACGCGCCGGCGGACCGGCCGTGCGCACCTCGTCCACGGCCACCTGTTTGCCGCCTTGATACGCCACGGCGCGCAGGGAGCCGGGCGCGTACGGCGCCTCCCACTCCAGGCGGTACTTCGAAGTGAACTGTTGCTGCTGGTTCACGTTCCGGCCCACAGGTAGGACCACCGTATCGACGCCCAGCTTCTTCCGCCCCATCGACTTTCCGTTCACGAACAGCTCCACTTCGTCCGCGTTGGTGTAGACCATGATGGGAATCGTCTGCCCCTCTTTGCCCGCCCAGTTCCAGTGCGGCAGAATGTGCACTACGGAATCCTTCGTCCAGTGGCTCTTGTACAGGTAGTAGCGGCTCTTGGGGAAGCCGGCCAGGTCTATGATGCCGAAGTAGGAGCTGCGCACCGGCCAGTCCTGCGACCGGCCGTAGGGCGTCGGCTCGCCGAGATAGTCGAAGCCCGTCCATACAAATTCGCCCAGCACGTTGGGGAGGCGGTCCTGCGCGTCGAATTCCACGTCCTGGCAATAAGCCCAAGGCGGCGCCTCGGTATCGTAACTCGAAACCTGGTGTGAAGGCAGCCTCGGCGCCGCGGCCGTGATGGGCAATTCGTAATCCCCGCGCGAGCTCACGCACGAGGCGGTCTCGGAGCCGAAGATCACCCACGACGGATGCTCTTTCTGGATCTGTTCGTAGTGCATGGGTTGATAATTGAAGCCGGGCACATCCACGGCTGCGGTCAGGCCGTTCTTGATGGCTTCCTGCCAACTATTGAACGCCGCGGTCGTGGGGCGGGTGGGGTCCTCCGCGTGCGCGAATCCGGTGAGCATTTTGGCGATGTCGGCGCCGCCCGGCTGGTTCTGTTCGCGAACTTCGTTGCCGATGCTCCACAGGATGACGCTAGGGTGGTTGCGGTCGCGGCGGACCAGATCGCGCATATCCCGCTCGCCCCACTGGTCGAAGTACTTCCCGGCGCCGTTCTTCACCTTGGGATCGCGCCACATGTCGAAGGCTTCGTCCATAATCAGGAACCCGAGGCGGTCGGCGGCGTCCAGCAGCTCCGGCGCGGGCGGGTTGTGGCTGGTACGGATGGCGTTCGCGCCCATGCCGTGGAGGATTTCCAGTTGGCGCTCGATGGCGCGCGTGTTCACGGCGGCGCCCAGAGCGCCCAGGTCGTGGTGGTCGCACACGCCGTTCAGCTTCAACACGCGGCCGTTTAGCAGGAAGCCTTTGTCGCGGCTGAATTCGATGGTCCGGATCCCAAAGGGCTGGACGTAACGGTCGGTCGTCGCCACGCCCGATTTCACCGTGGTGACCGCCTGGTACAGGTACGTGTGGTCGATGTCCCAGCGATGCGGGTGCGCTACCTTCAACACGGCGCTGGCGATGGCGGTCCCGTTCGCCGCCACGGTGAGATCCGAAGTGGAGCGAGCTACCCCCTTGCCGGACGCGTCGAGGATGGCGATTTCGACTTTGACCCGCATATTCTGCGGTTCGCGATTGCGAATCTCGCTCTTGATCTGCACGGTGGCGCTGGCATCGGTGACCTGCGGCGTGATGACATACGTGCCCCAGTGGTCCACATGGTACCGCCCGGTGGTTATCAGCCAGACGTTTCGGTAGATTCCCGCACCCGGATACCAGCGCGAGGCCTGCTCCTCGGGCATGAGCCGCACGGCGATGACGTTGTCTTCGCCGAATTTCAGGTAGGGAGTCAGGTCCAACTCGAAGCTGCTGTAGCCGTACGGCCGCCCGCCCACCTCATGACCGTTCAGCCACACGGTGGAATTCGACATGGCACCATCGAAATCGATGGAATAGTACTGGCCCCTGCCCGATGCCGGGACGGTGAAATGCTTCCGGTACCATCCCGTGCCGGCCACGGGCAGTCCGCCGGTGTTAGGGCCGAATTTGACGTCGAAGGGGCCTTCGATGGCCCAATCGTGCGGCAGATTAAGCGAGCGCCAGGCGTGGTCGTCGAAGGCCGGCTGTTCCGCGCCCGCCGCGTCGCCTTTGAAAAACTTCCAATTGTCGTCGAACGAGACGCGCCGGTCCGCCCCGGCGACGCTCAGAACCGCCAGCAGCGCCAGCGCCGGCAACCGCCACCCGCCGCCTGCCAGCCAAAACGTTTTTCTCATAGATTTCAACCTTTTAGCACAATGCGCCCAGGTCGGGGGCGCGTGCATCCACAATGGCGCCACCGGGAGCGCCCGCGCGGCATCCAATAGGGCCGAGGCCGCTTCGCGCGCGCCATTCGCACTCTGAGAGGAATGGGAATATGAGCTTTTTGAGAACCGTCGTCACTGGATTCCCGGTTGTGTTACTGACTTCGGCCCTGATGTTCGCTGCGGTTTCCTTTGCCAGCGCCGCCGACATGCCGTCCGTGGGACAGACCGCGCCCGCTTTCACCCTCAACTCGCAAGAGGGCAAGCCCGTCTCCTTGAACGACTTCCGCGGGAAGTGGGTGGTGCTCTACTTCTACCCCAAAGACATGACCTCGGGCTGCACCATCGAAGCCCACAATTTCCAACGCGACCTGGCGCAGTATGACAAGACGAATGCCGTCATCCTGGGCGTCAGCGTGGACTCGGTGGACTCTCACCAGCAGTTCTGCACGAAGGAAAGTCTGACGTTCAAGCTGCTCTCCGACGCGAGCCACACGGTGGTCGACGCGTACGGTTCTCTATCGCCGTCGGGGGTAGCCGCGCGGAACACTTTCCTGATCGACCCGAAGGGCGTGATCCGGAAGGTGTTTGTGAAGGTCAATCCCACCCCGCACAGCGAAGAAGTGCTGGCCGCTCTTGCCGAACTGAAAAAAGCGAACGGCGAATGATCCGGCTCGGCCGTGCATAGTTCAGCTCCTGGCCACGGATTGAGCGGCGGCGGATTTCAGTAAGGCCGCGGCGATGGATGGCAGGTTCGCGCGGGCAAAACCCTACCTCAGCCAGGCCGGCGGCTGGTAGACGTAGTGGTCGCCGGTCTCCTCGCGGAGTTCGTCAATGCGTCGGCGCAACTCGCTGGCCAACCCGGCGTGGCGGGGGCCGCCATACAGGTTGTGAAGCTCGCCCCGGTCCTCCTGGAGATCCCAACCCGAGGAAAGTCGGCGCAATACTACCCCGCTTCATGGAAGGCCTTTTACGTTAGAATCGGTACCGGCAGAAGTGCCCTACTGAAAAACGCTATGATTGCCGATAAGAAGAAAAGGCGAAAAAAGGCAGTGGAACACCTATCCATCACGGAATCGGCAATTATACCGGCAAAGAGGCGTGAAGCCCCAAGCACCGTTGGGCGCGGGCGCGTCGTGACAAGGGCCGAAGCGCCCGCTGAATTGGAGTGGCACAACGATCTTGTTCACTTGTACCTCGGAGATGGTCTACGGTGTTATCCGAAGTGGCCAACCCCAACGGTGATCGTTTCGGACGGCGGCTACGGCGTGCTCGGGTTTGAGGGTGACACCTCAGATCATCTTGGGCTTCCTCAGTGGTATGAACCGCACATCGCAGCTTGGGCGCGGTACTCCACAGCACAGACAACACTCTGGTTCTGGAATTCCGAGATTGGCTGGGCTGCTGTTCACCCCGTGCTGGAGAAATACGGTTGGCGTTACGTTAACGCGAACATCTGGAACAAGGGCAAGGCGCATATTGCCGGTAATGTGAATACGCAGAAGATACGGCGCTTCCCGGTCGTCACGGAAGTCTGCGTTCAATATGTGCTCGAGGCCCGCGCCCAAGGCTTACCGTTGAAGGAATGGTTGTTGCGGGAATGGAAGCGAACGGGCCTAGCAATCCGCAAGGCAAATGAAGCCTGCGGTGTGGCAGATGTGGCCGTGAGGAAGTACCTTGACCAGAACCACCTGTGGTACTTCCCACCACCCGAGATGTTTGCCAGAATGCAGGAATACGCTAACCTCCACGGCGCACCAGAGAGAGGGCCATACTTCTGCCTGGACGGTATCCGGCCTGCAACGGCAGAAGATTGGGTGCGGATGCGCTCGAAGTTCCACTGTCCGCATGGCTTCACGAACGTGTGGGACCGTCCGCCACTTCACGGATCAGAACGAGTCAAGCTGAACGGCGACAGCGGGAAGGCGATTCATCTGAATCAGAAGCCGGTTGATTTGGTCCGCAAGACGATTGAGGCATCGAGTGATGAAGGTGATGTGGTCTGGGAACCGTTCGGCGGCTTATTTTCGGTGAGCGTTGCGGCCCACTCAGCCAAGCGCCGGTGCTACTCTGCCGAAATCGACCCAACCTATTTCCATTACGGCGTGCAGCGCGTGAAGGCAGATACGCGCCAACCCTGTCTCATCTGATCTCAATTTCGCGGTCCTGCTTGATGTCGAGATAGGTTTCTAAGCATTCCCGCAGCCGCGATTCCTTTTCGGTTCGCCTCGCCTCGTTGGTATCCTCGAATGCCAGGACTCGCTTCCACTGAGCCACTTGCAGTCCGTTGACAGTGGTGGCGTCAACCCGGCGCTTGAACTCCTCAATCCCAGCATGAACGATGCGGTCCATCTTGGCATAGTTCGTGTCCAGCCGGTAATTGAACTGTCCACGGAGCGATTGCAGCAATTGCTGGTATTCGCGCGTTGGCTTGTAGGCGCGCCCGTCAGGTCCCCATGAGGCGACAATTTCCCTAGCCCGTTCAAACTCAGCAGGGGGGCCCTGAAACTTGAGGCCATTCGTGTTGGTCTGCTGAAGGTTCCGCGTCCGGGCCTTGGTGTCTTCCGGTTCCAGCACAAGGTAATCAGGCGGGTTGTGATAGTGATTGTCGCGCGCCTCGGCAACCGACTTCCCGTGTGCAACGCAAACGTCGATGATGCAGGGCTTCCCGTAGATCAGATGCTCAGGCAGCCACGCCAGCATGGCGATATATGTGTTGTCGTTGATGAAGCGGCTCTGCGAGTCCTTGAAGCGGGCGGTGATTTCGGTTGCCAATGGGAACCACGCCTTGATCTCGAAGCCGGGCGTTGGCTCGACTGCGCCAATGAACACCGTATCCGGGAAGCCGGGATCTTGGCGCCTCCATAGACCAAAGCCCTCGAACTCATCCTTGCTGTTCAAGAACTCGACCGTGTTGAACTCGATCAGGTTGCCGAGCAGCGGCGACAGCTTCGAGATGATGCGGGACAAATTGACCGCCGCGTCTGGTGAAACGGGCTTGGCGACTGTGAGGACATCAAACGTGCGGCCTGCAAGGGATGTCAGATGTGCACTTGCCACCGTGAGTACTTCCTGCGTGGTCATGAGCGGAATGCCCATGATGCCACAGCCTCGGGCCGGACGCCAGCGCGCGGTGCGCCCGTCATCCCCACACGCCTCTCTTGGCCGATCGCTTCACGAGCGCCTTACGAGAAACCGTGTAACGGTAATAGCGACGGGACGTTCGGCGCTACCACCGGCATCTGCACTTTCTTGCGGCCCTTACGTTTGGCGAACCAGGTACTCTCTCAGGGCGACGGCGTTGTTATGCTCGGCGTCTCTGGCGGCGTAGAGCAAAGTGACGGCGCCGCGGCGCGCGGCAGACAGGATCGGCCCCCAGATTTCGGCCTTGCTATCCAGCTCTTCGAAATAGCGGTGGCGGAACTCTTCCCAGCGCTCCGGAGAGTGGGCGAACCATCGGCGAAGCGCGTCGCTGGGCGCGATTTCCTTTGGCCATCCATCCAGGCGCGCGGATTCTTTCTTCACGCCGCGCGGCCACAGCCGGTCCACCAGCAGACGCGCGCCGTCGTCAGCGCCCGTAGGTTCATATACCCGCTTTACGCGGATCAGCATGGGTGGCTCCTTGCCGCGCGCGCTACTTGGGTGGCGGGATGAGGCGGTATTCCAGCTTGCGGATGGCGCCGGTGGTCTCATAGGTGGCGATGCCGAAGGGGGCGGATAACTCGATTTCGCCGAAACGGAGGCTGAGCGCACGGCCGGCTAAACCGACGTCGATGTACTCATCGCCATCGATCCAAGCCTCGACCGCGGCGTCGGTCACGCGCAGCAGCAGGCTGTACCAGTGCCTGTTTTCAAAATCCACGATACAGGAAGTCTCGTTCTCGGAGGCATCTTCGTCATCCAGGCTGGAAATCCCGACCAGGCTGCCGCCCCAGCCGCCGTTAATCCAGGTCAGGAAGGCCTCTCCAACGGGGAACGTGATGCCGGCGAAGAAATCGCTGCCGGACACGCGTTCGGCTTCCATTCGGACTTCGTAATTCGACTTGGGAAACCAAGCCGTGCGGGTAATGCCGGTCATGGCGCCGGTTCCGAGAATGATGGTTCCATCCTGAATGGTCACCTTGCCTCGGCCCGTAAACGGGGTCTCTTTCCAGCCGTTCAGCGTTTTGCCGTCGAACAGCGGCTGCCACTCGCCCACCGGAGGAAGCGTGGCGGGCTCCTGGGCCGCTGCGGGGGCGGGCGGTTTGTCCTGGGCCGGGAGAACGGGCGTCAGAGCCGGGAGCGAGGCGAAAAGAATTAGGGAACACAGACAGGACCGGGGAAAACTAGCCATGGATTTATTATGGCGGGGGTTGAGGAGGCAGACAAGCGGCTGAGGCGCGTCCGGACGCGGCGTTGTTCCGGAGGCGGCGAGGAAGTACAATCGTCCTGCGGGTAGGGGAACAGGTTTAGACATCTATGGCGGCGCAGACGACCCCGTTCCGGTGGCCGGACGCATGGAAAGATCCGGCGCGCTTGGCGTTGTTAAGTGAGACATGCATCGATTGCGTGGTGATGGCGCCAGACGCGTCGCTCGATGCTGTGGCCGCGCGGGCCAAGCAGAACGGCCTGACCGTGATTGATCCGGCCGCTCCCCCTTCCGATGTGGTCATTTCCTCGGGAGTGTGGCCGGGAGTGCAGTCGGGACAGGGGCCGGCGGCTGCGTCCGCGGGGCCGACCGGGAACCCGTGGGTGGATTCCAACGGCTGGCTGGTCCGGCTGGAAAGAGCGCGCCATCCCGATTCCCGCGTGTGGATCGACGCTCAGCCCAAAGGCCCGCGGCTTCTTCCCTCCACCTACGTTCTGGCGGTGACGGATGCGGCGGCGTGCGGCGGACGATGGATTGTCTCGCTGGACGGCCAGCTTGCGGGCGACCTGGCGCAGAGCAAGCCGGAGGCGCTGGCCACGTGGAAAAGGGTCACCGGCGCCGCCCGATTCTTCGCCGATCATGCGGATTGGACGCAACTGGCGCCCGCCGCGGTGGTGGGAATCGTCTCCGATTTCGCGGGCGACGACGAGTTCATGGGGCGCGAGTTGCTGAACCTGGTGTCCCGGACCAATCAACAATACCGCATCATTTTGAAGGATCGGGCGGTGTCCGGCTCTTTCACCGGCTTGCGGGGCGTCATCTACGCGGATCTGGCGCCGCCCGGACCGGCCCTGCGCGACCGCGTCCTGGCCTACGTACAGTCGGGGGGCATGTTGATCACCGGGCCGAACTGGGGCGCGGCGCCGGGAGCGCCAGCGCGGAACCAGCTCCACCCGCGCTACGGGCTGCGCACGCTGGGCAGAGGCAGCGTGGCCTTCGCTAAGGAGGACTTGAGCGACCCGTATCAAGTGGCCAACGATTCCGCCGTTCTCATCAGCCACCGCTATGATTTGGTGCAGTTCTGGAACGGCGGCGCGGTGGAATCTTACTATACGGCGTCGCCGGACAAGCGGCGCGCCGTGGTGCACATGATGTTTTTCGCCGACCGCGGTCCCGCTTCGGTGTCTGTGCGGGTCGCGGGAAGTTTTCGAACCGGCAAACTATGGACGTTGGACGGGGTGGGTCCCCGCGCCATCGAAATGGAGCATGATAAGGAAGCGGTCGAGCTGCATTTGCCGTTTGTATCGCAGTACGCAGCCGCTGAATTGGAGGGGTGAACCTATGCACGCGAATTACACGCGCCGAGACTGGCTGAAGCTTTCCGCGCTGGGGGGCGCTTGCCTGGCCGGAATGCCGCCGTTGCGCGCCGCCGCGCCCGCCGGACCAGTCGCCGTGGCGAAATGCAAGACGTACGAGCCCGCCGAGCTCATGCCGGCGATGGCGAAACTGTTCGACCAGTTAGGGGGACTGGGGAGGCTCGTCAATGGGAAGACGGTCGCCATCAAGATCAACCTGACAGGGGCGGCGACGTACCGGCTGGGATATCTGCCCGCGGCCGACACGCACTTGACGAATCCCGCCGTGGTCGCAGCCGCGGTAAGCCTGATAGCGAAGGCTGGGGCGAAGCGTATTCGCGTGGTCGAAAGCGTATATGCATCGTCGGACCCGGTAGAGGAGTTCTTCTACCAAACCGACATGGACCCGCGCGTCATTCTCAGCGCGGCCCCCAACGTGGAATTTGAAAACACGAACTTCACTGGAAACGCAAAGAAGTATTCGCGCCTGACGGTTCCCTCCGGCGGTTACATTTATCCGGGCTTCGACCTGAACCACGCTTACGAAGACTGCGACGTGTTCGTGAGCGTGGCCAAACTCAAGGAGCACGCCACGGCGGGATTTACCGGCTCCATGAAGAACTGCTTTGGGATGGCTCCCGCCACGATATACGGCTCTGGCGCCGGTGTGGACGAGCCAGCCGCGCAGCCGCACGGCAGCCGAACCATGTTCCACACGGGAAACCGGGAGCCCGCCAAGACCGCGCCACAGGAGAAGGACTTCACAACCCCGAGACAGGAAGGGTACCGCGTGCCGCGCATCGTCGTGGACTTGGTGGGCGCGCGTCCGATTCATCTTGCGGTTGTGGAAGGCGTTAAGTCCATGGCGGGAGGCGAGGGCCCGTGGATCCGTGAGGCTCTGGCCCCGGTCCACCCGGGCGTGATTCTGGCGGGGCTGAACCCCGTGAATACGGACGCGGTGGCCCTGGCGGTGATGGGCTTCGACCCCATGGGGGAGCGCGGATCGCCGCCGTTCGAAGGCTGCGACAGCACGCTCAAGCTGGCGGAGGACGCCGGCATCGGCGCGCGCGATCTGAAACGAATTGAAGTGGTGGGCGCGCCGATTCGGGAAGCGTTATTCGATTTCGCCGCGCTGCGCCGGCAAAGGCGGGCGGCGCAGGCGGGCAGAGGGTAAGGCGTCAGCCAGCCCAAGGAAGGATCGGTTAATAGCATGAAGACAGCGTGGGCGCTTTTCGCGGCGCCGTTGGCGCTGGGGTACTTGGCCGGGCAGCCGCCGGGCCGGATCGGCCAGATCGCGGAGGAAATTCGCGACTTCCCACAAGCGGAGATCGGCAACGGATTGCTCAAGGTGAAGCTCTATTTGCCGGACGCGGAAATGGGCTATTACCGCGCCACGCGGTTTGACTGGTCGGGCGTCATCCCGAGTCTGGAGTACAAGGGCCACACCTTCTTCGGCCAGTGGTTCCCGACGTACAACGCGAAAGTCAACGATTCCATTCAAGGTCCGGTGGAGGAGTTCGGCGTGCCTCCCGACAACGCCGCGCTGGGGTACGCGGAGGCGCGACCCGGCGAGCCCGTGGTCAAGATCGGCGTGGGCGCGATCAAGAAGCCCGAGGGCGGGAACGGGTACAGCTCCTTCACGACCCTGGAGATTATGGACAACGGCAAGTGGACCGTACGCACCGGCCCGGACTTCGCCGAGTTCACACAAGAACTAAAGGACACGAACGGCTACGCTTACGTATACCGCAAGACCGTGCGGCTGGCCCGGCGCCAGCCGGTGATGACGCTGGAGCACAGTCTCAGGAATACCGGAAAGAAGACCATCGAGACCAGCGTCTACGAGCACGATTTCTTCATGATCGACAATCGTCCCACGGGGCCCGAGTTTGTGGTGAAGTTTCCGTTCGAGGCGCACGCATCGCGCGATCTTGCCCCGCTGGCGAAACTCGAAGGCAAGGAATTGCATTATCTTCAGGAACTCCAGAGCGAACCCCGGCGGCAGACCGCACAGGCCGATATCACCGGCTTCAGCGACAAGGCGTCGGACTTCGATTTCCGGGTGGAGAATTTGAAAACCGGCGCGGGCGTCCGCGAGACTTGCGACCGGCCCCTGACGCGCATCAACTTCTGGTCGATCCGGACGACGCTCTGTCCGGAGGGGTACGTCAGCTTGCGCGTAGCGCCCGGGCACGAAGCCGCGTGGCGCATTCGCTATGAGTTTTATACGTTCTCACCAGAGAACTGATTGGGAGACAGGAGTCGGGAGTCGGGGCGGGTGCGCGAGTGTTTGAGGATATGCATGAGGACGAAATGTTCATGAACAAGATAAAGGCCATCTTAATCGCCGCGGCGGCGCTTGCGACCCTGGCGATTCCGGGCGCCGCAGCGCCGCCCGCGTCCGGCCAGTACTTGTCCTACGTGGGCACGTACACGCGCCAGAAGAGCAAGGGCATTTACGCCTACAAGTTCGACGCGAAGACGGGCAAGTTCACCTCCATCGGTCTGGCCGCGGAGACGTCGAACCCGTCGTTCCTCGCCGTCCACCCGGGCGGCAAGTTCCTGTACGCCGTCAACGAGAACAACCAGGGAACCGTGAGCGCCTTCGCCATCGACCGCGCCACAGGCATGTTGAAGCCGCTCAACTCGGTGTCTTCCAAGGGGAGCGGCCCGGCGCATCTTTCCGTGGACGCGGCCGGCAAGTGGGTGTTCGTGGCCAATTACAACAATGGCAGCGTAGCGGCGTTGCCGATCCACGCCGATGGTTCTCTCGGGGAAGCCGCTGCGTCGGTGCAGCACTCGGGTTCCAGCGTCGATCGCCCACGGCAGAGCGGGCCCCATGCCCACGAGGCCGTGGTCTCCCGCGATCGCAAGCTGTTGTTCGTGCCGGATCTGGGCATGGACAAGGTGATGATCTACCGCATCGATCCGGTCAAAGGCGCGCTCACGGCGAACGACCCGGCTTCGATCGGCATCGCCCCCGGCTTCGGACCGCGGCACCTCGCGTTCGCTCCCAACGGCAACTTCCTGTACGTGATGGCGGAGATGGCCGATGCAATCGTCGCGTTCCGCTACGACGGCAAGGGCGGCGCGAAGGAGATCCAGACCATCTCCGCCGTGCCCGCCGATTTCACGGGCCAGAAGAGCGGAGCCGAAATCGCGGTGCATCCGAACGGCAAGTTTCTCTACGCCACCAATCGGAACCACAACAGCATCGGCATCTTCGCTATCGGCGCCGACGGCAAGTTGACCGCGGCGGGGAACGTCTCCACCCAGGGCAAGACCCCGCGGCATTTCGCCATCGACCCGACGGGTGCGTATCTGATCGCGGAGAACCAGGATTCCGACAACATGGTGGTGTTCCGGATCGACGCCCAGACGGGCGGCCTGACGCCCACCGGGGAGACGCTGGACGTCGGGGCTCCGGTCTCGCTGGTGTTTGTAGCTCTCCAATAATTCCAATAACGGGGAAGGGCGGTCGCGAGCTGTCATGAATCAGCAGTGGTACCAGAACTTTAACCCACTGGGGAACACGGTTCTTTCCACCATGGCGGCGGCCATCCCGGTTTGTACGCTGTTCTATCTTCTGGCGGTGCGCCGTGCGCCGGCGTGGCGCGCCGCACTCTACGCCTTCCTGGCGGCGGTGGCCATCGCGCTGGCGGTGTTTCGCATGCCCCCCGTACTGGTGGCGGGCGCGGTGGCGGATGGTTTGGTGTTCGGGCTGATCCGCATCGCCTGGATGGTGGTAGGCGGGGTGTTCGTGTACGATCTCTCCGTCGCGTCGGGGCAGTTCGAAATCATCAAACAGTCCATCGCCGGAATTTCCGGGGACCGGAGGTTGCAGGTTCTGCTGATCGCCTTTGCCTTCGGCGGTTTGCTGGAAGGCGCCGGCGGAGGAGGCGCGCCCGTGGCGGTGACCGGCGCCATGATGGTGGGGCTTGGCTTTCCACCCTTCCAAACGGCTATCATGTGCCTGATCGCCAACTCCGCTCCGGTGGCCTTCGGCGGCCTGGGGAATCCGGTGCGCACGCTGGTGGCGGTGACGGGGCTGCCGGAGGCGGATTTCAGCGCGATGCTCGGCCGCATTCTGCCGCTGACCAAGCTGGTGCTCCCCTTCTGGATCATCCGCATCATGGCGACGACGGGCGAGACCTTTGCGGTCTGGCCGGCGTTGCTGGTCTGCGGCCTCGCCTCCGGCTTAATCCAGTTCTTCTGGGCGAACTACATGAACGCGTCGTTGGTGGACGTCATGAGCGGCCTCGGGACGCTGGTGGTTCTGGCCATCTTTTTCGGCAAGTTCTGGCATCCGCGCACCATCTGGCGATACGGCGGCGAAAGCGCCGCCGCGACGCGGCAATCCATGCCGCCCATCGGCTTCGGCCGGCTGCTGCGAGCCTGGTCGCCGTTCCTGCTGCTGGCCGCCTTCGTGGTGGTCTGGGGCGTGCCGGACGTGGCCAGGATCCTGGACAAGACCTCCTGGAAGCCGCCGGTACCAGGGCTGCACCTGCGCGTCGTCCGGGTCCCCCCGGTGGCGCCCACGCCGTACGCCGAGCCCGCTTTGTTCGACATTTCCTGGCTCGGCAACCCCGGGACGGCCACAGTCATTGGCGGGTTCGTCGCCGGGCCTCTGATAGGCCTCTCGCTCCTGCAGACGGCTGGGATCTTCTGGCAAACGCTGCGGCGCCTGGGGCTGAGCCTGGTCGCCATCATGGCCATGATCGGCATTGGCTATATCACGCGCTACTGCGGCATGGACGCCACCCTGGGGATGGCGCTGTCCCACACGGGAGCGCTGTTCCCGCTGTTCGGCACGATGATCGGCTGGATAGGCGTGGCGTTGAGCGGCACCGACGCCGGGTCCAACGCGCTGTTCGCCAGCCTGCAGGTGATCACGGCCAACAGGCTGCACCTGAGTCCCATCCTGATGGGCGCCGCCAACAGCGCCGGCGGAGTGATGGGAAAGATGATCTCCGCGCAGTCGCTGGTAATCGGATGCGCCGCCACGAACCTGCAGGGTCAGGAGGGCGCGCTCTTTCGCAAGGTTTTCAAGCACAGCGTCCTGCTGACGCTGTTGGTGGGACTGCTGGTGCTGATGTACGCCTACGTTTTCCCGGGCGCGATTCCGAGCGGGCATCATTATTGGTAAGGAGAAGAGTCAATGCGCGGCGCGCCTGAGCTTCCGCGACGCCGCCTCCATTACGTTTGACATAATGCTCCAGACGTCATAGACTAGAGCTTGATACGGACGTTCAAGTGCGCCGACACATCCCGGCTTTTCGACGACTGCTTCATCAGGCGATTCCAGGCCATCGAGCGCGCTGCGCGCCGGAAGCTTCTGTATCTGGACCAAGCCAAGAGGTTGGAGGACCTCCGCGCGCCGCCTGGGAACCGGTTGGAAATGCTGAAGGGCGATCGATCCGGCAATTTCAGCATCAGGATCGACGACCAGTGGCGGATCTGTTTTGCCTGGCGCGGCGGTGACGCATTCGCTGTGGAAATCGTGGATTATCACTAGAAAACCGTCATGAAGGAATCAAAACAACTCGACCCCATTCATCCCGGCGAGATTCTGCTTGAAGATTTCATGAAGCCGATGGGAATCAGCATCAACCGGCTCGCTCGCGACCTCGACGTCCCTCCGAACCGGATCGGCGCCATCGTAAACGCTTCGCGCGCTATCACGGCGGACACGGCCCTTCGGTTGGGCGCGTACTTTGGGGTCTCCCCGGAAACGTGGCTGGGGCTGCAAGCGGCTTACGATCTGCGTGTAGTGCGGCGGCGTACGGGCCCGGAGATCGCGCGCCGGGTCCGGAAGCGGCAGGCTGCCTGAGTTGATGGCGCGCAGGTACGCTTACGTCTGCCTGGCCGCGATTCCGAGCGGGCATCGTTATTGGTAAGGAGAGGAGTATATGAAAAGACTACTAGTCATTAGCGCCGCGTGGCTGGCGATTCTGCCCGCCATCGCGCAGGCGCCACAACAGATTGTAGTGTGGAAATCGGCCGACCTGAAGGCGTACGCCGCCACGCTTGCGCCCAAGATCAACGCGCAGAAGTTCGCCAGCCAGCCGCTGGCGAACTTCGGCTTCTACAACACGCAAGTGGCCTACCGCGAAGGCTCGGGCGAGGCGGAGTACCATGAGAACGCGGCGGACCTGATGGTCATCCAGACCGGGGTGTGCACATTGATACTGGGCGGGACGATCAATGGCGGCCGTACGGCCGCGCCGGGCGAGATTCGCGGGACCTCGATTGAGGGAGGCAATTCCTTTACCGTCGGGCCCGGCGATATTATTCACATTCCGCCCAAGACGCCGCACCAGATGGTATTACCCGCGGGCGGGCAGATCACGTATTTTGTGGTGAAAGAGATCAGCCGGTAGACCTAGGAGCGGAACGTGGCGCGATTCGCAAGATTGAAGGTCCTGAACACGATGGTGGAAACGGGCGTTGTGCCCGTCTTCTACCATCCCGACGTACAGGTGGCGCGCGACGTCGCGGCCGCTTGCGTGGCAGGGGGTTGTCCACTGCTCGAATTCACCAACCGCGGCGACCACGCCTGGGAGGTGTTCACCGAGCTGGAGCGGTACTGCGCGCGGGAGCTTCCCGGTTTAGTCCTGGGCGTAGGATCGATCGTCGATCCGGGGACGGCCTCGCTTTACATCAACTGCGGCGCGAACTTCGTGGTTGGCCCGCTGCTGAACCCCGAGGTGGCGCGCGCCTGCAACCGGCGCAAGATTCCCTACTCGCCGGGGTGTGGCACTCTCTCGGAGATTTCGCAGGCCGAAGAGCTGGGGTGCGAGATCATCAAGATATTTCCGGGTAAGGAAATCGGCGGGCCGGGGTTCGTGAAGAACGTCCGAGGGCCATGCCCGTGGGTTTCGATCATGCCGACCGGCGGCGTGGAACCCACCGAAGCGTCGCTGAAAAGCTGGTTCGACGCAGGCGTCGTCTGCGCCGGCATGGGATCGAACCTGATCACCAAGGAACTGCTCAAGGCCGGGGACTACCAGGGCATCGCAGCCAACGTCCGCAACACGGTGGAGTTGGTTCGGAAGATCCGCGGCAAGTAGTGTAGTGCGGCGCAAATATCGTCGGCTATCGGCACAGGCTGCAAAGCGGGGACTGGCTCGAATTTCGCCGCCTTTGCGAAACTTCGTGCCTGTACCCGGTTTGCCCTTGCAACTTGCGCCGCACTACAGTAGCCGGCGGCCTTGATTCGGCTCCCACCGTCGCGTTAGCATTGCGGTTCTCATGCTGCGAAAAACGGTTACATTCGGCGAGATCATGCTGCGCCTCGCGCCTCCCGGGTTCGAGCGCTTTCTCCAGAGTCCTCAATTCATGGCCACCTTCGGCGGCGGCGAGGCCAACGTGGCCGTCACGCTGGCGTCGTTCGGCGCGCCGGCGGCCTACGTGACAGTCCTTCCCTCCAATCCCATCGCCGACGCCGCCATCGGCGAGCTGCGGCGCGCCGGCGTGGACACGTCCAAGATCGTGCGCGGCAAGGGGCGCATGGGCATCTACTTCCTCGAAAGCGGTGCCAACCAGCGCGCCTCGAAAGTGGTCTACGACCGCGGCAATAGCGCCATGGCCCTCGCCAAGCCGGGCGACATCGATTGGGACGGCGTCTTTGAAGGCGCGGGCTGGTTCCATGTCACCGGTATCACCCCTGCTATCAGCGCTTCCGCCGCCGCGCTGGCGCTCGAAGCCGTGAAGAAGGCCCGCGAGAAGGGTCTCACGGTTTCCTGCGACCTCAACTATCGCAAGAACCTCTGGAAATGGGGCAAGCCGGCTTCGGAAGTGATGCGCGAGATGGCGCAGTTCGTCGATATCGCCATCGCCAACGAGGAAGACGTGCAGATGGCCCTCGGCATTCAGGCCGAGGTGGACGTGCACTCCGGCAAGCTGGATTTGGCCCAATACGAGAAGCTGAGTTCCAAGGTGCTGGCGGAATTCCCGGGTATGCGGGCCATCGCGATCACGTTGCGGGAATCCTTTAGTGCATCCCACAACGGCTGGTCGGCCTGCTGGAACGGCCGCCAGGAATTCCTGGCAAGCGCCCGCTACGACATCACCGACATCGTGGATCGCGTGGGCGGCGGCGACGCCTTCGCCGGAGGCTTAATCTATGGCTTGATGGCGCTAGACGGCCCGAAACCGGCTCTGGAGTTCGCCGTGGCCGCCAGTTGCCTGAAGCACTCCATTCCCGGCGACTTCAACCGCGTCACGGTGGAAGAGGTGAACGCTTTGCTGAAGAGCGGAGGATCGGGGAGAGTGCAGCGGTAGGAAGCCGTCAGCTATCAGTAGTATTGTTTGCTTTTGGGCGTCGCGTCGCATCCCACATGGGCGTGCACCTCAGTCTCGCGGCACGTAGGTTCCCAAGGTCCCGGCGGACACTTTCCGAAAACCCCGTTTTCACTCTTGGTATCCAATCGCGTATTCCGTGCAGCCCGCACGAGTTCGCCGGAACGCGCGAACGCCCTTGATAGCGGTATTTGATATGCTTAAGTCCGAAAGAAATCGAGAGCATCATGAGAGCACTGATCCTGGTGGTGAGTTGCCTGACCCTGGCCTGGGCCTGCGCCTATGGCCAGGCGGGGAATGGGCCGGTCTTCGAGGTGGCCTCGGTCAAGCCGGCCGGTCCGTTTGTCCCCGGAGCCGCAGACAACATGCGCGGCGGGCCTGGAACCGGCGACCCTGGACGGGTCACTTTTCCGCGGGTACCGCTGACGCTATTGCTGATGAGGGCCTACGACGTGTGGGCCGACCAAATCTTGGGTCCCGAATGGTTCACTGGAGCGGAGTACATGTACACCATCACCGCCACCATGCCTCCCGATACGACGAACGAACAATTCCGGCTGATGCTGCAGAATCTGCTGGCGGAGCGATTCCATCTGCGCCTCCATCATGAAACCCAGACCCGCCCTGGCTACGAACTGGTAGTAGCGAGCGGGGGGCCGAAGCTGAAGGAGTGGACTCCCGCCACCGATGCCGCGCCCGGCCAACCGGGCCTTGTCGCGAATGGTTTTCCAAGGCTGGCTTCAAACACTGGACGGGGTATGTCCATGACGATGTCCAGATCCGGGGGGATGGCGCCGGTCCGGATGACTTTTAGGGAATCCATGGCTGGTTTTTGCCGCGCGCTGGGAGCCCAGATCAATCGGTCCAATGGAACGCCCCTGAGCGACCCGCAGCCTCGCGTAGTCGATAAGACCGGGCTGACCGGAATCTACGAGTTCACGTTGGAATTCGCCGGCACGACGCTGCTGCCCGGAATGATGCCGCCGGCGCCACCCGCGGACGACGCGGGCGTGCCGGCCGCAAACGATCCCGCCGAGGGCGCTCCGAATATCTTTACCGCGGTTGAGAAGCAGCTTGGGCTGAAATTGCAAAAGGTCAAGGATGTGCCGGTCGATGTGCTGGTCATCGATAACGCGGATAAGGTTCCGACGGAGAATTAAGGCACGAATCGTCAAGCATTGGCGGCCCGGACGAAAGTGAGATTATCGGAAACGTGGCGCAACGGGCTTCCCGGTCCCCACACGGCGTTCTGGAAGGTTGGTCCCATGAAGTCCCATCACTCCAGGACCGCGCCACTTGGCCCGAACCGTGGCAGTGACGCCTCAAGGGCCCCCCAAGTCCCGCTCAGAACACCATTGCAGGCGGTTGAGAACTGACTGCTGATCGCTGAACGCTATTCTCAAACCCCCATCTCTCGCCGAATCGCCTCCGCGATATCCTCGCTGAACCGCTCCACCTGATCCGCGTCCGGACCTTCCACCATGACGCGCGCCAGCGGCTCGGTCCCGGAAAAGCGCACCAGGACGCGGCCGGAACCGGCGAACGCCTCCTCGACGCGCCGGATCTCCTCCGTCACCGAGGACGCTTCCGCCAGCCCCTTCCGCTCGCGCACGCGCACGTTCACCAGCTTCTGCGGGAAGACATGCAGATCGGCCGTCAGCTCGTCCAGACCCACGCCGGCCTTCCGGGCGATTTCCAGGACCCGCAACGCCGTAAGGATGCCGTCGCCCGTGGTGGCGTACTCTCGGAAGATCACGTGGCCGGATTGCTCCCCGCCCAGCGTCGCGCCCAACCGCAGCATTTCCTCGAGAACGTACTTATCGCCGACCGCGGTGCGCGTCATACGAATACCTTCGCGCTCGAAGGCCTGTTCCAACCCGAGGTTGGACATCACCGTGGCCACCACGACGTCGTCGTGCAGCTTCCCCGCGGCCTTCAGGGCGCGCCCCGCGGCGAGAAGCACGCCATCGCCATTCACCACCTTGCCGCTCCGGGAGACAAACATGGCGCGATCGGCGTCGCCGTCGAAGGCCACGCCGAAATCGGCGCCGGTCTCTAGCGCCGCCTCGCGCAGCGGTTCCACGTGCAACGCCCCACAGTTGAGGTTGATGTTGCGGCCGTCAGGCTCCGCGCTCCGGGCCGTCACCTCAGCCCCCAGCCGCCGAAACAAGCCGGGCGCGAGAGCAGAGGCCGAACCGTTGCCGCAATCCACAACCAGTTTCATGCCGTCGAATCGGACCGAGACGGTGGAGGCGAGGAAATCCTCGTACTGCCGGTCCAGTCCTTCATCCACGGCGAGATGCGCCGGCCGCGGCGACACGCCGCCCTCGCGGAGCTCGAAAATCTTCCGCTCGATCGCGTGCTCTTCCTGGTCCGGCAACTTGAAGCCGCTATGGCCGAAGACCTTGATGCCGTTATCGAGGTACGGATTGTGCGAGGCGGAAATCATGACGCCGGCCAGGAAAGGCCCCACACGGGTCAGGTAAGCGATTCCCGGCGTGGTCACCACGCCGGCGTATCGCGCGCGCACCCCGCGGCTGGCGAGTCCGCCGGCCACCAATTCCGCGATCCAGGGGCCGGATTCGCGCGTATCAGCGCCGATCAGGATCTCCGGATGGGACGCGGCTTCCGCCAGGTCTTCCCCGAGCGCCGCGCCAAAAGCGTAGATGGTGGGCGGGTCCAGCGGATACTCGCCCGCTACCCCTCGAATTCCGTCCGTGCCAAAAAGCTGTCTTGCCGCCAATGGTTCTCCGTTCAACTGAATTCCCGCAGGGCGCCCCCTCACTTTTTTTTCATCGCTACCGTCACCGTGACCTGGGGCGCGGTCCGGAAACGTACGTAGGCATCGCTGACGAATGCATTGACGCGAAACTCGGCCGTGCCTTTGGCCTGAGAGACGTCCACGGGATCGGTCACCACCGAGATGACTTGCGCCACATGGCTCGCGGGTCCGGCTATCTCCAACCGCGCTGGCGAGACCGTGTAGTGGACGACCGCGTAGCCGTTGTCCCCCTCGCCGCGAAAACGCACGATGACGGTCGCCAACCGCGTCGCCCGGCGCTCGAATTCGAAGCGGGTTTCCGAAGGGATGGCGCGCACCAAACGCAGGCCGTGCGCCAGCCGCACATTGCCGTCGCCGATCATGTAGGTACACGCCCCGGGCCGCACCGCGGACATGTCCAGCACGACGGCCGGCCGCGACTCGCCCTTCTCTCCCAACCCGCTCAACACGCCGGAAGGTCCGCGGATCTCCAACGTGACCGAGTTACTGGCCGGTTCGACGCCGCTGATCTCCAGGTCGTCCGGCAGGTTCTTGTATTCCATCAGGACCGGAACGGAGGTGGCGAGCTCGGGCTCGCCTACGACCGACGCCCAAATCACCACGGCAATGGCCAGCGCGAGCAGTTTCCAACCGAAGTTGTGAAAGATCAGGTTCGGGATCCGCTTCCACGCGCGCTTCATGGCTGGTTCACCCTCTCCACGGAGCCGGCGGGGTCCGGAGCGGACCCAGCGGGCGGCGATCCCTCGGCCGGAAACTCATCGGCGTGCGCGGGCGGCGGCAGTTGCACGCCGAAGTGCGCGTTGATCTGGCCAGCGAGGTCGCCGATCGAGAGTCCCGGCTTCAGTTCGCCGAATGCGGCCGTGGAAATGCGGCCGGTCTCTTCGGAGACCACCACCGAGAGGCAGTCGGTCTCTTCCGTGATCCCAATGGCCGCGCGGTGCCGCGTGCCGAGCTGGGAAGAAAGGTTGGGTTTCGTGGTCAGCGGCAGGAAGCAGGCGGCCGCGGCCAGGCGGTCCTTTTGTACGATGCAAGCGCCGTCGTGCAGCGGCAGGCCGGGCTGGAAGATCGAAAGCAGCAGGTCGCGGGAAACGCGCGCCTCCAGCCGGACGCCGCTCTCGATAAACGTTCGCAGGCCGATATCGCGCTCCAGCACGATGAGCGCGCCAGTCTTGTCCTGGGACAGGCGCTCGACGGCCAGCAGGATCTCGTTGACGAATTCCAGGGGCTGGTAGCCGCCCGCCAGGCCGAACCAGCGTTTCCGCCCGAGCCGCGCCAACGTTCGCCGGATCTCCGATTGGAACAGCACCACGATGGCCAAGCCCAGATACGGGACGATGTTCGACAGTACGGAACGTAGCGCTTCCAGCCGCATCCACCAGGCCGCCGCATACAACGCGACCATGATGAGTATCCCCACCAAAATGTGCCCAGCGCGCGTCCCGCGGACCACCAGCAGGGCCTCATAAGCCAAAAACGCGACCACCAGAATGTCGATCACCCCCGTAATCCCGGGGTTCGGCAACGATCGTAGGAATGCGGACAGACTCGGCATGACCTAGCTTACCCATCTTACCGCTAACCGCTTTAACCTACCGCTGATAGGTAGTGCCTGAAATGTGCGTTGAAGCGCAAACAGCGAACGCTTGCACTTCGGGCCGAATGGCCGCAACATGGGAGTATGCCAAGCGACCGCAGTTCATTGCACGCCCTCAAGAACCTGATATCCGAAGTTGATTTGATTCTGGAAACCACCCCGCCCTTGCCCCAGAACCGCACGGGGCGCTCCCGCGAATTGCTCCGCGCGGCGCTGGCGCTTACGGGTGACCTCATCGCGCAGGCCAAGATGCCAGCCGCTACAGCCATGGGGCGCATCGGCGGCGCTACCACGGCCCGCAAGTACGGGAGCGACCACTTCCGAGAGCTTGCGGCGCGGCGCAAGACGCACGGCGGCGGAAGGCCACGCAAAGATCAAGAGCCAAACGGCACTACGTAGCTGCTATGTCTCGGAAGTCTTCTCAGAAGTCCGAGAAGTACGTAGGCGAAGAAAAGGCGGTTCTATGCAGAAGGGGCTTGACTTCTGCTTCGATCTATGCAACCCTGATCTCCAGGGAGGTCTTTTCCCGTGGATCGGACCATCGAGCAAGTCATCGACGATGAAATTCAGCAACTCACCGACCTTAAGCGACTCGCCAAAAATCCCAAAATGGTCGAGTTGATGCGCCGCCTGGTCGCTGCATCGTCAAATGGTGGCGAGCCGGAGACACCCAAGCGAACGATGCCGGCCCCGCCTAGCAGGAATCTGACGAAACCGAACGGGCTATCCGATCAAGTCTTAGCAGCGGTCCGCGACTTGAAGAGGAACTTCTCCAGCGTGGACGTGATGAATCATGTCCTCCAGAGCGGTTTTGAGTTCGTGTCGAAGAACCCCAGGAGCGCCGTAGTTCCCCCGCTGGATAAAATGCTGAAGAAGAAGGGCATTATCAGAATCGCCCGAAAGGGTGTCGGGAACCAGCCCGCGCTTTACGACTATGTAGGTGAAAAAGATTTGGGGGCCAAGTTATGAAGGGCTAAGTTCGGATCAGGGGGCCACCAGCGTAGGCCCTCACAAGTTCTGCGGTCCAAACGCAGAAAACCCCGCCGGGGTCTGATCCGTCCAAAGGCATACACCGGCGGGGCCATCTCTATATGCGGACGTGGTGAAAAGTAAACACAGCGGTCTTTAAAACCGCCGCACTCTAGCAGGCGCTTGCGGGTTCAACTCCCGCCGTCCGCATATCATCATCAGTATAGCCCGTAAGTCGTTCAAAGTAAAGAGAAAAAAGATGATTGTGGGCGTATATTTTCACTTGACAAACAGCTACAGATCGCTGTATTATTGGATCATGAATAGCGAAATAAAAGCCGAAATTACAATGAGTTGCGAGGACTGCAACGTGCATTGTCAACGCTTCGGAGTGCATCGCAATGGCCTTCGGCGTTTCCGTTGCCCGCAATGCAAGCGGACGTTCACGGAGCCGCACGAGCGCACCATGGGCGACATGTACCTATCCGAAGAAAAGGCCCTGCTCGTTCTTCAGCTCCTGCTCGAAGGCAACTCGATTCGCTCCTGCCAGCGGCTTACCGATGTTGACCAGAACACCATCATGAAGCTCTTGGTCAAGGCTGGCGAGAAGTGCGAAAAGGTCATGGGGCGCCTGATCGTGAATGTTCCGGTGACAGACGTTCAGGCCGATGAGATATGGGGCTACGTCCAGAAGAAGGAAGCCCACAAGAACCCCTGGGAATCGGACGATTCAAGCATTGGCGATGCCTACTGCTTTGTCGCCATCGAGCGCAATAGCAAACTCGTTCTCAACTTCGCGCTGGGCCGTCGCAGCCAGGCCACCACGGACGCCTTCATTGAAGGGCTTCGCGCCGCTACCGCTCCCCAACGGTTCCAGATCACCACGGATGGTTTCGGTCCCTACGTTCCCGCAATCACCACCACGTTGAGTGACCGCTGCGATTTCGCGCAGCTTATCAAAGTCTACGCCAGCCCGCGCGAAGGGGAACAGCGCTACTCGCCGGCTGACGTTGTGGAGGCTCTACCAAAACCGATCATGGGCGACCCCGACCGCGCGAAGATTTGCACCAGCCATATCGAGCGGCAGAATCTCACGATCCGTATGCAGATGCGCCGCATGACGCGCCTGACGAACGCCTTCAGCAAAAAGTGGGAAAATCTCTGGGCGGCCTACTGCCTGTGGTTTGCGTACTACAATTTCTGCCGGATTCACCGCACGATCCGCGTCACCCCGGCTATGGAAGCGCGGATCGCCGATCACGTTTGGGAACTGGCAGAACTGCTGGCGTGATACGCTTGGCTTGTGCCCGATGAACTATCGGCGGGGCAGAAGGCGGCGCGAACCAGAAAGCGGCGCGCGGCTGCGCGGAAAATGTGGCAAACGCGCAAGCGGATGGGTGCGTGGGAAAAAGCCCATGCCGCCGAAGCCGCAAGCAAAGATGCCTTGGAAACGTACTGCAAGAAACACGGTTGGAAGATCGCATTCTTTGCAGGCAAGACCGGCGCTCCGCGAACCGGAATTATCGACGCTATCGCCTTCCAGCTTGGTCGAAAAGACTCTGACCTCTTGGACGTACGGCTTGTCCAGTTGAAGGGCGGCAAAGCTGGCGTGAGCGGCCAGGAGATTGCGCGGCTGAAGAAAGCGGCTGCTGGCGCTACGGTGAGATGGCTGGTCGCCGAATTCGATGGCGAGACGTTGCACTTGCTCCCCGGCGAACCGGAACACTGAGAATTCCCCTCAACGCACATTTCAGGCACTACCCGCTGATAGCGGTCAGCGTCTCGCTACAATGGACCATGCCCTTTGTTCCCATCCCCGAGGCTTTGGAGGAGATACGCGCCGGGCGAATCCTGGTGGTGGTCGACGACGAGGACCGCGAAAATGAGGGCGACCTGACCGTGGCGGCCCAGAAGATCGCTCCGGAAATCATTAATTTCATGGTGACCCATGGCCGGGGCCTGGTTTGTCTGGCGCTCACGCCCGAACGCTGCGACTACCTGAACCTGCCATTGATGACCGCCCAGAATACGTCGCAGTTCGGAACCGCATTCTGTGAGTCCATCGATGCCCGTCACGGGGTCAGTACCGGGATTTCGGCGTCCGACCGCGCGCGCACTATCCTGGCGGCCATCGATCCGCAGTGCCGCCCGGCGGATCTGGCTCGTCCCGGCCATATCTTTCCCTTGCGCGCGCGCGAAGGCGGCGTCTTGGTGCGCGCCGGGCAGACCGAAGCCTCCGTGGATCTCGCGCGTCTGGCTGGCCTCGCGCCCGCCGCCGTCATCTGCGAGATCATGACCGATGAAGGCGCCATGGCGCGCGTCCCGCAGCTTGAGGAGTTCTGCGCCCGGCACGGCCTGAAAATGGTCTCGGTAGCGGACTTGATTCGCCACCGCATCCGGCACGAGACATTCGTGCGGCGCGTGGCCGAGGGTTCCTTCGACACCGGCCACGGCGTGTTTCGCGCCATCGCCTACGCCAGCGATCTTAACCCCGAATACCACGTGGCGCTGGTGCGCGGCGAGCCCGCCGGAAAAGAGCGGGTTCTGGTCCGCATGCACTCCCGCTGCATGTTTGGCGACGTGTTCGGCTCGACGAGCTGCGAGTGCGGCTCGGTGGTGCGCCAATCGCTCCAGGCCATCGCCGCGGAGGGAACCGGCGTGCTGGTCTACCTGCACGAGACCGGCCCCGGCTTCCGCATGGAGCGCACTGCCGGCGGCGAGGCGCGCCTGATCTTGCATGGCACGGACGCAACGCCACTGGCGGGCGATCCCAGCCAGCGCCATCTCCAGCACGAGCACGGAATCGGCGCGCAGATCCTGGCCGACCTCGGCCTGCACACCATCCGCCTCCTGACCAACCACCCTCGCAGAATTGTGGCCCTGGAGGGTTTCGGCATCCAGGTGGTCGAGCAGGTTCCGCTGAGCAAGTAGCTTCCGTTGGAGCTTCTCTTGGTCGGGGAGGGGCGATTTGAACGCGCGACCCTGCGCCCAAGAAGGTTTCCGGTCCTCTTCGAAGGCGCTCGTTCTCCTCCAGCGCCGCGTCCAACGCCGCCTGGGTTGCCTCCTCGCGCCGCATCTCAACTACTCACTGATCGTTAGGGTCAGGCTCGCCGAATATGTCCGAGATTCGTTGGGAGCCTGATTCCGGGTGGTAGAGCTTAATAAGCGCGCTGGAGTCGAAGAAGTAATTCGCCACGTTCAGAGTCGCTCGTCGCGCTCCGCTATGATCGTCTCAGACCAGGAACTGGGGTCCTTAGCCGTCATCCTGCGGATCTCCTCGTGGGTGGAGACGCGGCCAGCGGCGGCGACTTCCTTGCGGGCCTGTTCCAGGAAACCCTGATCGACCAGGGACGCGAGGGCATCGCTTGAAATGCTGGAGACGGTGACCCTGACGCGCTGGTGCTCTTCCAGCGGCAAAGGCTGCAGCGGCCTTAGGACGCCGTTCTCATAGACCGCGTCCACCGGCAGCTACATTTTCATCTACAGCGCTACAATGTGTGAAGACGATGGAACCCGATCTCACACAAGAGCGCCGCGAGACTCACGCACTCATCGACATGCTTCCTCCCGAGAAGCTGAACGCAGTGAAAACCCCTCTCGAAGTGATGGTGGAACCGTTGTCCCGCTCCCTGGCTCTGGCCCCGGTCGAAGAGGAAGAGATCACGCCCGATGCAGCCGCGTCACTCGACCGCGCCCGCGCTTCGCTCGCCCGCGGTGAAGGCATCCCGCACGAAGAGGTCCTTCGCGAGTTCGCAAGAAAATGCGTCTGGAAGCTGTGAAGTAATCGCATTTTGGGTCAGCTTCATCGGCGACTTTTGAGGGGGCTTTGGGGGTTGACCGTCGTCGGCCTGAAGCGGAGATCCTTCGCGGCTCGCAGTCGTGCCCGATCCTTCGGTCGCGCTACGCTGCCAATGCGGGTTGGATTCTAAGTAACCTCTGCATGTTGAAGGTCACTGCGTTCAGAAACGCTTCCGCCAGCGCTTTCAAGCGGCCTCGGTTGGAGAACCGGCGGAATTTTAGCTTTTCTTTGATCCAGAGATTTGAAAACTCGGCTAACTGCGACCGTTGGTGGTAGATCTGTTTCGCCGCGCGGGTCTGCATCTTCCGGTCGAACCGCTCGATGGCCTGCGCGGGCACTGCAATGTGTTTTGGGGATTGTCCACAAAACGAGTCTACAGGTTCGGCGCATTTTTTCAAGAGCCGGGCGCGATTTTTTCACAGCTTCCTGACCCCTTTTCCCCCAGTTTCCCAGTTTCCCCTGAGGCGCGGACCAACAGCGTGACAAAACCGTGACAACATCACAGACGCGGCGCGCTACGATGTGTTCGACGGAGAACCCGAGAGCGCATGAGGACCGTCCGCCTCCGCATTTCGTTGCCGTGTCAGACGGCTCTAATCGTGTTGCCCCTGGCCGTTCTCTCGGGCATTGCGCTCTATTTCCTCCGCCAGGATAAGGCGTCGGTAGAGCACGATGCCCGCGACCGAGCCGAGGCGATAGCCCCCGAGTTGGCCCGCCAGCTCGGCCAGCGGGCAGGCGAAATAGTTGCGCGCAAGCCGGCGCAGCCGGCCCAACTCGAAGGCGTCATCGCCGGCGGGCAGATCCGGTCGCCGTTGGAGTACTCGCGCCTACCCACGCCCCCAGATTGGCCGGGCGACCTTACGCCCGATCAAGCCAAGCTGTGGAACGATGCTCAGGAAGCCATCTATCAGAAGCAGGACGCCGCGGGCACTGCCAGGACGCTCAGGCTTCTGGCTGCATCGAGCGCTCCCGCGGCCGCGCGCGCGAATGCCGAGTACAACCTGCTGCTCCTCGGCCCCAAGACAGCGTTGGCCCGGCAGGCCGTTGCCCTGGCGCGGAAGTTCCGGGGAGTGCTCACGGCGTCGGGCGCTCCCCTTTCCGACCTCGCTCTTTTCGCCGCCTTCCGCGAGCTACGCGCCACGCGTCTGGACGATGGACTACTCGGCGCGTTGGCGGAAAGCGTCCGCGAGCATCCGTCTTTCCTGACGCCGGAGTTGCTCGATGCCGCCGAACGAGCCGCCGCGGGCCCGGACGCCTTACGGCAGGTCCAAACCCTGAAAGCCGCGTGGTCCGCCCAGGAGAAAACGCTGGTCTTGCTGCGCGCCGTGATGCGGCGCCAGGCCGACCTTGCCAAGCCTGGCGAGATTTGGGTGGAAGCGGATTCCCAACCGTTCCTGGCTTTGGCGAGTCCGCTCGGCGATGGCTGCCACGTATCGCTGATACCCGCGCCAGCGCTAGAGCAGGCGTTCCGCGACGCTATCACGGCGAGCGAGCTTCGGCTGCCCACCTATGCCGCCATGACCGTTGAGATCGGGGGACAGCGCCGCGCCATCACCCGCGGAGGCCAGCGGCCCGGCATCCAACTCGTCTCGGCGCCAGGCCGCTTGAATGGCGAGGCGCCGCACGCCTTCGGCTTGGCGCTGCTCGCCGATCCGGACTTGCTCTACGCGGGCTACCAGCGGCGGTTGTGGCTTACCGCCGCCTTGATCCTCTCAGCCGCGGTCACCGCCTTGCTGAGCCTGGCGACCCTCTGGCGCGGGTATCGGCGCCAGATCCTGCTCAGCGAGATGAAGTCGAACTTCGTGTCGAGCGTATCGCACGAGCTGCGCGCGCCGATCGCCGCCGTGCGCCTCATGGCGGAGAGCCTAGATCGCGGCAGAGTGGGCGGCGAGGTGAAGCAGCGGGAGTACTTTCGTCTCATCGTCCAGGAGTGCCGACGCATCTCCGCGCTCGTCGAGAACGTCCTCGACTTCTCCCGCATCGATCAAGGCCGCAAGCGCTACGTTTTTGAGCCGCTGGACCTGCCGGAGCTGATTCGGCGGACGGTCGCGCTCATGCAGCCCTGCGCGGCCGAGCGCAACATCGCTCTCAAGCTCGCGGACCCGTCGCCGGAGGCCACTGGGGTCGAACCGTGCTGGGACCACCAGGCAGTGGAGCAGTCGCTGGTCAATCTGATTGACAACGCCATCAAGTATTCGCCGCCCGGCTCGGAAGTGAATGTCCGCGTCGAAGCGGCGCCGCCCGTGGTTCGCATTTGGGTCGAGGACCGCGGCTCCGGCGTCCCGCCTGAAGCCCAGGCCAGAATCTTCGACCTCTTCTACCGCCACGGCTCCGAGCTGCGCCGCGAAAACAAAGGCGCTGGGATCGGGCTGAGCATCGTCAAGCATGTGGCCGAAGCCCACGGTGGGCGGGTGTTGGTCGAGAGCGCCGCCGGTCAGGGCAGCCGCTTTGCTCTGGAGCTGCCCCTGGCCGCTCCGGCCTCGAGCGGCAAGGAGTCTGCGTGACGCAGAACGCACACGCGCGCATTTTGATCATCGAAGACGAATTGCCGATGCGCACCGCGCTGGCGGATATCCTAACTTCCGAAGGCTACTACGTGCGCACAGCCGCTGACGGCGAAGCCGGCCTGGAGCGCGCCGTCGCCGAGAAACCTGGACTGATCCTCCTCGATGTCATGCTACCGAAGCTCGACGGCTATGCCCTGTGCGCCGAACTCCGCCGCCTGGAGGTCGCTACGCCGGTCCTGATGCTGACTGCCAAGGGCCAGGTGGAGAACCGCGTGACGGGCCTCGACAGCGGCGCCGACGATTACCTGGTCAAGCCGTTCAGTACGGACGAGTTGCTCGCCCGCGTGCGCGCCCTGCTCCGCCGCGTAGCCGCCAGGCGTCGCGCCGTCCGCGCGCTGGCGCTCGGCGAGGTCCGTATTGACCTCGTGAGAATGACCGCCCACCGCGGGAGAGATCGCGTCCACCTGACCGCCAAGGAATTCGCCGTACTGCGCCTGCTGGCCGAGGCCGAAGGCGAGCCAGTCACGCGCGAGCGTTTCCTAGACCTGGTTTGGGGCCACACCGCTTTCCCCACCTCTCGCACCGTGGACAATCACATAGCCAGCCTCCGCGCCAAGTTGGAGGCCGATTCCGAAGCGCCGCGCTGGATCCAGACTGTACACGGCGTCGGCTACCGCCTCGAATTGGAGGGAAAGGAGAACCACTCATGAAGACTGTTCTCGCAGTCATGCTCTTCGGCGTCCTGGCTGCCGCCCAGGACCCCATAGCGGAGGCGCTCCGAAAGGGCATCATCGAAGAGGATGCCAATCATAACTTGAACGCGGCCATCCAAACCTACCAATCGGTGCTCACGCAGTTCAATGCCGACCGGCAGACTGCCGCGACCGCGCTGTTTCGCCTGGCCGAGTGCTACCGCAAGCAGGGTAAGAACGACCAAGCCGCGGCTGCCTACAAGCGGGTGATACAGGACTTCGGAGAGCAAACCAAGCTCGTGGACCAAAGCCGCCGCTATCTTCCCAAGCCCAAGGAATCGGCAGCCGCCCTCAGCCCAGCTGATGCCAGCCGCTGGTACCGGGAGATCCTGGAGAGGGAGATTGAAATTGCAAGCACCTTCCTAGCCTACGTACACGGCCAGTACGAACGCGGCGCGATCTCAGAGATGGATACGTACGACGCCCAAAGAGAGCTTACTGAAGCGCAGCGTGCATTGGTCGCCTTTGACGCGGGGCTTCAGCCTCAGCCGCTTGATCCACCGGCCGACGGTGCAGCCGCGAAGGCGCGCGCCCAATACCGGAGCCTCCTCCAGGATGAGATCGACTTCGCTCAGAAAGACTACGAAGCCCAGAAACTGCAATATACGCTGGGAGCCAAGATGCTGATTGATGTGCTGCCGGCTTTGAAGAAGACCCTGGATCTTCAACTCCAGTTAGCCGCCTTTGACATGAACGCGGCCGCGCCAGCGCCAATCGCACCCGCGAAGTAGCATCGGAGGGTCCGGCATAACAAGGCGGCAAATGCGGCTGGGGCACAAAACGGAACAGACGCATTTTCGCATCTCGTTATCATTCTTATCACCGCCTGCTGCAAATACCAAGCCCTGCCCGCCCCCACCCTGATGCCGGCTCCCTTCTCGGCCGCCCCGCTCGCCAACTGGTTTGCCCCTCCGCAGTACGTCTGCGCGTGGCGCTGAAACCCACCCCCAGCCCCGCAGCGCGCCGCCATTCACCGCACTTTCAATTCTCCATCCCCCTGTAACCAAACCACTTACTCCCCCAACCTGTCGCCCACTCAAATCTCCCCTGCTACCCTGTAGCCGGAGATTACTTATGGCCACCTTAAGTCAGATCGAGGCCGACTGCCTCAACGCCCAGAAATCTACTGGCCCCGCACTCCCGCCGGCAAGGCCGTGTCCCGCTTTAATGCCTTGAAAACCGGCATTGACGCCAAATCCAACGTCATCCCCGGCGAGGACCCTGATACCCTGGAAACCCTCGCCGCCGAGTACCACCAGCGCTTCCGTCCCGCGACGCCCGAGCAGCGCTTCCTGGTCGATTCGCTCATCGAAGCCGAATGGAAACTCCGCCGCTTTCGCAAGGTGGAGGCCCACCTCTGGCAATCGGAGTTGGAAGAAGGCCTCCGCCGGGAGCGTCTGCACAAGAAATGGCCCCTGGGCGATCTGTTCTCCCGCAACATGACCGACCTCAACGGCCTCCAGCGCCGCATCGATTTCGCCCACCGCATCTACCACCGCGCGCTGGAGAAGTTGGAGCGTCTCCAGGCCGTTCCCGAGCCCGAATCGCCGGAACTCGCGCCCGAGGAACCGTCGCGGAATCAATTGCTTCCCTCCGAAATCGGGTTCGTTCCGCCAATCCCTCCGCGGCCCGCCGAACCGATGCCCATCTCCGCCCCGCCTCACTCCCCAAGCCCAGGCCCGTCGGCGCCCGCCCCGCAAGTCCCGTCCCTGCGGGGCTCGCCCGGCCGCTGCTAGCCGGAAAACTCATGTCCGGCGCTCATGCCCAATCACCCCAAGGGAGGCTTGATAGGAAGAAGGAAGAAGAACCCCTGCGTGGCTGCTATTGCGGTGGGATGGAGCGGGAGACGGGGATCGAACCCGCGACCAACAGCTTGGAAGGCTGTGACTCTACCACTGAGTTACTCCCGCTCAACCAATCCCATTCTACCGCCCCTTGCCGCGATGCGCGCCATGCCCTTACAGTAAGGGTTGCATGAGCTGAGCATAGCCGCGGCGGCGCTCGACGCCATCCGCGCCGAGGTGGCGCTCCACCCCGGAGCGCGCGCTACCCGCGCCGGCTTGCGCATTGGCGAGTTTGCCGGCGTCGAACCGGAATCGTTGCGCTTCTGCCTGGAAACACTGGCGGCCGGCAGCGATCTCGATCCCCTGGCCTTCGACCTGGAAGTCCGTCCGTGGATGCGCCGTTGCCGGGAGTGCGGCGCGGAATTCCGCGTTCTGGAGGCCGGAGCCGCCTGCGTCGCCTGCGGTTCCGCCCGCACCGAGAACGCCGGAGGTGATGAAATAGAATTCTCCCACCTGGAACTGGAGGAGCCTGAATGCGGGTCCCGCTCGAACGAAAGGTCCTGAACGAAAACGACCGGCTCGCCGCCAGCCTGCGGGAGCGGTTCCAACGCAGCGGCGTCTTCTGCCTCAACCTGATCAGCGCGCCGGGGTCGGGAAAGACGGCGCTGTTGGAGCGCACGCTGGAGGGTTTCGACCCTTCGCGCCGCGTGGCCGTGCTCACGGGCGACATCCAAACCGATAACGACGCCCGCCGGCTGGCGCGCTTCGGCTTCCCCGTGCGCCAGATCACCACCGGCGGTGCCTGCCACCTGGACGCCCGCATGGTGGAACGCGCGCTGGACGGCTGGCCCGTCGAGGACCTCGAAATCCTCTTCCTGGAAAACGTCGGCAACCTGGTGTGCCCTACCAGCTACGATATCGGCGAAGACGCGCGCGCCGTGCTGCTCAGCGTTACCGAGGGAGAGGACAAGCCGCTGAAATACCCCGCCACGTTCCACCACGCCGACGTCATGGTGCTCAACAAGATCGATCTGCTGCCCTACGTGCCGTTCCAGGCCGCTCAAGCCCGCGATAACGCGCGCCGCGTGCAGCCGGAGATCGAGATTATCGAGGTATCCTGCGCCACCGGGGAGGGCCTCGGCGCTTGGCGCGCTTGGTTGGAGGCCCATCTATGACCGGATTCACCCTGCTCAATATCCTGATCTACGTGTGCGTGGGCGTCGTGGCGTACGTTCTGGCGCTGGCGTTCGTGGCCAAACTCGCGCGCTTCGACTTCGCCCAGCGCATCGCCGAAGAGCGCAACGTCCCGGCCGCCATCGTGGCCGCCGCGGTGGCCCTGGGGCTGGCCTGGATCATCGCCTCTTCCGTGCATTGATCCCGTCGTCTATCCAGTCGCTCCGGGCCCGTAATCGCAGTACGCCTCGCGGATGCTGAGGCCGGCCACTTCGATCTTCTTCAGGTCCGTGGTTCCGATCCCCACGGTCTCGGCCAGCCGCAGCGTGTTGTTGCCGCGCAGGAACGGGGGTGTTCCACGCTCGGCTCTGGGATCGTAACCCATCACGGCCATCCCGACGGCGTCCGTGCACACGGGGTTCTTCCCTGCCAGGATGACGCCCGGCTTGATCATCTTGACGCCCTGGTTCCACTCGCCTTCGCCGCCGCGGATCGATTCGACGCCATCGATAATCGCCAGATCGACGGGCCGCGCGCCCACCAAGTCCGTGACGATGCGTGGAAGGCGATAGCCCGGCTCCCGGGGGGATTCGTGGCTCAGTTCCTGCGGCACGCCTTTGGGGGGCGTGGTGGTTCCTACGTGGCACACCGGCCCGCGCTCCTGCTTGGGGTCCTCGTTGCCGTCCGGCCCGCAGTCACCGCCGTAGAGCGAGCAGGGCGTGTTGCCGAAGTTGTTCTTGAGCGACATGGTGACGCCGGCCAGCCAGTGGTGCTTCAGCTTGGAAAAGGAGACGTACGCATCGCAATCGGCGAAGGAATGGTTCAGGTCGAACGCCGGGAACATGTAGCCGCCCCAGGGCACCTTCATCCGCGTGTACTGCTTCGCCTGGCCCATATTCTGCGTGTTCTCCCACTCCACCTTGCACCCGACGTTGTTGATGGCGTTCACGTCCAGGCCGTAGCGGGTCCACAGGGCCAGATCCTGGCTGGCGGGGAAAAAGCCCTCGATGATCCGGACGCGCGCCGCGCCCGCGTCCGCCAGGTGGCGGGCGAGCGATAGCACGCTGGAAGGATCGTTGCGGTACGGCAGTCCCGGCCGGTTGGGCCACCTGGTAATATTGCCCGTCAGGTTCAGCTTGACGGCCACCGTCTTGCCCTTCACCAGCGATCCGATGCCTCCGATCTTATCCAGGGCGGCGCCCAAGGCGTCGTCGAATTCCTTGTCATAAGCGCGGCAGCGCACGATAGACACCGCCGACGCCGGCGCGGGCTGCACCTGTCCGCGCGCCATTCCGGCCAGAGCCAAACCGCCCGCGCCGGCCAGCAACTCTCTGCGCGACAACATCGCTGAGCAATTCATACTCACGTCCTCCTTGGCCGGAGTTCCCACGGGAACCCCGGATAGACTAGAGATAGCCCAATTTGCGCTCCTGAGCAAGCCACCCCCCGGCGCGAAGCCGGACGGGCGTCAAGAGGCGCTCGAAACCAGCGTTCAAAAGCAAGCCTTGCAATCGTCCCTGCCTGGGCATAAAATGCGACCGTCGATGGAGAGCGCTTGTGGCGGAAGCCATGAGTAAAGGAGAGTCCATGCGTGGATTGTCGAAGTCGTTATGCGTGACGGCGCTGGCATTGGGCGGCGGGGTTCTGATCTGGCTCGGCGCCATGCCTGCCCGGACGCTGCGCGCGCAGGCCCAATCGCGGCCTGCCGTGGCTCAGGTTCTGGCCGCACAGAGTCCCGGTCAGGCGCCGGCGGGCAGATCTGCCGGAGGCGGCCGGGGCCCGGAGCCCGTTCGCGGAGGGCGTGGCGGGCCTCCGCCCGCGCCCCAGAAGCATCTCCTGGTGCTCGGAATGACCAGAGGTTTCCACCATGGCTCGACCACGGAAGGTCTCGGCATGTTCTGGGACCTCGCGCGGGAATCCGGCGCTTTTGACGTCGAACTTAAGACCGACATGGAGTGGGTCACCAAGAAGCCGGCCACCACGGAAACGCACAACCTGGATTGGTTCGACGCCGTGGCTCTGGTCAACAACACCGGCAATTGGAAGCTCGACGACGAGCAGAAGCAGGCCCTGCTCTCTTTCGTGCACGACGACGGCAAAGGTCTGGTGGCCTGTCACGCGGCGCTCGACGCGAACTACGACTGGCCGGAGTACGCGGAAATGCTCGGCGGCTGGTTCAACGGGCACCCCTGGGGGACGTTCGACGCGCCCGTGATCGTCGAAGATCAGACCTTCCCCGCCATGCGCCACTTCCCGAAGCGCCTGCGCATTTACGACGAAATATACTCGCCCAAGAACTGGTCGCGCGACAAAGTCAACGTGCTGATGCGGCTGGACGAGACGCAACTCGACTACGCCCATGTGCAGACCAGTGTCGCTCCCCCCCGCCCGGACAAAGACCAGGCCATCGCCTGGTCGAAGATGTACGGGAAAGGGCGGGTTTTCTATTCCAGCCTGGGACACACCAAGGAAGCCTGGCAGAATCCCGACATCCGGAAAATGTACCTGGAAGCCGTGAAATGGGTCATGGGCCGGACCGAGGGTAGCGTGACTCCGCACCCCCAAGTGAATTGACCGCGGGCTACCTCCCCACTTGCGCGAGCGCCCCGCGGATGGCCTCGCGCACGCGCGGGTCGCTGGGGTACGGCCCGTCGTCGCTCGAAAACGGGGCGACGATTAGGCCCTTGGCGCGGAAGTCGGAGACGGGCGCGTCGCCGCCCAAGCCCAGGATCGCGAATTCCTTGCCTAGCGCGAGGGCTTGCACGGGGTAGACGCGGAAAGGAGCGTTGCGCGGCTGCAAGCCCTGGGTGATATCCACTGTTCGAAACGCGGCCCGAATGGGACTGCGCACAGGGCGGCCGCTGGGACAGGGTTCGGCGACGGAGGCGAAAGAGGCGTCGAGGCGGATGGCGGCGAGACAGCGCCCGTCCGTTGTCAGGACGGCCAGCGAAGCGCCGTCGGACATCAGGCGGGCTGTGTCCATGGCACCGAGGGCCGCGCCAATGGCGGTCATGAAATCCGAGGCCGCGGCGCTGGCGCTGGAACCGTCTGGCGGGTTGCCAACCCGCCGCAGGCTGCCAGCCTGCCCCACACCCGTCCAGCGCAGCAGGATGGCGCCGCGCTCCAGGCCGTAGGCTTTCATCAACTGCGCGGCGGCGAAATCGGAGATTTGTTGCGTTACCGGGAACTCGCCTTGCGCGATGACGGCGCGGGCGCCGCGGCGGTCCTCCAGGGCCAGGGCTTTCACTTGGCCGGCAGCGGCCGTTCCGGCCCGGTATTCGGGATCGGCCGCCAGCAGGCCGGCCGCGAAGAGAAGCTCAATAGCGCAGCAGCCAGCGAGCCTTCTCGACGACTTTGTCGGCATTCGGGAGGAACGCCTCCTCCAATGGAGGGCTGTATGGAACCGGGGTATCGGGGGCCGTCACGCGCACGATGGGGCCATCCAGATATTCGAACACGCTTTCGGTGATGGTGGCGGCCAGCTCGCCCGCCAGCCCGCCGGTGCGCGTGTCCTCGTGAAGGAGAATGACCTTGGAGGTCTTCCGTACGCTGGCGCAGACGGATTCGCGGTCGAGCGGCACCAGCGTCCGCAGATCCAATACCTCCGCCGAAACTCCCTCTTTGGCCAGTTGATCCGCGGCTTCGAGCGCCGTCCAGACCATCGCGCCGTAGGTGACGACGGTCAGGTCCTGGCCTCTCCGAACCACTTTGGCCTTGCCAATCGGAACCGTGTAGTCCCCGGCGGGCAGATCCTCCTTGATACGGCGGTACAGTCCCTTGTGCTCGAAGAAGAGGACCGGGTCGTTATCGCGGATGGCGGACTTGATGAGGCCCTTGGCGTCGTAGGCCGTGGCGGGCGCCACCACCTTCAGCCCGGGCGTGCGCACGAACCACATCTCGGGGTTCTGCGAGTGGAACGGACCGCCGTGGATGCCGCCGCCCGAAGGCGCGCGCACCACCATGGGCACGGCCGCGCCCCACCGGTAGCGGCACTTGGCGGCGAAGTTGACGAGCTGGTCGAACGCGCAGCTAATGAAGTCGGCGAACTGCATTTCCGCCACCGGCCTCAGGCCGAACATCGACGCGCCGATGGCCGCTCCCACGATGGCCGCCTCCGAGATGGGCGTGTCCACGACCCGCTTTTCGCCGAAGCGCTCGTAGAACCCGGCCGTGATTTTGAACGCGCCGCCGTATACCCCAATGTCCTCGCCGATCAGGAAAACGTTGGGGTCGCGCTCCATCTCTTCCCATAGCCCTTGGCGGATGGCTTCCAGGTAGGTGGTGGAAGCCATGGCTAGTCGTTCTCGTAGACGCCGCCGAGCAGGGTGGCGGGGTCGGGATAAGGGCTCGCCTCGGCCCAGGCCACGGCCTCATCCACTTCCTGGACGATTCGGGCGCGCGCGGCGTCGATCTCGTCGCGCGTGGCCCAACCAGCGGCCATCATCCGGGCCTCCAGGCGAACGATGGGGTCGAGCTTGGCCCATTCCTCGAACAGAGCCGGAGGAACGTAGTGCGCGGCATCGTGCGCGGAGTGGCCGGTCATGCGAAAGGTCTTGCATTCGATCAGGTAGGGGCCCTGGCCCGCGCGCGCGTGAGCGAGGGCGCGCCGCGTGGCTTCGGCCACTGCCAGCGCGTCGTTGCCGTCCACGATTTCGGCCGGGATGTTGTACGCCGGGCCGCGATCGGCCACATTGGCGCATGCCATCTGCCCGGCCATAGGCGTGGAGTAGGCGTACTGGTTGTTGTTGCAGATCCAGACCACGGGCAGCTTCTGCACGGATGCGAAATTCATGCCTTCGTGCCAATGGCCCATGCTGGTGGAGCCTTCGCCGAACCAGCACATGGCCACGTTCTTCTTGTCTTGGTACTTGAGCGCCAGCGCCGCTCCCGCCGCTACGGGGACCGTGGCCGCCAGGGAGCTGATGATGGCCACCAAGTTGAGCTTGACATCACCCATGTGCATGTTGCCGTCGCGGCCCTGCGTGAGGCCGCCCACGCGGCCCATATACTGCGCGAAAATGCGCCCCACAGGCACCCCGCGAATCAGCAGCGCGGCCATGTCGCGGTGCGTGGGGAAGAGGATGTCGCCGGGATCGGCCAAGAGCGCCGAACCCGTGGAAACCGCCTCCTGCCCGCGGCCCACATACACCCCGCCCAGAATCTTGCCCTGGCGGTAGAGCTTGCGCTCGATGCGGTCCTCGACTTCCCGCATCAAAGCCATGTAGTACAAACACTTGTGGGCGAATTCGGTATCTTCGCGCCGGCCCGTAGGAATGACTTGCGCGGCGCTCATGGACGGTATCTCACGGCTCTGAGTATCTTCTGAAAGTAGTATAGCGCGGACCCGCCGAGGAGAGAGCCGCGAAGAGTTCTTGGAAGCCGGTAGAGATTCGAGGGGCTGGCGCCTCACATCTTGTAGCGGCCGAGATCCTCGTCATTGAGGCCCTCCAGCCAGCGGCGGAGCTCTTCGTTAGCCACCTTGTCGGTTACGCCGGCGGCTTGCTTGGAGGATTTCAGGACGGCCTCCTCCACATAAATCGGGCAGTCCAGGCGAAGCGCCAGCGCCAGCGCGTCGCTGGGACGGGAGTCCACGGTGATCAATTCGCCGTCGCGGTCGAGCCAGATGACGGCGTAGAACGTGTCGTCCCGCAATTCGCTCACCACCACCTTACGCAGGCCGGTGTTGAGACCGAACAGGAGGCTCTTGATCAGATCGTGGGTCATGGGGCGCGGGGTGGAGACCTTTTCGATTTCGAGGGCGATGGCGTTGGCTTCGTAGACCCCGACCCAAATGGGCAGCATGGCGCTGCCGTTGATGTCCTTGAGGACGACGATGGGCATGTTGGTCACGGGGTCCATCATCAGCCCGCGAATTTTCATTTCGATCTCCACTACGCCCTCCCAGCCTTCATTACACCACAGCCGCGCTTTCGCCCACCAAGGAGTTCGGCCCCGCGCGCGTGACGCGCACGGGTACGAATGTCCCCACCAACGGGCCGCCATTGCGAGAGGCGTGCGTGAAATTAATCACGCGGTTTGTGGAAGTCCGCCCGATCCACTGCCCCAGCGATTCGTGGCGGCCTTCCACCAGCGCCTCCACCGTGCGGCCGATCCACTCCGCGTTGCGGCGCAGTTGAATGGCCCGCTGCTTCTCCTGGACCGTGACGAGACGCCGCTGCTTTTCCTCCTCGGGGATCTGGCCGCCCATGGCGAGCGCCGCCGTGTTGGGGCGCGGCGAATACTTGAAGCTGAACAGCGAATCGTACTCCACTTCGTCCAGCAGGCGAAGCGTCTGGTCGAAATCCTCTTCCGTCTCGCCGGGAAAGCCGACGATGATGTCGGTGGTGATGGCGTAGCGGCGCGGAGAGGCCTTCAGCCACGCGATGCGCCGCATGTATTCGTCGCGCGTGTACTGGCGGTCCATGGCGGCCAACACCTTGGTGGACCCGGATTGCACGGGCAAATGGACGTGGTCGCAGATGGCCTCGTAGGCATCCATGACGTCCACGATCTCCTTGCCGAAATCGCGGGGATGCGAGGTGGCGTAGCGCACGCGGCGGATGCCCGGAACTTCGGCCGCCCGCGCCAGCAGCGCGGCGAAATTCCATCCGGCCGGAGACGGGTCGCGATAGCTGTTCACGTTCTGTCCCAACAACTGGATTTCGGCGTACCCGCGCTCCGCCAGGCCACGGGCTTCGGCAAGGACGCTTTCGCCGGCGCGGCTCCGCTCCGGCCCGCGCGTGAAAGGCACTACGCAATACGCGCACGATTTGTCGCAACCCTCGATGATGGTGATGTAGGCCCGGTGCGGGTTGTCGCGTCGCGTGAAGGGCGTCTCGAAGGCTTCGTCGGTGTCGAGGCTCAGCCCGGTGACGCGCTGGCTCCCGGCCTCGATCTGCGTCAGCATGTCTCCCAGCCGGCCGTAACTGGCCGAGCCGGCCACCAGGCTGACGTGCGGCGCGCGTTCGAAAATCCTCTCGCCTTCCTGCTGCGCCACGCATCCCAGCACGCCGAAGATTTTGCCCTTGCCCGCCTGGCGCTTGAACTGCTGGAGACGATGAAACACCTTCTGCTCGGCCTTGTCGCGGATGCTGCACGTGTTGTACAGAACCAGCGCGGCGTCTTCCGGCGTCTCGACCAGCTCGTAGCCTCTGGCTATGAGCGCCCCGACCACCTTTTCGGAGTCGTGCGCGTTCATCTGGCAGCCGAAGGTTTCGATGTAGAAGGTTTTCCCAGTCACTCTTATCTCCATTGTAATCGAGGCCCCGCCCGCCGGTGAGTTTCTGTTCCCGCTCGATGCGGAGCCCTGGGAAGAAGGCGTGACGGCGTATGCCGGCCTTCCGCTCTTTCTGCCCGTTGCGCGCTGCCGATCCCGCTACGCGCCTAGCCCACCCCTCCTTACGGACGGATACCCGAGCCCATTTTGACCAAGGTTGGGCCGAGGGGTGCGTGACAGAGGCCGCTGCCGGCCCCCAACCCATGCCGCTCTTCGAGCGATCTTGTGGGACGCCGGGATGCGTGGTCGAAAGCCTTCCAAATTCCCGGATCTGGAAGCGGCTCCGGCCCGGAACCGGGTTCGCTCGCGCTTACGGATTACGAGCAGCCAAGACACGCCTAATAGTGCTATGCTGATGCGGACCGCAAAGCCAAAAGGAGATTGCGCTTGCGGCACGAAGACGGGCTCTTACTCCATGCTTCCCTTGCTTACAGCCCTTTTGGCGATCCAGCAAGGCCGGTCCTTTGCTTGGGCCGGGAGGCGGCGGAGCCGTTCTAGCAGCCCGTGGATCATGTGCTGACTTGGAAGGGAGTATTACTTAACTTATGACTAGGAACGGACGCCGGATTCTCGCCTGGGCGCTGGCCATCGCGCCGGCCGTGGTGGCCGTGCCGGTTGGCGCACAGCCAGCCGATGAGATCCGTTTCGGCAACTCGAAAATCGAGCTGCGTTTCGACAAGACTACGGGCCGCTGGCTCTCCTTGCGCAACCCCGCCGATGGAACCGCGCTTATGGACGATGGCGGCCTGGCCTCCGTGCTGCTGACCACCGATGGCCACACCACCGTCACCACCGGCCGCGACCACATCTGGTCGGTGCAGGACGCGCGCACGGTGGGAGCCGGTGTGAAGCTCACCGCCTCGCGCGAGACGCGGGAAGGCGACACGCGCCGCCTGGTCCTCCAGACCGAGGAAGGCGATTGGCGCATCGTGCAAACCTACGCCATGCCCGCCGATGGCGACACCGTCCAGCGCACCGTCTCGCTCACCTGGAACGGCCCCCAGGAGACGCTCCTGCGCCATGTCGATTTCCGCACCCCCATGTCGCCCGCCACGGGGGATAACACGCTTGAAGCGCCCGGCTATCCCGGCATCCTCCATCAGCGGTTGGCCCGCCTGCCACTCGGCAAGTGGCCCCTTCTGGTGGAGGGAGAAGATCGCGAGGCCACGCTCTGGAGTCCCGGCCTGCTGATTCTCCGTTACCCGCGGGTCAACGCGCTCGTGTGGACTTTCAGCATGTCCATTCCGTCCTATCCGGCAGTATGGAAAGGCGACCGCGGCGTCTGGCTGGACGAAGATCTGATCGCCGCCTCCCGCATGAAGAAGGGCCAGACCCTCGACGCGGGCACGATGTACATCCGCCTGGCGCCCGGCGATTACATGGACGCGCTCCAGCATTTCCAGGACTTCTGGAACCAAGCCGGCGTGAAGCTTGCCGGTGACACGCCCGCTTGGGGCCGCGACGCGCGGATTTATGAAGTGCAGGTGGGCCCCAAAGGCCCGGTGAACCCGTACCCCACCGTGGAGGCCCTCACGGCCGACCTGGATCGCATTGCCGCCCTCGGCTTCAACGTCGTCCAGGTGATGCCGCATTTCCCCTTCCCCAGTTACTCCGTCAGCGATTACATGGACGTGTCCACGCAGTACGCGCCCGAAGCCGGCCTCCACGCCATGATCGGCCGCGCCCACGCGCTCGGCCTGAAGGTCTTTCTCGATGTGATCATGCACGGCGTCGTGGATAAGACCCTGCGCTCCAACGCCAAGTATGACGTCCACCCCTTTCTCAAGGAACATCCCGATTGGTTCGTCTATACGGAAGACGGCCGGGTCTCCCGGACCTACACCTGGGCGCTCGATCAATCCAACCCCGGCCTCCAGGATTACATGGTGGGCGTGTTCCGCTATTACGTCGG
>JBEKHV010000012.1:0-146568 GCA_050012095.1 Bryobacteraceae bacterium | reverse complement strand
CGGAGGTGGCAGGCCGAGAAGGAGCGCCTCCCGTTGGTCGGCGATCAGGCTAATTCACTGGCCCGGCCAAAAACCTAGTGCTTGACAGGAGCCGCTTTCTCATGGAAGACCGGCGGCGCTACGTCTCGCGCGCGGCTCTGCTACTCTATGCAATGGATGACAACTGAAGAGATCCGCGAGCTGATCAACCTCGCTACGGAGACCGGCATCGCCGAACTGGAGGTCCAGCGCGGCGAGAACCGGGTGCGCATCCGGCGCGCCGGTTTCGCGTCGCACCAGGAGATTGTCGTATCGCCGTACGCGTCCGGAGCGGGCGCCGCTGCGCCGCCCTCCCCCGCGCCCGTCCTGGAGGCACCCACGGCCAAGGAACCGGGGGCCGCCGACCCAAATCTGCTCCTGGTGAAGTCGCCCATCGTGGGGACGTTCTACGAATCCCCGTCGCCCGGCGCGCCGCCTTTTGTGCGGGTGGGCGAACGCATCCAGCCGGGCAAGATCCTGTGCATCATCGAGTCCATGAAGCTCATGAACGAGATCGAAGCGGAGACGTCGGGCGTCATCGAGAGCAAGCTCGTCATGAACGGCCAGCCGGTGGAGTACGGGGAGGCTCTGTTTGCCGTCCGTACGGTTTAGCAAAGTCCTCATCGCCAACCGGGGCGAGATCGCCGTTCGCGTCATCAGCGCCTGCAAGGAACTGGGAATCCAGACGGTGGCGGTCTACTCGGAGGCGGACCGCTACAGCTCCCACGTGCGCTTCGCCGACCAAGCCATCTGCATCGGACCCGCCAAGAGCGCGCGCAGCTACCTGGACGTGCCCTCCATCATCAGCGCCGCCGAGATCGCCGACGTCGACGCCATCCATCCGGGCTACGGCTTTCTGAGCGAGAACGCGGCGTTCGCACAGGTGTGCGAGACCTCCGGCATCAAGTTCATCGGGCCGAAGCCGGATGTGATCCGGTTGATGGGCGTCAAGGAGCGCGCCCGCGCGTTCATGCGCGAGAGGGGAGTGCCCGTGCTGCCGGGTTCGGCGGGCGTTCTGCAAAGCCCCGATGAGGCGCTGGCGACGGCGAAATCCATCGGATACCCCGTGATCCTGAAGGCTTCGGCGGGCGGCGGCGGGCGCGGGATGCGCGTCGTGAACCAGCCGGAGGAACTGGCCACGCTTTTCGTGCAGGCGCAACAGGAAGCCGGCTCGGCCTTCGCATCGCCGGACCTCTATCTGGAGAAGTACATCGCCGCCCCCCGCCACATCGAGTTCCAGGCGCTGGCCGACGAGTACGGCGCCGTCGCCATCCTGGGCGAGCGCGAGTGCAGCATCCAGCGCCGCCATCAGAAGCTGCTGGAAGAATCGCCTTCGCCCGCGGTGACCGACAGCCAGCGCGCGGAAATCTCCGCGGCGCTGCGCAAGGCCCTGAGCGCCGCGGGCTACAGCAACGCGGGGACCGTCGAGTTTCTTATGGACGAGGACGGGCGGCTGTACTTCATCGAAGTCAACGCCCGCGTGCAGGTGGAGCATCCCGTGACGGAATTCGTCACGAACATCGACATTGTGAAGAGCCAGATCCGGATCGCGCAGGGCGAGAGGCTGGAGGAGATTTTACCGGAGGCGGTCCAGATCCGCGGGCACGCCATCGAATGCCGCATCAACGCCGAGAATCCGGAGACGTTTACGCCGTCGCCGGGGCGGATCACGGGATTCCACCCTCCCGGAGGCATGGGCGTGCGCGTGGATAGCTGGGCTTACACGGACTGCGTCGTGCCACCGTACTACGATTCGCTGGTGGCCAAGCTGATCGCCTACGGCGCCGACCGGGACGAAGCGATTCGCCGCATGCAGCGCGCGCTCGGCATGTTCATCATCGAGGGCATCCACACCTCGATTCCGCTGCACCAGCGCATCCTGGCGGACCCCGATTTCCAGGCCGGCCGGTTCGACACGAATTTCGTCAAGAGGTTCATGCCGGCTCCGCGAGCGGAGAAGCCGGCGTAGCGCTGTAGGCCGCCGATGAACGCAGATAAACGCAGATAACTAAGACGACTTTTCAATCGGCGTCCATTGGCGTTCATCTGCGGCCGATATGCCTGTTCCGCACTTCGCTACTCGAGCGGAATCCTGCGCGCCGGGAAAGGCAGGGTGGAACCGCTTTTCCCGTTGGTCTGCGGCGGGGCCTGCGCGGGCGACGCGCGCGGCGGCTGGTAATTTCCGAAATCCAATTCGCTCGCGCTGAAGGTGAGATTGCGGTCGAGCACCATTTCCACGGTGGTCCCCTTCTCCAGAACCGCGTCGGGACCCCTGGTGACGAGCACGCCGATCAATCCTGCCGCCAGACCCGCACCCGCGCCAACTCCGATACCCATGCCCGCATGTCCGGCCGCGTTGCCCGCAATCGCTCCCACGGAGGCGCCCACGGCGGTCGTTTCGCCGACGGTCTGCAGATCGCCGCTTTTATTGCCTTCGCTCTCGATCTTGCCTTCGGCGCGATCCAGCGTGCCCGCGGTGGTCCCGTCCATGCCGCCGATGCGCGCGTGGAAATCGCGCGTCACGCCGTTGGGCAAAGTGAGCGAGTCGAAGCGAACGTACAACTCCCCGCGGCCCTTGGTCCGCCCGGGCTTCTTGATCTGGGTGACGGTCCCGGCCACGTAGCTGCCCACCGGAATGACAATGCGGCCGCTCACCAAGACGGGAAAGGCGGTCTCCAGGTACACCCGGTCTCCTTCGGCGGAATGCTTGGTGCTGATGCTGTTGATGAGGCTGAGAGGCACCTTAATGCCTGTTTCGACGGTGTAACTGGCGGGCTGGGACGCCGCCGCCTGGGCGGCGGGCTGAGCGGGCTCCTGCCCGATCGATAGACCCGCGGTAACCAGCGCCGCTGAGAAGAAAAGCTGTGCAGTCATCCGCGACCTCCTGATATGAATTCTAACCTATATGTATAACGCCGATAGAGTGGAGGGGGTTGCGCGACTTTGGGCGCGAATCTCGCGATGGCTGTACGCCTGGGGGAATGCCGCTACACTGGTTCTTGGTCCCCGTTCGTCTTTTTGGCGGCGAACCACGTCTAGTCACAAGGAGCCAGAGATTGATTTTTCGGGCGGTTGAAGACGCCGACCTGATCCGACAGGCCCGGGCGCCCTCGGGGGCGTCCTCCGGGTCCGGAGCCGTCGAGGCTTATAACCTCCTCGTGTCCCGGTGGGAGAAGCGCGTCTACAACTATCTATTGCGCATTACTTGCAACCGGGAAGACGCTCTGGACTTGACGCAGGACGTTTTCTTGAAAGCCTACCAGAACCTCCGCCAACTCGACGATCCGGGGCGCTTCGGGCCCTGGCTGTACCGCATTGCGCACAACGAAGCCTACTCGATGTTCCGCAAGCGCAAGCCGGAGAGCGATAGAGACGAGTTGGAGCCGGAGAGTACGGGGGCCCCGATTACGCTGGGCGGAAGCTCCGTTTTTCCCATCGAGCTGAGACTGGCCGTCTCCGCGGCGCTGGACCGGCTTTCGCCGGAGCAGCGCGAGGCGGTAGTCCTCAAGATCTACCAGGGTTTCAAGTTCGAGGAAATGGCCGGCATCCTCGCCTGCCCGGTTTCCACCGTCAAGTCCAGGCTGTATACCGCGCTCGAAGTTCTCAAATCCGAGTTGGCTCCCATTGGACTACGAGGTGCCTCATGAGTTGCTCGCCATTCGATTTGAAGGACTTTTTCCTCAAGGAGTTGCCCGGCCCGCAGGCGCTCCAGGTGGAAACTCACGTCCGGGACTGCCCTTCCTGCCGGGAAGAACTGGACCAACTGCGGCTGACCGAAGCCGCCCTGCTGGCGCTGCGCGAGGAAGAGATCCCACGGCGCATCGCGTTCGTCTCCGACCCGGCCTTTGAGCCCTCCGGGTGGCGGCGGACGTGGGCCGCGTTTTGGGAATCCGCCCCGCGGCTGGGATTCGCGTCGGCGGCCATGCTTTCCGTGGCGATTCTGGTATTCGCAGTGACGCGGCCGGCGGCCCAGCGAGCTGTTTCCGGCCCAGCCGTTGCGTCCGTTTCCAGCGCGGCAGCGCAGGCCCAGATTCAGGACGCTGTCGATAAGGCGGTGCGGGAAAGTGAAGCGCGTCAAGCGGCGCAAAATCAGAAGGTCTTGGCGCAGTTCCTCCGAAGCGCCGAGGAGGACCGCGCGCAGCTTGTGAAAGATGCCAACTACATCGAGTACTTGCAGAGGCGCAACGGCGGTTTGAAGTATTTGGCCGGCGGCTACCGGCAAGTGTCGACAGAAGGAGGAGCGCAATGAGACCAGCCGCGGCATTCCTCACCTTGGCTATGGCGCTGATCTGTACCGGCCAGGCGCCGATCCCGCCGGCGCCGACCATGGCTACGCAGAATGTCCGCCCGGATGGCGCCGTCATCGCCAAGATCGAGAGCGGGTTTGAGAATCGGTTACGGGGATTGGACAGCAGCGAGCCCTTCGTGCTGTTGGGCGCCACGTCGGGAGTCTATGTGGGCGGTTACGGCGTAGTTTTCACGACGCCGCTCGATCTGGCGACTACGCCTCAAACCAGCCCCTTCCAACCGGTGATCCCTAAAGCGCAGGCGGCGGTGGTACATCAACGCAAGCTCGCTCACCTCCCGCTATTGCGCAAGGCCATGGCGGACACGGTCGCCGCCGCCGCGAACCAGTTGAAGACCCTGGCGCCGGGCGAGAAGATCGTGTTCGCGGTGCGCGTGTTTTATCTCGATTGGGAAGACAGAACCGGGCTGCCGAGCCAGATCGTCGCCAGCGCCGACCGCGAATCCGCGCTCGCCGGCAAGATCCAGATGGACGAACAATAGTGACGCCCGCCGAATCCACGGCTTCGCCGGATTACCGCTGCCCGCGCGGCCAGCGTCTGGGAGAGCTGCTCATCGAGCGCGGCAAGATCGAGGCGGGGGACCTGGAGCGGGCGCTTGAATTGCAGGGCGAGCGCGGCGACAAACTGGGCAAAATCCTGGTGGATATGGGGCTGATCGCCCAGCGCGACCTGCTGGCGGCGCTCTCCGCGCAACTCGATATCCCCCTGGCAGCGGTGGACCAGCCGCCACCGGCGGCGCCGGAAATCGAAGGTCTCTCGCACCGGTTCCTGCGCCAGTGCCGCGCCTACCCGGCGGCGTTGGTGGATTCCACGCTCACGCTCGCCATGGCGGACCCTCTGGATTTCGAGACCGTCGCGGCGGTGCGCGCGTTCTCCGGCTTGGAGGTACGCACGGCGCTGGCGGCGGAGCAGGAGATTCTCGACGCCATCGACAAGAACTACACCGAGGCCGAGCGCCAGGCCGTGGTGGGCGAAGGCGCGGACGAGGAGGCCACGGCCGACCTCGAACACCTGCGCGACATGGCGAGCGAGGCGCCGGTCATCCGCCTGGTGAACGCCATGATCGCCGACGCGCTCGAAAAGCGCGCGAGCGATATCCACATCGAGCCGTTCGAGAAGGAGTTCCGCGTCCGCTTCCGCGTTGATGGCGTGCTATTCGACCAGGAGGCGCCGCCGCGCGAGCTGAAGGCCGCCGTCACCTCGCGTTTGAAGCTGATGGCCAAGCTGAACATCGCCGAACGCCGGCTCCCTCAGGACGGCCGCATCAAGATCAAGATTCTGGGCCGCGAAGTGGATCTCCGCGTTTCCACCTTGCCCACGCTCTATGGCGAAAGCGTGGTCATGCGCCTTCTGGACCGCTCCGCCGGGGATTTCTACGATCTCCAGCGGCTGGGGTTCGACGAGCGCATGCTGCGGCGCATGGAGCATTTCACCGGCATGCCGCACGGTATTTTTCTGGTCACCGGGCCGACGGGCAGCGGCAAATCCACCACGCTCTACTCGGCTCTCAAGCGCATCAACCTGCCGGACAAGAAGATCATCACCATCGAAGACCCGGTGGAATACCAAATGGACGGAATCAACCAGATCCACGTGAACCCGCAGATCGGCCTCACGTTCGCCGCCGGGCTGCGGCACATCGTGCGCCAGGATCCGGACGTCATCATGGTGGGCGAAATCCGCGACCGCGAAACGGCCGACGTCGCCATCCGCGCCGCGCTCACGGGCCACCTGGTGTTCTCGACGCTCCACACCAACGACGCCCCCAGCGCCATCACGCGCCTCACCGATATGGGGGTGGAGAACTACCTGATTACGTCGTCGCTGGTGGCCGTGCTGGCGCAGCGCCTGGTGCGCGTGATCTGCGGGAGCTGCAAGCAGCCCGCGGGACCGGCGCTTTCACCCGAGGGCGAAACCGTACAGTCTTTCCGCGGAGCCGGCTGCCCGGCATGCCGCGGAACGGGCTATACCTCGCGCGTCGGCATTTTCGAAATGATGGATCTCAACGACGAGATCCGGAAGCTGATCATGGCCAACGAAGACGCCAGCGTACTGACCAAGGCCGCGCGCCGCAACGGCATGCGCAACCTGCGCGAGGACGGCTGGCAGAAGATCCGCGACGGCGTCACCACGGTGGACGAAGTGATGCGGGTCACGCAGGAATTCTGATCGCTGAGGCTCAGTTCGGCGGGCCAGAGACCCGCCGGTATAGCTCGATACGCGGCTCGCCGACGCTCAGATTCGCCGCTTTGGAGAAACCCGCTCGGTTCAGTCTTTGTTTTGCCTCGGAGTAGGAAGCCTCCATCCCATTGGACCGGATCGCCACGGCAATGGTATCGGAAGCGGAGAGGCGATAGGAATCGCAAACAGTCTGGGGCAGTTGCGATTGAAAGAAGGCATACAAAACTAACGAATCGGGTGGGATAAATAGATTACAAGCCCCGGGGGCGCTTGCCTGCCTGCTTAGCGCGGACGCCGCGGCCTGCCAGCCTTCTCCGGGCCGCGCCATCGAATGAACGTTTTGATAAAGCATCGCCGCCAGCAGGCAACCCGGCGCCAACAAGCCCCACCGCAGACGCCCTGCGTTCATCAATGTCTCGGCGGCCATGGCGATCAGGACAGCCAGTGGAACCAGGATGAAGATGAATTGCCGAATCGCCAGAAAGTAACCAAAGTAAGCGTCGGCAGCCAGCACGCACGAAAGTGGGACAACAATGTAGAGGCCCCAGAAGAGCTTTTGTCCCGCGCTGAGTAGCGGAGACAAACGCAGCCCTAAGAGCGCGCCGATCAAAGTGAGGCCAAAACCCAAGTATCCGGCGCCGGGCAATTCGTGCGCGATTAGCAAGAGGCTCTTGTAGGTCATGGCAAAGAACATCCCCGAGCCAATGGCTTCGCGCCACACGGCGTGCGCTCTGAAGAACCAGGGAAGGAAGGCGATCGATGCCGCCGCAACGGCCCCTCCCGCAAGAACCAGCGGCCGGTCTCCTTGGCGCGGTGAGCGAGTAGACGCCAGCCAGACCAAGTGCGCGACCGGCGCAAAGATGCTGTACGGTTGGGCGTACAGACCGCCCGCCACCAGGATGGAATAGAGAACCGCCAGGCCGATGCCCGGCCGGGAGTTGACGAGCTTGAGGAACACAATCGTGGCGAGGACGCTCCAGCAGGCGGCTTGCGCGTAAGGCCTCGCTAGCATCGCATAGCGGACCTGCAGCGGAAAAGCCGCGTAGCAAATAACCGCCCAGAGCGGCCGGCGAAGGCCGCCTCCCCGTGCGAGCGCATAGACGCCCACGCACGCAATCAGGCTGAAAACCGCGGAAGGCAGCCGGACCGCAAACACCGAGTAGCCGAATAACCGAATCATCGCGAGGTCGCACAGATAACCGAGCGGAACTCCTCCCGCGTTACGGGGCGCAAAATCCAGGACCGCGCGCACACTGGAGTTACGGACGCCGATCATATCGATGATCTCGTCCAGAGTGAGCGGCTTCGCTTCGAGGAAGAAGACCAGGACGATCGCGTAAAGAGCGAGGAAAAGCAGGAGTCCGCGGTTAGAGCGGAGCCGTATATTGAAGCGCATCCGAATTCTAGTGTAGTGCGCCGTGCGGAGTGGCGATTTATGTACGGCGCTGGCTTTAGAGCGGGCTTGGGGCAAGCTTGAAGCCCAATGCTCCATTGGGCCGGCTCTAATGCCGGTAAACTGCATATTTGAGGGCGTTCGTCTTTTCGACGGCGGATTGCGTCTACTCAGAAGGAGCCGAGGTGGGGTCTATTCCTGCCCCGCCAGGCTCCGGCTTTTCACAGGCGGCATTCTGATGGCGACGTTCTTCTTCAGGGCGGTGGCGGCGGACGGCAAGACGCGCAGCGGCAGACTGGCCGGCGAAACCGAGAAAGCGGTCGCCCGCGAGTTGCGCGCCCAGGGCCTCACGCCGGTGTACGTCGGGTCTGCGCCCAAGGGTTCCGCGTTCGAGTTCAAACTGCCTTCGTTCGGAAATAACAGGCGCCGCGACGTCCTCTTTTTCACGCAGGAGCTTTCCACGCTGCTCACGGCGGGGGTGCCGCTCGACCGCGCGCTGACCATCACCGGGGAGTTGACCGAGCGGCCGGCGTTCCGCATCCTCGTGCTGGACGTGCTGCGCGTGCTCAAGGGCGGCCGGTCGCTGGCCGACAGTCTGGGCACGCACCCCGAGTATTTCTCGGATTTGTACATTAACATGGTGCGGGCGGGGGAGGCTTCGGGCGCGCTGGCGGTGATCTTCGAGCGGCTGGCGGATTTCGAGCGCTCGCGCGACGATCTGCGCAACTACATCGTCTCTTCGATGATCTATCCGGCGCTGCTGGCCACGGTGGGGCTGACCTCGATTTTCGTGCTGCTGTACTTCGTGGTCCCGCGCTTCGCCATGATTTTCGAAGGCTCCACGATGAAGATCCCCGCGCCGACGCAGGTGATGCTGATGGCCAGCCAGTACGTGCGCAGCTACTGGTGGATCGCCGCGGCTGCGATTCTCGGCGCCGCGGCCGGCTTTCGGACGTACATACAGGGCGCCGCGGGCCGCTTGTGGTGGGACCGTGCGCGGTTGAAAATCCCCATGCTGGGGGAAGCTCTGCTGAAGGCCGAAACCGCCCGATTCGCGCGCGCCATGGCGACGCTGGTGGCCAACACGGTGCCGCTGGTGCAGTCCATCCACATCGCGGCCGCCACGCTGAGTAACCGGACCATCGCGGCGGCGATGGCCGGGGTGGCCCAGGGCGTCAAACGCGGCGAGGGCATCGCCGCGCCCATGCGCAAGGCCGCGGTATTTCCGCCGCTGGCTGCCCACCTGCTGGCGGTGGGCGAGGAGACGGGACGGCTCGACCAGATGTTCTCCCGCATGGCCGATATCTACGAAAACGATACCCGCGCTTCCATCAAACGCTTCACGGCGGTGTTCGAGCCGGCCGTGATCCTCATCATGGGGGTGATGGTGGGAGCGCTGATTCTGAGCATGCTGCTCGCGATTACGAGCATCAACGACGTGGCGGTGTAAATATGGACGGACGCAGAAGAAGCAGGGGACAGGCCGGCATCACGCTGATCGAGCTGATGGTGGTGCTGGTCATCATCGGGCTGTTCGCGGCCCTGGTGGGACCCAGCCTTTGGAAGAACGCCGATAAGGCCCGGGTCACGGCGGCGCGCACGCAGATTCAGAATTTCATGACGGCGCTGGGGAGTTACAAGCTGGATACGGGCACGTTCCCCACCACCGAGCAGGGACTCCAGGCGCTGCGGGTCAAGCCGCAGGACGTGAACCAGTGGGCCGGGCCGTACATGCCGCAAGAGATCCCCAAAGATCCGTGGAGCCGCGATTACGTCTACCGGTATCCCGGAGAGCACGGCGACGAGCCGGACATCATCAGTTACGGCCAGGACGGGCAGCCCGGCGGCGAAGGACTGGCGGCCGACATTGTCAGTTGGAAGAATCAATAGGCGCGGCATCACGCTCATCGAGCTGGTGGTGGTCCTCACCATCATCGGGATCACCGCGGCCATCTCCTTTCCCGCGTTTTCCGCCGGCCTCGATAGCGTGCGTTTGGCTTCCGCCACCCAATCGGTGGCCAGTTTCCTCAATGGCGCCGTCAGCCATGTGGAACGGCGGCAGCAACCCGTGGAGGTGGCTATCTCCCTCCGCGACAACAGCCTGACGCTCTATTCCAACGAGCCGGGCTTCCCGCGCGAGCTGAAAATGCCGGATGGCGTCAGCATCGAAGCCGTCCTGCCTCCCCTGGCCGACGAAACCGAAACGGTCCGCCGGATTGTTTTTTTGCCGGGCGGCGCCATCCCGGGGATCGGCATCCAGATCGCCAACCAGCGCGGCGGACGGCGCATCGTGAGGCTCGATCCCATGACTGGCTTTCCGCGCGTCGAAAGCGTCCCTACAAAGTGACTGGCGAACGCGGGTTCACCCTCCTGGAGTTGATTGTCGCCAGCGCCATCATGGCTATCGCCGTAGTGGGCTTGCTGGCCGGCCTTTCCGGCGCGGCGCGCAACGCCGCCCGTCTCCGCGACTACGACCGCGCCGCCCAACTGGCTGAATTACGCATGAACGAGTTGCTCCTCGACGACCGCTTCCCGCGCAACACCGAAGTGGACGGCGCGTTCGACGCCAGCCTCAGCGGCGGCATGGAATCCGGCTGGCGGGCGCGTCTGAGCGCGTTTGAGATGCCGCCGGTTCCGGCGCCCGGCCAGATGGCCCTCGACCGAATTGAGCTGCAGGTCTGGTGGATGGAGGGCGGGCAAAAAAGATCGCTCACTCTCGACGGCTACCAACGGCGCGTGCTGAAGCCCGAGGACATCCCTCCCGTGGTGGTGGCGCAATGAGATCCAAACCCACCGCCGGACAAGGGGGCGCCCGCGGGGCCCGGCGCCGCGGCGTCACTTTGATCGAGGTCATGATCGCCATCACCCTGCTGGGCGTCCTCATGCTCGCCATGCTGTTTGCCATGCGAATCGGGCTGAGCGCCTTTGGCAAGGTAGGCGCGAAGCTCATGGACAACCGCCGCGTGGCCGGGGCGCAGCGCGTCTTGCAGCAGGAAATCGAGGGCATGATGCCGGTGGTGGCGCCGTGCCTGGCGAACGCTGCTACGGCGTCGCAGGGGATCGCCTTTTTTCAGGGCGATCCCCGGACCATGCGGCTGGTATCCACATTTTCGCTGCAACAAGCCTGGCGCGGGCAGCCGCAGATTCTCGAATTCGCCGTGATCCCGGGCGCCGATGAGCGCGGCGTCCGCTTGATCGTCAACGAGATCCCCTATACCGGCTCGGCCGGGGCGGGCGGTCTCTGCTTGGGGTTCGGGCCGGACCCCGCAACCGGCGTGATCATGCCGCGGTTCGCGCCCATTGAGGCGGGGCCGCAGTCGTTCGTGCTGGCCGATCGACTCGAATTCTGCCGGCTCTCCTACCTTTCTCCGGCGGCGCAGCCCGGCTTGCCGCCGATCTGGAAAACGGACTGGAGCTTCAACGGCTGGCCGCTCGGCGTGCGCGTCGAGATGGCGCCGCTCGTTCCCGATGGAACGCGTCTCGAACCCATCACGGTCACCGCGGCCCTGCACCTGCATCGCAGCCTGGGGATTCCCTATGACGATTTCTAATAGGCGCGGCAGCGCGCTGCTGGCGGTGCTGTGGCTCACAGCGGCGCTGGCGGCCATCGGCATTGCCGTCTCCGCCACGGTGCGCGGTGAGACCGAGCGCGTGGGCAACGCCATGGAGGGCGCGCGCGCATATTACCTGGCTTCCGGGGCCATCGAGCGCGCTTCCCTGGAGTTGCTGTGGTCTGCGACGACCCCCAATCGCCGCCTGATTCCCCTCGGAGCGACGCGCGTGGATTACGAATTCCCCAGCGGCGTAGCGCGCGTCGAGATCATCCCCGAGACGTCCAAGTTGAATATCAACGCCTCGCCGCCGGCGGAGTTGTACCGGTTGGGTCTGGCCCTGGGGATGGAGCCCGAAAAGGCGCGGGAGATCGCCACCGCGATCGACGAATGGCGCCGGCCGGTGGAAGGCGCGGTGTTCGACGGCTATTATCTATCGCTCACTCCGTCTTTTCGCCCGCCGCACGCGTCTTTTCAAGAGATTGAGGAGTTATTGCTGGTGAAGGGCATCACCCCCGACATGTATTACGGAACGTACGTGCCCGCCACGGAGCAGGAAGGCCCGCGGTTGGTTCCGCGGGCGGGTCTGGCGGAGTGTCTCTCGGTGTTCGGCTCGAGGGACCGGCTGGATGCCAACACGGCCGCGCCGGCGGTTCTTTCGGCCATCGGGTTGAGCCCGTACGCCATCAGCGCCTTGCTGGAGCGCAGGCGCGCCGCGCCGTTCACGCCCGAGCGGCTCGCGGCGTTCCTTTCATCCATCGACGCGCCCGACGCCCGCTTGCGCGTGGGCGGCAATTCGATTTTCCTGATTCGCGCCACGGCCCAACCGCGGCTGGCTAACGGCGCGATCTCCGACCTCAAGCGCGCGGTCGCGGCCCGCGTGAAATACATGCCCGCGGGCTACGATTCCCCCATCCACATTCTGCGGTGGTACGACTCGGCCTGGAGCAATTGATTCCCATGGCGCCCATCGAGATCTCGATTCCCAAGGAAGTCCGCAAGCTGCTGCGTTTCGGCTCGGGCGTGGGCATCGAAGTCGGACCGAAGGACCTCGAAGTGATGGCGGCGCGCGTGCGTCCCGGACGCGTGCGCGTTCTGGGAAGGCTCACGATCCGCGATTTCGCCGGACGGCCCGCGGCCGAGTGGGGTTCGGAGTATGCGAAGTTCTTGCAATCGTTAGGGGCGAGCCATCTGAGCGCCACCGTCCTGCTGCCGCGGCGCGAGGTGATCGTTCGCCAGGTGGCGCTGGCCGGAGTCTCCGCCAGGGACATGGAAAGCGCGATTCGCTTCCAGTTGGATTCGCTCCACCCGTACGGCGAGGACGAGACGGCGTGGGGTTGGTCCCCGCTGGGCCGCGGAGTGGCGCTGGTGGGGATCGCGCTTCGCTCCACCGTCGACCGCTACGCGCGGCTCTTCACCGAAGCGGGAATCGCGGTGGCGAGCTTCACCTTTTCCGCCGCGGTCTTGCACGCCGCCATCGGGCTCCACGGCGCGATGTCCGGGGAGGGATTCGTCGCGCTGGGGCGCGCCGCCTCGGGCGCGGTGGAAACGTACGGGGAAAGCCCCGCGCGGCCCGTGTTTTCGGCGGAATTCGATATGTCCAAGGAACGCGCGGCGGCGCTGGCGGTCGCCGAATTACGTCTGGCCCCCGGCGCCGTTCCGCTGAAGCTCGAAGACGCGCTGCCGGCGCCCGACCCCAATCCGCCGGAAAACGATCTATCCCGCAACGCACTGCCGTTCGCAACGGCGCTGGCTGGAGCTTGTCCCTGGCTTGCGCCGGCGGCGAACGTGCTTCCGCCCGAGCATCGCAGGTACAGATCCCGCGCCATGTTCGCGCCCACGGTGGCGCTCGCGGTTCTGCTGCTGGTGGTTCTGGGAGGGGCGGCGGCGTGGTCGCGAGTGGCCGAACAGCGCTATCTGGACCGGCTGCGCGCGGAGATTGCCCGTCTTCAGCCGCGGCAGCAGCGCGGCCTGACGCTCGATCGCGACGCCGAGAGAGCGCGCGCCCGGGCGCAGTGGCTCGACGAATACCGCGGCCAGACCCGGCGCGACCTCGACGTGTTGAACGCGCTGACGAACCTGGTGGAGCCGCCGGCGTGGACTAACTCTCTCGACATCACGCGCGATTCCGTCCGCCTGCAAGGCGAGGCGCGCCAAGCGGCCTCGTTATGGAAGATCATCGACGGTTCGGGGATCTTCAAGAGTTCCACGCTGGATTACAGCCAGCCCAACGCGGCGGCCGGCGAGAGCTTTGTGATCCGCGCCACGCGGGAGGCCGGAAAATGAACCGGCGCGCGCTGTACCTCCTCCTGATCGCGATGGTCGTTCTGGTGATCGTGCGCTACGGGTTTTTCAGCGGCCCGAGCGCGCCCGCGGTGGTCCCCGCGCAGGATTCGATTCCGGTAGCCGAGAAGCGGCTCGAAAACACGCGGCGCGCGGCGGCCGCCCTTCCCGCCAAGGAAGAATTGTACAAGAAGGCCGCGGCCGATCTGGCGGAACGCGAAAAGAGCCTGCTGAATGCAGGCAATCAGCAGCAGGCGGAGGTCGCCCTGCTCCAGAAGGTGCAGGAAATCGCGAGCGCCAACCAGATCGATGTACGGGGCAACCAGGGATTTCGCGAGAAGCCGCTCACCGGCGACTACGGCGAAGTCACCGTGTTGGTGGCGTTCTCCTGCGGGATGGACCAATTGGTCAACTTCCTGACGGCCATCGCCAATCAGCCCGAGACCCTGGCCACCGACGAGATCCACGTCGCGGGCGGCGGCGATCCAAAGAAGAATGTGCAAGTGCGGCTGAGCGTCTCGGCGGCGGTTCCCCGGAAGATCCTGGCGGAGAAGAAAGGAGTGGCGTCGTTTTGAAACGCAAACTGCTGATCCTCGACGCGGTCCTGATCGCCGCCGTATTCTTCGCGGGCGTGCGGATGCGGGACGAGTGGCGGACCGAGAAAGTGCGCGAGGCCGCCGCTTTGAACCGCAAGGTGATTCCGGCCGCCGCGCCGCGATACGATCCGCTGGCTCAGGCGGCGCCGGCTCTGCCCTCGGCTTATCTGGATATCGCGCAGAAAATGCTGTTCGACAAATCGCGGAACTCGACCGTGGTGATCGAAACGCCGGCCGCTCCACCTCCCGAGCCCGTACCGCCTCTGCCGGTCTATCACGGGCAGATGGACCTGGGCGATGGCCTGATCGTGATGTTGAGCGAGACCTCCACCGCGGCGCACCACGGCGTCCGCGTCGGAGAAGAGATCGGCCCCTTCAAACTGGTCGATGCGAACGCGCGCGAGATGGCGTTCGAGTGGAAGGGCAACGTGATTCGCAAGAGCGTCGACAATCTGCTGGACCGTAGCGGCGCCGTTCCCTCCGCCGCATCCGGCGCGGCGGAGCGGAGCGTACAGGCCGCCGCCCCGCCGCCCAAACCACAGAAGATAGACCCGAATTCGAGCTGCAATCCGAACGACGGATATGGAGACGGCGCGGTGGTGGACGGATATCGCAAAACAGTGACGCCTTCGCCGTTCGGCCCCATCTGCCGCTGGGATGCGGTGAGGCAGTGATGGGAAGCCAAGTGGCGCGGGCCTCCCGGCCTGCGTTCCGCCATGCGCCGTTGGGATGCGGTGAAGCAGTGATGGGAGGCGTAACGGCCTCGGAAAAGTACAGGGAGATTCGATTGATGCGTAGCTTTTGGTTTTGCCTGATTCTCGCCGCGACCTCCGGCGCGCTCGCCGCCCAGGCGGTTCCGGGAGCGCCTCCGCAGCCGGCTCTGGAGCAACAACAGCCCCAGCCGCCTGCCCAGCCGCCGCCCGCGCCAGCCCCTCCCGTAGTCACGCAGCCGCAAGCGGCCCCGGCGCGCCTCAGCGACAATGGCCCCTTTTCGCTCACCAACGCGTCGCTCACCGAGATGATCGATATCCTGGCCAAGCGATTGCGGATCAACTACATCCTGGACCCGTCCGTGAAGGGGACCGTCAGCATCTACACGTACGGCGAGATCAAGTCGGTGGATGAGATGCAGATTCTCGAAACCATCCTGCGCATCAACGGCTTCGCCATGGTGCAAGTGGGCGACCTGTATCGCATTGTGCCCGCCAAGATGGTGCAGCAACTGCCCCTCGCCCCGAGTCTCGGCGCCGATGCGAAGACCCTGCCCGACGACGAACGCATGATTCTCAACCTGGTGTTTCTGAAGTATGCGACCGCCGCGGAAATCATGAAGATCGTCCAGCCGTTCCAGGGGGAGGGCGGGCAGATTACCACGTACGACCCGGCCAACCTGTTGATCATCGAGGACAACAGCCGGAACATGAAGCGGACCATGGAATTGATCTCGATGTTCGACAGCGACACGTTGGCCGGCCAGCGGGTGAAACTGTTCGACGTCACTAACAGCCGGCCGTCGGACCTGGTGAAGGACTTGGAATCGGTGTTCAAGGCCTACGCGCTCTCCGACAAGAGTCCGGCGGCGGTGCGCTTCATCCCCGTGGACCGCATCAATACGCTGATCGCCGTGGCGCCGAACCCGGGCATCTTCACGGAGGTGAAGACGTGGATCGATAAACTGGATATTCCGGTGAAGGCTCCGGCCGGAGCTTCGGACCTCTTCTACTACCGCCTGAAATACGGCCGCGCGGAGACGGTGGCCATGGCCATCATGGCCGTTCTCACCGGCAACCCATACGCCATGGTAGGGCTGGCCGCCCAGAGCGCCGGAGGCATAGGGGCTGGCGCTGGCATGGGATACGGCGGTGGCGCCTATGGCGGCGTAGGCGGCGGAATGGGAATGGGGGGGGTGAATTCCGGTTACGCCGGAATGCCTTACAGCGGGATGGCATACGGGAATGCGTACAGCGGCTATCCAGGCGCGTCCGGCTATCAGACCATGGCGGCCACTTCGCCGGCCGCCGCGGCGGCCGCCGCCAGTCCGATTCCGCTCATGGGAACCGGCGTGGACCTCACCGGAACTTACCTCGGCGCCGCGGGCGCAACTGGGGGATCCAGGCCCAACATCCCCAGCGTCATTCCCAATCCGTTCGACAACACAATCCTGGTGCGCGGAACCGCGCAGGATTGGGAACAGATCAAGAACCTGCTGCGCCAGATCGACGTTCCGCCACGGCAGGTGCTCATCGACGCCAAGATCTACGAGGTCGACCTAAGCGGTGCCCTGTCCGCCGGCGTGTCTTCGTACCTGGACCAGAAGGACACCGGCGTCGTTTCGCGCGTCTTGAACGCAGCGGCCGGCTCGGGCGGGCTGGGCGTCTCGGTGGGAGCCCTGGTCCTGCGCAGCCACGAACTTCTGGGTGTGCTGAACGCATCCGAAACCAAGCAACAATCGCGGCTCATCTCCTCGCCCAGCATTATCGCCACCGACAGCATCCCGGCCACTATGAACGTGGGCCAGCAGGTACCCGTGCTCACCTCGCAGGCGGTCGGCGGAGTCCAATCGGGCGGTTCCAGCCTCTTTACCAACACCATCTCGAACGTCACTACCGGCGTGACGCTGGGGATCACGGCGCGCGTGAACTCGAGTGGCGTGGTGACCATGGAGATCAACCAGAACGTCAGCTCCCCGCAAGCGCCGTCGACCACGGGCATTCAATCGCCTTCCTTCCAGCAACGTTCCTTCTCGACGCAGGTCACCGTTCAGGATGGCGATACCATCGCCATCGGCGGCTTCATTCAGGAACAGTATGGGCTGACTTCCTCCGGCGTTCCGTTCCTCCACCGCATACCCGTGTTGGGGGCCGCTTTCGGTTCCAAGAGCATGACCAAGGGCCGGACCGAGCTCATCATCTTCCTGACGCCGCGCGTCATTTACGACACCAACCAGATCGCCGACGCCACCGACGAGATCGAGACCAACCTGAAGCAGATCAAGAAAGTGATGCGGGACGAAAAATAGGCGGGTGGGGCAGGCCAGTGGACCCGCGCGCGGACTTCACGGCAAGTGCGGCGTTTTCTTAGGGCCGGAGTAGCGGTATGGGCGTGATACGTCAACGTGAGGCCGGTCTGCCCAACTTCCGAGTGGCGCGTGATCCGGGAGCAATCCGGACAGCGCTTCTAACGACGCCCGCATATCCGAGCCTATGTTGCAGAAGCTTTGCGCGTTGGACAATTCCGGCGAGAGGATGCTCGACCTGGTAGTGCAGCGCATGGGCTTCTCTGCGCGGGCTCACGATTGGATATTGAAAGCGCGCGCGCCCGGACGCGGATCTGGACGAGGCCGGTAGCGTTTCGGGGAAGCACGTATTACTTGACTCAAAATGCTGATGGCAGGCTGGCACGAACCCTGCGGGATCTCCGCAGTGACAGCAGAAGGCGCAGCAGAGCCGCCAGTGAAAACACGAGCGTCAGCAAGACGAAAACCAGCAGTCCGAAGAAGGCATACATCGGCGTGCTACCGCCGAGGTCCATAAGGCCTGGACGCATGACCACGTAGCACGAGCACACTCCCGCCATACAGACTCGCAGTATCGGGAGGAGGCGAAACTTCCGGCGCGGCGTCGAGTCGAGCGCCCGCCACGACCGCAGGCCTAGGAAAACGAACAAGCCGAACGAGAGTGCCCACGGAAGCGATGGGTTCCTGAAACCCGCGAATTCCGCGCGGTACAGACACGCTGTGTACAGGGCGTAAAGGCCCGCGAGGATGACAAACCAGTCTGCCAACTTGTCCGCCGGCTTCGGCCAGAGCCGAGCCGCGATACGTGAGCCGTGGAACGGCAGTTCCTTCGCGCCCTTGCCTTCCCGCTGCGAACGCAGGAGGGCATACCCGGTAGCCCCGATGCAGACGCTCCAGAAGACCAGGATCACGATCCATGCGCCCGCGCGCCAATACTGGTGATTCAAGGTCTGAAAGATCGGGGGAGCGGCCTCATTGTCGTACCGAAGCATCAGCATCGAGAGATCTGTGCGGCCGAGGGCCCAGCGTGCGATCCGCTCGGGAAACGGACGCAGGATGCACAGCACGAGCGCGGCCAAGCCAGTCCCGGCGACCCACATCATGCCTCTGCGGCCATCGATTGCCCGCCCGACTACGCCCCCCAGGAGCGCGAAAGGTAATACGGCCCAGAACAAACCGGTCCAGTCGTCGATCAGCGGTGCAACGAGTGCGTCCGGCGCGGAGCGGGCCAACAGCGGAACAGCCCAGGACAGCGCGACGACAATCATGCACTGGACGCAGAGTTTCCACCTGGCAGCATGCCGCGCGGCAAAAGCCCCTATGACGAGAGCCCACCCGGCAACGCTGGCGATCGTGGCCAAGACGATAATTAGGATCGGGAATACGCCGCCTTCGGAGAACAGCGGTTGATCCATGTAGAGCAGATCCGGCTTATTGAAGAAAGGGTTCAGGGGGCAAAAGAAGGCCAGATACGCAGTTCCATGTACCAGATAGAAGGCATATCCCAGACACACGAGTAACAGGTTCTGAGCCGACAGGACCAAGCCGCTTAGAAGACTGGCGCTCAACGCCGCATTGAGGGTCTTCTTTCGTTCCATCCGCGTATCTCCTTCTTCCGGCGCTGGATGACGCGCCTTCGGATACCGAAAAGGCCGCCCGCCTCGCAAATACTGGGCAGAGAGATGTTATCGTGACGGCGGCGTTTGGCTTCCGGCATTCCCGGCTGGTGGTTGTGGCATCTCCGCCAATTTCTGGTTGGTCTTGAAATCCCAGACGCTTATCGGCTCGCGGTCGTCGCGATTAAAGCGGAACACCACTGCGCGCGAGCCGTATCCGCCAGCCCAGGACCAGAGGCCCAATGCGCCTTCCGCCCGCTCCGCGATATTCCCGGACGAGATATCCCAAACCACAGCTCCGTTCGTCAAGGTACAGAAGAGTGTCTTTTCGTCCTCCGAAAATGCAATTGAGAGATATCCGGCTGCGGCCGTGCCTGTTCGTGCTCGAAAGCGCCTCACAATCTCGCTTCGAGCAGTGTCCCACACGGCGATCTCCGTCGGGCTAGCCACCGCCAAATAGGTGCCCTGCGGCGAAAGAGCAAGCATTCGCATATCCGGCTGTGGCAGAGTGATGGACACCGCCGCGCCGTCGGCCTGGGGCTTGGAGAAGTAGACTGGCACGACTGTCAGAAGGTGCGCGACTCCACTTGCGGGCTGCAGTGAGGTAATTGAGCCTAATTTCCAGGTCCGGATGCGTTCAGTGAAATACACCCCGGCGGGGCCCCTCGCACTAAGGCTTTCCGCCACTGCCAGTTCATCTCCCTTCCGGTTGAATACCCCGGCAATTTTATGAGGCAGCGAACTCAGGATGAAATCCGGGGAGGCGCTTGGGTGGCGCCAGCGCACGTCGAGAATTCCTATGGTCTGTCCGCTAGCAATGTCCCAAATCCTAGCCCTGTCTTCCTCGCTGTCCCAGGAAAGCAGATACCTGTCGTCGGGGGAGAAGGCTACGCCGCCGCTCAAGGGTGTGTTGAATTTGTCGAATTTTCGGCAATAATAGACTTGCCTAATCCACCTTCTGGTGGTAGGCTAGAACTCGTAATGTACTGTGTTTATGGCGATGAAAGCCATGATGAAAAAGCCCAGAGGGTTTTCGCCGTCGCTGGGTTGCTCGGTAGGAAGGAAGAATGGGATGCCGTTTCGGATCTATGGGTGGCTCGAACTGGAGGGAAATCTTTCCATGCGGCTGAGTGTGAAACGGACAGCGGCGAGTATGAGGGTATCACCCACGAGGAAAATCAAAGGCTCTACAAAGACCTGACCAGACTGATTGTAGAGAGTAGGTTGCTGGGGCATGGCGTGGCTCTTGACCTTTCGGCATATCGCCGTGTATTCCCGGCCGATTTTCCAGAGGCTCCGTATTTTTGGGGATTTGGTGATGTGGTCCGTGGTCTAACAGAGGCCTGCTACGTTTCTATCCCACGGGAGTCGGTTGAGTTCACATTCGACCGAAACCAGGAGATACAGTACAACGCAGGTGCCCTTTACGATCACCTCAGAAGGTTGCCTGATTGGAGTCCACGTCTATGTATGGCTGACAAGATCAGTTTCGCCACCAGGGAAACCGTGGGCGTACAGATGGCTGATCTATTCGCCCGCGAAACCATGAAGCACATGGACAATCAGATCGGTCCTAAACAACGCGCAACGCGCCTATCATTGAAGGCCCTCATGAGAACCAAGCGGTTCCGTTGCGAGTTCTACAGGCAGACCGCATTCGAGGACATGAAGAAAAGAACTGCCGCGATGTCGATTCCAGGTTCGACTTTGGCAGAGTATAGAAGATGGATCGACGGCCTCTCACTGGAAGACTGCACTTCCAATAGAATCCGCTATTTGATGGCTATATATGGCAGCCTCAAAGCCGCTTCCGGGCCGACTGGCAAACAGGGGGATGCTGGTTCATAATTGATGCCATGTTCCGATTTCTAGGCAACGAAGACCTCTGGCGCGAACTCCGTGCTCTCGCGCGGAAGCGGAAATGCCCGCTGTACGTTGCGGTGCCCTTCCTGGGGGATGGCGCGGGCGAGTTGCTATACCTCAAGCGTGGCGACGTGCTGATTGTCGCGTTGACCGAAGCAAACTCCCGCAATGGTTCCGTATGCCCTGCCGAGATAGCGCGCCTGCAAGGAAAGGGCGTGCAGGTCTTCATTTCGCCGCGCCTTCACGCGAAAGTGCTGCTGTGCGGTGGTAAAGCTGTTGTCGGCTCTGCGAACCTCTCGCAGACCTCGTTCACACAGCTTGATGAGGCAGCAATCCTCACCACGGACGCGAATGTCGTTAAGCGCGTACGTGCATGGTTTCGGCAAAGGACATTGGAGCCGGTAAGCCCAGAGTGGCTTCGGATTTGCAGCAAGGCGTACCGGCCGCCGAAAGGCGGGATTCGAGGCCAGGGAAAGCGAAGACCACGCATAATGTTAGGGCACGGGATTTGGCTTCTGAATTTGCGTTTGGGGACCTATCCTGAAGACGAAGCCGCGGTTAGACAGCGCGGTGAGGAAAAAGCAAGGCAGGAATTGCCCGACCCCGCCAGATTCAAAATCACTCCAGTCCGATGGGTGGGAACCCCGCCGTTTCTTGCTCGCATCCGCAAGGGTGATACCGTCATTCAGATCATGCGGACACCTGATTCGCGTTACATCGAGGAACATGCCCGTCTGATCGGAACGCGTAAAATTAAGTCGCAACGTGGGACGGCGGTCACGTACCTGTACCTGGAGTGCCGCCAGCGCCCTAAGAGGACGCCGTGGGATGATTTCGAGCATAGCTGCCTCTCAGCCGGGCTGAAAATACAGCCGGCAACCCGCCAACTCACGAACCAGGCCCAGGTTGCAAAGGTGCTGGCAATCGTGTCTCGAAGACAGGATCGGAAAATATGACCATCGAGCGCAAGCTTTTTGTTGGCATCGAAGACATCAAGGCTCTGGTCTTCGAGTGCAAGTCCTGCCTATCACGAATGAGCATCCCGCCGAAAGCAGGAGCGTCTAAGAGCGTGCCTGCTGTTTGCCCAACCTGTCGGGCCGAATGGTGGACATTCCAGGCAGCTCCGCGCGCTCCCGTCTTCTCTGTAGTCCAGACCTTCGTGGACTGTATCGAGCGCTTGAGGGCTCTAGCCAGCGAGGGTGTAGAGCCGGGTGCCAGAATCCTGCTTGAGTTTGAAGAGCCGCGCGTGCCATGATGAAAGCGAGGAAGCATGAAGACCGAACCCGCAACGCCGTTGCCGGAGTGCCACGAAGGGCCAGAAGCGTTCCAGCGCTTCGATGCCCTGGTGGATTCCGTGCTGGCGGTTCCGCACGCCACGCTTGTGCGGCGCGAACGCGCCTACCGCAAGAAGGTGGAAGCGAATCCGAACCGGCGCGGGCCGAAGGTCAAGCGGCCTTCCGCTTCCCGCGGCCCTGCCGTTTAGAATGGGACTGCCGTTTCTCCCACCTTGCCGGTGAGTTCTGCATAGGTGAGGCGCCGGCCGACGATCTGCGATACAGCCAAGTCGAAACGGTCCCAATCGGTCATGTCCTTCCGGTTGTTATAGCGGAAGGCCTGCTCATCGATGTAGCGGAACAGGTGGAACGGCTCGACCGCCACATAGGTTCCCTTGAGACTCCGCTTCAACAAACTCCAGAAGTTCTCCAGCCCGTTGGTGTGGATCTGCCCATCAACGTACGCTTCGGCGTGGTTGATGACCTGATGGACGAACTTGGAGTCCAGGCCCCAATAGGAAACCAGTTCATCGGTATAGACGTTCGATCCCTTGCGGACGTGCTTCTCAACGATGGGCTGGAGGGTGGTCTTCTCCCGGTCTTCAATCACGGTTGCTCGGACTTGGCCGCCGCGCTTGAGCAGTCCCATCACGACGGCCTTCTTGAAAGAATTGTTTTGCCGTTTGGCCGCGTGCATGTTTCGCGCCTTGCCGCCGATGAAAGTCTCATCCACTTCGATGTGTCCAGAGAGCTTGCCACCCTGCTTGCCTTGGTGAGAGAGCCGGATTCGGTGGAGCATGAACCATGCGGTCTTTTGACTCACGCCGAGTGCCCGGTGGATCTCCCAGGAAGAGATGCCGTTCTTGGCATTGGTGATGAGCCACATAGCCGAGAGCCACTTGTCCAAGCCGATGGGGGAATCCTCAAAAATGGTCCCGACCTTGATGGAAAACTGGCGTTTCGGATGGTGGGAACTGCACTGCCAACGAAGCTGATTTTTCAGGAAACTGACGCTAGTGCTCCCACAGGTAGGGCAGGCGACAACGCCGTCCGGCCAGCGCTTCGCGGCAAGGTAATTGAGGCAATTTTCTGGACTGGAGTAGTAGACTATGGCCTCTTGGAGAGTGGCTGGATTGTGTTGTTCCATGCTCTAATTCTAGCGCGAAACCACGGATTAGTCAAGTTTATTATTACCGAATTTTCTTCTGATTGACCCGCGAGCCAAATCGAAAACAGTAATAGTATAGAGATTCAAAGACGCGAGGTAGTTACCGTCGGGGGAGAAGACCGCCTGCCCTCTATCCAGCCTCTCCGGCGACGTGATTGTCCTAACGATGTCACGCTTCCAATCCCATATCATCAGGCGATTTTGACCTTGACGCAAAGCCAGGAACTCGCCTCCGTCGCTAACCGTGAGTGGTCCGATGGAATTCTGGAGGCGCACCTCCTCCTCAAAAGCGACGCTTGAAGGCGGCCTGGCACCGGCGCCCTTCAGTATCCGCACGGTTTCGGGGTCTTTGGCCAGAGCCAAGGCTGTTTTGCGGCAGGGCTGTTCCACGCACACGAGAGGCGTTGACAGTGCATCCACGTTGCTGCCCCTATCGAGCAGGAACTTCACCATCGAACTCTCGCCCAACAGGGCCGCCATCATCAACGGGGTGTTGCCGTCCGGATCGGGGAGTTCGAGGTCGGCACCGTGCTCGACCAATACTTGAACGGTCGCAAGGTCGTCGTTTTGCACTCCTCGCATGAGTGGGCTGAATCCGGAACCGGGGCGAGTGTTTGGCTCCGCACCGCGATTCAGCAGAAACTCGACTATCGCGGGATGTTGTTCGGAAGCTGCGTACCAGAGAGCCGTGATCCCGTCTCGAGCAGCGTCCACGTCCGCACCATGGCTGAGAAGAGCCTCAACCTCATCCTTGCGGCCCTCACCCGCCGCTTCGATGAGCCGGTCATTCGCCGGGTTCCCAGTGGTGGAAATGAAAGAGTATGCTCGTTTCTTTTCGGGAGTTTGGCCTCCGCCACACGCTAGGAGGAGGAGCGACAAAGTGGTCAGGAGACAGGCCTGGACAATCGGAGGCTTGCCGATGCGCGCGGTGCCGTCAGGTGAGCACATGTCCGCTCCTTGGTTCCGATTCCGCCGGCCATGCCCGGCTTCGGCTCGAATCCAAGACCATTATCCAGACCCGTTTATACCATAGCGTGACGCGGGCAGCAACACCGCTTACGCAATGGAGGTAGCACTGCGCCGCATAGAGCGGTCCGCCCGCCGATTTTGCTCCTTATCACGGGGATGACCACTCTCGTTGCGGCGGTCATGAGCGGGGTCCCAGGCACCGGTCATCTACGGGCGGTCAGACTTGCCGGCACGGTTGTCGTAGTAAGGTCGCGTCACGAAGGCTCTATCGCCCTGCCGTCGAAAACATTCTGGGGGCTAGACTAATTCGCAGGGCATCGCGCGATTACCGAAGCGAGAGTTGAACCGGGTATCCCTGCCCGAACGGGGTGCGCCATCCCGGCGGAACGAGCAAGCGCAGTGGGGATCTGCCGGGGCGGTCGATCCCTTCTACAGAGCTAGCAATTCGCGACTGTTAGCGCGCAGCCTTTGCTTCTGGGCTGTCGGGCTCGACATTGAGGAGCGCCACTGACGAAACCCGCGGGCCGACTCTCTCTGCGGGCGCTTGCGTTAAAGTCTCGAATCATCCAAGAGCGACTGCAGCTCTGTGCGTAGGCGAGGGAAAACGTAGCATGCGGCAATGTGCACCAGTCATTCCGAGAGCATGGTCGGCTACTCGGAAACAGTCCACTTGGCTGCATTGTCGCCGAGTCGTAGAAGCGGCTGCCGTTCGGATTAGGAATGACTTCTACATCCCAATGCGTCGAACAGACGCTCCGTTTGTTCTATGCAGTGACAGGACGTGGCCCGCGCCCGAGAACGCCGGCTCAAAAGCCGGCGGCAAGCTAAAAAGCATGGCCCCACGTCGGGCGCCGTTCCTGCACCCTTACCGCAGGTACTCTTTCGCGATCTCCCTCTTCTCGTACCCGTCCAGAACGTGCGCCACGCGGATTCTCTTCAATGACGACGGCGAAAGCTGGCCGATGGGGATATAGACAATCGTCCGCTCCATGCGCGAGGCGATGGTCTTGAAGATCGAGCGCGGAGCTTTGGCGGCCACGTAAACCACGTGCCGGTGAATTGAGTAATCGATGGCCGCCAGCAGCAGCCGCTCCGATTTCGATTCCGCGAATTCGTAGTCCGGATCCTGCCAGACGTCGTACATGCGCCGCGGCGGCAGGGTCATGAGGAAGCCGCCGTATTCGGCGCGCCCGATGCCCGGACCTACCAGGTTGTCGAACGGGAAGGTCGAGTAGAACGCCATGTCCGATTCGTTCTGGTTCTCGCCCAGCCAGGTGGTCAGGTAGGGGTAGCGGTCGTCGCGGTCTTCGTCGAAGATCACCACCACCGCTCCGACTTCGCCCTGGATCTTCTGGAACTGGCGGACGTAGATTTTGCCCTCGTACCATTTGCGAATCGTCTCGCGCATGTCGACGCCGTCCAGAATCGAGGTGGTGAACGGTTCCACCCGTACCCGCTCTTCGGAGAGAATACTCTTGCCCTTCTTCTTCAGATACCGCCCGTAATCCTCGATTACGAGGTCTTCCGGCGGGTAGGAACAGATGCCGGTCCCGTTCAATTGACTGGCCCACTCGCCCGGAAACTGCTCTTTCTTGCGCGGTTTCAAGCCGAACGGACGGAGGCGGCGCTTGACGCTGGGCAGACGGCGGCGCAACCGGATGCGCCGCGTGTCGGTCCACATCTCTTCACCCGAAATGCGGGCGGTCGCCAGATCGGAGGCGGTTTTCTGTGGCGGATAGCGGCCACCGGCTTCCCACACTTCCCAGGCGTAGTTGTCGTCGGCCACGCCGCGCGCCGCCACCGCCAGGTCATAGAGGCCGGCGGCCAACTCGTTTCCCGCCAGCGCCAGGTTGCGCGTGTAGCGGGCCAGCAGGCGGCGCTGCCAGTGAGCCATGCGCTCGCCCGCGCTGGTTTCGTACGCTTTCTCCGCCTCGCGCAAGATGGCCAGTTGAGCGTGCCTCCGGTCGATAAGGCGCCAGTCCGTCATTGCAGTTCGAAAACTCTCATAACGCCACTGAAGGGCCGGGTAGTCCAGGGCGATTTCGGCTAGCGATTCGGGGTGCGGGTTGAGCAGCTCGACCCCCTTGCGCCGGGCGCGGGCCAGCGGCTGCGCCTGGGGTTCTTCCATGGCGTCCAGCAACGGGTCCAGCAGGTTGAGCGACACCACCACGAAGACGCGCGCCAGCGGGTCCGTGCCTTGCAACTTCCAGGCGATGCCCGCGGCATGACGCTCGATTTCCTCCGAACGCGGCTGCGGGTAGACGCGGTACGCCTCCACGTAGCGGGCCAGACCGATGTGCCGGATGGCGTACGGGTCCGGGTACGCGTCCTTGACGTGCGGGCGCGTTCCGGCCTCCGGCTCGGCGAAGACGATCTCCGCGCCGATCTCGATACCCGTGCGGATCGCCTCCGTAAACGGATCGGCCGGCTCCACCAAGACGTAGACCGCCTCTTCGTCACCGCCCGTCTCGTCGGGGTAGAAGATCACCGACATTTCGGGCAGGCGCTCGACGGCGCGCATCCACGCCGGCCGCAAGGCGAGCGGCAACTCCAGCGCGATCACTTCCGGCCGCTCCCGCAGAATGGCCTGGCGCGCCTCGAGGGCGAACTCCAGGCGGCCGGGCGCCACGGGAAAGTAGGTGAACCGCCCGCGCTGGAGGCTGCCGGGATCAGGAAGCGGTAGGCCGGCCTCTTCGAACATAGCGCAACGCTTCCTCTCCCAGCACTTGCGTGATGGAGATCTCGAGCGCCTCCGTTTCGTGCGTCCGCCCCGTGGCCAGGCTCTTCAGCTTGATGGCAAAGCGCGCCACGTTGATGCCGTCGCGGACGGTGTAGCGTTCGTCGGCGGCGTGCGCCACCTGGAGAAAGTCGGTTACGTAGTTCAGAATGCGATCTTCGGCGAAGGGCAGGTTCTCCCGCAGAATGTGAAGCTCCTCGTCGCGCTCCGGGAAATCGATGAAGATCTGGGGCTGGAGGCGGGAGTGGATGTATTCGGGCAGCTCGAACGTGGAGGCGTCGTCGTTCATGGTGGCCACCAGCCGGAACTGCGGGTGCGCCTTGATCTTGATGCCCGCCACGATGGATTCCACGTAGCGCCGGTTATCGAGCAGCGGCGCCAGGCTGGCCCAGCTCTTCTCGCTCATCCGGTTGCCCTCGTCCAGGATGGCGACGCCCCCGCGGATCATGGCCGTGGCGAGCGGCGAAGCTACATACCGCAGGCTGCCCTCGCCTTGGATCACGGGCGTGACCAGCAGATCCTCGGGCCGCGTGTCCATGGTGGCTTGCAGGATATACGCGTCGCGCCCCATGCGCCGGGCTGCGGCGTAGGCGAGGGTGGTCTTGCCCACGCCCGGCTTGCCCAGCAGGCGCGGGTTCATGGGCAAATCCTGATCGTTCACCACCATCCACGCGGCCAGAAGCTGCCGCATGAGCTCGTCCTGCCCCACCCATTGGACCGCCAATTCGTCCGGATGGGCCAAGTGCAGGGTGACGCCTTCGATCTCGATGGTCATAGCCTGTCCCTCTATTATCCGCCGCCGGCGGCTCCGGCGTTGCGGCGTGCACCGCTGGCAGAGGCGGCGTTTGAGCAGATTCCCGCCGATTCTGCTACTCTTGGAACGCCATGTCAGCACACGCCGGAGATAAATCGCGTTTTCATCGCGAACGAAAGAGCAAGCTTGCCCACAGGGAACGCATTCGTGAACTCCGGCGTAAATTGACCGCACGGGCCGCGGAGCGTCCCGTTGGCGGATCTCTCAAACCCGCGGATTCCTAGAATCGGCGCGCGCGTACGAGGGATAGGGCGTCCGCGCGAAACCAGTCAGGTGGAAACAATGACTACCAAGATGGTTCGTGGCCGGTACGATCATGAAATTGGTGAGCAGGTGGAAGGTTGCACGATTCTTGAAAGGCGGGTGGTGATCCCGCCCGATCTCCAGGAGCGCCGTTTGGGCGTTTATGATTTCCTTGTGGAAGCGCCGGCGGCAGTTGAGAAACCGCGCTCGCGGCGCGCAACACCGGCCGGCTCCTCTGCTCGCTGAACTCCCGCCGGGATGCATGGATCGGCGATTCGCCGGCTCCACTCCCGATAGGCGCCGCCGAGGGCTTCAGCCCGCGCAGCGCCGCTAGAGTGCACCCGGAACGTTGCCGCTATCGAACCTCGCCGCCGCTGGAATCGTCGGCGGAAGTGAACGCCGGGTCGATCGCCTTGTTCACGATTCTCCGAAAGTCCGTCCACGAACAGCCGGGCTCTCGATCAGCCGCGACGCAGCCGGGAATGCGAACTTCCTGGCTGGCCGGCGGGTCTTTCAGCGTGAGGCGATCCGCGTTGCGCATTTGATCCAGGGTCTCGGCGAGATACTCGGTCCGAACCGAGAGGTGCCCGCTTGAACTCCGCCACAGGGAGAAGATGAGGGCGCCACCCGGAGGCGTGTCGTCGGCTTGATAGCCGGGCAACCGCCACGACAAATCGAGCATTCCGGAAAGATTCGAAAGATTCGTGTCGTGGCCGGCGAGCAGCAGCAGCGCGTCGCCGGGACGCCCGAGCGCTCCGGGAACCGCGGAGCCCGAGGCGGCCTGCTCCAACGACCGCGCCACGTGCGCCAGAAGATTCGATCCGCGCGCGCGCGCCAGATAGGGAGTGCGGCGCATGAGATCGGCGTAGACCTTGTGCAACTCCATCGCGCGATAGAGATTCTCTTTCGTCAAGCGGCCCCACGCGAGATCCGGTGCGCGAAACCCGTTGGCGTATTCGAGCAGGAAGACTTCGCTGAGCGTGGAGCCGGCGGCGAAAGGCCCTTTCATCTCGACGGACTTTCCGGCGATCTCGACGCCGATCTCCGCTGGCGGATCGAGCAGCTTGAGCGGAGCGGGCTGGCCCCCGGTGAGGAGAAATTGGAGCGTATCGACGGCCTCGCGGTGTTCCACCAACAGTTTGCGCGCGTCGCTCCCCAGCCGCGCGCCGACAGCCTGCAGGGAAAGCCGCGGGTCGGCCGCGCCGACGCCGGAAAACAGAGGGTCGTGCCCGCCGGGATGCGAATGCAAGGCGACGCCGCAGCCCGGGAGGATCGATTCGGCGAACGCGCGGCCGGTTTCGAGAGTGCGCTGCTCCGCATCGGCGTGCACGAACACGCGCCCGGCGTCCCGGCATCCCGCCGCGCCGAGCAGTCCCTGGCCGACGAGCCAGTCGCGATAGTAGCGGCCGAGGATGAGGATCAGATCGCGGCCGTGCGGCGTCAGTTCTCCGGGGGCGACGCCCCAATCCGGCCAGGGGCGCGCCGAGTACCGGTTGAGCCGCGCGGCGTCCCACGTGGGCGAGCGAACGCCGTGCCGGCTGACGATGACGACGTACTTGAGCTCCGGGTTCGCCGCGCCGGCGTTCCCAGCCGCCAGCAGGAGCGCGGCGGCGAGAATCCATTTCCGCGTCACGGCCGAGAGCCCCGCGCCCACGCCGGGCCGCCGGGGCTACTGGCCGAGATCGGCGACATCCAGGGTTTCTCCATTGGGCTTGAAAGCTTGCACGTGGGCTTTCTTTCCGTTCACTTGTACCACTACGAAGTTTTCCGTGCTGGCCACCTTTTTCGTGATGCCGGCCGGCGGCAGATCCACATCGTATAGCGGCGCGCCGCCGCCGCCCGTGATGAAGTAGTGGATGCCGTTCAGCAGGTAGTGCTGGTAATTATGGTCGTGGCCGAAAAAGCCGGCGGTCAGCTTGTATTTCTCGAACATGGGTTCCAGCGCGGTCATGTGCGGATTGTCGCCCTGCCGGCTCCGCACCGCGGTCATGGGTGGATGGTGCGCGAAGAAGAAGCGGGAATCGGCCTTCTGGCTGGCTTGAAGATCGGCTTCCAGCCAGCGGGTCTGCTCCGCCCAGAATGCGTCCCGCTCCGCTTTCGTGCGGCCCACATTGGCGATATCGCTGTTGATCACGGTGAAATGCGCGCTGCCCCAATCGAAGGAGTAGTAAGGCGGGGCGTCCAACAAGTCGCCATAATTTTTCGAGTCGCGTTCGTGGTTGCCGAGCGCGGGATAGAAGGCCACTTGGCGGAGGAGGGGGGACTCGATGTCGAAGAAGATGGGCCAAAGAGAGAGGTCGTCGCCGTCGGCCACCAAGTCGCCTGTGTGCATCGCGAAGTCCGGGTGGGCGTACTTGAGGATGGCGGCGATGACGGTGCGGTGCACGTCATGGCGCGTGCGGGTGTCGCCGTAGACCACGAACTCGAACTGCGCCCCGGTCCCCGCCGCGGGCGGCGTCTCGAACGACCCTCTGCCGCCCGCGCCGGCGAAAGACTGGTAGTAATACTTGCGCCCGGCTTCGAGGCCGGCGAAGGTGGCCTTTTCCGCGTGGAGAATCGGCTCCGTCTTGTCCTTCTTGCCGGGCGCGCTTCCGAGCGACGCCTCGCCGCTCTCGACGACCCACATCACCGTGGCCGTACGGGGTCCGACGTTGACCGCATAAGGCCCGCCCACGACCCTCTCGTGGACCAAGGTTGGCGGGGCCGTCAACTGCGTGGCGGCAGGCTGCGCGGTCTTCGCCTGCCCTGCGGCCGGCGCAGCGGCGACGCCGCGGAATGCGATAACCGCCGCGATGGCCGCCAGCGCAAGCAAGGGGACTGTTTTCTTCATGGAATCGCGACCTCCTCTCCAGTTTTAGATGAACCCGAGGGGCATCCGGTTCGAGGAACGCGGATCTCGAACCGGATGGCGAAGGGCGCCGATCAGAACTCGGCCCGCAGCATGAACTCGATGCGGCGCGGCGCGCCCGATCCGGTCGCGCCGTCGTTCAGGATGTCGGTGATCCTTCCGAAGCTGGCGCTCACCGGAGCGCTGCCGGTCAAGGAACCGATACTGCCGGAGGGGTTCTTATATTGCGGGTGGTTGAGCAGATTGTAGGCCTGAGCGCGGAAGTTGAGAGCCAAGCGCTCGGTCAAGTGGAACCGTTTCTGAAGGGACATGTCGATTTCGTAGTTGCTGGGGCCGTTGGCGATATAGCGGCCGAGGTTGCCCCACGTCAAGTTCGCCGGGGCCGCGAAGGCGGCCCGGTTGAACCAGTTGTTGATGGTCTGGTTGGCCGCGTAGATTGGCACGCCGGGAACCAGATTGGGCCGTTGCGAAGACGTGTTGCCATCCAGCAACTGCGCCGCCTTCCGCGTCATCGTGATGTTGACGGGGAGTCCGGTGCGGGCGGTGGCCATGCCGGCCAACTGCCATCCGGAGACGAAGTGCGACGCGAAGCCCCCGCCGTTGAGTAACTGCGTGCCGGGGCCGAAGGGCAACTGATAAACCGCGTCCACGAGCAGCGTGTGGCGCACGTCCGCACTGGTGTCGCTGCGGTCGCAGGCCCGGCAGCCCATGTCCTGGAAACTCAGCGACGTACCGGAACCGATGGAAGCGTCGCCGATAGCGTGCGACCACTGGTAGTTTGTCTGGAACAGCAGCCCGCGGACAAAGCGGCGTTGCAGGGACACTTGCAGGGCATTGAAAGCGTCGTTACCGTCATTGGCCTTCAGGCCGAAGGATCCGAAGGCGGCCAACGGCCGCTTGCCGGTAGCGGGATTGATGGTGTTGACTGTGTATTTGTCGAAGAGGTGATGCCCCTCCGACCCCACGTATCCGGCCTGCAGGAGGAAGTTTTGGGGCAACTGCTGCTCAATCATGAAATCCCAGTTGTCGTAAGAGAGATCCTTGCGGTTGCGGGCGATCGCTTTCGGGCTGTAGAGCGGGGTCGTGATGAGACAGGGGGTGATGGGGTAGCTCAGGGTGGGGCAGTCGCTGGACGTGATCGAGTATCGCGGCACGGCGCTTTCGGCAGGGTCGCTGAAATCGTCGTTCTGGTTGGCGCCGTAGTAGATGCCGAAGCCGGAGCGGATGGTGGTCTTGCCGTGAAGCGCCGCGGGCGCCCAAGCCAAGCCCAAGCGCGGCCCGAAGTCCTTGGTGTTGGGAGCGTAGTAAGGCGTCCCTTTCGGGCAGAAGCCGCCGCAGCCCGTGATATCGACCACGGCGGAGCGGTTCAGAATCTCGTGCGCCACCGTGTAGAACTCATACCGCAAGCCCAGGTTCAAGGTGAGCGTCGGAGTGGCTTTGAAATCGTCCTGCAGGTAGCCCATGTAGAAGGTGCGGCGGTTGCCCACTACGCCCTCGCCCTGAAGGTAGGTCGCGGTATCGGCCTGGTTGTTGATGAAATTTTCCGCAGTGGGGAAATCGATGGTAGAAGTCGTGAGCGTGTTGCCTGAGTTGTTCAGACGGATGCGCCGGATCTCCACTCCGGCTTTCAGCGTGTGCCGGCCGCGCACCGCCGTGAGGTTATCGATGTAAGAAAAAGTCGTGCCCACTTCCGTATCGAGCGAAGTGTCGCTGGTGCCACCAAAGGTCGAACCGACGGTGAGGGTTATCGGCGAGGTTCCATAGGTCCAGTCGTGATAGTTGGCGCGGTTCAGGCCGAATTTCACCTCGTTCACCGTGGTCGCCGAAAAGATGTGCTGGCCCTGCAATACAAAATTCGTGGGGATGTGGGGAATCACCTCATGATCGCCCAACGCGTCGCTGGGGTTATCGATGTACGCGTTGTCCACGTTGTAGCGGGCGTACATGGAGTTCTTGTCGTTGAACAGGTAATCGAAGCGGAACATTCCGGAGTCTTCGCGGACGGTGTCGTAGGCCACGGCGTTGATCTGATTGGTCACGCTATCGATGGGCGTTCCCCCCGTCGGATACGCATCCAAGAGAGGCTTGAGCACGGGCGACTGCGCCAAAACCTGGGCGCGAAAGGCCGCGTTCGGAACAAAGCTGGTCAGCGTTTCCCCGAGACTTTGGCGCAGTCCTTCGTAGTTGGCGTAGAAGAACGCCTTGTTCTTCACGATAGGCCCGCCCACGCTGACGCCGAATTGGTTCAACGTGAAAGGCGGGAGAGTAGCCTTGTTGGCGCCCGGTTCGACAACCACGTCGAACGGAGACCGCGCATCCAACTGGTCCTTGCGGATCGCGTAAAAAGCGCTGCCGTGAAAATCGTTGGTCCCGGTTTTCGACACAACGCTGACCTGGGCTCCGCCCGCGGCGCCGCTCTCGGCGGTATAGACGCCGGTGCTGACGCGAAACTCGGCGATGGAATCCAGGGCGATATTCAGCCGCGTGTCCGCCTTCTGGGTTTGCTCCTGGACGCCGCTGGTATCGATGCCGTCGAAGACGAAGTTGCTGTCGTCCAGGGAATGGCCGCTGAACTGGATGCTGCGCTGCGCGCCGTCGCCGTAGTTGACGGCGCCGGGGACCAGCAGCATGAGGCTGGCCCAATCCCGCCCGCTAATGGGGATGTCTTTGATCTGTTCCTGTTCGACCGTGCCGCCGACTTCGGCCGAGGTTTGGTTGACCGTCTCCGTGGGAGCGGTCACTTCGACCGCTTCAGACACCACTCCCACTTCCAGCCGCGCATTGATGGTCCGCAACTCGCCGACCCCAAGCGACACGTCGTTGAACTCGGCTTGCTTAAAGCCGTCCTTGGAGAAGGTGACCGTGTAGGTTCCTATCGTCAGCCCCGGGATCTCGTATGTTCCGCCCGCGCCCGTGGTCGTCTGGCGGTGGAAGCCCGTAGCCGACGACACGGTCTCCACTTTCGCGCCTGGGATCAGGGCGCCGGAAGCATCGGTAACGACGCCGTTTAACGATGCATGGTCCACTTGCGCTGCGAGTGGCAGGCAGACAAGCAAAGACAAAACAAAACTCCGGATTCGTTTATTCATAAGCCGTCTCGATGGACTTTCGTGGATAGACCAACTCTAAGCGGCGCGCGTGAATCGGTAATGACGTCTCGAATACGATCCGATTACAGCCCGGCGACCCTATGGGTCCGCCGCATGGCGATGGGGACGCGGCCCGCGGCGGCGGCGGGCAAAGGCTCCGAGGACTTCGATGTCTCCTCTGATACGAACCACCTTCGAGTGGAATGCAGCATTGCGCTATACTGTGGCGTCCCCGGAATTCATCGAACATGAACCTATCGGTTATTCTCCAATCCGAAGACCTGCTTGCCACCCTCGTCCACGATCTCCGGCAGCCCGTCGGCAACATCAGCCTCACCGCTTCCTATCTCGGTCTGCTCCTGGAAAGCGGCGACGCGCGCGCCCGGGACCAGGTGCGCGTCATCCAGGAGCAGATCGAACGCGCGGCGCGCATGTTGGACGAGGCTGCCGTGGAGTTGCGCCGGCTGCGCGTGACGCGCGAGAGCCAATCCGAAGCCGTGATTCTGACGGATTCGCACGCCCCCGCCGTAGCGTAGCCCGGCTGGGCGCGGCTTGTCCAGACTTCAGGAGCGCTCTTCCAGACCGGCTAGCCGGCGCTTGATTTCGGCGATTTCGCGCCGCAACTCCGGCAGACGCGCCAGGTTCGCAAGTTGCTCCAAGTGCTGTTTGAGCGGGCGCGCGGGGGTGCCCCAGACGGTTTCGCCGGCGCGCACGATCTTCGAAGTGAGCACGCCGCACCCGGAGCCGAGCACGGCCCGCGATTCGATGCGCGCCTTATCTCCGATGCCCACCTGGCCGCCGATCACCGCGTAGTCCTCCACCACCACGCCGCCAGAAAAGCCGGTCTGCGCCGCCACCACCACGTGGCGGCCGATGCGGCAGTTGTGGGCCACGTGGACCATGTTGTCAAGCTTGGTCCCTTCGCCGATGGAGGTCGCGCCGAGCGCGGCGCGGTCCACGCAGCAGTTGGCGCCCAGCTCGACGAAATCCCCGATCTCCACGCGTCCCACCTGCGGAAACTTGCGCCAGCGGTCGCGGTCCATGACATACCCGAAGCCGTCGGCGCCGATGACGCAACCGGAATGGACGATGGACCCGCGCCCGATATCTACGTTGTCGTACACCGTGACGTTGGGGTGCAGCACGCACCCATCTCCCAGAATCACCCGCTTGCCCACGAAGCAACCCGCCCCCACGCTGGCCGCCACCCCCAGCCGCGAGCCGTCGCCCACCACGGCGTTCGGACCGATAAAAACCAGGGCACCCATTTGCACGTCGCTCCCCACCACGGCGCTGGGGTGGACGCCTGGTTTCAGTTCCACGGTGGGATGAAAACGGCTCGCCACGCGCGCGAAGGCGGTGCGCGGCTCCGGCGCGCGGATCACGGTCCGCTGGCTGGGATTCGGCCATTCCAGCGGCGCGATCAAACACCCCGCCGCCGACTTCGCAGCCTGTACGGCGGCCTTCCGGTTTCCGACAAACGAGACCTCGGAAGCGCCCGCTGTCTCGAGCGGCGCCACGTCGGTCAGGTCCTTCTCGCCATCGCCTTCGAAGGTGGCGCCTAGCCACTCGGCCAATTCACGCACCCGCATGGCATCATGATAGCCCTGGAGATACGCCTGTCGCACTACGCCTGCCCCGCCGGTAATCGGTAGCATGGGAGCCTTCCGGATTTACCGCCGCCGAGGCGCCGAGAAAGACCCGATCCTCATCGAAATACGCCAAGCTCAACAAGTGCTCGCAAGACACAGCCCTCCGCGACATTCTGCTACTCGTCGAGCGGGGCATCCTCGTCCGCAATCCCGCAGGCGGGCGCAGCACGAGCTACGCTTTCGGTCTCTGACCGCTTGCACTGGATGGCCGCAACTCTAATAAAACCGGACAGATAAGCGTGGCGCGCCGCTTCCTTCTTCAACTCCTAACCGCGTATTCACCCAGTATTCACCGAGCCTCGGTTAAAACGAGTGCAGGAGGATCTGTTTTATGCCCGATGCGCGGCCGAAACCGGCGACAGTCCTTCCATTCTGGGAAGCTCCCCGATTCCACCAGCGGTTTCGGACGGGCGTATCCCTTCACGGACACACCTCCTGCTCCCGCGAGGCGCTGAAGTTCCTAGGTGGGTTCAAGGGGCAGTTTCCCATCATCCCCGCGGTCCTCGGGATCGCGGCCCGCCAGCACCGGTGCGTCACGGGCGAAACGCTCGATATCCAACGCGCGAGCTGGCGCCCGCCGCTCGATCCCGCGGCCGCCCTTCGCGTGGAGACGGACCAGATTCGGAAACTGGGTCTCGAAGCCCTGACGTCGCTGACCGATCACGATACGATTGAAGCCAACCTCCGCCTCGGGAGGGCCTCCACGCCCGTCTCCGTGGAATGGACCGTACCTTTTGGGCCTACGTTTTTCCACCTCGGGGTGCACAATCTCCCCGAGCCGGGCAGCGGGGAAATCTGGCGCGCGCTCCGGAGTTACACGCGGCGACCTGAGAACCAACGGCTGCTTGAGACGCTGGCTTTGGTTCACGAGCGCCCGAACGCGCTCATCGTACTCAATCACCCGCTGTGGGACGAAGCGGGAATCGGGCAGGAGGCGCACGCCGCGGCGGTGACACTGCTGCTCAAGCAGTGCGGGGCGTGGATTCACGCCATCGAACTGAACGGCCTGCGCTCGCGGGTGGAAAACGCCGCGGTGGCGCAACTCGCCGCCGACTGTGGGAAGCCGCTGATTTCGGGCGGCGACCGGCATGGCGCGGAAGCCAACGCCAACATCAACCTGACCAATGCTGGAACCTTCGACGAGTTCATCGACGAGGTGCGCCGGGATGGACAAAGCGCGGTTCTTTTTCTTCCGCAATACCGGGAGCCGCTTCGCCTGCGGTGGCTACAGACCGTCTGGGACATTGTGCGGCCGTATCCGGAGTCGCGGGAGGGATGGCGGCATTGGAGCGACCGGTTCTTCTATCGTGGCGAGGACGGAGTCGATCGCCCATTGGCTGAGGTCTGGAAGACCGCGAGGCCGCCTGTACTCAGCCAGGCGCTGGCGATGCTCCGAATAGCGGATCTGCCCCAATTTCGCGGGGCGTTGCGGCTGGTGCTGGCGGAACAAGGCGATTCGGGAGGATAAGCATATGAACCGATACCTACTTCGTACGTTCGCGATCGGCGCGATCGCGGGCATTCTCAGCATTCCCCTCGGGGCGCTCCGCTGGATCATGCCGGCGGCGCATCCAGCCGGATTCGGGTCCAGGATACGATAGCCGGAAACCGCCGGGGCGCTTTGTCCGTAAGATAGGGTATGCGACCCTGGTTTCTCTTGCTCTTTGGCGCCGTTTCCGCCCTTGCGCAACCATTTAGTTTCGGCGTCAAGGGAGGCATGCCTCTCACGGATTTCTTCACCGCCGCGAAGACCCAGAGCTTCAGCTTCACCTCCTTGCCGAAACGGTACGTGGCCGGGGCGACCGCGGAGCTAAAGCTGCCGTTCGGCCTGGCGATCGAGTTCGACGCCCTGTACCGCCGCCTGAATTACACCGGCCGCAGTTCCACCCCGTCCACGTTGGAGAACGTCAGTGGCAACGGATTCGAGTTCCCCTTGCTGCTGAAGTATCGTTTCCCGGCCAAAGTCGTGAGGCCGTTCGTGGACGCCGGGTTTGCGTTTGACACGCTCAGCGGCCTGAAACAATCCGTTCTGGCCACCACCGGACTTTCCAGTACGCCCGTCAGCGCCAAAACCACCGAGGGATTCGTCATGGGCGGCGGCGTGGATGTCCACGTCCTCGTCGTCCATTTTTCGCCCGAGATCCGATACACGCACTGGGGATCCTCGCGGCTGGTGGACCCGCTCAACCTGGTGCGCGGGAGTCAGAACCAAGCCGAGTTTCTACTGGGCATCACGTTCTGACAGTCCGCGAGAGGCAAGAAAACAAGAAGGCCGGGAGGCCCGCCCCACCGGTCAGTTGAGATTATTCATCCCGCACATGCCGGGGTCGCAGCACCCGCCGCCGGCGCAGGGCGGAGCGTCCGCGGGTTTGGAAGCTCCATTGGCGCGGGGGGCGAAGGTGGAGAACTCCTGCTTCAGGCGCTTCTGCCCGCAGGACGGGCATGCGAGCGCGGGAGCGTCGGAGGCCCGGCGCACCAACTTTTCAAACTTGGTTCCGCATTCTTCGCACAGGTATTCGAAAATCGGCATGTCGGTATCCCTACTCCACCATTAGAGTACAGATGCGGTCCATGACGCCACGGATGTCCGAGACCGGGACGGCGTAGTTGTTCACCAGAATCGAGAAGGCGAGCAGACCCCCGCCGGGGCGCTTGGCATAGCCGGAGAGCGCGCTGACGTGGGAGAGCGTGCCGGTCTTGGCGTAGATCCGTCCGGCCTCGGCGCCGCCCAGGCGTCCGCTGAGCGTCCCATCCTGGCCGCTCACGGGCAACAGCGAAATCCAGTTGTCGCGCGACGGGGAGGCGTACATGTAGCGCAACAATTCCACCACGGCCGCGGGCGTCACCAGGTTCAGCCGCGTCAGTCCCGATCCGTCGGCGAAGTTGAAAGCGTTCGGACCGATGCCGGCTTCGCCCAGGAATGCCTGAAGTTCTTCCAGGCCCGCCTCGCGGCTGCCGACCCCCCGCCGGGAGCGGCCGACCGCGCGCAACGCCATCTCGGCATGGAGATTCTGGCTGGTTTTGGCGGCCACGCGCAGATCCTCGAGAAGCGGCGCCGACACGCGCCGCGCCAGTTCCACGCCGGAGAGATCCGCCGCCGGAGTCCCCTGTTTGAGGTCCGCCACCTCATCGCGGTACAGGTGGCGGGCCACGGCATCGCCAGAGACCACGATCCCGCGCGCTTCGAGCGCCTCGCGCAAGGCCCAGGCCGCATAGCGCGCCGGATCCTCGATTCCGAGCATCAGCGTCTGGCCCGGATCGCGCAGCGGGATCGTCCCCCAGAGCCGGAGCTGCGAGCCGCCCGGATCGCGCTCGAAAGCGATCCGCCGCGCGCCGCCCACGGCGACGGTGCGGATTCGGTTCTCGATGCCGTAGTATTCCAGCGCCGGGTCCGGGGCCACTTCCGCAAGCTCGCCGGCGCGCGCGCCAGGGCGGATGCTCACCGTCAAAGCGTTGTCGTTGACGGCGAGGGCCGAAACCGGCGCGCCGAAATCGAATTGCGGATCGTCGATCGCCCAGCCATCGGCATAAGGCTCCCACACGTACCACGAGTCGTCGCCTACGATATCGCCATCCACGCGCTTCACGCCGCGCGCGGCCACCTGGCCGGCGAGGTCTTCGATAGCCGCCAGCGGATCGCCCGGCCGGGAATCGGGGCGGTAGGGGATGGCGCGCCCGGAGAGGTTCGGGTCGCCGCCGCCCGCCAGGACCAGCGAGCCGTGGATACGGCCCTCCGCGTCGGGAGCGCTGGCGGCCAGCACGCGAGTTTGGAAAGCGAAGTCCACGCCCAACCTGGCGATCGCCAGCGCGGCGGTGAACAGCTTGGTATTGGAGGCCGGCGCAAAGAGCTTCCCGGAATTCAATTCGTAGAGCGTCCGGCCGCTTCCGAGATCCACGATTTGAATTCCCCAGAACGCCGCCTGGGCTGGAGCGGACGATGCGAGCAGGCGTTCGATTTCCCGCGGGAGATCGGCCGCCGCGGCGCGCCCACCCAGAACAACGAAGGCCGCAAGGTACAGGAAGGCCGCCGCCCGGCCCCGTCTTCTCATTTTCCGGTCACCTTCGCTTCCAGCCCTATCGAGAGAATCAGGATCATCACCATGCAGGTCCCGAGCAGCGGAATGCCCATCACAACTCTCACGTCCCACTTGGCGGCGGCATAGCCCAGCGTGGCCGGGGCCAGCAGCCCCCCGAGCATCGCCAGAGAAAAGATGCCGTTAAAGAAGCCGGGATGGTAATACGGAAAGCGGTTTCCGATGGCTTCGGCCACCAGAGGATACACGCTGGCATAACCCGCTCCCAAGAAAAACGCTCCGGACACGGCGCCGAAACCGGTCATGGTGAGGTACAGGATCAGGCAACCGAACAGAGCCGAAAGGACGCTGCCCACCAGCAGACGGCGGTGGCGGACCCGGGGCAGAATGGCGATTGCGCCGAGCCGGCCCGCCATCAGGAACAGGCAGTAGAGCGCCAGAACCAGGAGCGCCGCTTCGGGACTCAGTCCCAAGCGGTGCATGAGAAACAGCGGAAGCCATCCCGCCACCGACCATTCGTTCCCAAACTGGAAGAACAGCGCCAAGGCGAACAGGATGGCGGCCGGGCTGCGAAAATCGTTCAGCGCCTGGCGGAAGGTGATCTTCGTCTCCGGGGCCGCGGCCACGAATGAAGCTCGGGAGTAGGTGATGGCGAACAGCGCGGGCACAACGGCCATCAGGGCCAGCGTTCCGGGGACGTTGTAGGCGTAGAACGAGCCTGCCGCCACTAAAGCGACCACGAGGCCCCCCAGGCCGTACCAGATGCCGCCCCGGGTGACGGCGCTCGCGGCATCGGCCTCGTAGCTCGAAGAAATAGCGTGAAATAGCCCCATGTTCAGCAGCCCGGCGCTTAGGCCCATCGCTACCAAACCGGCCGCGCGCCACCATGCCGATGCGGGCGGCGAGACAAAAGCCAGACCGACCAGCGAGGCGCAGGCGAGCCAGCAGCCGAGCATCAGCAGAAACCCGATCCCGTGCCGGGTCATGAGAGGGCGCGCCACCCGGATGGAGGCCATCAGGCCGGCCGCAAGACACAGAAAGTAGTTTCCCGCCTGTGTGAAATCGGCCAAATCGCGGTTGAATCCCCAGGCGGGCAGGATGGCTCCCAGAAAGGCCAGAAGAAACCCGGAGAGCATGAAACCCGCCAGGGCTTTGCCCGCCCCGGCGTGAACTGCGCGTGCGCCACTCGGACTGGGAGGGCCGACAGTCACCAGTCGATTGTAACCCGTCATTGGGGGCCGGGGACCAGGGGCCAGGGGCCGGGAAAAGGTTGTACTTCCGAGGACCATAGCCGGAGGCTTCCAGAACCGGAATATGCGCTTGCGTGCAGACCTGTTTTCAAGGGGTTACAGATGGAAGTCGGCTTGCACTAGCGTCATTGGATAATTCGATCTCAGTTTTGGTGAGTTGCCTCTCCTGACATGGGGTTGCGCCCCGCTCCGGTCCCATCCGCCGGCGCGGGGCGTCTTTTTTTCGGTAAACTGAAAGTTCTCCTCCCGATGCCAGGACTCTATTCGCGATGGATCGATCACTGGGAGCGCAAGCTCGCCACGCGTGACGTGAACCGCGTCCAACGGCCGTTTGAATGGGGGTTAGACTGGCTCGCCCGCGTGGGGTTTCCGCCGTGCCCGGCGGCGCCCGAAGGCGAGGCGCCGCTCCGGGTAGCGGCCTTCGTCTCCGAAGCCCTGGCCGATTCCGAGCGGTTTTTCTCTTACGATCCGGTGGAGGATTACAGCCTGGAGCAAAGCCGCCTCAAGTTCCGCAGCCCGACTCCTTCCGGCAGCCGGGAGAACGACTGGGTACATGCGCGCTGGTTCCCGGCTTCCCAGGACAAGGGCCGGGCGCTGGTCGTGCTGCCGCAGTGGAACTCCGACGCGGAAGGGCACGTGGGTCTGGCGAAGCTACTGAACGATTTTGGAATCAGCGCGTTACGTATGACCATGGCGTACCATGCGGAGCGCATGCCGCCGGAGCTGGAGCGCGCCGACTACCACGTTTCGAGCAACATCGGCCATACCATACACGCCAACCGCCAGTCGGTCATCGACACGCGGGCGTGCCTGGATTGGCTCGAGCGGCGCGGGTATAAGCGTGTGGGCATTCTGGGGACAAGCCTCGGTTCCTGCGTCGCTTTCATCGCCGCGGCCCACGACCCGCGCGTCCGCGTCGGGATCTTCAACCACGTTTCCATGTACTTCTCGGACGTCGTCTGGACCGGGCTTTCCACCCAAAACGTGCGCCGGAGCTTTGAAGGTCAAGTCAGCCAGGACGAACTGCGGCGGTACTGGTCGGTGATTAGCCCGGCCTCTTACCTGGAGCGGCTCTCCGGACGCGACCTGCCTAGCCAGTTGATCTGGGCGCGGCACGATACCACCTTCCTGCCCCAATACTCCAAGCAGGTGATCGAGAATTTCCGCCGCCTGGGGCTACGGCACGAAACCTTCACCCTGCCTTGTGGCCATTACACCACTGGCCAGTTTCCGTTCAAGTTATTGGACGGCTTGGCGATGTGCCTCTTTGCCACGCGCTGGTTGTGACGCGGCTCGCGGGATAAACCCCAGGAAGGTACTGCGGCCAGGCGCCAGCGACGCCCGCCGGGGGTCCTGTTACTCCCCCATTACGAGCAGTCCTGTGCAAACGTCCGGCCCCGTGATGGAATGAAGACATGGAAACCGCCAACGCTCTTGCATTCGCCCTTCTGGCTCTGGCCGATCTGGCCCTGATCGCTCACTTGCGCCGGATCAGCCAGCGCCGCGAACGCGCTAAGAGAATGATGCGCAGCTTGCAGCTTGTTCTGACGCGCGAGGCCTTTGCCGAGGCGGTGCTCCCGCAAAAACGTCTTCTTCGCCGCGCCTGTTAAGCGAACGGGGAGCGGGCTCCGCAAAACTGCCCCCCGGTCATGCTGCCGGCTTTCGGCGGCCGGGCCGCCGGCTAAAGCGGGGGTGGACCCCCAAACCCAAATCCCCATCCCGGCTTGCGCTTCTCACCAGCTTTCCGCTGCGGCGCGCGATAAGGCCGCGTCCACAACGTTTGCGAAGTACCGTTACTCCCCCATTACCAGCAGTCCTGTGCAAACTCCCGGCCCCATGATGGAATGAAGACATGGAAACCGCCAACGCTCTTGCATTCGCCCTTCTGGCTCTGGCCGATCTGGCCCTGATCGCTCACTTGCGCCGAATCAACCAGCGCCGCGAACGCGCCAAGAGAATGATGCGCAGCTTGCGGCTTGTTCTGACGCGCGAAGCCTTTGCCGAGGCGGCGCTTCCGCAAAGGCGTCTCGTCCTCTTGCGTCGCGCCAGCTAACCCGACCTTCGCGGCGCAAAGCCGTTTGCCTGCAACACGGACCTTCGAAAAAGCGTGGCGTGAAGCCCTCCCCTCTTTTCAAATAGCCGATCTCCGTGGCCGCTTCCCATTCTTGCCGCGCGGAACCGGCCCGTTGGGACCCGGCTCGCGATGCGGTCATAATGGGACTGATGCAGATTCCCGTGACTGTCGTCATCCTGGCCGCCGGGCTGGGCACGCGCATGAAATCGCGGCAGGCCAAAGTGCTGCACCGCGCGGGCGGGCGGACGCTCATCGAGCACGTGGTGGGGACCGCGCTCGATCTGGTGCCGCCGGAGAAAATCTTCGTGGTGGTGGGCTACCAGGCCGCGAAGGTCCGCCAGGCTGTCGCCACGCCCGGAATCGGGTTCATCGAACAGAAGGAGCAGCGCGGCACCGGCCACGCCGTGCTGGCCGGGCGCGAGGCGCTGGCGGGCCTGGGCGGATACCTGCTGGTTCTCTACGGCGATTCGCCGCTGCTGCGGGCGGAAACGCTGCGCCGCCTGGTCGAGCGGGAAGCCGCGGGCGACGCGGCCGGCGTTCTGCTGACCGCGACGATGGAAGATCCCACCGGCTATGGCCGCGTGATCCGCGACGCGGACGGCGCGGTGAGCGCCATCGTGGAGCAGAAGGCCGGGACGCCGGAGCAGTTGGCCATCCGCGAAGCGAACATGGGGATTTACTGCTTCCACGCCGGGACCTTCTGGAAGCACGCCGGCGAAATCGCCACGGACAATCCGGCGGGTGAGTATTACCTCACCGACATAGCGGAAATCCTGACGCGCGCGGGGCATCGCGTGGAAGCCCTGCGGATCGACGATGCGCGCGAAGCGCTGGGCATCAATAATCGCATCGAACTGGCGGAGGTGGACCGCATCCTGCGGGAGCGCAAGCGGCGCGAATTGATGCTGGGCGGCGTCACCATCGAGCATCCCGACACGGTGCTGATCGACGCCGACGCGCGCATCGGAATGGATACGATTATCGGGCCGTTCGCGCAGATTCTGGGCAAGACCGCCATCGGCGAAAACTGCCGCGTGGGCGCGTGCGCCATCGTGAGCGATTCCGAGATCGCCGATGGAGCCGAAATCGGGGCGTTCACCATGGTGAGCCGGTCGGTGGTGGAGCGCGGCGCGGTGGTGGGGCCTTTCGCGCGGCTGCGCATGGAGAACCGCGTGGGCGAAGGGGCGCATGTGGGCAACTTCGTGGAACTGAAGAAGACACGGATGGGCGCCGGCGCGAAAGCCAACCACCTGGCCTACCTGGGGGATGCGGAAATCGGAGCGCGCTCGAACGTCGGCGCGGGCACGATCACGTGCAATTACGACGGTTTTGAGAAACACCCGACCGAAATCGGCGCGGACGCGTTCATCGGGAGCAATTCGACGCTGGTGGCTCCCGTCCAGATCGGCGACGGGGCGTACACGGCCGCGGGTTCGGTGATCACCCAACGCGTGCCTCCGGACGCGCTGGCCGTGGGCCGGGCGCGCCAGGAAGTGAAAGAAGGCTGGGCGAAGAAACGCCGGGAGGCCAAGCGGAAGTGATCCCGGAACCGTCCACCGCCCCGTGGAGTCCGGATTCCGGGCGGGCGTTACAGCGGAGTCAGCGGCCTCCCTTGCGTGCCCACGTAAATGGAGGGCGTGGGGAGCGGCGGCGGCGTCAGCAGGCTGGGCCGGATGACAATCAGCACCTGGCTGTCCTCGTTGGTCCGATCGTGCACGCTGGTGAGAGGGCCGAGAAATGGAACTTCCGCCAGTCCCGCCAGTCCGGAGATGGTATGCGCTTCCTGCGTGTTCAGCAAGCCGGCGACCACGGCCCACTGTCCGAACGACAGCCGCGCCTTCGACAACAGCGTGCGGTTGGAGATCACCGGTATCCCGTTGTCGGCCGTCCCCGAAAGAACTTTGTACTCGGCGTCGATATCGAGCGTCGCCTCCCGCTCGTTGTGGACCGTCGGAGTCACCTTAAGCGTCAGGCCGAGATCCTCAAAGGTCATGGCGGGGATGTAGCCCGCGACGGACGCGGGGCCCGTTGGCCCGGAGTAGCCGGCCGTGATTATGGGATACCGTTCGCCCACTTTCAGGCTGGCGGGCTGGCCATCCACCGACCGCAAGACGGAGCTGAGCAGCACGTTGCTCGAAGACCGGGACAAGGTGGCGACCAGGGATGCGTCGAGGACGCCGAGGCCGAATAGCGTCTCTCCGCCGCCGAAGCTGAGCAACCCGCTGAGGCCGTTCGAGAGAGAAGGTTGGTTGTTGAGCCACTTGGCGAAGGAGACGAGCGGGAATTGCGTCGTGAGATTCATCCCATAGGCGACGGCGTCATTGCGGCTGAGTTCGAGAATCCGCATCTCCATCATCACCTGGGCGCGCGGAGCTATCAGGCTTTCCAGCATCTGGCGTGCGGGAAGCACTTTGGAGATGCGGTCCCGCAGGATTACCGTGTTGTTCTGCGAGTTCCAGCCGACCTTTTCGATGGCCAGCGCCGTCTGCACGGCCTGGTACATGGCGGTGAAATCCTGCTGGGTGAGGGCTTCCGGCATGGGAATCGCCACGGAGACCACCGGCTCCAGCTCGGTACGTTTTGCGGCGGTGTCCTTGGCCACCAGGAACTTCTTTTCGGAAAGCGGAACGATGAACGATGCGGTGGCGTCCTCGAGGCCGTGCAACGCGGTGCGATAGTCGACGGCGTCCAACTGGAAGCGAATGGGTTTGCCGGGCGGGTAATCGCTGTCGAAGATGCACTCCAGGCCATAGGCGCGGGCCACGTCGCTGTAAACTTGCTCGACGTCCCCGTGCAGGTCGAAATCCCGCAAACCCGCGCCGGCCTTGAGATGGGACGGCGGCAGCGGTTCCTGGGCCTCGGCCACATCCAGCAGCGTGGCGGCGCTCATGGCCGGGGCCGGCTGGGGCGGCGCCTGGGGAGCGGCGAAGACCGCGGGCAGCGCGGCATCCGGGGCGGACTTGGCCGCCTCGGCGATCCGGGACCGCACGGCCAGGCTGCGCAGCCAATAGGCGCGATTGCCGGGCTTCATCGCGGCGGCTTCGGAGTAGAGAAGGTAGGCGTCAACTAAACGCCCGGCTTTCTCGGCCTTTTTACCCTTGGCGAACAGGCGCGCCGCCGAGGGTTCGGCGGCCGGAGAAGTCCACGCAGCTAGCAGGCAGAGGATGAGCGCGAGGTTCCGCACATAGTACTGACGACCATCCCGCGCCGCGCGTGCAGCCGATTTCTTGTGACAATCGTAGGAAGGAGGACCGAATGCGGGCGCTGGACTGGCTGGCGGCGAACCCGAGAACGTGGATCGAACCGGCGATCGTCTTCGCCGCCGCGATCATGGCAGCCTTGCTGGCGCGGCATCTTCTGCTGCGCGCGCTGCGGTCGTGGAACGCGCGCGCCCGGAGCCGCGCGGGGACGATTCTGTACGAGGCTTTGCGCGTTCCCACGCTGATTTGGATCGTTATCCTGGCCGCGCACGTCGCCATCCAGTCGTCCCAACTGCCCGAGGCGGCGGTGCGGCTCGCGCCCAAGGCGCTTGAAGCCCTCTGGATCGTCTCCTTTACGCTAATGTGCGCGCGCATCGCCGGAGACTTGGTCCGGAACTACGGGGCCGGCGTCGCCGGCGCCATGCCGGTCACCAGCCTGACCGAGAACCTGGCGCGGATCGGCGTGCTGATCCTGGGACTCCTGCCGCTGCTGAGGATTCTGGGCGTGGAGATCGCGCCCATATTGACGGCGTTGGGCGTGGGCGGCCTGGCGGTGGCGCTGGCGCTGCAGGACACGCTGTCGAACCTGTTCGCGGGCTTTTACGTGGCTGTGGCAGGCCAGGTGCGCCTGGGCGATTACATCAAGCTGAACACCGGGGAGGAAGGCTACGTCGCCGACATTAGCTGGCGCAGCACATCGGTTCGCGCCTTGGCGAACAACCTGATCATTGTCCCCAACGCGAAGCTGGCGCAGGCCATCGTCACCAATTACCACCTGCCGGAAAAGCGCATGGCGTCCTCCGTCCAGGTAGGGGTGAGCTACGCTGCAGACCCGAATCACGTGGAGCGCGTTCTGATGGATGTGGCCGCCCGGGGCGTGCACGAGATACCGGGCATGCTCGCGGAGCCGGCGCCCGCGGCGGCATTCGACCCCGGATTCGGCGAATCCGCGCTGGGGTTCACGCTCAACTACCAAGTGGAGGAATTCGCCAGTCAGTACGGGGTGCGCAACGAATTACGAAAGCGAATTCTCCGCCGCTTCCGGGAAGAAGGCATCGAAATCCCCTTTCCAACTCGGACCGTCCACCTGGACGCCGCGGCGCCTGGCGAACCCAAGCCCGGCCCCGCTACCCTGTAAGCCGCGATCACGCGCACTGCAACGCGGAGACGCGGAGGACGCCGAGATTTTGCGGAGATCGCCAGGCTCAACGGCCCCGCTCGCTCGGCTCGCGTCTCGCACGGATTACGCGCTACCCGCCCTGCGCGCCGTTTTCCAGGAAGGCCCGCAGGCGGTGGCTGCGGCTCGGGTGCCGCAGCTTGCGCAAGGCCTTGGCCTCAATCTGCCGGATGCGCTCGCGAGTCACGGCGAAGTTCTGCCCCAGCTCCTCCAAGGTGTGCTCGCTGCCGTCCTCCAGCCCGAAGCGCATCTTGATGATCTTCTCCTCGCGGGGCGTCAGCGTCTTCAGCACCTGGGCCGTCTGCTCGCGCAGGTTCAGGTTGATCACGGCGTCGGAGGGCGAGATGCCGTTGTGGTCGACGATGAAATCGCCGAGGTGCGATTCCTCCTCTTCGCCGATCGGCGTTTCGAGCGAGATCGGCTCCTGGGCCACCCGCAGCACCTTGCGCACTTTCGAGACCGGAAGCTGCAGCCGCTTGGCCAGTTCCTCGTTGGTCGGCTCGCGGCCCAGCTCCTGAATCATTTGGCGCGACGTCCGAATCAGCTTGTTGATGGTCTCGATCATGTGGACCGGGATGCGGATGGTCCGCGCCTGGTCCGCGATGGCCCGCGTGATGGCCTGGCGCACCCACCAGGTGGCGTAGGTGGAGAACTTGTAACCGCGGCGATACTCGAACTTGTCGACGGCTTTCATCAGCCCGATATTGCCCTCCTGGATGAGGTCCAGAAATTGGAGGCCGCGATTGGTGTAGCGCTTGGCGATGCTCACCACCAGGCGGAGATTGGCCTCGATCAGCTCCTTCTTGGCGGCTTCGGCTTCTTCGTGCGCCCGGACGATGATCTGGAGCGTGCGGTGCAGCTCCGCCAGCGGCGCGCCGTACTGCTCCTCAAGCTGCTGCATGCGCTGCGCGTGCGCGCGGTGCTCCTTGCGCAGGTCCCGCACGCTTTCCGCGCGCGCCCCCGCGGGAGCCTCCAGCCTCTTCTGCACGCGGGAGATTTCCCGCTCGACGGGCTTAAATTCCTCGACCGCGTCGCGCACGCGTCCGATGAGGTGCTGAATGACAGGGCCTTGAAACCGGATCCGCCGGGCCAGGCGAGAGGTCTTGATCGTCAGCCGGCTGAGTTCCCAGAGCTGGCGGCGGTACTGCTTGGGCTTCATGCCGCGCGGAATGGCTTGCAGCTTCTGCCGGACTTGCAGGGTCCGGCGGAACAGGCGCGCGATTTCTTCGGCGCTCCTGGCGACGTCGCGCCACTTCTCCTCGACGAGTTCGTCGGTAAGGATGGGGTCCGAAATCTGGATGAGGTCTCGCGGGGAGAGAGCGCCCGCTTCGACGTCCTCCGCCATCGTCATGATCTCCCGAACCACCAGCGGAGCGCGCGACAGCGATTTCAGGACGGCGTTCTGCCCGCGCTCGATGCGGCGCGCGATCTCCACCTCGCCCTCGCGCGTGAGCAGGGGGACGGTGCCCATCTCCCGGAGGTACATGCGCACCGGGTCGTTGACTTTCTCGCCAACGCCGGCGGGAAGGTCCAGATCGAGAAGTTCCTCGCTCTCCGCGAGCTTCCTTTCAAAATCCTTGGGATCTTCGAGGATTTCGATGCCGGCGTTGTCGAGGCCCGCGAGAACGTCTTCCAGATCCGCGCCGCCCTCGCCGACGGGCAGAACTTCGGTCACGTCGTCATACAGAACGTAGCCCTTCTCCTTGCCCAACTGGACGAGCCGGTCAATCCCCTCGAATTTGTCGTCAGTAGCCAAAGAATCCCCGTACTACCGGCGGATAATCGAAATCATTGTACATCACAGCGAGATGCGCAATGGGAGACCAAAATGTTCATCTAGCCGCTCCCGCCGTTTTCTCAACATCCTGAAGCTCCCGCGCCAGGCGCAACGCCTCCCCCAGGTTCCCCGCCCGTTCCGCCTCTTTGATGCGCGTCTTCAGTTGCGCGCGCCGGTCCCGCTCGCCGGAGCGCAGCAGGCTCTCCAGACACTGCCTCCCGTATGCCAGCGTCGTCTCGTGCGCTTCGGAGTCCTCGGAAAGCGCCACCTCTGCCAGCAGGCTCTGGTCGGCCGATTCCAGGCGGCTGTTTACGGCGTCGAAGGTAATAGGCGCGCCGCTGGCATGCACGGCCAGCACGGCCCGGTAGATGCGGTAGGTGGCCAGCCGGTCGAGGATCTCGAGTTTCTCTAGTTCCGCGAGGAGCTGTTCGCGGCCCTCCACCCCGGAGAGCAGCACGTTGAGCAGAAGTTTCTCGTCGCCGCGGATCGGCTCCTTGGGGCGCTCGGTGGTGGACCTGCGGTCCACCACGGCTTTGCGGAAACTGTCGAGCACGGCACCCTGGTTTGCTTGGTCGACCCCAATGTAGCCAGCCACGTCAACGGCAACCTTCAAGCGTTCCAGCCGATCCGGGATACTCTGCACCGCAGGTACCAGAAACTTCAAGACCTCCAGTTTGCCCTCACTGGTGCGCGTGTCGTGCCGCGACCGGGCGCGGTCCGCAAGCCAATAAAAATACCCTTGCGCGCCGTCGAGGCGTTCGCGATAGGCCTGGGCGCCGCGTTGCTTGCAGAACTCGTCCGGATCGAGGCCGCCCTCCAGCGTCATCACGCGGACCACCATGCCCTCCTGCAGCAGCAGCCCGATGGAGCGTTCCGCCGCCGTGGCGCCGGCCGCGTCGGGGTCGAAGTTGACCGCGATCTTTTCCGAGTGCCGTCTCAGGGCCTTCACTTGCGATTCGGTGAGCGAGGTTCCGCAGCTTGCCACCACGGGACCGAAGCCCGCGGCCGTCACTCCGATCGCATCCATGTACCCTTCCACGAGGATGACCCGGTCTTCCTTGCGGATCGCTTCCTTGGCGCGGTGCAGGTTGTAGAGCACCCGGCTCTTTGTATATATCGGCGTTTCCGGCGAGTTCAAGTACTTCGGGTTGTCGTCCGGCGCCAGGGCGCGTCCGCCGAATCCGATCACTTTCCCCGATTCGTTGTGGATGGGAAACATCAGGCGGTTCCGGAAATAATCGTAGAAACCGCCATCGTCGCGCCGGCGCGCCAGGCCGGACTGCTCGATCTGCGACGGCGTGAAGCCGCGCTGTTCGAAGAGCCGCACCAGCGCCTGCCACGAGGGGTCGGAGTATCCCAAGCCGAATTGCTCGATCGTGGCGGGCGCCACGCCGCGCCGTTCCAGGTAGGCGCGAGCCGCCGCGCCCGCCGGGCCGCGCAGGCCGGCCCGAAAGCTCTCGAGGGCGATTTCGTGCATCTGAAACACGGTCTCCCGGAGCTTCGATTCCTCGTCGGCCACCAGCGTTCGCGTCGGCATGGCCATGCCATTCCGCTCGGCCAGCAGTTTCAGCGCCTCATAGAAGCTGATGCCCTCGATCTTCTGAACGAAGTTGAATACGTCGCCGCCCTCGCCGCAACCGAAGCACTTGTAGAACTGTCGGGCGGCGTGCACGGTGAAGGAGGGAGTTTTCTCGCTGTGAAACGGGCACAGGCCCAGGTAGCGTTGCGCGCCCGATTTTTTCAGCCGCACGTACTCCCCGACCACGTTGACGATGTCGACCGAGGATTTGAGTTGATCCTTGAAGTCCATCGCACCCACCCTATACCTCGAAGGGTAGCACGCAGGGAAGCGGACTGACAGGGCGCCGGCGACGCCGCTTCGAGGATATGGGAAGAACGGTACAGTGGAAACAGGGCGTCTGAACGCGCTTGCAGGAAACAAACGGGAATGGGTTCCATCATCGGCTTGATTCTGCTGGCTCTGTGCGTCAGCCAGGTTTATTGGTTCGGGCGGATCGGCGCCGGGATCGGGGCGTCCGTTCGGGGAAAGCGCGCGCGCCTGGCGGCGGGCGGTGGCGCGGCGGCGGCCTACCTTCTGGCGCTGGCCTACAACGCAGGCTGGATCGGCGGCCGGACCACGCCGTTGCGATTGACGCCCGGCGAGATCTTCCTGGGAGCGCCATTCACGGTGTGGCTGGCGAGTTCCCTGGTCTCGTTTTTCTTGGTAGCGCTGTTCTGGTCGGCCGTGTTCCTGGTTCGCGCGCCCGCCCGGATGGCCCGCAAGCTGCGAGCGCCGTCCGGCCCGCCTGAAATCGAATCCCCGCCGCGCCGCGTTTTTCTGAAAAGGACGGCGAACACGGTGGTGGCGGTTCCTTTCGTCGGCGGCGTCTATGGGCTGCTATACGGACGGCTCAACCTGGAGACGACGCGGCAGCCGATTCGCCTGGCCCGCTTGCCGAAGGCCTTCGACGGTTTCCGCATCGCGCAACTCTCCGATATCCACATCGGGCCTTTCATGACCCCGCGGCAGATCCGCGCGTTCGTGGGCATCGCCAACGCGCTCCATCCGGATTTGACCGTGCTAACGGGCGACTTCGTGACCTTCGATCCCTCGACCCAGGGAGCTGTCGTCGAGGCGCTTTCCGGCCTGAAAGCGCCGTTCGGGGTCTTCGGCTGCCTGGGCAATCACGATGCGTGGGCGGGAGTCGAGGATTCCATCACGCTGCTGTTCGCCAAGGCAGGCATTCGCATTCTGCGCCACGAGCGGGTTCCCATCCGGGTCCAGGGCGAAGCGCTGAATTTGATGGGGATCGATTTTGCGAGCCGCCGGCTCATGGGTCCCGGAAGCGCACCCTTCGTACGGCGATTCCTGGCCGGTCTGGACGACCTAGTCGACCGCGGCCGCGTGAACATTTTCCTCAGCCATAACCCGGACACTTTCGACCGCGCCGCCGAGTTGGGCATCGATCTCAGTCTCGCCGGCCACACCCACGGCGGGCAGGCATCGTTGGAATTCATCAGCCCGCAGATGGCGCCCGCGCGCCTGGTGACTCCCTATGTAGCCGGGTGGTTCGGAAAGCCCGGCGGCCAGCTCTACGTGAACCGCGGCATCGGAACCATTGGCGCGCCCATCCGCATCGGCGCTCCGCCGGAGATCACCCTTTACGAGCTGAAGGCGGAATCTTCTTAGGTGGGAGTTGCGCTATGTTGAACGGAATGGCCGATCTGGAGATTCCCGTCCTGGTCGCCGGCGGCGCCGGCTATATTGGAAGCCACACGGCGAAGGTCTTGCGCCAGGCGGGCATGCTGCCCGTGACGGTTGATAATCTGGCGACCGGCAACCGGTGGGCCGTCCGATTCGGCCCGTTCGCGGAGGGGTCGATCGCCAATCGCGCCTTCATTCGAGACGTCGCGCGGGAACACGGCGTGCGGGGCGCAATCCTATTCGCGGCGCACGCCTACGTGGGAGAATCGACCGAAGACCCGGCCAAATACTACCGCAACAACGTTTCGGGATCCATTGAGTTTCTGGATGGGCTGCTCGACGCCGGCGTCAAAAGCCTGGTGTTCTCTTCGAGCTGCGCGATTTACGGCATCCAGAAAGAAATCCCCATCCATGAAGACAGCCCCAAGAATCCCCTGAGTCCGTACGCGGAGACCAAGCTGTTCTTGGAAAACGCCTTGGGTTGGTACGGCCAGGCTTACGGGCTTCGGTCGGTTTGCCTGCGGTATTTTAACGCGGCCGGCGCCGATCCGGAAGGGGAGGTCGGCGAGTGGCACGATCCGGAGACGCACCTCATCCCCTTGACGATCGGCGCGGCCATGGGCGGCGGCGCGCTGCGAATTTTCGGCGCGGATTATCCCACGCCCGATGGCACGGCGATCCGGGACTACATCCACGTGACGGACCTGGCGGACGCGCACGTTCGGGCGCTCCGCCATCTGCTGGGGGGCGGAGACAGCGCCAGTCTCAACTGCGGCACGGGCACGGGACACTCGGTGAAACAGGTAGTGGAAGCGGTGGAGGCGGTTTCGGGCCGGAGAGTCCCGGTGGAGTACGCGCCGCGCAGGCAGGGAGACGCTCCCGCGCTGGTGGCGGACGCGCGGCGCATTCGGGAGACTCTGGGTTGGGAGCCGCGATACTCGTCGATCGAGACGATCGCCGCTACCGCTTGGCGCTGGCGCTCCACATTCTTGGAATCCCGGCTCGCCGAACAGGCGGCTCGCGTTCTCCGGGGTTGACGCCGCGGCGCTATTGGCCCAACAGCTCGTCCACCAGCTTCTGTGCGCCGTAGAGCTTGCGGAGCGCCTCGATCATGCCGGCGGTATGCACGGCGACGGTGCGATTGGTCTCGACGTCGTAGATGTAATCGCCCACCAGCGACTCGATATTGCCGTCGAAGACCAGTCCCACGAGCTCGCCTTTGGCGTTGATCACCGGCGACCCCGAGTTGCCGCCCACCACGTCGTTGGTGGTCACGAAGTTGAGGGGCGTCGAGAGGTCCAGCTTGCCACGGCCTTCCACGTAGCGCGCCGGCAGATCGAAGGGCGGCTGGAAATCGAAACTCTGCGCGCGGTCGTAGAGTCCGTAGAAGGTCGTCTTGTACGGCGCCTGGGTTCCGTTCATGGGATACCCCTTCACTTGTCCGTACGAAAGCCGCAGGGTGAATGTGGCGTCGGGATATTCGGTCTTGCCGTAGGCCGCGAAACGCGCCCTGCCGAGCTGTTCGCCCGCGCGCTCCGTCACGCTCGCGACGTTGTCTTCGTTCCACTTGGTCAGCTCGCGGCGAATCGGGTCGAGCTGCCGCGCCATCGCGATCATCGGGTCCGTCGAGGCCGCCACCGCCGCCTTGCCTCCATCCACCAGTTGCCGGCGGAAGGCCGGGTCGGCCAGCTTCGTGCCCTTCAGCATCGCCGCGGCGGCGTCCTGGGGGGCGCGGCCGGCGAGCGCGGTCTTGACGAACGCGTCGTTCGGCCCCAGTTCGGCCAGAGCCAGCTCCAGCGCGCCCGCGATGCGCGCATTCTCCATGGCGGCATAAATAGGCGCCGGCGAAAACATGCGCTGCTGGAGCGATTCGAGCTGCGCCTCGTGATAGCCGGCGAGCCGTTCGCCGTCCGGTTTCGTAATCTCCTCGACGTACTGCGCCACGTTCATCGCCAGCGTGGCGAATTGCGAATCCAGCGTGCGAAAGACCTGCTCCTTGGCGCGGGTCGCGGCTCACCGCGGGGTCGAGCAGCCCCTTGAGCCGGCCCTCGCGCAACTTCAGGCTGTTGGCGGCGCTGAAGAGAACCGTCGTGACTTGGCGGAGCTGTTCCGCGCCGCCGCTGGCGTACTTTTCGAGCGTCGCCATGCGATGTTTGAGCAACGCGATATTCGCCGGCTCGTCGAAGTCCCGCTGCTCCTCGATCTGCGCCAACGTGTCCAGGCGGAACGTCGAGCCCGGATTCCCCGAGACGAACACCAGCTCGTTATCGGCCGCGCCCTGGGGATTCCACTTCAGGTAGTTGGGGCTGTCGATGGGCCTGCCGTTCTCGTACACGCGGAAGATCGCCAGGTCCATATCGTAGCGCGGGTAGGTGAAGTTGTCCGGATCGCCGCCGAAAAAGGCGGCCTGCTGCTCGGGCGCGAAGACCAGCCGTACGTCGGTGTACTTCTTATAACGGTAGAGCCAGTACTCGCCGCCCTGATACAGCGTCACGACCTCGGAGCGCAGACCGGTCTGCTGGGCGCTTTCCCGCTCGATTTGGGCGATCGCCGCGCGCCGCGCGGCGAACTCGGCGTCGGGAGTTTTCGCGCTCTTCAGGGCAGCCTCCACGCGAGCGGTCACGTTCTCCAGGGATGCGAGCACGTCCACTTCGGTGTCCTGCGACTTCATCTCGCGGTCCTGGGTAGCGGCATAAAAACCGTCCCGCACGTAATCGTGCTGCGGGGTGGAGTTCTTCTGCAACTGGACGAGCGCCACGTGATGATTGGTCAAAATCAAGCCGTGCGGATCGATGAACGACGCGGAACCGCCGTCGTTCATGCGCACCGATGAGAGCCGGATACGGTCGAGCCACTGCTGCGTGGGAGTGAACCCGTACTTCTGCCGCAAGAGCTGGGCGGGCGGATTGTCGAACGTCCACATCCCCTCCTCGGCCCGCGCCGCGACGAAGCCCCAAAAAGCGCCGCCCACCAGCCCCGCGACGCAGAAACGGATAAGCGCCCGTATCATGACGACCCTCCTTCGCAAGTATACCCAGCTTACCGCTCTTCACCGCCGCCGAACCACTCGGCGCGGATCTCCGGTTGGTGTATAAAGATTGGGTCAGGATAAATTCCATGGGATCGGGAGTTCGGAGTCTCATTTCGGCGCATGTCCCGCGGGCCGGCATCTCCTCCAGCGAGTACGACGCCCGCCGGCAAGCCATCGCCAACGGCCTCGGCGAGCGCGGCCTGGATGCCTTCCTCGTCGCCTTCAGCCCCAATCTGAGGTATCTTTCCGGGTTTACCGGCAGCAGCGGCAATCTCCTGGTGATGCCCGGCCATTCGATTCTGTTCACCGACCCGAGGTACACCCTCCAGGCCGCGCAAGAGGCGTCGGCCGCGCGGCATGGGCCGGTCCAACTGAGAATTGCCAAAGGCCCGCTGGCGGCCAGCGTGGCCGCCGCCATCGCCAGTCTCGGCCTGCGGCGCATCGGATACGAGCCCGCGCGTATGTCGTGCGATGCCTACGAATCGCTTCAGGCCCGCCTGCCGATGAGGGCGGCGTTCCAGCCGGTCAAGGGCTGGATCGAAGCCTTGCGCATGGTGAAATCTCCGCTCGAAATCGAGCGCGTTCGCCGCTCGGTCCGCACGAATTCCCGCGCGTTCGAACACGTCGCGGCGCGCGTCCGCCCCGGCATGACGGAGCGGGACCTGGCCGCCCAACTGGAGTACCGCATGCGCCGGTTGGGCGCCGAGAAACCCGCGTTTGAGACCATCGTGGCGTCGGGCGTCCGTTCCGCTCTTCCCCACGCCCAGCCCACGGCCGCTCCCCTCGGACCCGGCGCCCTGGTGGTGGTGGATATGGGCGCGTTTCAGGAGGGTTACGCCAGCGATATGACCCGCATGATCTTTCTCGGCGCCCCCGGAGCCAAGGTCAAGCGCACATACCAAGCCGTACGGGAGGCCCAGTTGGCGGCCATCGACGCCGTGCGCCCCGGCGTGCCCGCGGCCAGCGTGGATCGCGCCGCGCGCTCCGTACTCCGCCGCCACGGCTTGGACAAGGCCTTCGTTCACTCCACGGGCCACGGCCTTGGCCTGGAAATCCACGAGCCCCCGCGCCTTGGCAAGCGGGAAACAACTCGCCTCTGCGTCGGCATGACGATCACCATCGAACCCGGCGTCTACCTGGAAGGCTGGGGCGGCATCCGCATCGAGGACACGGTCCTGGTGACCGAGCGCGGCTGCGAGGTTCTCACCCCCACCAGCAAGGAGCTGCTGGAGGTCTGAGTGGTAAGATCGCGAGTTTTAGGGGCCGCCGATGAACGCCGATTTACGCCGATAAGACATTGTCTTTCTAATAGGCGTCCATCCGCGTTTATCCGCGGCCAGTTCTCCGAATTCCGCCCACCTCGCCCCACCACCCACACTGGGCGCTCGAACGCGCTGAAAAGCATTCTCTTATCTGCCGGGCCGCGAAGAGTTCCCACGAATCGCGCTTCGTTGTATACTCAGGTCCACGGAAGAGCAGGGAGCGCTTGGAAGAAGGAGATCGGATGCAACGCCGGGAGTTTCTCAAGAAATCGGGGCAGGCGGGACTCGCCGCCTGGACAGCCGCGACCGCCGACATGGTTCGCGGCGCCAATGACAGGCTTCGCGCCGGGGTGATCGGCTGCGGAGGGCGCGGCTCGTTCGATGCGCGGCTCATCCGCGGGACGCCCGAGGACATCCAGGCCGTCGCCAGCGACAGTTATCGCGGCGGGAACATGGACCCGCGCCTCAAGGAGCCGCGCAACGTCGAGATCGCCGCCCTGTGCGACGTAAACGAATCGAAGGTGACGGCGGCCCAGCGCTGGGCCCCCCAGGCCAAGACTTATGCGGACTTCCGAAAGCTGCTGGACGACAAGGAAATCGACGCTGTCGTCGTGGCCACCCCCGATCATTGGCACGCCCAGATTACCATCCTCGCCTGCGAGGCCGGCAAAGACGTGTACGTGGAGAAGCCGGTGATCTACCGGCTCGCCGAGGGCAAGGCCATGCGGGAAACCGTCCATCGGACCAAGCGGATCGTGCAGTGTGGGACCCAACACCGCTCCGCGGACCACATCGTCGAAGCCGCCCGCATGGTGCAAAGCGGCGCGATCGGCGACGTGCGTTTTGTGCGGATCTGGAATTTCATGAACGGGGGGCCATTCGCGCCAACCCCGCCAGTCCCCGATAGCGACCCGCCCGCCGGTCTCAATTGGGACGCATGGCTCGGCCCCGCCCCCCAAGTTCCGTTCAACCGCAACCGGCTCAACTACCGCCAGTTCATGGATTACAACAACGGATTTATCAGCGATTACGGCAACCATCGCTTCGATACCGTGCACCAGGTCATGGGCGCCGAGATTCCACTCAAAGTCTCTTCTTCCGGAGCCATGTTGGGCCGTCAGCGCGCTGGCGACTTCCTGGATTTCCAGCAGGCGACTTACGAGTACCCGAAATTTGTCCTCAGTTGGGAAGGTTGCCTCTACAACGGCCACGGCCTGGGCGGCCGGACGCCCGGCATGCGCTACTATGGCGCGCTCGGCGCGGATGATCGCCCGCACGGCGTCGCATTTTACGGTACGGAAGCCGCCCTGTTCGTGGACCGCATCGGCATGGAACTGTATCCCGAGCCCCGGGGCGGCGGACGGGGCCGCGGCGGTCCAACCGCCGGTTCCGCGCTGCCTCCCCTCGAGCGGATGCACATGAATGAACCGGAGCCGACTCCGCTGCACGCGAAGTACTTCGTGGATCACGTACGCAACCGCACCGAGCCGGCCGCGAACATCGACGTCGGCGTGCGGGCGACGGCCATTGCCTGCATGGGCAACGTCGCCTTCTGGACCGGCCGTAAGCTGGCCTGGGATGACGCGAAATGGCAGTTCCCCGGAGACGCGGAGGCCAACCGCTACCTCTTCCGCCCGTACCGCAAGCCCTGGGACTTGGTCAAAGTCGGCTAGGTCTTGGTGCAACCGGTTCGGGAGAAGATTCCAAGCGCGGGCAAGTGTGGCCGCCGATTCACCGGGTCACGATCTTGTACACGGCTTTGGCAAGCGCTTCGAATTCCGCGTGCGCAGCCGAGTTCGGCGCGTACTCGCAGACCGTGAGGCCGCTTGCCACCGCCTCGGCGACCACGATTCGCTGGCCGATCGGAGGCAGCACTTTCTTGCCCATTTTCTCCAGCGAGGAGGCCAGACCGCGCCCGAGATTCGTGCTCATCAGCACCTTGGAAGGGACGAATCGGATGCGCGGCTTCTTGGACCGCCTTTCAGCGCGCGCCTTCAGAGCCTGGGACAACGCCCACTTCAGCGGAAGCAGATCCAAGGGCGACGGGCCGCACGGCAAAAGAACCAGGTCGGCGACCAGCGCGGCCTGGTAAGCGGCCTCGGGCATCCCCGGAGGCGTGTCGATCAGCACCAGGTCGGCGGCCTTTTGCGCCTTGCGCACCTTGATCTCAAAGGCTTCGGCGCTGTCGGCCTTCACCTTTTCGACGCAACCGGAAAGCATCCCCTTGCCTTGGTCCGCCCACGCCGTCAGGCTGTGCTGCGGGTCGGTGTCCAGCACGATGACGGTCCGCCCCATGGCGGCGAATTCGGCCGCCAGGTTGCCCACGATGGTCGATTTTCCAATGCCGCCCTTCCGCCCCAGGACCGTAACAATGGCCATAGCAGTACTATATAGGAAATCTACCGCGGCGCGGCCGAATCCTCCACCAGAATCGCGTCCAGCGTGCGCGGGCCATGCACGCCTTTGACGCGCGTCATCTCGATGTCGGCGGTCGCGGAAGGCCCGGCGATGGTCGTGATCAGGCGCGCGCCGGCTTCGTGCATGCGCCGCATTGCTTCCGGGACGGTTTCCACCACCTGCCCGGCGAAGACCACGCACAGGTGGTAATCGGGGACCAGCGTCAGCGCACGGCGGCCCTCGGTGGGGGAGTGCCCCAGCACGATGCTCCCGGTGGTGGCGATCGCGGCGGCGCAAGCGGTCAGGGCGCCTTCGCTCGCATCCAACTCCGCGTAATCGTGGGGGCGGTCCGCGATGAACTCGAGCGTCTCCGGCAGCCACTCGCGCGGCAGGCCGGCGGGAATCAGCAGGCGATGCTTCCCTCGGGCCGTGGCGGCCTGGGCGATCATTGCCGGAAGGTCCGCGCGCGCGCAGCGGTAGACCCCGGCCTCGTAGTCCCGAAGGCGGTCCGCCAGCAAGTCGAGGCAGGCCGCTGGGTCAAGCGATCCGCATTGCCGGTACTCGCGCGGGACGGCGGCGTAATCGGCCATGCGATCCGCCGGCCGTGCGCCCACCGCGCGCCGGATTCGATCCAGAATTTCCTCTCTTGCGGCGCTCATGCGTCCCCACCCTTCTCGCGCTTGGCCCACCAGTCGCGGAACGATTCCTTGGGGATCGCCGCCAGGTCGCGGAAGGCGGTCCATCCCCCCAGCATTCCCGGCAGGCCGCGCAACATGCCCTCGTGTTCGAAGGGAACTTGGCACACGCGCGCCACTTTCTGCGCGGCGGCCAGCCTGGATCCGTCCGCCAGCGCCATCGCCGCGGCTTTCATGGCCACGCGCTCGGCCAGCGGCGGGTAGCCGCTTTCCACCAGCTTCCCGCGCAGGTGAATCAGGATTTCGGGAATATCGATCTTGACGGGGCAGGCTTCGTAACAGGCGCCGCACAGGGAAGAAGCGTAAGGCAGGGAACGCGAATGTTCCATGCCCTGGAGCTGGGGGCTCAGAATGGCGCCGATGGGACCGCTGTAAATCGACCCGTAGGCGTGCCCGCCGGTCTGCCGGTAGACCGGGCAGGCGTTCAGGCAGGCGCCGCAGCGGATGCAGTCCAGGGTCTCGCGGGCTTCGGGGTCGGCCAGCACGCGCGTCCGGTTGTTGTCGAGCAGAACCACGTGGAACTCGCGCGGCCCATCGCCCTCCGCGACGCCGGTCCAGATGGAGTTGTAGGGATTCATGCGCTCGCCCGTGGCCGAACGGGGGAGCAGTTGCAGGAAGACCTCCAGATCGTCGAAGGCCGGAATCAGCTTCTCCACGCCCAACATGGTGATGAGAACGTCGGGCAAGGTGAGGCACATGCGCCCGTTGCCCTCCGATTCCACCACGCAGATGGAACCCGTCTCCGCGATGGCGAAGTTGGCGCCGCTGAAGCCGGTCTTCACCCGCAGAAACTTCTCGCGCAGGTAGGCGCGCGCCGTGGCCGCCAGGTCCTCGGGCACGTCGCTTAACTCCGCAAGGTTCATCTTCCGCATAAAGATCCGGCGAACCTCCGCGCGATTGCGATGCAGGGCGGGGCAGACGATGTGCGACGGCTTGTCCTCGCCGAGCTGCACGATCATATCGGCCAGATCGGTTTCGTGCGGCGCGATGCCGGCGGCCTGGAGCGCCACGTTCAGGCCGGTTTCATCCGAAGTCATGGTCTTCACCTTGATGACCTCGGTTTGCCCGTGCTTGCGGATCAGCCCGATGACGATGGCGTTGGCCTCATCCGCGTCCCTGGCCCAGTGCACCTGCCCGCCGGCGCGCGTGCAGTTGGATTCGAACTGCTCGAGGTAGGAATCCAGATGGCGTAGCGTGTGTTCCTTGATCTCGTGCGCGGCCGTGCGCAGTTCCTGCCAGTCGGCCGTCTCGGCGACCACCTTGGCCCGCTTGGCGCGGATGGTCTCCGTGGCGCGGCGCACATTCCGCCGGATCTGCGTGTCCTTCAGCAGCCGCTTGGCCGCCGCCGGAAACGCGGGCGCGTCGTGCGCGTCGCCCACCCGCACGCTCATCGCGCGTCTCCCGATTCCGTAGTTCCCAGAATCTCGGCGATATGGAGGCAGCGCACGCCGGCCCTCTGCCGGCTGAGCGCGCCCCCGATGTGCATCAGGCAAGAATTGTCCACGCCCGCGCAGACTTCGGCCCGCGTGTCGAGGATCGCGTTGATCTTCTCCGAAGCCATGGCCGCGGAGACGTCCGGATTCTTAATAGCGAACGTGCCGCCGAAGCCGCAGCACTGCTCGCGGTCCGGCAACTCGACGAGGCGAATGCCGCGGACCCGTTCCAGCAGCCGCCACGGCTTATCGCCGATGTTCAGAGACCGGATGGCGTGGCACGACGTGTGGAGCGTGACCGCGTGCGGATAGACCGCGCCCACGTCGGTCACGCCCAGCCTGTCGACCAGCAGTTCGGTGAACTCAAACACGCGCGGAACCATTTCCTCCACCGCCGCGCGAACCGATCGATCGCGCGACTGCTCCGCCATCTTGGGGAAATGGTCGCGAATCATGGCCACGCAGGAAGCCGAGGGCGCACAGATGGTTTCCGCGTCCCGAAAGACCTTCAGAAAGTGGCGCATCATGGGGACCGCGTCGCGCTGGTATCCGGTGTTATAGTGCATTTGCCCGCAGCAGGTCTGCTCGCGGCGGAACTCCACCCGGTGGCCCAGCCTCTCCAGCACCCTCACCACGGCCTTCCCGGTTTCGGGGAAGAGCGTGTCGTTGTAGCAAGTGATGAATAAAGAGATCAGCATGAATACGTCCGGGCCGTCCGGGCGCCGCCATCATTATAGGACGATGCGGCGGCGAGGCTTCGTTTGGCGTTGACCGTTGACCGTTCTCCGTTTGCCGTTTACCGTTTACCGTTCTCCGTTTACCGTTCTCCGTTTCCGGCTTAACCGCTTTGCGCTCCTGTCGCGGTCCTCTGCGATCAAGGATTGACGGAACACGTTTCGGTACTCCCACGTTGCAGTCCTCCGGCCTTTTCCTGCGATCACGCGCGCTGAAGGAAGAAGTACGAAACGAAGCCATCCCTGCGCCTAACCAGAACAAAAGAAGCTACTTGACCATCTGGTGACGAACCCAGCTTGCTCGGCGGGGAGCCCATTCCGCCGTTCAGGCTCATTCAAGGCGCCCGGCCACGAGCTTCGGTCCAGAGGCGCCATGGGCGGAGAGTCGCCTGGCGATGGCTCCAGGCGCTGCGGTCTGTTCCTCCGATACCGCGTCCTGAAACAAGAAATGCGAAACGAAGCCATTCTTGCGCCTAACCCGAACAAAACGAAGCTACTTGATTATTCGGTGACAAACCCATTCCGTCCGGCGGCGGACACCACTCCTCCGTAAGAGCCCCCTCATACACTCTGCCACGAGACCAGGTGCCGGGCCGTGCGATTGGCAGTGAATCGCCGGCGGTATTTGGGAAAGGGCGGCATGCGGTTAGCCCCCCGCTTTGAGGTATAGCACGGGGGGAGGCTTGAGTCCGAAATAGGACGGGGCCAAGCGATAGAGGACACAAGAGGATGTTTTTGGGGATGGACTGTGAATGGCCCTGGATCACGTTGGATCACGCCGAAGCGAGGTCGCGCGTCCGGATGGGAAACCGGCATGCCGCGTATCCGGCGGCGACGGCTTTTCCGCGATTGGGCGACAAACCGCCTACGCGGCGCCGTAGAGGGCGCTTCACGGGAGGAATCCTCGCAAGCGTCCCATCTGCCACCGATTTCCCCGATTAGGACGCTCCACGAAACAGCGTCCAAACCACAGGCAGTCCTACTCGAAATACGCCCAAGCCACTATTAGCAAATCTACCCTTGGGCAGGGCCACGAAGGCGCGGACCACTGCGAGAATTAACCTGAACTGGCTTCCTGGGATGTGTTCGTCGGCATGCCACTCCGCTGCAGAGCCTTTGATCCGTCACTGAACCGTCACGTACGCTGGAGGCGTCTCGCTTCCATTCACCGTCGCCTGTATTAGCTGATCGCCGCTGCCCACTGCGGGAACCACGAAAGTGAATTGATAAATTCCGGCCCCAATCAGTCCTGAGAAGGTCAGTGGGACAGTAACGCCGCCAATCGTCATACTCACTGGGTATCTCATACCCGCCGTCCCGGTGAACGGCTGGCCCGCTGGCACGGTAATGGACGTAGGCCCACAACCCGTCCCGAACACCTCCAGCGTCTCGCCCACCTTCACCGGCCGCGTGGGGACACTGAATTGGCCGGTCGGACCAAGAATGTCGTACGTTCCGTTGCCGTAGTGGCCGGAGCCGTCTGGCGTCGGAATGATGCCGGCAACGTGTCTAGCGTCGAAGAGGCTGAATGACGGGCTAAATAAAGACAGCAGCACCGTGGCGCTCGCCGACCCGCCGGGAGCGTTTACCGTAACCGTCACCAGACCCTCGGTGGCGTCGTCCGGCGCCTGCGCGTTGATCTGCGTCGGGCTGACGTAAGCTAGGTAGGCCGGCTTGCCGTCCACCGTCACGCTCACCCCGCCCAGCGATTTGGGGAAATTGTTGCTCCACACCGTGACCTCGTTCGCCAGGTTGCTCCCGTAAATCGATATCCACGCGCCCGGCTGCACAACGGGCGAAGCGCTGTCGTTAGGCGAAACCTGAGTGATCACGGGCGCCCCTGGCGAGGCCGCCGCTGGGCTCACGATGTAAATCTGATGGCCCGCCCCGAACGCGAGCCTGCCCTGGCCGCACGGAACCAGACGCGTCACAGCGAACGACCCGACGTTGATGAGCCGCACGTCGATGGGCTGTAAAGTGGCGGCGTCGAACGACCGCAAGGCCAGCGTGCCCTGACTGGTCGTCTCGACGCCAGGATAGAAGTAATGGCTCGTATCGAGCCAGTAAACGCGGCCGCCATCCACTGCCACGGGCCCTTGCGCCTCCACGCTGGCGATCACCTGCTTCGCCTCCGGATCGATCACCAGGCCCGTGGCCGTGTAGACCCTGCCGTTGCTGAATACGAACCCGGCAAGAGCGCCATTTCCCGCCGGCAGCGGGAAGGAATCGAGCACGGAGACGCCGTTGCTGTCCGCCGTCAGCCGCGAGAAGTTGTTGTGCGATGCGCAGTAGAGCCGGTTCGCTGCCGCGCCCGCCTGGATGCTGTTGCAGTTGAACGAGCCCGGGCCCAAAATGTTCGGCCGCTGCGTTCCGTTATCATAGACCTGGATGTTGTTCGGCCCGTAATTTACGAGCATCGTCTCGCCGTCCGATAAGGTCAAGTTGTCCCATAGGTTCTGTATCAAGGCCAGGGACTGTGGCTGCCCCTGCGGAACAGTGAGATCGACGATGCTGTACGACGACTCCGCCGACGACGGCAAAGCGGCGAAGTTAGATCCCATGGCGCCGGTCGCGAGATCGAGCTTCCGCACCGATTCGGAGGTAAACGAGTATCCGTTGGCTAACTGATTGCTGGCCAAGCCCAAGGTAAAGAATAGTTCGCTCCCTTCTCCCGACAGAGCAAGCAATCGCGGATTGATGTCGGTGTTGTATTGCGCTTTGATCGCCCCGGTTCCCGGATCGAGCGCCACAATCTTGTCTCCCATGGCGGCCTCGCTGTTGGGCACGGAGGCATAAAGGAGGCTTCGCGTGGAGTCGTAAGCCAGGTCCGACGCCATCAGGTCAATGACGCTGACATTGACGAATGGCGTCGAAGGCAGCGATGGCGGCTGGGGCGAGGCCACCGGCGAGGAGAGGAGCGGGATGGCGGAAACGCGCACCAGGAAAACCTGCCCATCGCTGGTCGTCAGCGCCAGCCCGTCGCTGCTGTACTGGACCATGCTGGACAGATAGGAGTAGTACGGGCTCTTTAGAGGAAGGCTGATCGATCCCAGCAAAGCGTGCGTATGCAGGTCGAAGATTCCCACTTGCTGGCTCCACGTGGCGGCGTACACGCGGCCAGCGGCGACATCGGGAACGACGCGCATGATCCGATTGACGAAAGCCGGGCCCGGGAAAACAAACTCACCAACGAGCCGGGAACGCTCCGGATCCACTACCGAGCCGTCCGACCCGTAGAGAAGGCCGCCGACCTGCCGGATTTCGCCGGTGTACTCGCCGGTCAAGCCACCTACGCTCGAAAGCCACTGGAGCCCGTTCGGACCCACCGCGCAACGCTTCAAATCGGCCGTCGAAAGGAAACTGTTGAAGCCGTACAGAAGCGACCCCGCATCGTTGAAAGCCAGCGTGAAAGTGGCCCCATTGCCGGCAAACTCGCCCTGATTGTTCCAGTCCACCTCCGGCCGAAGCACGCCGTTATCGAAAATCGCAACAACACCGCCGTAATAGCTGACTGCCAAGCCTCCGTCCGCTCCCACGGCGAGATCGTAGGGGGGGTATTGATTGCCCGCGCCGTATGGATCTGGGGTGAAAACCAGGTCGCGCGATTTAGCGGCGACGTTTAACCGCCCGACACGACCTTCGCCGCTCAACGCCGCATAGACCGCTGTGCCATCCGGCGTAGGTGCAAGGAGAGTGGGCTCGCTGCCGATGAAGGCGGCGCTCTCGATGGTCCCCGTTGCCGGGTTGTAGACCGCGATGCTATTACCGATGCTACCGAGCGCGCTGGGGACCGACATAGCAAGCTTCCCAGTTCCGGGAATGGCCGCGATGGCATTCACTGCCAGATCGATGTGTTGAACGCCGGCCGAATCCGTCTGCAATGGGGCGGTGTAGGTGGGCCAGGGCCGAAAACTAGGCAGCGGAGCGATGACGATTTCACTACTGGCCGCGACCGCAACGGCGTTGCTCCCGGCGCGGACCGCGGCAACCACATTTACCGGCAAAAGTACATTAGTGGTGCAGTCGCAAGGCGGGCCGGTTAACAGTGGAACGGAAAGTTGCGGCCTGAATGTCTCCAAATCGTAAAAGTTAGCTGAAACTTGCGGCGCGGAGCTCTGGACATACACGACTCCGTTCCGGTCCGAGAAAGGTAGCGGCAGCCCATCAGCCGGCGTCAGCGCGAAAGCGCCGAGGACTTGTTTCGTGTCGGGGGTGAGAACCTGGCTCTCGCTGGTGAAAAGCCGGCCGGCGTCGTACACCATGCTCACCGGTGACCCGAGGAGGAGATTATTCAATTTCGCGTCAAGCTCTACCCCGCTCGAGTCCACAATCAGCCGGAACACGTCGTGAGAGCCATCCCCGTAATGCTCGTTCGTATCAGCCGCATAGTACGCGTTGGGCGCGTCTGCCGGGAAGATCGACTGCACGTACTGGCTGTACATGTTGACGTTGTTGAACGCGTTCTTCCGAGGCATCCCGGCATCGTAGGCAACGACGCTGCTATTCGGGCTGTCGTACGGGCCGGTCGCGGCTCGGACAGCGACGACGGCGTCGCTTTGGCCGGCGATCGCCGCCACGCCAATAGCCGACCAGTAGAGCGGGCTGGATGGGTCTAATACGGAGAAGGAGGAACTCCGCTTGGCAGACAGATCGACCGAGACAATCGCGGGCGCCCCGCCCAATGCCGCGAACAAATGGGAACCGTCCCCGGAGAGCGCCAAAGCCCCGGGTTCGCTGCCCGCATAAATCGTATCGATCACATTCCCCGTCCCTGGGTCGATCGAAACGACGCTATCACCAGCCGCGCCGCCACTCCCGGGAATGCTGGCCCAAAGGAGATTGCGGCCGGAATCGTATACCAGACCGTTGGCCGGAAGAGCTAAGTGGATAACGCCGGAAGCGTCCTGAGTCGGCGTGGGGACCGGCGCCGGAGTCACTGGGCTCAGGCTGGAGAGATGCACAAAATAGAGCTGGTTTTCGTACCCATGGATAAGCAGCCCGTCTGCTCCCCACGTCAGAGCGCCTGAGCACAGACCGGCTACCGAGAGTTCGTCTTGCGGCATTCCGGTGACGTCAACGCTGGCCGTCGGGTGGAAGTTGGCGAGTGAGTATTGGACCAGGCTGGTCGTGCTTCCCTCGAAACGGTATACATATTGATACTGGATCGCCGACGTGCCGGAGTCATCGGTTGTCAAAACACAGGCCCCGCTGTTACCCGTGAAAATCTGTGCGGGGAAACTACCAATGGTGGCTCCGGCGCCTAGGTCAAAGACCGAATAGCCGTCGCCTAAGACTAGGTTCCCATTCCAAGTGACCGTACCGTTGTCCCAGTTGCCATCCACCGGTACCGACCGCACGGTAGCTACGCCACTGCTGCTGACGCTGAGCCAAAAGATCTGTGGGGACCCAAATGCGGACTGCCCATCGCCGAACCCAAAGATCGCCTTGTCTGATGGACGCACGTATAGGGAGGCCACACCCAGCGGCGCTATTCCGGATCGAGGAACGGCGCCGTCGAAGGCTATAAGCTGGCTATCCGTCGTTGCGACCAGAATGGAAGTTGACTGACCCGGAAGAACCACCATGGCTAGCACGCCTCTAGGGATGTTGCCGCCCGTGTAAATGCCAAGCGGTATTTGCAGATCGAGGGAATGGCTCTGAATCCGGTATCGGTTCACAATTCCGAGACTTCTGTAATACGTGTCGACGATCGCGGCATACAGATATTGCCCATCGTCGGAAACAGCGATTTTATTAATCGAATTACCCACCGCGATGGTGTCTTCCACCTGGGCGGTTTCCGGGTTAATCACAACGACATTCGTCCCCGAGCTGGCGAAGAACCGGGAGCGCGTCCCGTCCCATACAATATCGTCAGTGGCCAACGTAAGGGGCTTGAGCGCGATGGACCCCGCGTGTGCGGGTTGACCGGATGCTCCGATCCACCCTAAGACCAGGCACAGCCCGAAACCTGAAATCGAGCCGCCCGACGTAGATATCCTCATGCAACTATACCAAGACACGGGCAGCGGACCACGGAGCCGCACTCCGAATCATCCGCCTAGCCAAGGCAATTATATACCTGAACATCCTATTTTGGACATCATCGTTAGTACGCACAACGAGCCGACTATCAACAACCTTGCCCCGCATGATTTAAGGCGCGATGCCGAATCCCGGATTATGCCGAATCAAAATGCGACCGCGTGTGGCCCTGAGCCCTGTGGAATGGCCGCTGATCGAGGTCGGCTGCGAGAATGATGCGGCATAGTGCGCGGGTCGGAGGATTCTGCGAAAAGCTGAAGAGCACACCTTCACACTGCTGGCCGCTGCTTGTACGGTTCTGCCCGCCCACCGCGGCTGCCTGCCGGGTTCAACAAGGCTGTTGGGTCGTTCCTGCAAAGGCGAAGTCCAGTCGGATTGGGTTCTCCTCGCAGTGCGAAGGACCGGCATGGTCAAGATTATGCCGCATGGCGCAGCGTCCAACCCCTTACGGGCTGGAGCAAATCCACTTTCTGCTCGGCCACGCCTCGGAATTCTCGGAAACTTGCCCAGAACGGCCCTGTGGAACATTGATCCTGGTAAGTCCCCATCACGTCAACTGGTCGGGGAACACCCGTACCGCCGCGGTGGCCCCCCAAAGGAGCGGAGCTCCTAATTAGGCTTCCGAGCGGCCCGGGGGGATCGGGGAGCGATACGCCCGTGGGTGTACTTGGTGGGCCGGCTGACCGCTCCCTGCCGGCCGCGGCGCTGAAAGAGCGACGCAACCGCGAAACGGATTACAATCGCCTTGTGGGCTCGCGCCGTACGGAGAAGAGCGTCCTGATCACCGGCGCGGGCCGGGGCATCGGCAAGCGGCTGGCGCTGGGTTTCGCGCAAGCAGGCGCGCGCGTGGTAAAACCTGGTGACGGTACCCCCCGGGTTGCTCGTCCGATCCGCCTGTACCAGTTCGGGTCTGTCCTTTCAGCCGCTTCATCCGCCGCGCCTTGGCCCACGGCCGCGTCGTTACCGCGATGATGCGCGCGGCCCTCGAGGCTCAGACGGCGCTTGGGCGCAGCGCCAGCCGCCGCAGAAGCGGGCGATAAGCAGCCTAGCCCCCGGCGGAGATGGTCCATACGAGTTTTGATCTCGTGGAGTTTCTGCTGGTATCGGGCCGGCGCCATCACAGTGTGACTACAGTTGCACGTTTTCACTTCTGCTGGCTGTGTCATCAATTCATCAATTCCGATCACTGACTCTGCGTGCAGTAGCTTCACGCCGGTCTTTCCGGCTCGGGTGTAACTTCCCGCAGCCGCCAGACGCCTTTGTGGTCGGATACGTGCAGTAGAGGGAATCGGGAGGTCAAGGATGGACACTCCTCAGATCGCTCATTCGCTGCAACCCGACAACGGGAACGATAACCTGTCCCATCTTCTAGTCACACAACTCGACGATCCCTGGTATCGCACTCTGACCCAGAGTCTCAGGGACCTTGTGAACCCGCCCACGCTCCCGCCGCTCGAAGTGACTTCCAAGCCCGTAAAGGTGGTGGAACTCGAAACGGAGTGGCGCCGTTCCTTGAGCCAGAACCTGAGGGACCTCATTCGTCCCACCAAGCTTCCACCGCTGGAGCTGACGTCGAAGCCCGTCCCGGTGATGGACATTTGGGGGCTATACGGCCGCCGGAAGAAGTCGTTCCTGGTGTCGACCGGGCTCCAAGCGGCGGTCGTCGCCATGCTCTTCGTTTTCGGCGCGACGAAGCCGGGCCACCAGGCGGTTGTCAAAGCGATGACGCTGCTGCTGCCGGTGGACCTCGCTCCTCACGCCACACCGAAGAAACCCAGCGTGAATGTCGGCGGCGGCGGCGGAGACCGATCCCCGCTACCAGCCAGTCTCGGCAACCTGCCCAAGCCCGCGCCCAGGCAATACACGCCTCCCGAGGCCGTCAATAACAACCTGAACCCGAAGCTGACGATGATTCCCTCCATCATCGCCCCGCCAGACGCGGCGCTTCCGCAAGTCGACTCGGATCACTACGGCGATCCATTCAGCAAGAGCGGAATCCTCTCGAACGGCCCCGGCTCCCGCGGCGGCATCGGATCGGGGGCCGGCGGGGGGGTTGGGAGTCAAGAGGGCCCCGGCGCCGGGCCTGGGGACAGCGGCTTCGGCGTTGGCCGGTTCAGACCGGGCGACAACATAACAAGACCCGAACTTGTGCACAAAGTGGATCCCGAGTACTCCGAAGATGCGCGCAAGGCTAAGTACTCAGGCACAGTTGTGCTCCTCATTGAAATCGATTCCACCGGCCACGCTACGGACATCCGCGTTGGGCGCAGCCTCGGCATGGGTCTGGACGAAAAGGCCATTGAAGCCGTCAAGAAGTGGGTCTTCGTCCCCGGCAGACAGAACGGGAAACCGGTGACGCTCCCGGCGACGGTCGAAGTGAATTTCCGCCTGTTGTAACCACAATCGGCGGATCTCTTTTCCAAACGGGCGAATTCGCCAGAGAAATCCGCCGTGTTTCCGCGGCCTCGCCCTCGCGTTCGCAGCGCGTTTCTGTTCCCAGGTTCGACTGCAAGGAAATCGCCACCATGCGGCATGGGACAACGCCTGGCGGCATGTAAAGCGCCGCGCGGGGGCGTGGGGAAGCGTCCGGTCTTTCCCCGGGTTGCTCCGGTGGCTAGTGCGAAACGAGCCGGCGCCAGACGCCTACGGGTTTACTCTGAATCCCGAAGTTGTACGTCTTGTATCAGGGCACGGCTTTTGCCGTGCCGCGAACAGCGAACATCCAGGGGGCTTTAGCCCCTGGAATTTCGGGGCCATGGCAAAGATCCGGGTGTACATCACGCCATCCCAGCGGCTAAAGCCGATCCGAGACCTTCGGTCCGGCACGGCTGAAGCCGTGCCCTGATACAAGGCCTCTTATTTCAGAATCTTACGCAGTCGAAACTCAGCCCAGCCGAAATGGACTTCGGAATTCAGGGTTACTCCTCGAGTGGCATAAGCACTGCCACCAACATGGGGTGAAGGGTGGCCGCAAACGGGTTGGTCACGGTTACTCCCCGCCACGTAAACCCCTCCTGGAGATCTTCCGACAGAAGCAAACGACACTCGGCCTCCGCAGACGCGGCCAACACGACCGAGTCCCAAATCGTGAGGCCATGATCGGACGCCAGATCCGTTGCGTCGACTATTACGGCTGCCGACGTCTCGACCACTGCATATGCGTCGCGCCAGCTCAACACGGCTTCCCGTGCACGAGCTGGACGCCGCTTGGCTTTGCGAACAAGCACATGGAACAGTTCGCCCAACGTCTGAGCCGGTAGCACGATAGCCCCCGGCGGCAATCGCTGGATCAGTTTCAGCGCCTTGTCTCGCATGACCGCTCCGTTGGCGCCTTCGGCGTAGGCCAGGACGTTAGTGTCCAGCGCGATTCTCATGGGGCGTCGTCGTACAGCTCGTCACGCGTCCAGCGACCGGCGTTCACAACTCGTTCTTTAGAGAGCCGGGCGAACAGGGCGGAGCGCGCGCCTTCCGCGGCCCGATCGTCCTCGATGACGGGCGAGATTCTTGCCACGGGCTTGCCGTGACTCGTCACCACGACGCTTCGGCCTGCCTTCACGGTTCGCAGGAGTTCCGAGAACCGGCGATTGGCGTCCGCGGCCGAGACTGCTTTGTTCATGGTAGTTTCCACAATGTAGTGACATTCACTACTATACCGCATTATTCAGGCCTCCGAGCGGCCCGGATCGGGGAGCGATGGCCCGTGGGTGTATTTGGCGGGCCGGCTGACCGGCCCCTGCCGGCCGCGGCGCTGAAAGAGCGACGCACCCGGCGAAACGGATTACAATCGCCTTGTGGCCTCGCGCCGTACGGAGAAGAGCGTCCTGATCACCGGCGCGGGCCGGGGTATCGGCAAGCGGCTGGCGCTGGGCTTCGCGCAGGCGGGCATGCGCGTGGGGCTGCTGGCGCGGAGCCAGGGCGAACTGGACCTCGCCAAGCTCGAAATCGAACAAGTCGGTGGCAACGCGCTGCGGCTGCGGGCCGATGTCCGGGACCTGGAGCAGGTGGCGGCGGCCGTGGATCGCGTGCGGGCCGTGTTCGGCGGCCTGGATGCCCTGGTCTGCGCGGCGGGCGTGCCGGGTCCCATCGGGCCGTTCGTCTCCTCGAAGCCGGCGGTATGGCTCGCGACTGTTGAAATCAACCTGCTCGGGGTGGTGAACGCGTGCCGCGCCGCCCTGCCCTCCATGATCGAGCGGCGCGCGGGGAAAATCATCGCCATCGCGGGCCCCGGCGCGGCGGATTCGCGCCCCAACTTCGCGGCTTACGCCGCTTCCAAGGCCGCGGTGGCGCGCTTTGTCGAATGCCTGGCCGACGAGGTCCGCGAACACAACGTGCAGGTCAACGCCATGTCCCCGGGCGGCTCGTACACCTACACGACCGACGAGATTCTGAACGCCGGCGAAGACCTGGCCGGCCGTAAAGAGATCGAAGAAGCCGAGCAGATCCGGATCACGGGCGGCGTCGCCCCGGACAAGCAGATCCAGCTCGCGCTGTTCCTCGCCTCGGAGCGCTCCAACCACGTCAGCGGCAAGCTGCTATCGGTGAACGACGATTGGAAGCGGCTCGAGCGGGAGAACATGCGGCCCGACCTGTTCACCCTGAGGCGCATGCAGAGAACGTAGCGTAGTGCGGCGCAAATTGCAGGGAGTATGATCTGCTAACCCAGGGCTAAGGGCAAACCGGGTACAGGCACGAAGTTTCGCAAAGGCGGCGAAATTCGAGCCAGTCCCCGCTTTGCAGCCTGAAGTCCATTTCGGCTGGGCTGAGCCCTGGTCTGCCTTCCGGGACTCGCGCGATCCGGCCGAAGAAGGCAGACCCGGAGGTCCGCCCCACCGGCGCCCCTGGCTGGGTTTCCCTCAGTTTATTCCTTGCTTAGTTTGAGGTTGATGACGACGCGCCGGCTCGAATCGAAGGAGCTGAGCGTTCGCACGGGGCTGGAGAGTCCATTCGATGCGGCCTTCAGCTCGTAGTCGATATCGGGGCTCAGGCCGTGGAAATCGTACGTGCCGTCGTCCTTGGCGATGAAGGACGTGATCATGAGGGTCTTGAGATTCTTCAAGTAGACCACCGCGCCGGCGACGGGCTTGTCGTCGGGAGAAGTGACGGCGCCTTGGACGTCGCGGGTCTTATCCTGGCCCGATTTCTTTTTCTGCCCGATGGCTGCTGGCGCGCACAAAAGGAGGGCCGCCAAACCGGCCGCCCAAATCCTGCTCATTCGATCCTCCCTTTCCCTTCGACGCGCGGCCCGTGCGCGCGCTTCCATTCGGGAAGCCCGGCTACTTCCAATCGTCTTCCTCTTCTTCCTCTTCGTCCGCGAGGAGGTCGTCTTCGTCTTCCGCGTCGTCAAGGTCTTCCGCCGATTCGAGCTCCACGGGATCGACCCCCGTTACCCTCAGATCGGCGCCGCACTCGTCGCAGCTCACGGTGTCGCCTTCGTCTACGTCCTCTTCGTCCACGTCAATGGCCCCATCGCATACCGGACATTTGACCATCGGCAATTCCTCCCGAAATATTACTGTTATACGACAGACGGCTGCGATTGCAACCCTTATCTCGCGGCCATGCTCTTCCACGAATCCAGAACGTGTTCCACTCTGATCATGCCCCCATTGTACCCGCCGGAGAAGTGGGGCGGACCTCCTGGTCTGCCTCGGAATTCCGCTCGCCGCGGCCGGGGTGTTCGCCATGCGCCACCGGCTGGCGCAGCGCTCCCCGCATGGAGAGAGCCGGCATAACCGGCGACGCGGAAGCTTTCTGGTTGGTACAAGAAAAGGCAGACTCGGAGGTCCGCCCCACCGGCCTGGCATCGCCGGCGACGCGGCAGCTTTCGGGTTGGTACCCTATGATTTGGCGCGGCCTTCCACCAGAACCACCCGGACCTATTTCTTGCTCCTCCTGTTCCTCGCGCTGCGGGCATTCGGCAACCTGTGCCTGGCGTGGGGGACCAGGCGCTTTGGGGAAACTCTAGCCACCGACCCGCTGGCGTACCTCCGCTCCATGATGGATCCTTTCGTCGCGTTCGGCATCGGGATGCTGATCCTGGCGTTGCTGGCGCGGCTGGCGCTGTTGAGCGTGGCCGATCTCAGCTTTGTCTTGCCCATGACGGCCACCGGATACGTGCTGGCGGCGGCGCTGGGAAGGTTCTTCCTTCATGAGACCGTCAGCCTGCAGCGCTGGCTCGCCGTCGCCTTGATTTTCGCCGGCGCGGCCCTGGTGAGTTCCACGCGGCAAAACACTACCAGCAAGGCCGAGGGTGTGAAATGACCTGGTTTCTTGTGGCGGTCATGGTGGTGGCGACCACGCTCAGCGACCTCTTGCAGAGCTACGAAATGAAGCGGGCGGGCGAGCAATCGGTGGGGGCGCGCGGCGTGGGCCGCCTGCTGCGGACGATCGTGGAGCGCCGCTACCTGTTGCTCTCGATCGCGTGCCTGGCGTTCTCGTTTTTCGCGTTTATGGCGCTGGTGCAATCGGCGCCGCTCAGCTTTGTCGTCCCCGCGTCGGCCGCCAGTTTCATTCTGGAGACCGCGCTGGCGAAGATTCTGCTGAAAGAAGAGATCGGCGCGCGCCGGGCCGCCGGTGCCCTGCTGGTCCTCTGCGGCCTGGTGGCGCTGGGAGGATAAGAGGGCCGCTTCACTTTCCCCCGAGGACCGAATTAACGGGCGCCAGCGCGCCGCCGCGAATGGTATATTCGCTGCCGCGCCAGCGGATGCTGCGCCGCGCGAAACTCGTCACCCAGATCGAAAACGCCACTGCATCCCATAGCGGAATGAGGAGCATTCTGCGCCAAAAGGAGCGCTGCTTCAGACCCCACATGGCGATTGTCGCGGCGATGGCGCAGCGCATGGCGAAGTAGACTCCCAGGTAGCCAGCCGCGGTAGCCAGCGAGGGATGCACCGCCACGGCGACCAGCGCCCAAGGCAGCCCTTGCGTAAACAACAGGCCGAAATGGCCCCAGGGCCGCATGTGACGCATCACCACAATCCACCGCAGCCGCTTATGAATCAGCTCGCGCATGGTTTGGTAATCGGCCACCGTCTCCACCGGATACCGCGACAGTTCCACTTCATAGCCTTGATCCGCGATCAGGCGGCCGACCAGCAGATCGTCGGCCGGGCGGTTTTCGATGGATCGATAGCCGCCGAAGGCCGCCAGCCGCTCGCGGGTTGTAGCGATCGTCGGCCCCAGCGCGAATTTGACGCCATCCAGTTGCCACGCCACCACGATGCCGGCGTAAAAATCGGACATCATGCCGACCGATTGCAGGCGGTCCACGAAGGTCCGCTCGTCGGCCGGAAGATAGAAGCAGGTGACGGCGCCGATTTTCGGATCGGCCAGCGGAGCCACGACGGTCCGTAAATAATCGGGCCGTACCCGCACGTCGCTGTCGCTGATCACGACGTGCTCGTGCTCCGCCTCGCTCACCAGACGCGCCAACTTCGCGACTTTGTCGTTGGATGCGTCGCTGCCCGAACCGAACAGCACGCGGATTCGCCGCTCCGGGAACTCCCGCATCAGTTTATCGATCAAGGGGAGCGCCGGGTCTTCCCGGCCGGACACGCAAAAGAGAAGTTCATAATCCGGATAGTCCTGCCGGCAAAAGCTGGCAAAGTTTTCATAGGCTCCCGGATCGAGGCCGCGGATCGGTTTCAAGTTGCTGACAGGCGGTGTGAACCCGGCATCCCGGCGCTCCGGACGCCGGAAGAACCGCCAGCAGCTAAACAGGGCGATGCCGTAATAAATGAATGGGATAGCCGCCAATCCCAGGACCGCAACCGTCCAGATTCTCAGCGACATGACGTCCCTCCCAGAGACCCGCCGCGCATCAGCGTTCGAACGAAAGACGTGGCCCCCTCGCTCGCGGGTACAACCTGGACTGGCGCGATGCGCGGCTCGACCCGGCCGGCAGCCGGAGCCCGGCTCACATCCTCCTCGCAACCGCTAATCGCTACCCGCCGCGGAAACGGCCCTCGCTTCCAGCGGCGCTGCATAGGAAGAGCTTCCGGCGGCCGCCGCCATCGGCTTCGGCCGGCGCTCGTTGCTGGCATTGCGCCAGTTCACCCTCGGCAGGAAAAGGGAACGGTCGATGCGGTCCCGATACTGGATCGCGATGTTCATCAGCGAATCGAGCAGCGACTCGGAGAGCAGGTGAGGCTTCAGCCCGAGCTCGATGAGCTTGGAATGGCGGGCGTTGTAGTAGTGCTCTTCGGCTTCCACGCGCGGATCGGGCAAATGTTCGATGGCGACGTTCAGGCTGAGTTTCTCGCCCGCCGCTTGCACCATGCGGGCCAGTTCCAGCACGGAAAACTGCTCCGTGAACTGGTTGAACACCCGGCATTCGCCGGGCCGCGCGGGATTCAAACAGGCGATCTCCACGCACCGGACGGTGTCCCGAATATCCAGATACCCGCGTGTCTGCCCGCCCTTGCCGTAGACCGTTAACGGCTGTCCCACGACGGCCTCCGCGCAGAAGCGGTTGAGCACGGTGCCGAAGATTTCATCGTAATCGAAGCGGTTGATGAGGGCTTCATCGAGCGCCACTTCATCGGTCACCGTTCCATATACCACGCCCTGGTTGAGGTCGGTGGCGCGCAAGCCCCAGATCTTGCACGCGAACATGATGTTGTGGCTGTCGTGCACCTTGGAGAGATGGTAGAAGGAACCGGCCTGCTTCGGAAACGGCAGCACATCCTTGCGGCCGTTGTGTTCGATGGCGATGTAGCCTTCTTCGATATCGATATTGGGAGTGCCGTATTCTCCCATGGTCCCGAGTTTCACCAGGTGGCAGTCGGGCCGGAACTCCCGCAGCGCAAACAGCAGGTTGAGGGTTCCGACTACGTTGTTGACCTGCGTGAATACCGCATGTTTGCGGTCGATCATGGAGTAGGGGGCGGCGCGCTGCTCGGCGAAGTGCACCACGGCGTCCGGCGTAAACCACTGGATCGCCGAGGAAATGAAGTCATAGTCGGTAATGTCGCCGACCAGGAACTCGATGGTTTCCCCGGTGAGCTGTTTCCAGGCCTGGAGCCTTTCGCGCATCGACCGCACGGGCGTCAACGTCTGCACGCCCAATTCGTAATCCCAGCGGCGCCGCGCAAAGTTGTCGACAATCGCGACCTGATGGCCCCTTCTCGACAGATGCAGGGCGGTGGCCCAGCCGCAGTAGCCGTCGCCCCCCAGCACGCAAACCCTCATAAATAAATGGACCCGTCCTCTCTCCCGCGCAGACGGGAGCTCACACGTCAATCCACCCATTCAACTCGGTATCGTGCAAAAAAGGCGTGCCCCAGCACCCACACCAAATCCCCTAGCGCCCACTCCTCAGTTATGTTATCAGGTTTTGCGTTCCAGCGCCGCCGATCTGGCCGGCGGTGGTACAGAACAGCACGTCGAAATCGGCCGTGAACCGGCGGGCCGGTCTTGCCTTTCACTCCTTCACGTAAGCCAGCGCCACGACCTTGCCGAAACGCGGCGAGTAGACCGAGGACGTGACCACGGCCGGCTTGCCGCCCGCTTCCACCTCCGCGCCGGGAATGGCGGGCGCGGGGCCGGGGAGTTCGATACGAGCCAGCGTCCGGTGGACGCGCCCGCGCGCGCGAATGCGCTCCACGATCTCCTGGCCCAGGTAGCAGCCTTTGGTAAAGCTCACGGCGTGCATCTGCCCGGTCTCCTGAGGGAGAGAAGTATCGTCGATATCCTCGCCGTAGCGCGGAACGCCGTTTTCGATGCGCGCCACCCGGGCGTCTTCCGGGGAGGCGGCTTTGGCGCCCGCCGCTTCCAGGCGGCGAACCAAGCCGGCCATCTCGCCGGCCGGGCAGAAGACGCGGAATCCGGGCTGCCCGGTAAGGCTGGCGGCGGCGACGGCGGCGTCTCCCCAGGCGAGGTGCGCATAGGCGGCGGCCGGGACGGGCGCGTCCAGGGCGGCTAGAACGCCGGCGGCGCCCGGACCTTCGAGCGCGATCTCGCCCTCCCGAGCCGTGACGTCCTCCAGCTCCACCCGATCGGCGATGATGTACCGGCGGATGTGCTGCACGATTTTCTCCCGCAGCTCCGGCTCGACGCCCATCAGGAACCGCTCCTGGAAACAGAACAGCAGGAGGTCGGCCTGAATGCGCCCCTGCGGATTCAGCGCGAACGCATAACAGCCGGAGCCCGGCGTCATCTTCTTGACTTCGTTGGTGGTGAGATTATGCAACAGGCGGGCCCGGTCCCGGCCGCGAACGGCGATCCGGCCACGGGCGGAAAGATCCAGCCAGGCCGCGCGGTGGCGCAGCGCTTCGTATCCCTCGCTCATGATTCCAGTTTAGAAGATGCGCTTCATGTAAGCCGCGATCAAGACAATCGCCAAGCCGGAGATCAGCGCGCCGGCCATCAAACGGGCGCGCCGCCGGCAGTGGGGCCGCACGATCAGGATCGTAGCGGCGAACAGGTGCGCCGCCAGCAGGAGCTTGATGCCCAGCAGCGTGTGGTACCGCGCGGAGTGGCCGGGGGAAGTCAGCATGTTGTAGAAACCGGAAATCGCCGCCCCGGCCATGGCCGCGAAGGCCAGCGGGCGGAAGGCCGCGGCGGCCCTTTCGCCCAGCATCTCGCGCGCGTCCGGCGCAAGCGCCTGGATCGCCGGCAGCATCGCCAGACGGGCGTACAGAAGACCGCCCACCAGGGCCGCCATCGAGGAAATGTGAAGCCAGCGCATGATCGTGCTCAAAAGGTCCGGCATACCGTGAGTATACAATCGGTTAATGATCCATGAGATCCTCCCGGTGGGGCCGTTGCAATGCAACTGCTCGATTTTCGGCGACGAGCAGTCGCGGGAGGCCATCGTGGTGGACCCGGGAGACGAAATCGGGCGGGTGCGGGAGGCGATCGCGCGGCATGGCTTGACGGTGAAGGCCATCGTGATCACGCACGCGCACATCGACCACATCGGCGGCGCGCAGAAACTGAAAGCCGCCACGGGCGCGCCGGTCTGGATGAATCTCGCCGATACGGAATTGCAGAAGATGCTGGACGCGCAGGCCGCGTGGCTTGGCGTGCGCTCTCCCGAGCCGGTGGCGATCGACGCGCCCGCCCGGGACGGCGACTGCCTGGCGATCGGGGCCGCCGAGTTCCACGTGTTGCACACGCCGGGACACACGCCGGGCAGCATCAGCCTGTGGATTCCTTCCGAAGGCAAGCTGGCGGCGGGCGATACGCTGTTCCGCGACAGCATCGGGCGCACCGATCTCCCCGGCGGAGACGGCCGGCTAATCCTGCGCTCGATTCACGAAAAACTGCTCCCGTTGCCGGACGATACGATGGTGATTCCGGGACACGGCGAGAACACGACCATCGGGCGGGAGAAGCGGCTCAACTACTTCTTGCGGGGACTATGAGGCGGCCGAAACCGGCGGAGCCATGGCTCGCCGCGCCCGGACCCGAACAGGCCCTACCGCTGCTGCCAGGGTTGACGCTCCGAGACGATGATCACCTGCATGTCTTTCGCCAGGCTCACGATGCTCTGGAGCAAATCGCGCGCGACCAGGGGAGGTATCCGGCGCTTCTCGCGCGGCCGCGCGAGAAAAATCTGCGTCACCTGGTTGCGGCGCGCGAAATCGATCAGCGCCGGCGCAATCTTCTCGCCGCCCAGAATGCGCGTCTCAATGTGAAGGTTGCGGGCGAAGTTCAGATGCTGCTCGACAGCTTCGCGCTCCGCTTCGGGTAGCGCGTTCAGGTCGCCGGAGGGGCCCACGGCGACGGCGAAGCACTCCGCGCCGAGGAAATCGGCGATGCGCTTGGCGCGGCGAATCAGCATGGCCGTCTCGGGAGCCGCGGTCACCAGGACCAGGATTTTGTGGCTCCTTCCGGCCACTTCGCGGACCCCCTCCGGACTGCTTTCGGCCGGCGCCCCCTCGCCCGGCGCCCGATGGCCCGCTTCATGCGCCGTCTCCCTCAGCGCGAGCTCGCGCAAGGCCCCCAGCGTCGCTTCCCGAAAGAAGTTTTCCATGGCGCGCTGGGCCTTCTCGCGCCCGTACACCACGCCGCGTTCGAGGCGATGCAGGAGAGCGCGAGGCGTGAGATCGATCATGACCACCTCATCCGCCTGATGCAAGACCCAGTCCGGAATGGTCTCGCGAACGCGGATCCCCGTGATGTGCCGAACCTGGTCGCTGAGGCTTTCCAAGTGCTGGATGTTCATCGTGGTGAGGACGTCGATGCCGGCCTCCAGCAGCGCGTCCACGTCCTCCCAGCGCTTGGCCCGCTCCGACCCGGGGATATTCGTGTGCGGGAATTCATCCACGGCGCAGACCCGCGGGCGTCTCAGCAGGATCGCTTCCGCATCCATCTCTTCGAAGACGGACCCGCGATACTCGATCTTTTTCCTGGGAATCATCTCCAGCCCTTCCGCCTTGGCGATCGTATCCTGGCGGCCGTGCGGTTCGAAATAGCCGACCACGACATCCACGCCGCGCGCCTTCAACTCGTGGGCCGCTTCCAGCATCTGGTAGGTTTTGCCGACGCCCGCCGCGTAGCCCATGTAGATTTTTAACTTGCCGCGGCGCCGTTCCACCATGCTATTGCGGGAAGATTCGCACGTCCATGCCCTCGGACCCGCGGATCATTCTTTCCACCGGGTTGCCCCAGATCCTCGCCCCCAGGCCGGAGCGCTGGCTGTGTCCGATAAAGAGCTGCGTGATGCCGCGCGCTCTGGCGAACTCCAGGATGGTGTCCACGGCGTCCTCGCCGTCGAGCATTTCAATCGTGGCGCCCGCGGCCAGGGCAACCGCCAGCTTCTCATCGAGCGCCGCCTGGTCCACGGCGGAAATTTCGGGCTGACTGACGTACGCGACCATCAGTTCGCCATGAAACCGCTCGGCGATGATGCGGCCGGTTTCAATCATCTCGCGCGCGTTGGCCCGCGGCGTGATGCATACCAGGACCCGCTCCTGAGTCCCCAGGCGCTGATGGATGCCATGGCGCTCCAGGTAGTCTTCGAGCTGACGATCCACCACGTTCGCCGCCAGCACCAGCGCAATCTCGCGCAGCTTGGAGAGGCGTTGCTGGCGGACCGCCGCATCGGCGGGTTGCGCCAACGGCGCATCGGCGGGCGCATCCACAATCTCGATCTCGTCGGCGCTCTGGATGAATGCCACGGGCGTCGTCTGCGTCACGTGTTTGCCCGTTATGGCTTCGACCTCTTCGCGCAGCTCCGCGATGTATTGAATGTTGATCGAGCCGATTACCTTGATCCCGGCGTTCAACAGGTCCCGGACATCCTGCCACCGGGTGGGATTGCGCGATCCCGGCGGATTGTCGTACGCCAGGCCATCGATCACGCACACCGCGGGACGCCGCCGGATCAGCGTCTCCACATCGATCGCCGAGCCGTTCTTCAGGGGAACGATCTCCAGGTTGTGGAGCAGCGCTTCCACGTCCGGGGGCATGGCCGGCTGGATGCCGCCGACGACAATGTCCTGCCCGCGCTCGCGGCGGCGGCGCGCCTCGTCGAACATGCGGAACGACTTGCCCACGCCGGACGCATAACCCAGGAAAATCTTGAGGTGGCCCTTTCCAGCCGCCCGTTCCTCGGCTTGCGCTTCCACCAGAAGTTCTTCCGGCGTCCTCCGGCGCAAGTCACCCGCCATAGCGATTCTCCGAGATGCGCCTCACGTCTTCAGCATAGACGCTTTTAGGACTGCCACCAGCGGCGAAGCGCCACCACCGACCACACCGCCTCCACGAGTCCGAATGGCCAGGCTCCCTGCAGGAAGCCGTACGCCGAGGCAAGCAGGCAGGCGCCCGCAAACGCCAGCACGAACCCTGGGCTGCGGCGCTCCAGCGCGTAGCAGACGAGCATCGACGCGACCGCGAACAGGCCGAATAGCGTCAATCCGCTCATCGGCGTTTCGGGAAATACCTGTCGAGCGCCAGATTGATGGCCAGCACGTTCACGCGGGGCTCTCCCAGCAAGCCCAGATCCGGCCCTTGCGTGCGCTGCGCGATAAGCGACTCCACTTGGTCGAGCGAAATGCCGCGCGCTTTGGCGATCCGCGCCGCCTGCGCCATCGCGGACGCCGGGCTGATGTCCGGATCGAGACCGCTGGCGGAGGCCGTCGCCAGATCGGCTGGGATGGGACCGTGATAGTCGGGATTGCTTTTTCGGAAGGCATCGATCGAGGCCTTCACGCGATCGATCAGCTTCTGGTTCGTGGGCCCATAGTTCGAGCCGCCCGAGTTCGCCGCGTCGTAACCGTCGTTCCCAGCCGCGGATGGCCGCGGCTGAAAGTACTCCGGCCTGGTGAAGTTCTGGCCAATCAGGTCCGAGCCGATCACATGGCCCCCGGAAACGATCAGGCTCCCGTTAGCTTGGTGCGGAAACAAAACCTGGCAGATGCCGGTAATCGCCAGCGGGTATACGATGCCGAACACAATGGTCGCGAAGAGGTTGATTCGAAGTCCAGGTAGAATCTGTCGCCACATGGTGGTTCTCCCTATGCAAGATGAAGCAGCGCGAGCAGTCGATCGATCGCCCAAATGCCCGGGAAAGGCGCAATGATGCCGCCCACGCCGTAAATCAAAAGGTTCCGCCGCAGCAGGCTCGCCGCGCCGAGCGGGCGGTATTTCACGCCGCGCAGCGCGAGCGGGACCAGCGCAATAATAATCAGGGCGTTGAAGATCACGGCCGCCAGCACCGCGCTCTGCGGCGTATGCAGTCCCATGATGTTGAGCTTGCCCAGCACGGGGTAAGTCGCCATGAACATAGCCGGAATGATGGCGAAATACTTGGCCACGTCGTTCGCGATGGAAAAGGTGGTCAGCGCGCCGCGCGTGATCAGCAATTGCTTGCCGATGGCGACCACCTCAATGAGCTTGGTCGGATTGCTGTCCAGATCCACCATGTTGCCGGCTTCCTTGGCCGCCATGGTGCCGGTGTTCATGGCCATTCCGACGTCGGCCTGAGCCAGCGCGGGAGCGTCGTTGGTGCCGTCTCCGGTCATGGCCACCAAGCGGCCGGCACCCTGCTCTTGCTTGATGTATTCGAGCTTGTCTTTCGGGGTGGCCTGCGCGAGGAAGTCGTCCACTCCCGCCTCGGCCGCTATCGCCGCGGCCGTGAGCGGATTATCGCCGGTGATCATGATCGTGCGGATGCCCATCAGACGCAGTTGGGCAATCCGTTCTTTCATGCCGCCCTTGACGATGTCTTTCAGGTGAATAATGCCCATGAGCCGTTTGCCGTCCGCTACGGCCAGGGGCGTTCCGCCGTTCCGCGAAATCCGGTCGCTCAACTCCTGGAAGTCCGCTGGTACGCTGCCGCCCCTGTCGATAACGAACTTGGCTATGGCTTCTGTCGCGCCTTTGCGGAGCTGCCGGCCCGGGAAATCCACCCCGCTCATCCGCGTGTAAGCCGAAAATGGGATGAAGGTGGCCTCGTTCTCCGGGATGTGGCGGCCCCTGAGCCCGTACTTCTGCTTGGCGAGCACCACCACCGAGCGGCCTTCCGGGGTCTCGTCCGCCAGGCTGGAGAGTTGCGCGGCGTCGGCCAGTTCTTCCGCACTGACGCCGGCGACGGTCAGAAATTCCACGGCCTGCCGGTTACCCAGCGTAATGGTGCCGGTCTTGTCCAGCAACAAAGAATTGACATCGCCGGCGGCTTCCACCGCTTTCCCGCTCATGGCCAGCACGTTGTGCTGCATGACGCGGTCCATGCCGGCGATGCCGATCGCGGAAAGCAGACCGCCGATGGTCGTCGGGATCAGGCAAACCAGCAAGGAGACGAGGACCGCGACGGACGGGACCCGGCCCATCCCCGCCTGCGCCACGCTGAAGACGGCGTACGGCTGCAAGGTGACGACCGCCAGCAGGAAGATCAACGTCAGGCCCGCGATCAGAATATTGAGGGCGACCTCATTGGGAGTCTTCTGGCGCTCCGCGCCCTCTACCAGCGCGATCATGCGATCGAGAAACGTCTCGCCGGGATTGGAAGTGATCCGAACCTTGATCTGGTCCGACAGCACCTTTGTGCCGCCGGTCACCGCGCTCCGGTCCCCGCCCGATTCGCGAATGACCGGCGCGCTTTCACCGGTGATCACCGACTCGTCCACGGTCGCGATGCCTTCGATCACCTCGCCATCCCCGGGGATCAGATCGCCGGCGTCGACCAGGACCACATCTCCGGCCCGCAGCGCGGACGCGGCCACCTGCTCGGTTTTGCCCGCAGCGGTCAACCGTTTGGCCAGCGCGTCGGTCTTGGTCTTCCGGAGGGTGTCGGCCTGCGCTTTGCCGCGCGCTTCGGCCATGGCCTCGGCGAAATTGGCGAACAGCACCGTGAACCAAAGCCACAGCGCGATTTGGAGCGAAAACCCGATGCCGCCGGCGCCCGTGCTCAGATCGCGAATCAGGAAAACTGTGGTGAGCGCGGCGCCGACTTCCACCACGAACATGACCGGATTTTTCAGCAGGGTGAAGGGGTTCAGCTTGAGGAAGGAGGCCCGGGCAGCGCGTCCGGCAATCTCCGGGTCGAAGAGCGGCCGGGAACGAGCCAGCTTCTTGGGGAGCAGCGACGTCGAATCGCCCTGCGGCGCGACGGGAGGCATGTCGGTTGGCGTAGTCATGGCGGGCATGGTTAGCTCCCCAGCGGCAGCAGGACCATCGAGAAGAGCTTGCCGCTGTGCATCAGGTAGTGCTCGACGATCGGTCCCAGCGAAACCGCCGGGAAGTAGGTCAGTACCGCGATGATGATCACCGTACCGATCAGGAGTCCGACAAACAGCGGGCCGTGCGTCGGGAACGTGCCGCTGGTCACCGGAATCTTCTTCTTTTCCGCCAGGCTGCCCGCGGCGGCCAGAATGGGAATCAGAAACAGGAACCGGCCGATGAGCTGCGCCAATCCCAGCGTCAAGTCGTACCACGGCGTGGCGACATTGATTCCTGCGAACGCGCTTCCGTTGTTGCCCGTGCTGCTGGCATAGGCGTACAGGATTTCGCTCAGTCCGTGCGGTCCGCTATTGTTCATGTTGGCGATCGCGGGGCCGGGGGGGTTCCAGTAACCCTTCGCCGGGAACGTAATTTGGGAGCTGAGCGCGGTGAATACCAAGATGCTCGCGGAGGTGACGATGACCGCCAGCATCGCCATCTTCACCTCCTTCTGCTCGAGTTTCTTGCCCAGATACTCGGGGGTGCGGCCGACCATCAGACCCGCGATGAATACCGCGATGATGGCGTAGATGAGGATCCCGTACAGCCCCGCGCCCACGCCGCCAAAGATGACGATGTCCGTCATCATATTCAGCAACGGCACCAGGCCGGCGATGGGCAGGAAGCTGTCATGCATCGAATTCACCGCGCCGCAACTGGTGTCGGTTGTGACGTTCGCCCACAAGGTGGAATTCACAACTCCGAATCGGACTTCCTTCCCCTCCATGTTTCCGCCGGCTTGGCCGGGGGTCGCGGCGGTTTGCACCCCGAGTTTGGCGAGAATCGGATTGCCGGACTGCTCGAAACCGTAACAGATGAACGCTCCGGCCAGAGCCATTATGAGAAAAGCTGCGAATATGGCCCAACCCTGGCGGGTGTCCCCGACCATTCGTCCGAAGGTGTACGTCAGGGCCGAGGCGATGACCAACAGCATGAACATTTCGAACAGGTTCGTGACCGGCGTGGGGTTCTCGAACGGATGAGCGGAATTGGCGTTGAAGAAACCGCCGCCGTTGGTCCCCAGTTCCTTGATGGCTTCCTGCGACGCCACCGGGCCTTGCGCGATGGTTTGCTTGGCGCCCTCGACCGTGGTGGCGGCCGTGTACGGTTTCAGATTCTGAATGACGCCCTGCGAGCACAAGAACAGGGCGCCGATGAACGAGAGGGGCAGCAGAACGTAGACCGCGGCGCGGGTGACGTCCACCCAGAAGTTGCCAATGGTCTTTGTCTCGCGCCGCGCAAATCCCCGCACCACCGCAATCGCGATGGCCATGCCGGCGGCCGCCGAAAGGAAGTTCTGAACGGTCAGCGCCGCCATCTGCACCAGGTAACTGAGCGTCGATTCTCCGCCATAGGCCTGCCAGTTCGTGTTGGTGACGAAGCTGGTGGCCGTGTTGAACGCCATGTCCGGGGGGACGTTGCTGGCGTTGAAATGCTGCGGGTTGAATGGCAGGAACCCTTGCGTCCTCTGCAGCAGGTACACCAGCGCAAAGCCGAAGATGCTGAAGCTCAACACCGATGCCGTGTATTGCGTCCAGCGCTGCTCCGCGTCTTCACGGACGCCGGAGACCTTGTACGTCAGCGCTTCGAGCCAGCGCAGGACAGGATGCAGGAATGTGCGCTGGCCTTCGAAGACCCGCGCCATATAGGCGCCCAGCGGTTTGGTGAACGCGAAGATCAGCGCGAAGAACAACAGGATTTGCAGGATACCGGCAGCGGTCATGGTGTCCTCTCAGAACTTCTCCGGACGGAGCAAGGCGTAAACCAGGTAAACGAACAGACCCAGCGATGTGACGCCGGCGATGATGTAGTCCATAGCAGTTTCCCCTACAGCTTGTCGCAGGCCTTGGTGAAGGCCCAGCAGGCGAGCAGAAAAACGCAACCCACAACGACATAGAATAAATCGAGCATCGTCTTCACCCCGCTTCCACAACAATAACTTCGTGGCCCGCGCGCCGCAACCTCCGGGCCAGCCGCGCCTCGGGAGCCGGCCACCATCGTTTGCCGCCGCCCATCACGACCAGGGAATGCGGACGCAACGCTATTTCCAACGCATCCCAGCGATCGCGGCAGAGATAAATGCGAACACGGGTTTCGACGCGGCTCCTGCTTGCCATTTCGAAGAAGCGCCGCTCGTTGAAACGCAAGAGCACCGGCGGACTTTCCAGCGGCAGAGGATAGGGCACGATTTGGGGGACAACGAGCGTGATGCGGGCCGCCAACCGCTCGGCCAGAGTCTCGGCTTCCCGTAATGCCCGCAGGGTCGATTCGATGGAGGTGAAAACGACGGCGAGGTCCAGCTTTTGGCTATCCTCCCAGTTCGGCGCCTGCTCCGGGTATGCTGGGGCCGGGGACAGCGACTTGTCGAGGGCGAGTGCCATTCTGTTCTGCGCTCCTTCCCGCATCCACCCTGAACGTAATTCGCAGGGCCTGAAGAAGTCATAGAGAAGGCATGAAGATTCCATAAAGGCGGGGCTGGAGGAGCGTGGGCCGGGGGCGGCTGGCTGACGCGCGCGGCGCGGAACCGCGCTGATCGTAGCGGTTCTTGGATAGCGTGCCGCTGAAAATAAATAACTTAGCGTCTGGGGACCGCGCCGGTCAGCGCGGTTGCGCTCTGGTTCCTTTTGGATGCTAACCGGCGGATCGGCGATCACGATGGTCCCCCGGCTACCTCTTGTTATAGCGCACGAGCCTCACAAAGCCGGTTTTGGAGAATCAGGAAATCAAGATAAGTTCATTCGGCTGAGTCGATTGGAAATGTTTCGAAGGCCTGTGAACGCCCCCTGGCCCTTAGCTCCCGCCAGACCAGCAGGCGCCAAAACAAGACTGTTGTCAAAATGACCTCGACTTGCGCGCCCCAGCCTTGATTTCTTGTCCGGCTCCAACTTGCCAGAACGGGACATCTGGGGCGTTTGGTGGCGGGAAGGGGATTTCGCAACAGCTATGAGTTCTTGCAAACCCCTCAGCGTTAATGACGGGTAATGGGGCTGAGCGGGCCGGGACCATGTTGATCGCAGGCGAGCCACAACTTTCTAACCGGTCAGGTAATCCCGATTTTGACGCCTTTACGTCACTATCCTGCTCTGGTGTTTCGTGGCGGCCATGATATTCTCGTCGGCGCGGAGTGGGCGGCGTGAGCACCGGGACGTTCCGGACAAGGAATCCGGTTCCACTTTGGCGGAGAGCTAATAAGAGATTGCCGGTCTCGCGCTTGGCAGAACGCTCGCTGAACCAATCCGGCCGTTTCTGTATTACACTACACCTGGAGTGCGGCCCGTGGAGAATGAAGACCAATGGTGTTTTGCCTGGTTCGCGGGTGAGCCCGCATCGGAAGGGCTGTTCAAAGCAGTTCTGTTGAACAGGGCGAAGTGGCAGTCGGGCGACAAGATCACGATCAGCTTTCTGGATGGCGCGCCGGAACTGCGCGAGAAAGTCAAAGCCGTGGCGCAGACCTGGACCGGACGCGAGATGGCCAACGTGCAGTTCGTGTTTCAAAGGGATACCGATTCCATGATCCGGGTCTCGTTCCGCGAGAAGGGCTCCTGGTCGGCCATTGGCGCCACGTGCATGAGCAGGAAGGATGTGACCCGGCCGACCATGAATTTCGGCTGGCTGAAGTCGGATTCCTCCGACGACAAAGTGCGGCGCGCGGTCCTGCACGAATTCGGGCATGCCCTGGGGCTGATTCACGAGCATCAGCATCCCGATCACCCCATCGACTGGAACCGCGATGCCGTCATTAAAGACCTCTCCACCGGTTCCAACTCCTGGTCGCTGGCGGAAATCGAGGAGAATATGTTCGGAGCCTATCAGAGGAAGGAAACCAACTTCACCTCCTTCGACCCGGAATCGATCATGCTTTATCCGATTCCCAAGAGCTGGACCAGAAACCGTTTTTCGGTGGGCTTGAACGCGAAGCTGTCCAACAACGACAAGGATTTCATCCGCCAGCAATATCCGTAGAGCCATGGGCGATTTGGATTGGTCTCTGAGCGTCGGCGTTCGTTTTTACCCCGACCCGGAATTCGGGAACCTCGGTGGCCCGGATGTGGACGCGGACGGATTCCACCAGTGGGTTACCTCGCCTTCCGGTGGGGGCATTACGGATACGGACCGGGCCAGGCTGGTCGTCTCGAAGCAATACAACCCGCCCTTTTCCTCTCCCCGTAGGGCCAAGCCCACTGCCGAGATCATCAACGACTTCTTCACCGAGCTGGACGACATCTCCAAAGAGAACGTAAAAAAGGGCGATGGGTTCGGCGTGGGCAGGCGGCTCTACCTGTACTTTTCTGGGCACGGTTACATGCCTGTCGCGACGAAGCACGAAATCGGCTTGTTGATGGCGAATGCCACCCCCAGCCGACTGGGTAATCATGTGCTCGGCAGGGCGTGGGCCGACCTGCTGTCCGGAGCCGGCTATTTCCGGGAGGTCCTGCTTTTTATGGACTGTTGCCGCAACGAATTCACGAACGCGCCGTTGAACGTGCCGTTTCTCAATCCCGGCAACGATCCGCGGGCGGCCAAGAAGGCGCGCCTGTTTTATGCGTACGCCACCAAGGCTAAAGGCCTGGCGCGCGAACGCAAGGCGCCGGATGGGGAGATTCACGGCGTGTTCACCTCCACGCTGCTGGCGGGCCTATGGGGGGGGGCCGCGGATCCCGACACCAAGGAGATCAGAGGCAGTAGTCTGAAGGCATTTCTGTACCAGAACATGCGTCAGTTTCTGGCTCCCGAGGATCTGAACAACAGCGACATCCCGAAGGAACCGGATGTGTGGCCGGCGCTCAGCCCGGAGGAGGATTTCTCCATCTGTACCGCCGTGCCCATGAAGTTTCCGGTTTGCGTGACCTTTCCCGACAGTTACGCGGGGCGCAGAATCAATATTCGTTGTAATAACAAGGTGAAGGAAACAACCATTGCCGACGGTACGTTTTGGGACGCGCCCCTGTGCTGTGGAGTCTACTCCGCCGAGATCGTGGACGGTCCCGAGGTAGCCTTCGAAGTGAAGCACCCGGGATTTGCTCCACCGGAAAAGCCACTCGATGTCAGACTCGGATAGCCAAACCGATCTCGCCGGCAGCGTGTCAGTGGAGATTCAAACTCCCGACCCCGGGGCGGAAGTGTTTCTCCTGGATGGCCGGCTGCAGGTAGTGGCGCGCGGCGTCGGCGGACTGCAGGCGATGCGGCCGCCCGGTGTGTACAAGCTCAAGGTGCAGACCGGACAGACGATCGACGAGGACCTCATTACTCTCGTCAAGGACAAGCCGTTTTACAGGCGGCTCTCTCCATTGCCCTTCGCTACACCGGTTCCCCTGGCGAACACCCCGGGGACCGATGAGGCCCTGATGGCAGCGGCCGAGAAGGCCAGCAGCGAGACGCAGGTGACGGTCGGGGAGGGTAGCGGCCTATTTGTCTTCGCGCGCGACCGGATGCCGGATGGGCAGCCGGCCGAAGCCGGGCATAATCCGGCGGCCGGCCTGGCGCTGTACAACGCTGGCGGCGAAAAGCTGGTGGATCTCGAAAGCCAGTCGGCCCAATCGGCGGAGGGCGAGCCTTACGCGGCGTGCGGTGTGGCGCTGAGCCCCGGTTGTTACCGGTTGGCCGTGACGGTTCCGGGGGGCTACAACTACGAGCAGACGGTGGTGACGGCTGCGGGATGGCGTACCAACATCTTCCTGCGGCAGCGCCCCACCCGCCAGGTACCCGGAGAAAGGCGGCCCGATCTCGCGGACGCATCGATTTCGATGTGCAAATCGGAGCTGCCGTTCAGCCGCTATAGCGAGCCAACGCGCATGACCGAGACCGCGCGCCTGGCGCTGGTGAACCGGCGGGCCGTGGTCGAGGGCGAACTGCTGCCTTACCTCAAGAACAAGTTCGAGGATCCGATCCTGGGCATTTTTGGGGGGCATCTCACTCTGGGCCACCGGCCTGTCGATACCGGGCTGATGCAGGAAGTTGTCGGGAACCTGCGAACCCTCCTGGGGGACCAGCGGCATCCCGATGTGGAGGCCCTGGCGCTGGCCGCGGATATGCCGACGGACTACGAGTTCGCGATGCCGCCCATGTTGCGCCGGAGTTGGGCGGTGGTGGTGCAGGCATCGGCCACGAGGCCCCAATTGACACCCCCCGGCTCAGTTGCCAACGCCATCGCCATGCTGATTACGAACCAGGACCCCTGGCTCATCTGGGAACGGCCGTGGGCGGGTTCGCCGCGCAAGCTGGATTTCGCGGAAGCCGCGACCCGCCTCGTATGGCCGCAAACCACCCGCTGCGGCACGCCGGGATTCAAGGAACAGGCTTTCCGCTGGTATGCGAAAACCATTGAAATGGCGATCCAGCACTTCCCGATCTTCCGCTTCGTGTCCGGCGGGCGAATTCAGGACACCATCCGCCTCTTGAAAACCGACGAGAGCATGGAGGGGTTGGTGACGAAGCTGGGGCTGCCGCGCGGCGCCATCGAAGAAATGCTCGATACCTTTTACAAGGGACTTAGCTGAGTTGAAGCTAGACCCCCAGCAGGGGATTATCGCTATCGGCCGGCTCCGCGCGTCGCTGCAGCGGGTCGCGCTGGGTGGCGGGCCGTCCCTGGGCGCGCTCTGTTTTCACAGGGTACGCGAGTATCGCGGCCGGGTCCCCGGGGAATGGGCCCCCGATGCACTCTTTGCGCCGGTGGCGGAAGGCGAGGCGGTCTGGCTGGGGTTCGCGGAGAGCCGGCCGCCCGCGGTACGCGTGCAAGTCGGCTTCGCGGGGTTGAATGCCGCGAACGGCGAGCCCTGGGGACGGTCTCCCGACGAATCGGCCGGTAACTTTCTCTTGTGTCCGGGGCGCGCCTGGCTGGATGGTGTCTACCGGGGAGAGGGAGAGCCGGTCCTGCAATTCGCTCCGGGAGCGAAGGAGTATGAGACGCTGCGCATTGAGCTGGATTGCCCGCGCCAGGCCGTGACGATCTATTGCGCGTCGCCCGGCCTGTACCGGCGCGTGACAGGACGCGACCCCCCGGCCCCGCCGGGGGAGGGGGACGTCTACGACGGGTCTCCATTGCCATGAGGCGGGTCAGGCCGCCGGAGCCTGGCGCGAGATGGTCTGCACCGCTTTGTCGAGACCGAGGGCCGCCAGATCCACGACAGCCTTGGATCCCATTCCCCATAAGAAGACGGCGGCGTAATCGGCTAAGGCGCCGAACGGCTTCCCGAAGTAGTAAGTCGAAAGGGCGGTCAGCACGCCGGCCACCACGGCGATCCAGAATGCCAGCCAGTCGCCGAGATGAACCAGCAGTTCCAGGCGCTTCCCCTCTGCTTCCGGCTTCTCTTCCCCAAGCTCCGCCTGCGTTGGGGGCTCGCCTGCGGCTTCGACACGCGGGTGAGTGGTCGTTTTGCGCAGCGCCTCCAGGAGGTCTTCGGCGCGGCTCAAATCGGTCTCTACGCGCGCCAGGCCGCCGTCGTCCTGCGCCCGCCACAGCAGGAGCCGGATCGGATCCAGCGCTACGCCGGCGAGCGTTTGTTGATTGGCGCCCGTAAGAATGGCCGCCAGGTTCCGGTGTAGCTCCGCCGCCGACAGGTAACGATTGGCCAGCGAGAGCCATTTGCCGGTGAGCGATCGCGCGGATTGCACGTTGGCGCGCACCGTAGCGTATGTGTCCAGGGTCATCACCTGGCCGATAAGCAGCGTGGCTTTGCCGGTGATGGCAGGCAGGTCGGTGACTCCCGGGGGCCGCGTCAGGCCGGTAGCGCCGATGCTTTCCTGGGCCTGCCGCAGGGCATCCAGCTCGCTCGCGAACACCACCCATCCATCCGTGATCTCCCGCTGGCTTTTCAAATCGGCGAGCGCTTTTTGATAATCGGCGTTGGATTGGTCAAGCGGTTTCGCCGAAAGGCTGAGTATGCCGACGTTATTCAGCAAGCTCTTCCGCTTGGTCTCAAAGTCAGCCGCTATGGAGTAAGCGCTATATGCTTTTCCGGCGGTAAGTCGCTCGAAATCGGCCTGGTCTTGGGCAAAGACTCCCTTTAAGGCGGCCACATCGCGCTGATAGAGACGCACCGCCCGGCCCACGTTGATCCACCTTTTGAGGAAGCTGCCGGTCACGATGCCCAGGACGATCGCGAGGATCGGATAGACCACGGAATCGGTTGCCACGAGCGCCACCGTGGCGGACTTTCCTGCGGGGAAATTGATGGCGCCTTTATAATTGCCAGCCTCTTCGATCCCGGAGACTTTCAATGGCAATAGGGCGATCGGACTGGCGGACGCGGGCGGATCCCAGGTAACCAGGGCATACCCGGGTCCGGATTCGCGCTTGAGCACTCCGATCGGCGCGTCTTTTCTCAAGCCGGCCTGTTGCGGCGATACCGGTGCGCTGAGCGGAATGCTCAGATTCGCCTCCCAAGCCGAAGTGAAGGGAGATGATCGAGTGGCCCGGCTCGTCAACTCGTCGGTGGTGAGGGGCTCGGCGCCGGGGACGGTGGCCGAGATCGGCCGGACCACAGGCGGTTTACCCGTTTCCTGCAAGAGCAGGATGGCCGTGTATTTTCCGGGGCGGATTTGCAAAGACGCCGGGGGCGCCGCGGTGAGCTGGTAGCGCAGGGTCTGCCCGGCCTTCACGGCCACTGCCGGGCCTCCGATCGGCGCCAGGCCCGCGGCGGCATTGGTCACGATTGCGCCGTCATTGCCGTCCAGGAAGCCGAAGTCCCCGAGGGAGACCGCTAGCGTCTGCGTCTTGGCGGTCTTGTTCTCGATGGCGATCACGGCCGTCCTTTCGACCAGGTCCCGCCAGTTGAAGTCGTCGGCTCGGGCGGCAGGCGGCGTGGCGCTGTCGTCCGCTTTGACGGCCGGCGCGGCGGCAGGTGCTCCATAGCAGGGAGCGGTCGAGAACAGAAGCGCGGCCAGACATCCCGCGAGAGTAAGTCGGGCAGTCAGGAACGATGATATTTGGTGAAGCACGCAGTCATAATACGTCGAAAAATTCTTGCAGGCAACCAGGAACATACCACGCTCACTTCTTGCTTGCGTATTAATTCTACGTTAGGATGGAGCGTATTTCGCACGGAAAGAGGACAAAATGCCCAGTGATAAGGCTGTGCTGGATGTCATCGAAGACTGGAGCGGAGGGCGGCCCGGCAAGATGTCGCAAAATCTCGAAGAGTGGTGGAACCTGACGGCGGCGGGATCGAGCCACAGCACGCTGAAGTTCGACCCGGATGGCATTGAGGACCTGGTACGAAAGTTGAGGGACGCGTTTCCCACATCACCGGCGCTGGAGACCGGAGATTTTGGTCCCGGCGGAAGTATCAAGACGGTGCAGCAACTGTCGACGGCCCTGCTCTCGCCCCTGGCCGCCGATCTGGATGCGGAAATGAGGATACCGGCCAAGAAATCCGCCAGGAAAGCTGTCGCTAAAAAGCGGAAACCGGCGGCAAGAACCGCGGAAAAAGCCGCCACTAAGAAGAAACCTGCGAGAAAAGCAGCGAAAAAGGCGAAAGGGAAATGAGGGCTCGTCTCTTTGGCGCCCTGCTGGTTCTGGCGGTGCGCCTGCCCGCCCAGAACGCGCCGGCGGCATTACCGTGCAGCGTCACGGACCTAGTGAAGGATGGAACGGCCTACCGCATCGTCACGCCGGGGCTGGTTTACGTGAATTGCGATGCGACGGACCTGGCGCAATTCGATACGGCCGCGAAGCTGTATGTCGTCGCCGGAACCGACCGCAAGCCGGTCGACAATGTGCAGGCGATAGTAAAGCTCTACGCTGCGCCGTGGATTCGGATCGACCTGAGGAAAACCGGCGGGGGCCCGGCGCTGGTCGGCGGTCAGGATTACCAGATCGAACTGGCGCCGGATCAGCGGGCCACGGTCGCGAAACTGTTGAAGGGCCGACCCGCGCCTATGGCTGGGCCGTTTGCGCCCCTGGCGATCGGTATCTCGACCAAGCCCGCTGCTACCGTCGGACCCTCGGAGATTGCGACCCTCGGCGCCAAGTTTCTCATTAATTCCAACATCGCGTTGCGCCCGTTCGATAAGAAGGGGCCTAAGTTCGCCGAGGTGGGCGCGCTGAAGGTCCTTACTTACCACGACTCCGAAAGCTTGCCGCTCGGCGCCACGGTGCCGGAGTGTTCCGCGCCGGCGGGGTGTCCCGAGCCGCAAGTCGCCAGCGGCAATCCCGTGAGCTTCGGCCGCGCCCAGGTCGTGCTCGCGAGCGACCGGTTGCACCAGCCGAAAGTGACCGTGCAGGTAACCGGGTTCCACGACATCTTCGGGGATGAGCTCAAGATCAAAAACGAGGTAGCCCTCGGGTCGGCGCCGAAAACCAAGGACGACTCGATGTACTACCTCAAGGTGAACCACCAGGCGGGACCGGGAGCGAAACCCGGCTTCGTCGTCGAGGCCAAGGTGGCACCGCAGCTCGGCCGCCCGTCCGTGCTGGGATTTCTGTGGCAACCCGCGCTGAATATGGATATCGGCTCGGGCTCGGTGGATGGCGTCAAATTGAACGACACGATCATTCCGTCGCTGGGCCTGACGCGGCTGTATCGACGCAAGGAGCGGGGCTTGGAGGCGGTTCGGGCGACTTCGGCCGTTTCCTTCGAAACCAACCGGGAGTTTAACAAGAAGAACCTGACTTACGATCAGGAGTTTCAGTTTTTCTTCAGCGACCTGACGCTCTCGCGGGCGGCCCGGTCGTGGAGGCTCTACCCCGAGTTGAAGAAGAAAGATGAGAGCCTGGCCTACGCCGCCGACCTCTCGGACTACGGCGCGGGCCTGCAGTTCTTCGCCGGGTCGGAACTCGGGCACGCCCTGCTGGAGCAGACCGTGAAAGCCTCCAAAAGCACGGCGACCGTGACGGTGCCGGCGTACCCGGTGGCCCGGATCCGGCCGCGCGTCACCGCCTTTGCGGAGTACAAGCGCATCAGCCTCACGTTCACCGCCGCGCTGCGCTATCTTTTCGCCACCGAGTACGCGACGCGCGAATCGGCCGATGGGAAAAGCGTTCGACTGGCGCCCGTATCCGGATTTCGTCCCTATGGCGAGGCCGGGATCACCATCGGCCTGGATGCCTCGGGGCATATCGCCTTGAGCGCCACGTACAAGCTCGGGTCGCAGCCGCCCACTTTTCTTTACGCCAATACGGTACAGACCGGACTGCTGTTTCGCTACTGATTGGCAACGGTATGGTATTGCGTGATAAAAGACAGTGGGGTTCTCTCGATGCGGAGGGGCATGCATGAGGCTTGACTCGACGATCGGTCCTGAGTTGCCAAGGGTTTGCCAATTGCTGTCGGTAACAGCCCTTCCCACCACGAATCCAGCCTGGCGGGCCAGATACGGCGTCCTGGGAACTTCCAACCACGCCTGGACCAGGGACTTGATTGCGCGCGCTGCCGCCGTCACTTGGCAACGGCGTTAGTTTGACGCCTATGCCCGCCTGAAGCCGGGCCTTTGTTTACAATCCGTTGAAGCGGTAGCCGATCCAAGGCTCAGTGGTGATGTATTCCGGGGTCTCCGGGTTGGGCTCGATCTTCTTCCGCAGGTTCATGATGAAGACGCGGAGGTAATCCACTTGGTCGCCATAATCAGGTCCCCACACGGCTTGCAGGAGCTCGCGATGCGGGACGGCCTGATTGGGGTGCTGGGTGAGGTAGCGAAGCAAGTCGAGTTCCTTGGGCGTCAACCGGGACGTAGCCGACCCGAGAGTCACGGTCCGCGCGGCGAAATCGATGGCGAGTTGGCCAATGGCGATTCGTTCCGGCGACGAGTGGGCCGCTGCGGGCACTCGCCTCAGGGCGGCGCGGATGCGGGCCAGAAGCTCGGGCGTGCTGAAGGGCTTCGTTACAAAATCGTCGGCGCCCGCGTCCAACGCGCCGACTTTGTCGGACTCGGTATTGCGGACGGTCAGCATAATAATAGCTATGTTGGTATCCGCCCGGATCGCCTTGCAGGCCGCCAGACCGCCCATGCCGGGCATGTTGATATCGAGCAGTACCAGGTCGGGGCGAAACTCGCGCACTTTCGCGAGAGCCGCTTCTCCCGTCTTGGCGTCGTCAACCTCGTAACCGGCGCCGATCAGGGCCGTACGCATGATGCGCCGGATCTGGGGCTCGTCGTCCACAATCAGCACACGGCCCGCGCTCAACTTCGTTCTCCTTGGCCGTCCGCCGGCAGCGTCATCCGAAACGTGGTCTCGCCGGGGCGGCTCGTCACGTGCAAAGCTCCGCGATGCGCTTGCACGATGCTGCTGGCGATGGTCAGCCCCAGGCCGGAGCCGGGTATTTGCTCTTTGGTGGAGGGACCGCGGTAGAACCTCTCGAACACCCGGCTCCGATCCTGAAGCGGTATCCCTTGCCCATGATCCGTGATCTCGACCGCAATAGAGCCATCGCTAGCGCAGATCCGAATTCCTATGGGCGTGTCCGCAGGCGAGTACTTCAACGCGTTGTCGAGGATCTGCCGGATGGCAAGCCTGATCAGCCGGCGGTCCAGTCCCACGGGCTCCAGCGCCTCTTCGCAGACCACGGCGACGTCGCGGCCTTCGGTCAAGGCTTGCAGGGAAGCCACGGCTTCGCGAACGATGTCGGGAAGGGCGGCCGCTTCCCGGTTCAAATCGATCTGTTCGGTGTCCAGCCGCGCCATTTCCACGGCATCGTCGATGAGAATTCTCAGGCGCTCCGCTTCCTCGTCCGCGGCGGCCAGCAGTTCCGCTCGGGCCTCCGGCGGCTGATCGGGGTTGGCGAGGAGCGAGGTGGTGACGGCTTTGATGGAGGTCAGGGGCGTCTTGAACTCGTGCGCCATGGCATCGAGCAGCGTGGTTCGCAGGTGCCCGCTGCGACGCGCGGCTTCGATTTGGTATGCGAGATCCTGGGCCTTGGCGCGCTCCAGACCGATCGCGGCCAGGTTCGCGATCCCTTGCAGGACGGAATCCTGTATCTCGCTGCCCTGGAGCCCCAAAGCCGCGATCGGCTCGGCCCCGAGGCGGATGGCGGTAATGACGCGCTTTCTCTCGGGGTCGGCGAAGGAAGCGCCGTGGCGCGCCGCTTCGCGCAGTTGATCGTCGAGACCGTCGAACTCGGCGGGGCCGCCGCGGAAAATCTGCTCCGTGCGGCGGTCGTACAGAACCACGGCGTCCATGGCGAAGATTTCCGCCAGCGTCTGGGCGAGCCGCTTGGGGAAAGGCTCGCCGCTGTCGATGAGCAGAATGGATCGGCTGAACGTGTAGAGACGCTCCACATCCTGCCGCCGCGCGGTAGCCTCCTGGGCGCGCCGCTCCGCCTTGGCCGACAGGCGGCTGGCGATCAGCGAGGTGGCCAGGAAGCTGAACAGGGCGACCCAATTCTGCGGGTCGGCGATGGTCAGCGTACCGGCCGGAGGCAAGAAGAAGAAGTTGAAGGCCAGCGTCGCGGCTACGGAAGCCGTGGCGGCTTCGACGAAGCCCCAGGCGCTGGCGACGATGAGCACAAGCAGCAGGTAGGCGAAAGCCACAGTCGTCGCGTTGACGGAAAGCAAGCGAAGGGCGGAGAAGGTGACCAGTGCCACGCCTCCGAGCGACAACAGCAAACGTAAGCCGAGCTTTGCCAATTGGTGGATGTCCTCCGGCTGATATTGTAGGACGTTCGACCGACGATAGACACGCCGTCCCGTGCCGCCCCATGGCGCCCGGGCAACCGAGGGGGCCGAGGTTCGGGGGGTGGGTTGGGCGTGTCTACTGGGGGGCGGGTCCCCGAACAACCTGAACGAACGCTTCGGGACGAATCCACTTTTCGAAGGCCGCCCGAACTTGCTCCGCCGAGAGCGCGTAATATCGTTGCGCGGCGCGGATGGGCTCATCCAGCGGCAGTCCTATCGACGCCCGGGCCACGAAGCCGCCGGCCACGGCGTCTTCACTGGATTCGCTCAATGTGATTTGACGCAACAGCAGGGCCTTGGCCTGTTGGAGTTCGGCGGGAGTCACGCCGGTGGCGCGCATGGCGGCGAGATCCTGCTCCACCAGGAGCCGCGCCTTGGAGACGTTCTCCGGATCGCAACCATACGTGACCGAGTACGTCGCCCGCGTTTCGGATGCGTGCAAGGCGTTGTCCACGTTGTAAACATACCCGTTCTTCTGCCGGAGATCCCGATACAGCCGCGTGGCGTAAAAGCCGCCGCCCAGCACATGGTCGCCAAGCTGCAAGGCGTAGTAATCGGGATGAAACCGATTGATCCCGACCTCTTCGGCGAGTTCCACGGAGTCCTGCACCCGGGCCGGATCCGGTACGTTGACGCTGGCCGGGTGGTTTGCCGGGACCGCCGGAAGAGTCACTGTGGGCTTGGCCCCCGCGCTCTTCCACGCGCCGAACCATTTCTCGATTACCGGCCGGGCCTCTTCCGGCGCGATATCGCCAATGACCGCGATGGTGGTCATATCGGGGCGAAAGATTTTCGCGTAGTAAGACTTGACATCATCGAGCGTCAAAGCCGAAACCGATTGAGGCGTCGCCTCCCGAAGCGCCGGGTCGTTTTTCGGCAGCAGAGCGGACTCCAGAGCGCGACTCGTACGGTATCCCGGACTGGCCAGCGTACCGGCGGTGAGTTGCGCCACCTGCTCGCGCACCACCTGGAAGGCATCCGGCGGCAGAGCCGGGTGGAGTTCGTTGTCGGCCAGCAGTTCCACGCCTTTCGCAAAATCTTGCTTCAGGACCTTCAGGTTGAAGCTTGTTCCACCGCTTTCGGAGGCGGCGATATCGTCCAGAGCTTTCTGAAACGCCAGCCGGTCGCGCGTCTGGGTCCCGTAGGAAAACAATTCCGCGAGCACGTCATCGGCGCCATCTTGGCCGGGAGGAGTCTGCAGGTCCGGTTCGTGTTTGACGGAGCCGATCACGGTGACAGTCGGGCTGGCCTTTTCCGTTCGGACGATCAGGCGCAGGCCGTTCGGGAGAGTCGCATCGGAGGGACGGGCGGGGGCTTGCGGAACCTTCAGACGATTCACGGAGGCTTCCGCCCAATCGGGCAACGCCACGGGCTTGGTGGGAGCGGCCGTCGTCACCTCGGCTCCGCCGAAGCCCTTGCCCGCGACCGCTTCACCGGAGGCCGACGGTTTCAGCGTCGCAACGACCGCGCTATCGACGGACAGATAGGTCTTCGCCACACGGTTGACGTCGGTTAACGTAACTTTCTTCATGGCCTCGACAAGGTCCGAGGGCGACTCGCGGCCTTCGCCGGCCAGCGCCTCCGACCAGGTTTCCGCCAGATCCGAGATGGAGTTCTGCTGAAACTCGGCTTCGGCGATTTCACCCTTCTTGGACGCATCCACTAGCGCCTCTGGCACGCCCTTGTCCGCGTAGCCGGCGAGGATGGTCTTCATCTCGGCGGTAATCGGCGCCGGCTCGGCTCCGGCGGGCAGTGCGGCAACCGCAAAACCGACGCTGGCTTGCGGATACGTTTCTGCCAGGGCGAATTCCGTTTCCAGGGCCTTGCCGAGGGGTACCAGGCCATAGAGGTCGGCGCGCTGGCTGCCGATGACATCGCCTAGAATGCGCGCCGCGGCAAAGTCTGGGCTGGAAGTTCCCGGCATCCGGAAAGCGAGAAACACCAGCTCATAGGGCAGATTGCTATCGAGCGTGAAGGTATCCGCCTTGACCGGCGGCAAGACGATCTCCGGGTGCGCGGGAATCGCCCGGCGCGGGATCGGACCGTACAACTGCTTGACGCGGGCCAGGGCCGCCGCCGGGTCCACGTCGCCCGCGATCACCAGAATGGCGTTGTTCGGCGCGTACCAATCGCGATAAAACCTCTTGAGCATGGCGCCGGTGGTGGCGTCGAACGAAGCCTTTGTGCCCAGCGCGTCGTGCGCGTACGGCGTTCCGGAGAAGAGATCCTCGTTGAGGCGCGTCAGGAATTTGTACGTCGGATTGGACAGGTCGCGCGAGACCTCCTGCTCAATGGCTCCGCGTTCTTCCGCCCACTGGTCCTGGGAGTCCTCGACATCCTGCATGCAGGCCGAATCCAGCCGCAGCGCGACCTCCAGATCCGGGGCAGGCACGGTGGCGAAATACTGCGTGATGGTTTGCTGGGTGTCCGCGTTTTGACTGCCGCCAAGTTGCGCGTAAATCGCGGCGATCTGATCCGCGCTCAACCCCTGGCATCCGCGAAACACCATATGTTCCTGCGCATGGGCCATCCCCGGGAAACCCGCCGGCGTATCGTCGCCGCCCGCCAAATAGTTGTCCTCCACGGTGACCACCGGCGCCAGGGGATCTCGCACAATCACCACGCGCAGACCGTTGTCCAACGTGGCCCGAACGACGGATTCGCGGGCTGGCTGCTCGAGCGCGACGACGCCCGCGAGCAGGGCGACGGCAAGCGTCAATAAGATACGGCGTAGCAAGGAACCTCCAGGCTTTACTGTACTGCACGATGCACGCAAAGTAGATGCGGTTACAAATGGATTCGATTCGGTCGGAAACGGGCGCTTGCGGTCCGCCGGTTCGCTCCGCCTGTTTGGCGTCTCTGGCCGCTCGTCCCCGTGTCCCGCCCGCCCATGAAATAGTCGGCCGTCCCGGCGCGCGTTCGGCCCTACACTGACGCGTGGCGCAAAGGCGGGCTTCGATCCCCAAAAAGTCCCGAACCACGCGGCGGGAACTGGGAACCTTGCTGACGATCGCCGCGGCCGTGGCTGTGCCCATGCTGGGCGCCGTTGCCCTCCAGATGCTCACGATGCAGCCCGATCTGTACGATCTTGCGGCGAGAGCGGACGCTCCGTCCAGCGATCCACCGACCGTTGGCTGGCCGGCCCTTACCGGGAAACCCTGCGACTGCCGGGTCCGAATACTGGGCTACATGATAGACAACCAACGGCCGATTCCCAAGGGTGGAAGCGTTTCCAACTTCGTCCTCGTGCCCGACGCCGGCACGCTCCTGGATCCCGCGCGCCGGATTCCCGAGGAAATGATCCATGTTTCTCTTCAAGCCGGCAGGGCCACCCCATTCAAAAGCCGGCAACTGGTATGGGCGGAAGGCGTACTGAGTTCGTGCTACGTCTCGAACCGCGGCGCGGAACCCCTATATTGCCTGACCGACGCTGTGGCGCAGGGCGCCGAGCGCGGCGATATCCACCGGTTCTTTCGGAATCCGTAGGGCGGAAATCGAGAAAGGCGCGCCCGGTTCGCGCTATCCTGCGAGATAGAGTGCTCCGCGGGATGCCGGATCTGCGCCGTTTCCGCCTGCTGGCGTGTTTCGCTCTGGCTGCGGTTGGCGGCTCGGCTCAACAGCAACGGGGAGAGTTGCGCCTGGAAGTGTACGACTCCACGGGCGGGGCGCTCATTGCCGCGGTCGATCTGGCGAGCGCCATCAACCAGGTTCACCGCGGCGCCGCGACGGACGCCGCCGGGCAGTATGCCGCCCAGGACCTGCCCTTCGGACTGTACCGCGTAGTCGTTTCGCACGAAGGCTTTCAGACGTCCAGCCAGATCGTCCGCGTCGGTTCGGAAGTTCCCGTGCGTTTGACCGTAATTCTGGGAGTGGCCCCGATCCAAACCAGCGTGGAAACGACCGACTCGGCGACGCTGGTCGATCCGAATCGCGCCTCCACCGTGAATTCGATCGGATCGCAGTCCATAGCGGAACACCTGGGATCGCAGCCCGGGCGGGGCCTGCTCGACCTGATCGATGCCCAGCCGGGATGGCTTTATGAGTCCAACGGCGTGTTGCATCCGCGGGGATCGGAGTACGATGTCCAGTTTGTCGTGGATGGCGTCCCCCTGAACGAGAACCGGTCGCCGGCCTTTGCGCCGAGTTTCGAATCGGAAGACGTGGAGTCCATGCGCGTGTTTACGGCCGGGTATCCGGCTGAGTATGGGCGCAAACTAGGCGGCGTGGTGGAACTCTCTTCGCCCAAGGACGCCGTGGACGGCCTGCACGGCGAGACCGCCATCGGAGACGGAAGTTTTGGCTCCATGAACGGCTACACGGGTTTCGTCTATGGCTGGGGGGCGGACCGCGTGTCGGCCAGCTTTTATGGCGGCCGGACGGACCGCTACCTGGATCCGCCGGCGCTCGCCAACTTCACCAACAGCGGCTCGTCGGGCGGCGGAACCGCCGCCTGGTCGCGCGACCTCTCCAGCCGCGACCGCATCCGCGTCACAGTGAGCCGGAACCAGGTGCGTTTCGAAGTTCCCAACGAACTCGTGCAACAGGAGGCCGGGCAGCGGCAGGACCGCGCGAACCGGGAAACCAGCGGCCTGATCTACTATCAGCGGGTGGTCTCACCGGCGCTGCTGTTCGACGCCGAAGGCAGCGTGCGCGACGATGCGGCAAGCCTGTGGTCGAATTCCAATTCCACTCCCATGCTGGTGGCGCAGCAGCGCGGGTTTCGGGAAGGATACGCGCGCGCCGGCCTGGCCTGGCATCGCGGGCGCCACGATTGGAAGTTCGGAGCGGATGGAATTTTCAACTCGGTGCACGAGGCGTTGCAGTACGCCATTACCGACCCGGCGCAGTTCGATCCGGGAACCCCAAGCCCCTTCCGCTTCAGCGGGACTGGCTGGGATCGGGAGCAAGCGGCGTTCCTTCAGGACGCATTTCACGCGCGCAACTGGAATGTGAGCGCGGGAATCCGCTTCGATCGGTACCGCTTCGCGACGGAGGCCGCGGCCTGGAGCCCCCGGCTGGGGGTCTCGCGCTATTTCCCCTCGCTAGGGACGTTGGTGCACATCTCCTACGACCGGGCGTTCCAGACGCCCGCCATCGAGAACCTGTTGCTTGCCAGCTCGCCCGCTGTGGACGCGTTGAACGGCGCGGTGCTGCGTCTTCCCGTCCCGCCGAGCCGGGCCAATTTCTATGAAGCCGGTTTTTCGCGCGCGTTTCTTGGCAAGGCGCGGCTGGAGGCGAACGTCTTTCGGCGGGATTTCCGCGACTACAGCGACGACGACGTATTGCTGAATACCGGCGCCAGCTTTCCCATCAGCTTTTCCCACGCGCGCATCCGCGGGGAGGAGATCAAGATGGAAGTTCCGCGATGGGGCCGTTTTTCGGGCTTCGTGAGCTACTCCAATCAACTCGGCGTGGCGCAAGGTCCGGTGACCGGCGGCCTGTTTTTGGGCGACGAGGCCAGCGCGGCGCTGGGCGACAACTCGCGGTTTTTTGTAAGTCAGGACCAGCGCAATACGGCCCGGACGCGCCTCCGCGCGCAACTGACCCGCCGCGTGTGGGGCGCGGTAAGCGCGTCTTACGGAAGCGGCTTGCCGGCGGATCTGGGAGACGGAAACACCGGCTACGGCTTCTTGCTCTCCCAATATGGCGCGAAGGTTCTAAGCCGCGTGAATTTTACCCTCGAGCGGGTGCGGCCTTCGTACTCGCTCGATTCCGCGGCTGGCGTGGACTTGCTTCGCCGGGACCGCGAAGCCCTGACCCTGGAAGCCGAAACGGCCAACCTGACGAATCGCGTCAACGTAATCAATTTCGCCAGTCTCTTTTCCGGCACAGCCATCGGACCGCCGCGCAGCGCCAGCGTCCGGTTGAAATTCCAGTTCTAGCCCGCGGCCCCCGATGCGGCAGCCGAAGCGATCGGCCTGGTCAGAGCCAGGGAAGGCCACGCGCTCCTATCCGATTGGAATTCCACTGGGCGTACGACCCCAGGACCATGGAGCGGTACAAGACATGAAGGGTGAACGCCGCGAGTCGGACTTCACGCCGGTTCCGCGAAGAGGGCGAACTCGGCGAGCGCCGGGCTTGCGGAGGCCTGCGTCACTCGCAGGCGCAGACGCGCAGCCGTAACCGGGCGCTCCAGCCGGATCAGGCGCCGCGGGCCGATGCTGGTGGCCGTGGCGATCGGCTGCCACGACCCCGCATCCCAGCGGTCCACCGCCACCGCGTCGATGCGTTGCCCGAAACGAACCGCTTCCCGCAGCCGGATCACGCTGAAGGCGGCGGGGCGGGCGAGTTCGAAGGCCACTTCCGCGGTGTGCATGGCGTCGTCCGTCGCCCAGTAGGTTTCGCTCCGGCCATCCACTAGATTCGCCGCGCCGTAGGAGCGGTCCTTGGCCCGCACATTGGAGGCGGACGTCTTGGCGCGCGCCGCCAGGTTCGTAGCAAACGTCGCGCGGCGGTATGCGCCGAAGGCCGCGAGCGAAGCGATGTCCGGCTGGTCGAGCAAGCCGTCGCGGTCGGGCGGAACGTTAAGTAAAAGGTTGGCGCCGCGTCCCTCCGATTGGTAGTACAGATCGATCAACTGTTTGGCGGTCTTCACCCGGGAGTTTTCGGTGTCTCGCCAGAACCATCCCGGCCGGATCGAAACGTCGCATTCGGCGGGCAGCCACTTCGAGCCGTTGCGCGTCCCGATGGCCGACTCGCGCTGCCGCACGTCGCCGACGGATGCCGGGCCGCCGTCCGCGCCCACCGGGTCGTAGGCCGCCCAGCAAGGGTCGCCGGCGATTCCGCGTTCGTTGCCCACCCAGCGCACGTCCGGACCGATGTCGCTGAAGATCGCCGCGTCGGGCTGCAGCGAGCGCACCATGTCCCACGTGACGGGCCAATCGTAGTACGTGCGCCTGTCGATGGTGCGCTTCTCTCTCGCGCCGCCGTAGTAGCCGTCGCCGCCGTTGGCACCATCGATCCACACTGCGAAAAGGGGGCCGTAGGACGATAACAGCTCCTTAAGCTGCGCTCTGTATAGGGCTATGTATTCCGGCTTTCCATATAGCGCGGAATTGCGGTCCCAAGGCGAGAGGTAAACGCCGAAACCAAGCTTGCGCCGCGCGGCGGCGGCGGCGATCTCGCCCACCACGTCGCCTTTGCCGGCCCTCCAGGAGCTGTTCCGGATGCAGTGCTCGGTGGTTTGGGTGGGCCACAGACAGAGGCCGTCGTGGTGCTTGCAGGTGAGGATCACGCCACGCATTCCGGCATCCGCCAGGCTGGCGACAATGGCGTCCGGGTCGAAGTGCGCGGGTTGGAACAGATTGGGATCTTCATCGCCGTTGCCCCATTCCAGGCCGGTGAACGTGTTGACGCCGAAATGCAGGGTGGCGGTGGTTTCCAATTCCTGCCAACGGAGCTGCCGTTCCGAAGGAATGGCACCGAACGGCTGCGGCGGCGACGCCGCGCGCGCTGCCCACGCCGTGGCCGGCACCGCAAGAAATACGCGTCTGGATATCACGTCCTTAGGTATAGAGACGGAGAGGCGACACTGTCAAGGCTCGGACACCTGAAAAACTCTGGCAAAATTCGGGCTGTGGCAAAACTCTACAAAGGCTCCAAGATACCTCTTGACGTCCTTTTTGAATAGAGTTATCGTTTTCTAGAGTATCGGATCGGATAATCTCGAATCTTGCGAAGGCACAGTAACGCACTTTCTAGTTAACGCATTTTCTAGTCTTGGAGGAATGAATGTCTTGCTTGGCTCAACAACTTGTTCGCCAGCGCGCGTTGGACGCCGTTTCCAAACCGCACTGTGATTTGCCCCGGATCGGCGGGGCCGTTTTGCAGCTTCTGGCGCTGCTGCTGATTCTGGCTCAGGCGCTGCCGGCGCAGACCACCTCGGGGGCGATCTCCGGGAGGGTCATTGATCCCCAAGGCGCGGCCGTGGCGCAGGCTGCGGTCACCGCGCTCAACCAGGACCAGAACACAACCGATCGTACGACTGCGGCCGCCGAAGGCCAATTCGTGTTCCCGAATCTCCTGCCCGGCCGATACACCATCACGGTCGAGGCGCAGGGCTTCAAGACGCTGAAAAGACTTGACCTGGTCCTGAACGCAAACGCCACGGTCGCCCTTGGGGCGCTCCAAATCGAGGTCGGAACCCAGGTTCAGACCGTGGAAGTGGTCGCCCAGGGGCAGGAAGTGCAACTCGACACGGCCCAGCGCGGCGAGAGCGTCATTGGAGATCAGCTTAGGGACGTAGAAGTAAACGGGCAGTCGCCGCTGTTTTTCACGAGGCTGATACCGGGCGTCGTCAGCCGCCGCGATCTGACGGAGAGCTCGTCGTCGTACGGAAATGGCGCTGGAGGCTCGAACATCAACGGAAGCCGAGATACCACGTTGCACGTGATGGTGAACGGCGGGCAAAACGAGGACACGGGCGCCAACGGCTCCTGGATGGCTACGGTCAGCCTGGATAGCGTTTCTGAAGTCACGGTCCTGACCAGCACCTACCAGGCGCAGTACGGCCGGTCGAGCGGCGGGCAGATCAACGTCGTAACGAAGAGTGGAACCTCCGCCTACCACGGATCGGTCTTCGAGTATTTTCGCGACCGCGGTATGAACGCGAACTCGTGGACCAATAACCGCGTCGGCACGCCCAGGGCGCAGTACCATTACAGCGACTTCGGATTCACTCTCGGCGGACCGGTCACGATCCCCGGAAAATTCAACAGCAACAAGAACAAGCTGTTTTTGTTCTGGAGCGAGGAATGGCACCACCAGCTCGAGCCCAGCAGCGCGCATAACATCACCGTGCCGACCGCAGCGGAGCGGACTGGCGACTTCTCGGCCTCGGTCAACAAGAATGGAAGCCACATCACGATTAAAGACCCCACCACGAGGGCCCCTATTCCGGGAAACATCATTCCGCCGACCTCGTTGTATGCGCCGGCAGCGGCTATGTTCAAGCTAATCCCCCTGCCCAACGCCGTAGACCCACTGCACCCCACCTACAACTACACCAGCCAGGCGCCAATCATGCACCCCCGCCGTGAAGACTTGGCGCGAGTGGACTACAACCCGACTACCAAGTGGCGCATCTATTTCCACATGATCCGGAACGACGACGCCCTGTTTAACCCTTACGACATATGGGGAAGGACGAACTACCCGTGCCCCGACACGGTGTACGGGGTTCCCGGCCACCATCTTGTCCTGAATGCGACATTCATGATCAGCCCCACGGCGGTGAACGAGTTGGTGGTTTCTCAAGGCAACAACGATCAGTACAACGGGTTGAAGCCTGGCGCCTATACCCGGGCGACCACGGGCATGAACTTCCCCACGGTGTTCCCGCCCTACGAGGACTACATTACCGGCTTCACCTCCTTCAATGGTACGCAGATCAACAGCAGCGCGTATTTCCAGACCGCCAACCGCCCGTTCTACAACAGGAACACGGTCACGGAGGTCACCGACAACTTCAGCAAGACTTGGAACAATCACCTCCTGAAGGCGGGCTTATACTTCATGAACAACTGGAAGGTACAGCCTTCGGGAACGGACTACTCGGGATCGTACGATTTCGGCGACAACACCAGTAACGCCTACGACACAGGGTTTGGTTTCGCCAACGCGGCCCTTGGCGTGTTTAATCAGTATACGCAGGCATCCGCGTACCTGAATGGCAAGCCCGAGTATAAGCAGATCGAGTTCTACGCCCAGGACAGTTGGAAAGCAACCCCACGCCTCACCTTGGAAATCGGCTTCCGGTTCTGCTACCTGGGGCCGGTGTATAACGGCGCAGGCGCTCTCTATAACTTCGCCCCCTCGGCGTTTAGCGCCGCGAGCGCCCCCACGCTTCTGAGGCCCGGGTTCAACGCGAGCGGAACTCGAGTGGCGGTGGACCCCAATACCGGTCTGACCTACAACTCGTTGTTCATAGGGGCCTACGCTCCGGGCACCGGCAACGTCCAAAACGGGCTGCAAGTTATCCCACAGCGCCAAGGCATCACTCAAAGTCCGGGCATTGTCCCCGCGCCGCGGCTTGGGTTCGCTTACGATCTGACGGGCCGCGGAAAGTTCGTGCTGCGCGGCGGAGCGGGAGAATTCTTCGACAAAATATGGACCGATCCGTCCATGACCTTGCTTGGCAATCCGCCGCTGACCCAGCAGGTCACCATCAACTACGGCATGGCGTCGCAGCTAACAAACACCCTGAACATTACGCGAGCTCCGGCGCTCAATATGTGGAGCACTACTCCGAAACTGCCGACGACCTACCAGTTCAACTTGGGAATCGAGTCGAAACTGCCGAAACAAGTGCTCCTGAGCGTTGCCTATGTTGGAATGATTGCGAACCATTTGTTCGAGGACGTGAACCTCAACACGATACCGTTTGGCGCCGCTTTCCTGCCCCAAAATCAGGACCCGACGCTCCAGAAAAGCTCACCGAACGCCCTCCTCGGTTCCAATGCGGTGGTGTCTCAGCTCATGGAACCGTATGTCGGGTTCGGCAACATCACCATGAGGACGTTCGCGGGCAATTCGAACTACAACTCGCTCCAGGTATCCGCGAATCGCAGGTTCGCGTCCGGCCCAATAGTAGGGATTGCGTACACCTGGAGCAAGTGCCTGGATATGGGCGACGCGGAAACTGCGGTACGCCTCGATCAGTACAATCACCAGGCGTTCTACGGTCCTTGCGGCTACGATGTCCAGCAGAATTTCGTCGCCAATTACATTTACCAATTGCCCAAGTTCGCATCGTTCCTGGGGGGGGCCAACAACAAGGTTACGCGCGGGATCCTGAATGACTGGCAAATCTCCGGCTACACCACGTTCCAGACGGGCACGCCTTTCAGCGCGGGCATGAGCGTCTCGGGCGTTTCCAATATCAACTTCACCGGGACCCCGACGTGGGGGCCGAAATTGCTGTGCGTCGGCGATCCGTACAGCGGTACGAGCAGCACTCCGTATAACCGGCTCAACCCGGCCGGGTTCACGCTCCCGGCCGTTGGCAGCATCGGCTTGGGCTGTTCCAAGAATAACTTGAGAAGCCCCGGCCTCAATGACTTCGATTTTTCGCTGCAGAAGGCGTTCCCGGTGAGGGAGAAACTGCGCTTACTGCTCCGCGCCGAGGCGTTCAACGTGTTCAACCACGCCCAATTCACCGGCATCAACAGCTCGTTGAGTTTCTCCGGCCTGACGAACCCGACGATAACGAATCTCCCTTACAATTCCAGCGGGCAGCTCACCAATATAACTGGATTCGGCACGGTAAGCGGCGTGGCGTCTCCTCGCACGATGCAACTGGTGATGAAGTTGGAGTTTTAAGATCGAAGCTTGACTCGCGATCGTCTCGAAGCCCGTTGAGCTCGACTCTGGGCGTCGCCAGAGGGGCGCGAACAGCGCCGGCGCCGATGAAGGCGTCATCACCTCGGCGATGCCTGGGGTTGCAGTTCGCTTGGCTGGTGTGCTCGGGGAAAGGGAGACGCAAACGTGGACAAGAGACAGTTCATCAAAGACTCAAGAGTCGGACTGGGTTCCTTGGTATCTGTTGAGGGCGCCGAGCGCGGGTTGGCGCAGGACCAAGGAGCAGCCCGAAGCAATGACGCGCCAGGGAAGATTGGACGGCCAGTTCGGGCCGTGAGCATTGGCTTTAGACTGGTCCTCTCCTTGGAACAAATCGCCGGCTTGGTCGACCAGGAGGGGGCGCGCGGCGCGGACCTCATCGTACTGCCTGAGACCTGCCGGGGCGAGAGTCCGACGAGGCAAGAAGGTTTGGACGGCCCCACCATCTCGGCCATCGCCCCTTTGGCCAGTAAACATCGAACCTACGTCGCCTGTCCCATTAATCGGCAGGATGGCGACAAGCGCTTCAATTCCACGGTCCTGCTCGACCGGCGGGGCCAGGTAGCCGCCGTCTACGACAAAATGTATTCTTTCGGAATAGGGAACAAAGGGGAGGACATCAATCGCCCCCGTTTCCAACCCGGTCGGACTGCTACCGTTTGTCCCGCCGACTTCGGCCGCGTCGGCTTCGCGACCTGCTTCGACGTGAATTGGGCGCCGTTGTGGCAGCGCTTGTCGGAATTCGGGGCGGAGCTGGTAATCTGGCCCAGCGCCTACACGGCCGGCAGGTCGCTTCAAGCGCGGGCCATTGACTTTAACTACTATGTCATGAGCGCGACATGGGTCCCGGATTGTCTGGTGTACGACATCGACGGCGAAGAGCTTGTCTACGAGCATCACAACGTGTCCAACGACGTGAATATCACTCGTTTCACGTTCGACTTCGACCGCTGCCTCTTTCACCAGGACTTCAATCTGCCCAGGAAGCTCGCGGCCCTGCTCAAGGACCACGGGGAAGATATCGTACGCGAGAAATGGCTTCCGAAGGAGGGATGGTTCGTGCTCAAAGCCACGCGGCCGGGAGTCAGTGCGCGCGAGTTGGCTCGGCAATATGGATTGGAAGAACGGCGGCCCTTTATCAGCCGGACCCGTTGCGACATCGACCAAATGCGAGGATGGGAATTCTCCTGATCGGACGTCTAATTATCCCCGGGCCGTAAGAGGCGACGTCGAAGGCGCTAGCCGCTCTGAGCTGGTGAGCAACCTGTCCGCGCTTTGTGTCCGTACCGGCAGGAGTCTACAATGAAATCCACTGCAGGAAACGATTGTGGGCCATGACGAGGCCCCCCAAATGATTCCGCGCCCCATGCCCGCGCCGTGGAGGGTTATATGAAGAGACTGCTCTTGTTAGGCCTAGCCGCCGCGCTCGCCTATGCCGCCAAGGCCCCGCTGTATGTCTTCGAGGACGGCGTGGGAGCGCGATCGCTCTCCATCGAGCAAGAGACCGAACTCGCGAAGAAAACGGGTTATGCCGGGATCTTCTATGACGGCGCAAACGACATTCCGGAACGTCTGGCCGCGCATAAGGCCCGCGGATTGAAAGCGCTGGGCATCTACATTGTTATGAACCTTTCCGATGCCAAGCTCAGCTATGATGCGGGCCTGCCCGAGGCGATCCGGCAACTGAAAGGCTCCGGCGCGCTCATCTCGTTCGCGGTGAACGGCAAAGCGGCAAGCGGCGACGACCTTGTGGTTCCCGTCGTCCGCGAGGTCGCCGACATGGCGGCGCAGTCCGGTCTCAAGGTGGTCCTATATCCTCATTACGGCATGTACATGGCGCGGATTGAAGACGCGCTCCGCTTGCGCGAAAAAGCCGGACGCCGTAACGTCGGCATCGCCTTCAACCTGTGCCACTGGCTCCGCAGCGGCGATGAGGCGAACATGGCCGCGAGGCTCAAAGAGGCGCTTCCCTACACGCTGTTGGTGAGCATCAACGGAGCCGACCATGAAGGCGACTGGGACCGCCTGATCCAGCCTTTGGATCGCGGATCCTTCGATGTACGTGGCTTTGTGAAAGCGGTGAAGTCGATGGGCTACAAAGGCCCGATCGGTTTGCAGTGCTACAACATCAAGGGCGACCGGGAGGAGAACCTCAAAAGGTCCATGGCGGCCTGGCGGTCATTCTGACAGTGCCGGCGCGCCCATTTCGTACGGCACGGGGAGCATTGCGCTCACCGTCAAAGCGCGTCAGCCTGCGGCGGCGTGCTTTTTGCGGGCCTCGGCGGGGCAGGCTTTCTGGACTGCCCTTCTCGAAGGCGCGCTCCGCGCGCGTGGCAGGGCCGGAGGCATGCCCCAGTGCGCCGTTGCCTTCGGCGGCGCGCCGCGCTAGATTAGGACCCAAAGCCTATGCGTACATTACTTGCAGCGCTACTTGTGGCGACCGTGGGTCCGGCCTTCGCGGCGGACTCGGATTTCAACGGCCGATGGGACATCACCACCGTCCAGCCCCAGCCTCGGGCCTGGTGGGTGGGACTCACGGGCGTCGGGACGGCTTCGCCCGCTGGGCAATTCGTCACCGCCTATGGCGGCGATATGAACACGATCACCACTATAACCGTCGAGAACGGCGAACTGCGTTTCACCATCGTTCCTCCCGCGCGGCGGGGAGGAAGGGAAACGCAGACCGGGAACGAGCCACAGCTCGGCGCCTCTATCTATCGCGCGCGCCTGGTGAACGGGAAGTTGGAAGGCACGTTTGAACGGGAAGGCCAAACCGGCCCGCCGCTGAAATGGACGGGCGTCCGCGCTCCCGTCATCGCCGAAACAGACGACGGCGCGTGGAAGGAAGGCAAGCCGATCGCGCTGTTCAACGGCAAGGACCTCTCCGGATGGCAGCCGCTCCACCCCGAGACGAAGATGAAATGGAGCGTCGTGGATGGCATCCTGCGGAACGCGCCGCCCACCACCGACATCTTCACCACGCGGAAGTTCTGGAATTTCAAACTGCACGTGGATTTCCGCATCATCCACAATTCCAACAGCGGCATCGGACTGCGCGGCCGCTATGAGATCCAGATCCAGGACGATTACGGCAAGCCGCTCAACAGCCACATGTCCGGGGCGCTGTATAGCCGCGTGACCCCCTCGGTCAACGCCTGCAAGCCCGCCGGCGAGTGGCAAAGTTACGACATCCGGCTGGTGGGCAGGCAATTGACGGTGGTCTACAACGGAATCAAGATCATCGACAAGGCGGAGGTGGAGGGGCTGACCGCCATCGCCGAGAACTCCGACGAGGGCGAGCCCGGCCCGTTCATCCTGCAAGGCGACCACTCGTACGTCGAGATCAAGAACTTCGTGGTAACCCCGTTGACGCGGTAGGACCGGCGCTCCGAACGGGGGCAAGGCGTCTTTTCGGGGTTATCTTGCGGCCATCAGCGCGCGCAGGCGGCGGGCCCGTTCCGGGGCGCGCAACTGCCGCAACGCCTTGGCCTCGATCTGGCGAATCCGTTCGCGCGTGACGTCGAACTCTTGCCCGATCTCTTCCAATGTGTGCTCCCGTTCGCAGCCGATCCCGAATCGCATCCGGATGACCTTTTCCTCCTTGGGGGAAAGCGTCTTCAGGATGCCGGCCGTCTCGTCGCGAACGTTGGAGTCGATAACGGCGTCAACGGGCGATCCCACCCAGCGGTCTTCGATCAGATCCCCCAGAGCGGATTCGCCATCGCGTCCAACCGGGGTTTCCAGCGACACCGGGTCCCTGGAAATGGTCTTCAGCTTCTGCACCTTCTCGACCGGGATCTCCATACGCCTACCAATTTCGTCATTTGTAGGAGTACGACCCAATTCCTTCTCCAACTCACGCGTAGCACGCAAGAACTTGTTCATGCTCTCGTTCATGTGGACGGGAATGCGAATGGTACGCGACTGGTCGGCGATGGCGCGCGTAATGGCTTGGCGGATCCACCACGTGGCATAGGTGGAAAACTTGTAGCCACGGCGGTATTCGAACTTATCGGCGGCGCGCATCAGGCCGATGTTGCCTTCCTGGATGAGGTCGAGCAGGTGAAGTCCGCGATTGACGTACTTCTTGGCCACGGAAACCACCAAGCGAAGGTTAGCCTCCACAAGGTCTTTCTTGGCGCGTTCGGCCTCGGCTTCGCCGTGCCGGATGACGGTCAGGGTATGCCGCAACTCGGGTAGGGTGGCGCCCGCCACGACTTCCCGCTTCTTCAATTCCCGCTTCAGCTCCCGGAGGCGCGGTTGCAAGGCTTGGCTGGCACGGCCCTCCAGTTTCCTGATTTCGCCATCCAGGCGGCTGATCTCATCGATAGCACGCTCGATTTCCCGAGCGAACTCCTTCCATTTGTACACCTTGAACGGAGCCCGCCGAATCGCCAGCGACGTCTCGACTTTGGCGCGGTTGAGTTTCGCCACCAGCCGTTTCCGGGGCTTCTTGCCTACCAGGGGGCTGGCATCGAGCTTGTCCTGCAACTGCTGGAGTTTCTTGTGCAGCGCGACGACCTCGATGAAGCGCCGGGCGGCTTCGGTACGCGCGGCGATGTCCGCCGGACTGCCTTCCTCGACGTCCCCCAAGTCCACCACGACGTCCAGCTCGATGGCGGTCTTTTTCAACTGGTCGGCCAGATCGACGACCACGCGCTGCACCACGGCGGAGCGGCTAATCGCCTTTTGCATCCGCAACTTGCCGCGCTCCATCCGGCGAGCGAGGCCGACCTCTCCCTCGCGGGTGAGCAGGGGAACGGCTCCCATCTCGCGGAGATAGACCCGTACCGGATCGTCCGTGTAGATCGATTCCTCGACCGGCTGCGGGTGAAGAAAGTCCGCTTCATGCGCCGCTTCGGGATCGAAAAACTTGGTGTCTTCCTCAAAACTCAGACCCAGAGTTTCGGGGTGGTCGGTCAGGAATTGATCTTCGAACTGATCCAATGAGGCTCACCTCCCGTGAAGACACTCAACGGCTTACATCGAGCGCCTGGGAACGGGGCGTTTCTCTGAATTCACGTAGACTTGCCTACAAGGCTCCAACTTTCGAAAGAATCGGCTAATCCAGAATTTCGACTGATGATATCATCTTTTCCCTTCAAAGTTAAGCCCTATTTTTATAGATGCCTTGAGACTCTGTAGGTTACATGGAAACTGGGGGGGCAACGGTAAACGGACATCGGGCGCTAGGGGCGCGGGCGTGCCCGCCAACTCCGGGCCATCACGTCAGTTTGTGGCGCATCAGGGCCTTCAGCTCGTTGAAGAACGCCTGCTCGTCCTGAAAATCCCGGTAAACCGACGCGAATCGTACATAGGCGATCTTGTCCAGTTCCCGGAGGCTTTCCATGAGCATTTCTCCTATTTCAGTAGTAGTTATTTCCCGGTCGGGTGAATCGGTCACCTTGGCCTCGACCCGGTTGACCAACTCGGCCAGCCGGACCATGCTCACCGGGCGTTTCTCGCAGGCTTTAATCAGCCCCCCCAGCACCTTCTGGCGGTCGAACTTCTCGCGCCGGCCATCCTTCTTGACGACCATGTAGGGCACTTCGTCGATGCGTTCGTAGGTGGTGAACCGGCGTGCGCACTTTACGCATTCCCGGCGCCGGCGGATGGCATCGCCTTCCTTGCTTTCGCGCGAATCCACCACCTTGTCTTCGAGGTGGTTACAGAACGGGCACTTCATCGTAGCGGCCTCCCGCCGGCGTCAGCCGGGCAGCTTCCGGACCTGTCCCGGAGGCCTAGCGGACCGGGGAACATCCACCCCGTCATTCCGCTGGCATTCGGGAAAGTTTGAACCTATTATCATAAGGCCTCGTTTTTCCTTTTGAAGAATGAGGCCATGGCGACCGCGATCTCAGCGCTCGGCGTCTTCCGGAACGGGGTTGACGGCGCGTCGTACCCCCGTACGGGTGTGTGCGGGCTGCGTAATCTGGTAGAACATACCTTGGACTCCGACCAGGGCCTCATATCCCGCTGCTTGAAAGGCGATGAAGCCGGCTGGGAGGATCTCGTGCGAATCCACAGCCGCCATGTATACGGGCTGTGTTTTCGTTTTACCGGAAGCGGGTCCGAAGCGCAGGATCTCACGCAAGAAGTGTTCCTTCGCGTCTTCCGGTCGTTGCGCTCGTTTCGCGCCGCGGAGGGTTCGTTCGCGACGTGGCTGGCGCGGGTGACGCGCAACCTCCTGATCGATCATTATCGCCGCACGCGCCAGGAGCGCGCCACGGGTTCAATCGAGGACCAGCTTCCCATGCTCGAAGAGGAAGGCCCTTCGGCCCCGAGGCGGCCGGACCAGGCGCTGGCCGGGCGGGAGGCGAGAGAGATCCTGCAAGCGGGCCTGTTGCGGCTCTCGCCGGAGCTGCGCGAGGCGGTGATCCTGCGCGATTTACAGGGTATGGAATATCGGGAAATCGCCCAGGCGCTGGAGATTCCCGAAGGAACGGTGAAGTCGCGAATCAACCGGGGCCGGGCCGAATTGGCGCGCCTCGTGCGGAAGCGGAAGTTGGCGGTATGAACTGCGCGGATTGTGAAATCCCGATCTGCGATTACGTGGACGGCGCGCTCCCGGAGGCCCAAAAGGCCGAGCTGGAGCGTCACCTCGCGGAATGCCCGGCCTGCGCGGAGCTGGCGCGCGATTCCGCCGCCGCGGTCGCGTTCATGGAGCGCGCGGCGGACGTGGAGCCGCCCCCGGAACTGATTAACCGCATCCTCTTCGAGGGGCCGTGGAATAAGGGCAAGGCGAAGCAGCCGGGATGGCGCAAATGGCTGGCCGGAGTCCTGGGTCCGGCGTTGTCGCCCAAATTCGCGATGGGGATGGCAATGACGATCCTGTCGCTCTCCATGCTGTTCAAGTTCGTTTCGCCGACGCCTCGGAGTCCGGCGAAGATTTTGACGGGCCTGGAGGATCAAGCCTATCGCGTCTGGGGGCGCACGGTGAAGTTTTACGACGATCTGAAGTTCGTGTACCAGATTCAAACCACGCTGCGCCAATGGCAGCAACAGCAGCAGGACGACGAGCAGCCGGCGGCCGCCGAGCAGAAAGCGGCCGCGGGGGGCGTGGACGGAAGAAGGCTGCCGGTGACGCCGCCGAAGGGACCATCCGGCGGAGCGCCGCCCGCGAATGCAACCGGGGAAGATCGATAGGGGGTTACGTATGAACTGCCAGAATCACACGGACGCGCCGGCTACGGCGTACTGCCGATCCTGCGGCAAGCCGGTCTGCGACCAATGCCGCCGCGATGCGTACGGAACGGTATTCTGCGCCGAGCACGCGCCGGTTCCCGCCGCGGGGCCCCCGGCGGGCTACATCTTTGCGGACGCGTCTCCGGGCCTGGCGCTCATCCTGGGCCTGCTGATTCCGGGAGTCGGCGCCATCTACAACGGGCAATACGCCAAGGGGCTGGTGCATGCCGTGATCTTCGGCGTTTTCTGCACGATTCTGCGCTCCGGCGCCAACGGTCTGGAGCCGGTGTTCGGAATCCTGCTGGCCGCCTGGATTTTCTATATGGGCTTCGAAGCCTATCACACGGCGCGCAAGCGGCGGATGGGCGAACCCGTGGATGAGTACTCCAGCCTAATCAACCTTCGCGCGGGGGGACAGGTTCCCGTGGCGGGGGTGGTGCTGATCCTGCTGGGCGCGGCGCTTCTGCTCCACACGCTGGATCTTCTCGACCTGAGGTATGTAGCCCGCTTCTGGCCGGTGCTGCTGATTGCGGGGGGCGCGTACATGTTATACGTCCGCTTCTCCAGCCAGGACAACGCGCCGAAGGAGGCGCCCCATGAGCGGCGCTAGCGGCGCCTGGAGCGACCGGGAGGAACGCCGGCGGCTGCGCCGGGAAAGGCGATACGCAATGAGAGGCCAGTACGACTCGTTGGCCCGCGCGATCCGCGGGCCCGTGACGCTGATTACGGTGGGAGCGCTGTTTGCGCTGAATAACTTCACGCCCTACAGTTTCGACAAGACGTGGCCCGTGATCCTGATCGTGTTCGGGCTGCTGACGCTGCTCGGCCGCGGGATGGCCAGCCCGCCGCCTCCGACGGGTTATACGCAGAGCCCGTACGCGCAGCCGCCGGCCGCGGCGGGCGGCTCCGGAACAAGCGCCGCGCCGCGCGCGAATGACGCGGGCCAGACGCCCCCGGAGCGGGGAGGCTCCGTATGAGACGCCATTCGCTGACGGGACCGCTGCTGCTCCTGCTGATCGGCGGCCTGTTCCTCTGGAGGAACCTGCATCCGGAGACGCACATCTTCGGGCTGGTCTCTCTGTACTGGCCATTTCTTCTGATTGCGTGGGGCCTGATGCGCCTGGTGGAGGCGCTCATCTGGAGCCGCCAGGGATACCGGCTCTGCTTCACCGGAGGAGAAGTAGCGCTGATCGTTCTGATTTGCATCGCCGGCTCCGGAATCTGGCAGGCGCGGAGGTACGGGGTCCACTTCAACGCCGGCGGACTGGACCTCTGGGGCCAGCAGTACGGCTACCCGATTTCAGCGAGTGGTCCGGCCGCGGGCATAAAGCGCATTGTGTTCGAGAACCCCCGCGGCAACATCAAAGTAACCGGCGGCGATTCGCAAGAGGTGCAGGTCATGGGGCGCAAACTGATCCGGTCGTACGGCCACTCGGAAGCGGACCGCACGAACCAGAACACGCCGGTGGAACTGGTCCCGCAGGGGGACGCCCTCCTGGTGCGCACGAACCAGGATCGCGCGCCCGACAACCAGCGGGTTTCAGACGACCTGGAGGTGACGGTCCCGCGCGGCATGGCGGTGGAAGCGCACGGTAGCTATGGCGATTATGAAATCGCCGGCGTGGCGGGGGACGTGCATCTCGCGACGGACCACGGCGACGCCCGGCTGACCGGCCTGGGCGGCGGCGCGCGGCTCGAAATCGGCCACAGCGATTTGATCCGGGCGGCCGGCGTCAAGGGCGCGTTCGACTTGCAGGGCGAGGGTTCGGACATCGACCTGGAAGATATTTCCGGCCGGGTGACTATCAACGGCGCGTACCGTGGGTCGCTGGAGTTCAAGAACCTCGCCCAGTCGCTTCAGCTCGACGGCGTCCGCGACACCGAATTGCGCGTGCAAGCGGCGCCGGGCCAGATCGACATGGACCTCAGCCAGTTTTCCGCCAGGGACATTGTGGGCCCGGCGCGGCTGGTGACCCGCTCACGCGACGTCAAGGTGGAGCGGTTCACGAAGTCGCTGGACCTGGAGACCGAGCGTGGCGACGTCGAATTGACGCCGGGATGCCTGCCGTTGCCTTCCATCAATGCGCGCTCGGCTTCCGGCAGGATCGATCTGGCGCTGCCGCCCGGGGCCGCGTTCACGCTCGAGGCCACGGCTGAGATCGGCGACGCCGTTACCGATTTCGGCCCCCCGATCCAGAAGGAAGTCAACGGCCGCACGTCCAAACTGACGGGGAAAGTGGGCAACGGTCCGAACATCCGGCTGACCACCAATCGGGGAGGAATATCGGTACGCAAGGAAGCCATCCTCCCCAGCGAGACTGCCCCGCCAGGGAAGCCAGCCAAGGGGTCCGAGATTTAGCGTGGCGGAGGATTCTGGAGCGGTTCCTTCTCCTGCCCGGTTTTCGGGGCGAGGCGGAGGAGCGGCCCCTTTTGTTGTCCTGTTCCTCATCAACGTTCTGAATTTTTACGACCGCCAGGCCCTGGGCGCGGTGACCGAGCCGTTGCGCCACGAGTTTCACCTTTCCGACACCCAACTGGGCGCGATCACCACCAGCTTCACGGCGCTCTACGCCCTAGCGGGCCTGCCGCTGGGCCGGCTGGCGGACACGTGGAGCCGCAAGAAGCTGCTGGCCGCCGGCACCGCTATATGGGCCAGCCTGACCGGACTCGGCGGCCTGGCTGGCAGCTACGCGATGCTGCTGGCGACGCGCCTGGGCGTGGGGATCGGAGAGGCCACCTGTGCTCCGGCAGCCACCAGTTGGATCGGAGACATGGCGGCGCCCGAGCGGCGGGCCCGCGCCATGGCATGGTTCATGGCCGCAGTCCCGTTGGGGGGAATGCTCAGCTTCGCCGTCACCGGGCCGGTGGCGCAGCGATACGGCTGGCGCGCGGCGCTGGCGCTGGCGGCGCTGCCGGCCGCCGCGCTAGTCCCGGCGCTGCTATGCCTGAAGGAACCGGAGCGGGGGCCGGGGGCCAGGAGCCAGGAGCCAGGGGTCGGGGCCCTCTTGAGGCGTCCGGCTTTCTTGTGGATCGTGGCCTCGGGCGCGGTGGTGAACTTCGCGCTCTACAGTTTCTCCACGTTCCTGCCGGCCTTTCTCACGCGCTTTCACGGGCTGTCCGTGGCGCGCGCGGGTTTCTGGACCGGCGTCGGCTCGGGAGTGGCGGGCCTTTCGGGGGCGTTGGCGGCGGGGGCTTTCGGGGACCGCGCCAGCGGCCACCGCGGACGCTTTCGCCTGTCGCTCGCGGGCGGAGCGGCGCTCGTGGCCGCGCCCCTGGCCTTCCTCGCCATCCGGATGCCCGCCGGCCACGCCGCCGCGGCCGTGGCGCTGATCATGACGGCCTATGGCCTGCTGCAAAGCTACTACGGGCTGGTCTACGCGGCCATCCAGGACATCGTTGCGCCGGCGGCGCGCGGCGCCGCCATGGGAACGTACTACATGGCCATGTACCTGTGCGGCGCTTCGTTCGGCCCGCTGGCGACCGGCAGTCTGAGCGACCACTTCGCCCGCGCGGCGGCCGGCGCGGGGCCGATCACAGAGGCGGCGCGCGCACTGGGCTTGCGCCAGGCGATGTACGTCATCCCCGCCCTGGCGCTGGCGCTGGCCGCGGCGCTGTGGGCCGGAGGGCGGGCGGCGGGGAAAACGCGGCAGACGGGATGAGCATGGCGCTCGCCCGGAGTGGCGGCCCTTTCAAATAACGCGGCGATCTTGCGGAGCTTCTCGCGGAGTTGTTGTTCCTGGGTCATCGCCATTGCGTGCGATCAGGGAGGCGCCGGCCGAACGGGGCGAGAAACGTTCCGCCGTCCCGCCTTTTGCCCAAGGTTCTTGGCTGCGAGAAGACGAACCCATTCGGACGCTGCGCGACCGGCGACCGGAACTCGTTTCGGCGCACGCGGAACCCCCGGAACTCCGGCCGCAGGCGGCATTTTCGCGGGATCCTGCTTGTCGCGGGGCCAAAGTTACCAAACAACCCACCACCTCTCCCCAACCCGAACAAAATGAACCCACTTGCACTCCTCCGGAACCGAGCCCAATTCCCCCTGCCCAAGCCCAGGCCCCCGGTCCCCGGCCCCCGGCGGATGCCCTCCGTGACCCGTCCGCGGGCGCGATGGTAGAATCAAGGCATCTTCATGCCTAAATCTCCCGAAGAATTGGCTGTCATCGCCAAACGGATTCGGCGCGAAATCGTGACCATGATCGGCGCCGCGAAATCCGGTCATCCCGGCGGCTCTCTTTCCGCGGTCGAAATCGTCGTCGAGCTGTACTTCGATTTCATGCGGATCGACCCGAAAAAACCCCAGTGGCCGGATCGCGACCGCTTCATCCTCTCCAAGGGCCACGCCGCGCCGGTGCTCTACGCGGCCATGGCCGAAGCCGGCTATGCCGATACGCCGCTCGACCAACTGAATACCTTGCGCAAGCTCGGTTCGGTATACCAGGGCCATCCCGACGTGCGCTTCATCCCCAGTCTGGAAGCTTCCACCGGCTCCCTGGGCGGAGGCCTTTCGCTGGCGGTCGGCATGGGAATCGCCGCGCGCCTGGACGCCCGCCCGTCGCGCACGTACGTCATGCTGGGCGATGGCGAAATCCAGGAAGGCCAAGTCTGGGAGGCCGCCATGGCCGCCGCGTTTCACAAGATGGATAACATCGTCGCCATCGTGGACTACAACGGCATCCAGCTCGATGGCTTCGTCAAAGACATTATGGAGATCGCCCCGCTGGCGGAAAAGTGGCGGGCGTTCGGCTGGCATGTCGTCGAAATCGACGGCCACGACATCTGCGCCGTTCGCCACGCGCTGGAAGAAGCCGCGGCCACCAAGGGGCTGCCCACCTGCATTGTGGCCCATACCATCAAGGGCAAGGGCGTCTCCTTCATGGAAAACAATCCTAAGTTTCACGGTACGGCCCCCAACCCGGCGGAACTCGCGCTGGCTCTCCAGGAGTTACAGTGATGCCTACCCAAACGAAGTTTGAGCTGCAACTAGGCCCGGCCACGCGTGAAGCGTTCGGGCGTACCCTCGCGGAGCTCGGCCGCGAGAACAAGGACATCGTGGTGTGCGACGCGGACCTCTCCCACTCCACCATGACCACTTACTTCGCCAAGGAGTTCCCCGACCGCTTTGTTTCTTGCGGCATCGCCGAAGCCGACATGGTGGGCATCGCCGCCGGCTTGGCCTACGCCGGCAAGATCCCCTTCGCTTCCAGCTTTTCGGCCTTCGTCATGAACAAGGGCTTCGAGCAGCTTCGCGTCTCGGCGGCGTACCCCGGACTGAACGTGAAAATTGTGGGGACGCACTCCGGTATCTCCATCGGCGAAGACGGCCCCTCGCAGATGAGCGTGGAAGAAACCGCTTTGGCCTGCTCCCTCGCCGGATTCGTGGTCCTGACCCCGGCCGACGCGCCGGCCACCAGCGCCCTGGTGCGCCTGGCCGCGGCGCACGTCGGCCCGGTCTTCATCCGCACCGGCCGCCCCAGGGCACCGATTCTGTACAGCGCCGATCAGAAGTTCGAGATTGGCAAGTCCATCGAGCTGCTCGCCGGCTCGGACGTGACGATCGTCGCCAACGGCCTGCTGGTGGCCGAAGCCATCCGCGCAGCCGAGGAGCTGGCGGCGGAAGGCGTTTCGGCGCGCGTCGTGGACATGCACACCGTCAAGCCGCTGGACCGCGAAGCGATTCGCCGCGCGGCCGCCGAGACGGGCGCCATCGTGGTAGCCGAAGAGCACCTGGTGGATGGCGGTCTGGGCGTGCGCGTGGCGCAGGTCGTAACCGAGTCGCGCCCGTGCCCCATGGAGTTCGTGGGCATCCACGACACCTACGCGGAATCCGGCCAGCCCGCCGAGCTAATGGAAAAGTACGGCCTGGTGGCGAAGAACGTGGCCGCCGCCACGCGCAAGGTGATCGCCAGAAAATAGCAGTCGGTGCGCTTGGAGCGCCGTCACAGCCCCTTGAGCCAAGCGGCGAGGCTTGTTGGCGCTTCCCATGGAAACTCGGACCACGACTCCGCGCCGCCTCCGCTGCAAATGTAACCATACCGCAATGCGGTATACTGACGAGTGGCGGACGGCGCATCCGAAGTCACGGTCCTGCAGTTGCCGAAGTTCAAAGACGAGGCCACGAAGCTGATCGGGACGGCCGGTATCGCTGCGGTAGCTGCGTATCTGTCTGATCGCCCAGACGCGGGAGACGTGATCCCGGGCGCTGGCGGAGCGCGGAAGTTGCGATGGGCGGCGAAGGGCGGGGAAAGCGCGGCGGCGCGCGGATCGTCTACGTGTACGTCGTGATCGCCGGCCGCATTTACCTGCTGCGGTGCTACGCGAAGAATGTCAGAACGGATCTGACGCCGGAGGAAAAGAAACAAGTGCGGCAAATCGCAGCTCATCTGAAAGGAGCGCAATAGAATGCCCAGGAAAGCGGCTCCGAAGAAGAGAACCTTTGGAGCGGACCTGATCGAAGACATGAAGGTGGTCCTTGCGCACCAGCGCGGCAGGATCGAATTGGAACAGGTCTGGCCGCGGCCTATCGACGTGAAGGCTATCCGCAAGCGCGCAAGAATGTCGCAAGCCGCGTTCGCGCGCGCCTATGGTCTGAGCAAACGCGCCTTGCAGGAGTGGGAACAGGGAGGGCGTCAGCCCGATTCGGCTGCGCGTGCGTATCTGACCGTTATCGCAAAAGAGCCGGCCGTGGTGCTCCGCGCGCTCGCCGGCGAATGATCCGCCGCCCCTGGCCGGGGCGCGGGTCGCCGGCCGCCGCCGTGTCTTCGAGCGGCCGGGGACGCGCGCGGCAGACGTACCAGGACGAGAGGCAGACGAAACTATAAAGCAAGGCAGCGGGAGTCAGGGGCCGGCGGCGCGGGAGCGCCCGTGTTTTTCGGCGAATGCCGCCGCGTTACCGGCGAACGCGGCGGGGCAGAGATGGAACGTAAGAGAGCGGACGGGCGTCTTGGCTATAATTCGGGGATGGATCTGAGTTATCCGATTGGGAAATTCGAAGCGCCGCGGGCGATCGGCGCGGAGCGGCGGCTCCAGTACATCCGGGTGATCGCCGAGGCTCCGGCCCACTACCGCGAGGCGGTGCGGGGATTGAACGACAAGCAGCTTGATACGTTGTACCGCCCTGGCGGGTGGACCGTCCGGCAGGTGATCCACCACGTGGCCGACAGCCACATGAACGCCTACATCCGCTTCCGCCTGGCGCTCACGGAGGACGACCCCACAATCAAGCCGTACGATCAAGCCAAGTGGGCGGAGCTGGAGGACGCGCGTACCGCCCCGGTGGAGACCTCGCTGGCGCTCATCGAGAGTCTGCACGGGCGTTGGGCGGCGCTCGCGGAAAGTCTCCCGGACGCCGATTTTTCCCGCGGCTTCGTTCACCCCGAGCGCGGCCGGGTGGCCCTGGACTCCAACCTGGCCATGTACGCCTGGCATTGCCGCCACCACGCCGCGCATATCACCAGCCTGCGGGAGCGGATGGGCTGGAAGTAGAGGACGGCCCACGCCCAAACAGCGCGCGGGTAGCGCTCCTGGCGAACAGCGACCGATCATGCCCCTGAACCCCGCGAGCGGATCGCGGTGGTAAAGCCCGGCTTCCCGAAGGGCATCGCGGCCTTCGCGGCCTACTTCGCCCCGGCAGCGGCCGCTACGGCGGGGATGAGGCTCGGCGGCGGAGCTGCGCGCTCCGCCACCGTTTTCCGCGCGGATTCGAGCAGCGTGGCGGCTTTCGGCATCGCGTCCACCGCTCTCCGCACTTCGGGGTCGATCTCGGCGGACAACTGGTTGGCCGCGTCCCAATCGAACGCGGTAGTATAAATCTCCTTGGCGAGGCTGCGCCGGATCCAATCGTAATCGGCCGTGAACTCCGCTTCCGAGAACTTGGTTCCTCGCTTCAGCTCATAGTCGTGCAGATCTTCGATCACGTCCGCGTCCGGCATCCAGCCCTTGGGCAGCGCGGCGCTGTGGGAGGCGAAGTAGGACCGCGTGAAGTTGAACAAGCCGTCGACGTAGAGCGCCGTCTCCAGGGGGTCCAGTTTCGGCGTCTCGTACTTCTCGTCGGGCGTGATGCCGCCGCCGCCGTAAACCGTGCGGCCGCTGTCGGTGGTCTTCACGTCGTTCAGGTTGCGGGAGTTCGGGCCCTTGTGATTGTAGTAATCGTAAAAGGACAAGTTCGTGTAGTCCCGTTGGATCAGGCGGCCGCTGGGCGTGTAGAAATGCGCCGTGGTGAGCGCCAGGGCGGTATTCTCCGCCAGCGGAAACACGGTCTGCACTAAGCCCTTGCCAAACGTCGTCTCGCCCAGAATCCAGGCGCGGTCGTGGTCTTGCAGCGCGCCGGAGAGGATTTCGGCCGCCGAGGCGGAGGAGCGGTTGACCAGGGCCACTATGGCATAATCCCGTCCGCGATTCCCCGTGCGCGCCACGTAAGGCCTCTCGGGCGAAGAACGCCCGCCCTGGGAGACAACGACTTGGTTCTTCCGCAGGAAATGATCCGCCACGGCCACGGCCTCGTTCAGCAGACCTCCGGGATTGTCGCGCAGATCGAGTACCAGCCCCTTGATATTGGCCTCGCCCAGGCGCCTCAGCGTGTCCTCCAATTCCCTGCTGGTATTCTCCCCGAAACTGAGGATCTTCACATAGGCGATCCCAGGCTCCAGCCAAAACCCTTCCTCCACGCTGGCTTGGTGGACCTCGTCGCGGGTCAGGGTGAACGGAATCGGGGCGTCCACGCCCTCGCGCGACACCTCGAAGGTGACCGGAGTCCCCCGCGGCCCTTTCAACAGGTCGGCTACATCCGTGGTGCTCATGTTGACGGTGGACTTGTCGCCGATCTTGGTAATGACATCCCCCGGCCGCACGCCTGCCTTGTGCGCCGGCGCGCCAGGAAGTGGGTACAGGACCACCGTCCTGCCGTTCCGCGCGGCCACCCGCATGCCGACCCCGTAATAGTGGCCCTTTTGTTCCTCGAGGAAAAGCCGGTAGTCCCGTGGATCGAAGAAGTTGGAGTGCGGATCGAGGGTCAGCAGCATGCCCGGAATGGCGCCCTTATAGATCGCCTTATCGACGTCGATGGGGTCGGCGAAGTTTTGCTCCAACAGGGTGTAGACCTTAACGAAGCCCGCCACCGAACCGGCGCCGTCATCGGCCGCCGCGGAAGGGGAGGCTGCCGCCTCGACCCGGGGTCCGGCCGAGCTGCCCGCGAGGGCGCACGAGAGAACCACCAGTGGCAAGACCCAAACGGATCGCTTCGTCAGACGCATCGGCCAACCGCCCTTCCTTGTGAGCGCAGATACCCTTTATTTAGATTAGACGCAAATGAACCACCCGCGGCTGCGCCTATGTCATCTCTTACCCGGCCAGCTCGTTAGGCGGAACCGTCTGCCCCACCGCGGATCCAGTGATCTCCCGGTGTATGGCATCGAGCACGCCGTTGACGAACTGCACCGATTCCTCGCCGGAGAACTTGCGGGCCAGTTCCAGGGCCTCGTCAATGGCGACCGCGGCGGGAGTGCCGCCCCCCGTGATCTCGTAAACCGCCAGGCGGAGGACGTTGCGGTCCACATAGGGCATCCGCTCCATGCGCCAGTGCGCGGCGTGCCTGGCGATGCGTTCGTCCACCTCCCGGATGTGGGCGACGGTCCCGCGGACCAAGTCGGCCACAAACGGATCGCGGGCCGGCTGTTCGTCGGAGTAGATCCCATCGTAGTAGGCGTCGATGGCCTCCTCCACAGGTTGTCTGCGGCAGTCCCACAGAAAGAGAATCTGGAGAGCGCGCTGCCTGGACCTGCGGCGGGAGGGCATCAGGTGGTCTGGCGAAGCGTCCGCAATAGGTTGGCGGTCTCGATGGCGGACATGGCTGCGTCGAACCCCTTGTTCCCGCCCTTGGCGCCGGCCCGGTCGATGGCCTGCTCCAGCGTGTTGGTGGTGAGCACTCCGAAGGCCACTGGCACGCCGGTGTCGTAGGCCGCATGGGCCACGCCCTTGGCGGCCTCCGCCGCGACGTAATCGAAATGCGGCGTGTCGCCTCGAATCACCGCGCTCAGGCAGATGACGGCGTCATAGCGATGCCCGCGCGCCACTTCGCCCGCCACCATGGGAACCTCCCATGACCCGGGGACCTTGATGACGTCGATCAGGTTCGGGTCGGCACCGGTGCGCGTGAGCGCGTCCATGGCGCCGGCGAGCAGGCGCTCCGTAATGAAGCTATTGAATCGGCTGGCGATAATGGCGAATCGCAGGCCGGCGGCTGTAAGCTGGCCCTCAAATACTTTCGGCATGTTCTACCTTCCCGCGAAAATCGCGCTCCTCTTTTCGAGGAACGCGCGCGTACCCTCGCGACAATCCTCCGACGCCGCGCAAACACCGAACGCGGCGGCCTCCAAGCGCAACCCGGCTTCCAATCCGGTCTCGAGCCCCGCATCCACGGTTTCCAGGACCAGTCTGAGCGCCAGGGGCGCGTTACCGAGCGCCCGGCCGAGCCAGGTGCGGCTGAAACTCAATAACTCCGCCGGCGGCGCGACGGCGTTCACCAGCCCGATCCGCAGGGCTTCCGCAGCCGCGATAGGCTCGCCGGTCAGCAGCAATTCCAACGCGCGTCCGCGCCCCACCAGGCGCGGCAGCCGCTGCGTACCGCCAAACCCCGGAATCAGTCCAAGCTTGACCTCCGGTTGTCCGAGCCGCGCGGTTTCCGCGGCGAAGCGCACCGTACACGCCATGGCCAATTCCAAACCCCCGCCCAGCGCATGTCCGTTCACCGCCGCCACCGAAGGCTTGCCCATCGTCTCCAGCTTGCGGAACGCCTCCTGGCCGCGCAGCGCATACCGGCGCGCTTCCAGGGGCGAGAGAGCGGCGACCTCCGCTATATCCGCGCCGGCGGCGAACGCGCTTTCGCCCGCCCCGGTCAGGATCGCCCCGCGGATGCGCGGATCGGCCGCGATCCGCTCGATGGCCTCGTCCAACTCCTCGATCACCGCGGCGGAGAGCGCGTTGCGCTTCTCCGGACGGTTCACCGTGACCAGTGCAACCCCCGACTCATCCGCCTCAAACAGGATGTGGCTGTGGGGCATTATGGTTCAGTGTAACATTGTGGCTGGATTACTCTTACGGCGAGCGGCGGCGGGTAGAGCCGGCGTGTTTGGCGATCTCCGCCAGGGAACGTAAGGCGGCGTTGACGGAAGCCCCGTTGGGAAACAGCTCGGCGACTTCCGAGTCCAGAACCACAACGTTTGAACTTTCACGTAGCCGGCTGGTGTACTTGCCGCGGACCAGCGCGCCGAAATCTGAACGCTTGTATTCGGGCCGAAGCTCGTCCGCGAGAGGCTCCCTAGCTTTCTTTATACAACTTTCTTTCCGCGCGCGTCGCGACACGCACTCGGACATCTCACCCCCTCCAGTATACCCGTTGACCTATTGAACTTCCGCCGCGCTTGACACTTGTGTTTGCCTCCCCCTACGCTTAAGACGTATGGAAGTGCAACTCACGCCCGACCAAATTGCGTTTGTGCGCCAAGCCATCGAGAGCGGACGGCTTCGGCGGGAAGAAGACGCGGTGAGGGAAGCGCTTTCTTTGTGGGAGGAACGCGAGCGCACCCGAGCGGAGATTCTCGCCGCCGTCGATGAGGCGGAAGCGTCCCTCGCGCGCGGGGAGGGGCGCTCGGTCACGCCGGAATCCATGCTGGAGCTTACCGAAAGCGTGAAACGGCGAGGACGTGCGCGCCTGGCCGCCGAACAAGACTCGCCCCGCTGATAGGACTTCTGCGCGCGCCGCAAGCCGATTCCGATCTCGACGACATTTGGTACTATGTCGCTACCAGGAGCGGCAGCATCGAGACTGCTGACCGCCTGATCGATTCCATCACCGGCCGCTTCCTTCTTCTCGCCAGCTACCCCAATACCGGGCGCGCCCGCGACGAAGACTTGCGCCCCGGCTTGCGGAGCTTTCCCGTGGGAGAGTACGTCATCATCTACCGCGTCCGGGGCGGGGATGCGCTGATTCTCCGTGTGCTGCGCGGTAGCCGGAACATGGAAGCCCTGTTCAGGCGTTAGCGAATATGCGCCGGGGCTGGAATGGCCCGCGCCTCCGCCGGCGGTGTCCCGCACGGCCTATGGGATAATCGGGCGAGCGCCCCCGACATCGCATGGACCGCGAATTCATCCGTAATTTCTCAATCATTGCGCATATCGACCACGGCAAATCTACGCTGGCGGACCGGCTGCTGGAGATCACTGGAGCGCTCTCCCAGCGCGAAATGATGGAGCAGGTCCTCGATACCATGGACCTGGAGCGCGAGCGGGGCATCACCATCAAAGCCCATGCCGTACGGCTGAATTACCATGCCGACGACGGCAACCTCTATCAGTTGAACCTTATCGATACGCCGGGCCACGTGGATTTCTCCTACGAGGTTTCCCGCAGCCTGCAGGCCTGCGAAGGCGCGCTGCTGGTGGTGGACGCTTCCCAGGGCGTGGAGGCGCAGACTCTCGCCAATACCTACCTGGCGCTGCACCACAACCTGGAAATCATCCCGGTCATCAACAAGATCGATCTGCCGGCGGCCGAGCCGGAGCGCATCCGCGAGCAGATCGAAACCGTCATCGGCCTGGACGCGCGCGGCGCCGTGCTGGTGAGCGCCAAGCTGGGTACGGGCGTCCACGACGTGCTGGAAGCCATCGTTCATCTGACGCCGCCGCCTAGGGGCACGCCCGACGCGCCGTTGCGCGCCTTGATTTTCGATTCCTGGTTCGATTCGTATCGCGGCGTTATCATCCTGGTGCGCGTAGTGGATGGCCGCCTGCGCAAGGGGCAGAAGATCCGGCTGTGGTCGAACGGCCAGGCCTACGATGTGGAGGGCCTGGGGTATCAGGCGCCCAAGGCCACCCCGTGCGACGAGCTTTCCGCCGGCGAAGTGGGATTCCTGTTCGCCACCATCAAGACCGTTTCCGACGCCAAGATCGGCGACACCATCACGGATCACGAGAACCCGGCCGCCGAGCCGCTGCCCGGCTTCGAAGAGATCAAGCCCATGGTGTTCGCGGGTTTGTACCCCGTGGAATCGCACGAGCACGGCCTGCTGCGCGACGCGCTCGAAAAACTGCGGCTCAACGACAGCGCCTTCAACTTCGAGCCGGAGAATTCCGTGGCGCTGGGCTTCGGTTTCCGCTGCGGCTTCCTGGGGCTGCTGCACCTGGAGATCGTGCAAGAGCGGCTGGAGCGCGAATTCGATATCGATCTCATCACCACCGCTCCCGGCGTACGGTACCGCATCACCACCACGACGGACCAGATCGTCGAAGTCGACAACCCGACCAAGTTCCCCGACCCCTCCGAGATCAAGCAGGTGGAAGAACCCATCATCGACGCCACCGTCATCACGCGCGAAGAGTACCTGGGCGGAATCCTCAAGCTGCTCGAGGAAAAGCGCGGCGTGCAGAAGAAATTCGAGTATATCGGCGGGGGGCGCGTCATGCTGCTGTACGAACTGCCGCTGAACGAGATCGTGCTGGATTTTTACGACCGCCTGAAATCGGCGTCGCGCGGCTACGCGTCGCTGGACTACCACCTTTCGGGCTACCGCGTTTCGAAGATGGTGAAACTGGACGTGTTGGTGGCCGGCGAGCCGGTGGACGCGCTCTCCATCATCGTCCACAAGGAATTCGCCTACGAACGCGGCAAGGATCTGATCTCGCGCCTGCGGAAGCTGATCCCGCGCCAGATGTTCGAAGTGGCCTTGCAAGCCGCCATCGGCAATAAGATCGTGGCGCGGGAGAGCATCTCCGCGCTGCGCAAGAACGTGCTGGCCAAGTGCTACGGCGGCGATATCACGCGCAAGCGCAAGCTGCTCGAAAAGCAGAAGGAAGGCAAGAAGCGTATGAAGCGTGTGGGCCGCGTGGAGATCCCCCAGGAGGCGTTCCTGGCCGTGTTGAAGGTGGGGCGGGAAGACGCGGAATGACGGATTCGGCTGCCCGCCTGCCGAGAGTCATGGGCGAACCTGACACACCGGCCTTTCAGGACCTCCGCGCGTAAGACGCAATTTCCAGTTCCAGAGCCTGCAGCGAGATGCTTATGCGTCCACGCCTATGTCTTCGGGAGCGGGTGTTGACGGTGGTGAAGAAGTGCACCGGGTCCAGTTCGATTACGCGCGCCCTGCGGCCCGTCTTCTCGCACGACTCCCCGACCCGGACTTCCTCAGCACGCCCCAGCTTGGCCGCGCGCAGTTCGTATTCGAGCTTCGCCAGGAGCGCTTTTTAATGCTCGCGAAGCATGCGCGCCCGCGCGAATCCGGAATCAGGCTGGCCAGCCGGTACGGCGTGCGGCGCTCTGGGCGCGGGGTGCGTGGCGTTCCGCCAGTCGCTCGGAGTCGATCAGGGCGTCCGGGTTCCTCCGACAACTGCAAGCTCCTGTGTTACATTGGGCTCCCCGGCAGTAGAAAGGACCATCCCGACTAGGTCGGCCTGCAGACGCGGGCCGCCTAATCGCGGTGGCTGCCGCCGGGACAGGATGCGGCCAACGCGCAGCGGATCGCGGCGGCGGAGTTGCTGACCCCGCCAGATTGACGGCCAACGCCAGGTGTATAATTGGCCTTCGATCAGCCTAAAATGGAGATTCCGGCGGACAGCCGTAAGGTGCTAACGGCCGAGAGGCTTAGGAGACGAAACAGTGTTTTCAAGATTCGAGTTTCTAGGGCGTACAACTACCGTTATAGCCGCCATTGCTGGTCTTATCCTGATCGGGTGCGGCAAAGCCCCAACAGGTCCCAAGCTCGCGGGCAAGACGCAGGTGAGCGTCCGTTTTCCGATTCCCATCGTCGAGTCCGGCCAAACGACCTTCTACGTCGCACAGGACAAGGGCTACTTCTCCGAGGAGAACCTCGACGTTAAATTCGAGATGGGTTCCCAAGAGCTCAATCCTGTGAAGACAGTCGCAACAGGGCAGGATACGTTTGCAGTCCTCGGCGGACCGGACACGTTGCTGGTTGCGCGATCAAAGGGCCAGCCATTGAAGGCGATTGCGATTATCCATAGACACTCAAACTTCTCCTGCCTGCTCACACTGAAATCGTCGGGCATCACCAGGCTGGAGCAGCTTCAGGGAAAGAAGATCGGATTCAACTACGGCCACATCTCTACAGACGTGTTGCGGAGCATGCTCCGTAAAGAGGGGATCAAGGACACGGAAGTGGCCGTCGGCTTCGACTATAACCAACTCATAGCCGGGCGCGTTGCCGCTGAGTGGGCGTTCACCGTCACCGCCGGCCTTGACCTGCCTGCGAAGGGTGTAGAAGTTAATGTCATCAGTCCAGCCGACTACGGCATTGTGACGGACGGATACACGATCTTCGCTACGGATGCCACGATCACCGGCTCGCCTGATCTCTGCTTGCGATTTCTTCGCGCAGCTCTAAAAGGCGTGCGATACGCGGTGGATCATCCAGAGGAGGCTAACCAGATCCTTTTGAAACGCGATCCAAGCCTGAACCCAGCCCTCAGCCTCAAGCGGCAACTGGCCTATAACGCAGTCACAAGCGATTCGGACCAATATCCGCCTGGCTATATGGATGCTGCAATGTTTCAAACCGCATACGCGCGCCTTGCCGAGGGGAAGGTCATCGAGAAGCCATTCAACGTGTCCGACGCCTTCACTACGAAGTTCCTTGAGGCGATCTACGGCCGGCCATTCGTTTCCGAGCCGCAGAAGTGAAACGCGATGGCGGGCATCCAAGTCGAGAATATCGGCAAGACGTACCGCTCAACGAATGGTCCGGTCCCCGCCCTGGAGAGGATTTCGTTCAGCGTGCCGGAAGGGGAGTTCCTCTCGGTTGTAGGCCCCAGCGGGTGTGGCAAGACCACGCTGGTCAAGATTATCGGCGACCTCGTCGAGCCTTCGGAAGGATCTGTTTCCGTTAACGGAATGAGCGCTCGGGACGCCCGCCTGAGTAGTGCCTTCAGCTGGGTCTTCCAAAACCCCGTGCTGCTGCCGTGGCGGACCGTAATCGACAACGTATCTTTGCCCCTGGAAATTCTACGCCGTGAGGCGCGCGACCCGTGGGCCCTCCTGAAGATGGTTGGTCTTGCCGGTTTCGAGCGCCGGTATCCACGAGAGCTTTCCGGCGGCATGCAGCAGCGGGTAGCGCTCGCACGAGCACTAACGTTTAATCCGCGCATCTTGTTGATGGATGAGCCGTTCGGAGCGCTGGACGAGTTCACGCGCGATGTGCTGAATCTCGAGTTGCTGGGCGTCTGGAAGACGATCGAGGTTACAGTCGTATTCATCACTCACAACATCGCCGAAGCCCTCTTCCTGTCCGACCGCGTCCTGTTGCTTTCGGCTAGGCCAGGGCGGGTGAAGGAGGTTATCGACGTTCCGTTTTCGCGGCCGAGGGAAGCGGCGCTTAGGGACTCAGAACCATTTCAGGAGATGGTGAGATGCTTGCGACAAAAGCTGGAGTGAGGGAGGCTGCGTTGCCCGCAGCGACCCTCCTCGTGCTGCTGGTTGTTTGGGAGGTGAGCGACCGGGTCTTCCACTTCAACCAACTCGTTTTGCCTTCACCCAGCGCGATTCTCGCCGCGACCGGGAACAACCTGCCGCGTCTTCTCAAAGAGACCGGCATCACGATGCTGGAGTCGGTGCTCGGCTTCTTGCTCGGCGGCGTCGCCGCTTATCTGCTCGCGATCCTGTTCGCCCACTCGCGCCCAGCCCAAGACGCATTTTACCCATACGCGGTTGCGTTGAAGTCGACGCCGCTGATCGCTATCGCACCGCTGCTTGTTATGTGGTTTGGAAACGGGTTGCTGTCCAAGGTCGTGATGTCCGCCTTAGTGGCGTTCTTCCCCATCCTGGTGAATTCGGTCAATGGCCTGACGTCCGTAGACCCGCAGATCATGGATCTGATGAAATCGCTCTCGGCCTCGCGCTGGCAGGTGCTACGGAAGATACGGATTCCGAACTCGCTTGGGTATCTCTTCGCGTCCATGAAAATCGCCAGCTCTCTTGCCGTGGTGGGCGCCGTGATTGGGGAATTCACGGGTGCGACGCGAGGCATCGGGTACCTCATTAACACCGCTTCGTATTACTTGGAAACGCCGCTTGTTTTTGCTGGAGTGGCTATGATATCCTTCGGCGGAATTCTGTTTTTTGGATTGATGGCCTACCTGGAGAGAAAGGTCGTTTTCTGGCAAGATTACGACGTTTAGGAGGCAGCGAATGAAGAAGCCGGGTGACTGGATGTGGATTGTCGTTGTGGCGATTTTAGGTGTCATCTTCGTCCCGTGCTTCGTGGCCCGTTACTGGGCGCTGAACTGGCCAGCAGACAGCACTTGGATCGTCATCTGGTGCGCCATTGTGCTTGCGGCGGTCCTTGCCCTGGTAGTGTCCGCTTGGTTCTCGTGCGCTAGGGCCTGGCGGACCATCCTCATGGTCCTCGGAGCGGCTGGCCTCTCGGCAGCGATTTGCGTACTGTTCGGTGACAAAATGGGGTTGGATTCGCAGCATAAGGATGCGGTTCTGGCGGTCCTGTTCGGCATCTTTGCAATGATTGCGACCGCAGTGACAATCTGGGCGGCGGTCGGCGCAGATCAAACACTCGGCGCGATACAGTCGACCGAAGTCACGGTTTCTGAAAATCTGCAAGCGACCGCGAAGACACTGGGCGAGATTTCGGAGGCCCAAGATAAGCTCGACCAGGGCATCGTGAATCTCGAGGATGCGACTCGGCGCGCACTCAAGGGGCTGGACCAGATCTTCGCCCGCGCACTTTGGTTGTTGAGTCAAGCCGTAGACGAAATCTGGTATGTTAACCTTCTCTTCAGCTTTGGGTCCGCACACACGTGCAATGAGGAGTTGAAGAGCGAGTACCCGGCGGCTGCGGCCGACCTCAAGCTGCTCGATCTCATCAAGAAGCTCGATCCCACTCTGTCCGAATCCGGTTTGAACGTGACGAAGTTCACCGACGCGGTTGAGGCGTTCCGCAGAATCCTCTATAACAAAGTGACCAGCATCCGAGATGTTCGTGTCCTGATTCTGCAACCGTCCCTCTTGAGCGGTGCCCTTGGCCGCCTCAAAGAGAAGGGCGGCAAATCCTATGAGCATCTGGATGTCAATCTTGTTGAGGTAGAGGAATGTGTGGCTGCGCGGACCATCAAGGGCCGTTGGGAAGAAAGGCTTCTGAACAGCAAGGAGGGTCTCAAAGTCTCCTGCGCTACGAGTGTGCCGATGCAGCTTCTGATCGCGAAATTGGACAAAGGGGACAGGACTGAGCGGAAACACGGATGTCTCGCATTTCTCGTGGGTACCGCGAACATCGGAACAGGTGTTCCCATTGGCTTTTATACGGAGCTCGAACACGTCGTCGATGTCTATAAAGAATTCGCTCAGGGCCTGATGGACTCAGCGGACGACCTGGGTGGCCCGGATGATCTTTCGGAGGCTTGGGCAAAACCCCAGGAGATTGCCCGACAGCCGCAGAAGGCAGCGGCTCTCCAATTCCCGGAGGCGGTGATAGCTATTAGTAACCCGGAGGTGCCGAAAGGCTGAGAGCGGCCCCCTAAAGTAATCGTGCTAAGATGCCGATGGGTCGGCTTGAGAGGACAAAAAATGGCACAATCGCACAGTTCTCGTAATGTTTGGATACTTGGCATCAACTCGGCTTATCACGAGCCGGCGTGTTGCCTCGTTCGCGATGGCGAACTGGTGGCCGCTGCCGAAGAAGAGCGCTTCAATCGCGTTCGTCACGGCAAGACGGCCGATCTGCTGAACCCGCACTGGTTACCCGTGCGGTCGATCCGGTTCTGCTTGAAATCTGCCGGAATCCACGCCCGTGACTTGACCCATATCGGCTACTCGTTTGTTCCCCAGAAGCGCCTGAACTACAACGTCCGGCTTGAGGAAGAGACTGAACCCGGCGCCGCGGGAACGATCGAAGGCGAGCGGGAGTTTCATCGCCTACTGAGCCAGGTGCCAACTGAGCTCGGCAGGGTGCTCGGCGAAGACGTGGCGGCCCGGTTCCACTGGATCGAGCATCACCTCTGCCATGCCGCCAGCGCCTTCTATGTCTCGCCGTTCGAGGAGGCCGCCATCCTGAGCGCGGACGGCATCGGCGAGTCCACCAGCACCTGGCTGGGCGCCGGCCGGGGCACTGACCTGGTGCGGCTCCGGGAAATCGAATATCCCAACTCGCTGGGCTTGCTATGGACGAAAGCGTCTCGGTTTCTCGGATTCGGAGAGTACGGACAGTGGAAGGTAATGGGCTTGGCCGGCTATGGAGATCCTGGCCGGTTCTACCCGGCATTCCGCAAGTTCGTCGACTTCGACGCGGAGGGCAGCTTTGCGGTTGACCCGCGTTATTTTCAGTTCCGGACGCCGAACTGCTCCGGTTTTGAAGAGCTGTTCGGGCCGCAGCGCATCGCTGGCCACGACATCGAGGACCGGCATCGCGACTTTGCGGCAGCGTTGCAGCGGATCACCAACGAGGCCCTGCTCGCGCTCGCGCGCTTCCTCCATGTCCGGACTGGCTGCCGATACCTGTGCCAGGCCGGAGGTGTGGCGCTCAATTGCATTGCGAACCGCATCATCCTTGAGGAGGGCCCGTTCGATGACGTCTTCATCCAGCCCGCCGCCAATGATGCCGGCACCGCCCTCGGCGCCTGCTATTACATTTGGAACCAGATGTTGGGGCAGCCACGATGCGAGCCTCTGTCAAATGTCTACCTCGGTCCGGCGTTTGCGGGCGCCGACTCCTTGGGCGACCAGGGCGAGATCACGAATCCCGGCAATCTTGCAACACAGGTCGCGGAGCTGCTGGCCGGGGGCGAGGTCGTTGGTTGGTTCCAGGGTCGCATGGAATTCGGACCGCGGGCGCTCGGGAACCGGAGCTTTCTCGCCGACCCCCGGCGCGCCGACATAGTCCATTACCTGAATGACCAGGTGAAGCATCGGGAATACTTTCGTCCATTTGCGGCGAGCGTGCTCGACGAGAAGGCCGACGAGTGGTTCGAATTCGTCAAGACTTCCCCCAGCGACGCGTTCATGCTCTACGCCCGGCCGGTTCGCGCAGAGAGATTGGGCCGGATCCCGGCCGTCACCCACATCGATAATAGCTGCCGTGTGCAGCGCGTCCGGGTTTCGGCCAATCCCCAGTTCCATCGTCTGATCCGTCAGTTCGAGCAGATCACCGGAATACCGTTGCTGTTGAACACGTCGCTGAACGAACAGGAACCGATCGTGTGTTCTCCCGGAGATGCGGTCGCCAGTTGCCGACGGGCCGGGATCCGATACTTGGCCATAGGAGAGCGGCTCTTGGATCTGGATGGCGCCGGGCCGAGGGAGCGACGGGGCATCACACAGCACGCCGCTCATCTTGGTTTCAACCCGGCGGTCCTGCAGCAGCCTGTACGGATACCGTTCCGGAGCCGTTAGTCAATTTGTCCGATGATCGCTCTCGGCCCGAGCAACCCGAAAGACCTCGGCGCTGCCGAACTGCCCCTGTACGTGTGTTCCGGTCGGGTGTATTCGATCTCCCGGTTCGCCAGCGGCAATCTCGACGTGCTCGATAATGGGCCGGAGCGCGATATGGTCGGCGCAATGAGCGATCATTTGGCGCGTGAAAACGACGTCCCCGCAGCCCTTGGCAGGTGCCTATGCCGCTCCGAGGAATTCGCCACTAGCGCTCGACCGCACTGCCTTGCCACCCGGAGCGGCGCCCGATCAGCATATTGGCAGCCGCACAACTTCAAGCTGAAGGGCTGCCGGCCTGTGCTGGACGCCTCGCAGTATCCGCTGGAGCGGCTGCTGTTCGGTTCGACGGCGATCAAGCACGCGCACATACCTTTCGGCATCCTGAGTCGACAAGGTGTGATGCGGGAAATACTCGCGTACTGCTTTCTCCTGAAGCATGGAATTCCGCCGCATGGCACGCCGGTGTGCGTATACGAGTACCTGCAACACGGTCGCTCGCACGGCTTTTGTTTGGTCTCGAAGACGCTAGGCGAAACTCGGCTGGAGGAGTTTGTCGAATATCCCGAACTCACGGTGGCGGACCTAATCGCAGCACGAACCGCCGCCCTGCGCGGCGGGCAGCCGTGGGGCAGTGAACTGAACCTCCGCACTCTGAACATCTGGTGGCACGCGGAGCAGAAGAGCAGGTTGCTCATCGCCATGCACTTTGCGGGCGGGCACCGCGGCATCCTGAACAGCAATATTGGAAATGACGTCGTGGTATTGGCGGCCGATCACCGTTCGCCGGCGATATACCTGTGCGATTTCGATTCGTTCACTGTCCTGGCAGTGCCTGATCGACCCTCCTGGGACTTTCTGAAAGCGTTCGTGCTGCAATGCCTGATCGAGGTCGTCAAGGGCAGTGTGTCCATCCTTGAATACCTAGAAATGCCGGAGAACCTGACGCCTGCGGAACGGGGTGGAACCCTATCCCGGGTGTATTTCGCCAAGAGTTCGCTCTGGCGTGCGTACGAGCGCCTATTCTTCGCCGGCGCGCGGACCAGAGGCTGGGATGCCGTTCTCGTCCAGCAAGCGGTTGAGGATGCTGTAAGGAGCGAGGCCCTGGCGGACGTGCTTGGAGAGTGTGTGCTGAACAGCCATTCCCTGAGAATGTTAGACCGGAATCGAGGTGTTTATTACCCGCATAACTGAGGGGACCGGCGGCAATTCCTTCACGGCTCGAATGGACCGCGCCGGGCTGCGGCTGGTATTCCCCCTCGGCAATCTGCTCCAAAGCTGCCCCTATAATTGCCGGTTCTGTGGTGTAAAGACCACACTCCAGACGTCGGCCGACGAAGCCCGCAGGCGCTTCGATGAGCTTTGGGCTGCCTATCGGCAACTCGGTGGCGGGCCGTTTCACCCAGTGATCTACAACGGCGGAAACGTCACCAATCCCAGGGAGTTTTCAAGCGAGCTACTGCTCCACGTTCTCGAAACCTTTCGTGGCGAACGCGACATCCAGTATCTGTCGCTGAACTCTCGCGAAGCGGACGCTTCCCCTGAGGTGCTCGACAGGTTGGCATCGCTTTATCTTCCGTACCCAATGCATTTCATTTTCGGCGTTGAGAGCTTCTCGGCGAGAGCGGCGCAACTGCTCGGTAAAGACACCCGCGGTGAATTGCACCGTTTCATCGCCAAGCTGAAACCCCGAAACTTGGGCCAGCGGAAGCTGAGGCCGGCCCCCAAATCGTACTTATTCGGGCTGGACGTGAACCTAGTTTTCCTCCCCGAGTTGTATCTCGAAGATGGCCATTTGCGGCAAGGACATGCGTCCGAGATTGAGCGCGGTATCGTCCGGGACCTCGAGCACCTGCTGGCCGCAGCCGACCCGGACGTCCCGATACAGGTCAACCTTCACCCGTTCTACTGGGTTCCTGCGCTGCCTTTCGCCGATTCCAGCCTCGCCCAGTTGATTGGGATCTTGCCGGCGCTCCAGGCTCTCGTGGAACGGCACAACGTGCCTGGGAATCGGGCGCCCAGTCACCTGTTTGTCGGCGTGGAAGGCACCGGCTATGGAGGGGACGACTGGCGGCGTCAGATCGATGCTTGGGGCACGCTGATTGATGAATTCAACCGAACGGGCGCTATCCGCTGTTAGAGCGCAGGGCCGCTAGTATGCCTAAGGATGCAGCGAGGTTTTTGACAACCTGCGTGAGCGATTGGACAACGTCGGTTAAGCTCTGGGCTGCCATTCTGTTTCCCCAATCGCAGTGTACCGCGCACCATTCGCGGCCAAATTAGCAGTTTGGTCAATTTCTCCACCCTGAAAACATTGGGCGCGGCGCAATTCTAAGCCTGGGCATGGATTCGCGCTCCGGCCGAAGCCGAAGTAAGTCGCTTCCCGCGTTTTGTCAGTCTGCTGCCCGAATTCCCGGGTCAGATTGGGCACCGTCACCGCCACGAATAGAATGCTGGCGGAACTCAAGATGATGGCCACACGGAGGATGCGGGCGCGGCGGTAGATAATCCGTACCTGCTCCAGCAGCCGGTTGCGGCGCGGACCTTCCTCGGCCGCGTCGATATCCTTGATCAGCTCCCGCGCGCGAAAGATGACCCGGCCGTAACTGTTGATCATGCTTAGCAGCAAGAGGCCGACGCCGGAAATCACGATCACCGGCGCAATGGACGCCGTCAGGATGCGGATCAGCTGGTCAACAGCGGTCCCCACGAGATGCCGCCTCCCAGCGGCGGTCATCGAACAGTCTAGCAAGCGCGCCGGGGGTAATAGCGCCGGCAAGACCGGCGGCGCTACCGTGGCGGCGATACACTGAACGTCATGATCCGCCGTTACGCCTTCGCCGTCTTTCTTTGCACACTGCCGTTGTGCGCTCAGCCTTCGCCGGGGCTGGATGCCAAGATCTCGGCCGCGGTTCAGGCGGCGGTCAAGAAGCGCGGCGTTCCGAGCGTCTCCGTGGCCGTGGTGCGGGATGGCAAGCTCGCCTATGCCGGAGCGTTCGGAAGCGCCAGCCTGGCGCCGCGCCGGGCGGCGACCGTCGAGACGCGCTACGCCATCGGCTCCATCTCCAAGCAGTTCACCGCCGCCGCGCTGCTGCTGCTTCAGGAGGAGGGAAAGCTTTCGCTCGACGACAAGGTCTCGAAGTATTTCCCGGACCTGACGCGCGCCGACCAGATCACCCTGCGCCAACTGCTCTCGCACACCTCCGGGTATGAGGACTACGCGCCGCAAGACTACATCATCCCGGCGTGGACGAAGCCCGTGACGCCCCAGCAAATTCTCGACGGGTGGGCCAAGAAGCCGCTGAACTTCGACCCCGGGACGCGCTGGCAGTACAGCAACACCAACTACGTCCTGGCGGCGGCCATCTTCGAGAAGGTCGCCGGCCGGCCGCTGGCCGCGTTCCTCAAGGAGAAGATCTTCGATCCGCTGGGGATGCAGTCGGCCGGCGAGTGGCCGCCCGCGCGCCCTGACGACGCCCAAGCCTATACGCGCTACGCCATGGGACCGCCGCGCCCCGTCCAGCGCGAGGCCTCCGGCTGGTACTCGGGAGCCGCGGAACTGGAGATGACGCCCTCCGACCTGGCGAAATGGGACATCGCCTTTCTTCAGAAGAAGATTCTCTCGGCGAAATCCTACGAGGAGTTCACCCGCGAGGTGAAGCTGGCGGATGGCGGCGCCACGCGCTACGCGCTAGGACTGATGGTGCGCGATGAGGACGGAATTCCGGCCGTCGAGCACTCGGGCGAGGTGTCCGGGTTCCTGGCATCGAGTACGATGTTCCCCTCACGCAACGGCGCCGTGATCGTGGTTTCCAACGAAGACTGCATCGGCGTCGTGGAGCCGGTCTCGCGGCAAATCGCCGACCTGACGTTCGGAGGCGAGCCTGCGCCCGCGGAGAAACTGGTCAAGGAGGTCCAGGCGGTTCTCGAGGGATTGCAGGCCGGCCGGATTGATCGCGCTCTCTTTACCGAAAACGCCAACTCGTACTTCAGCGCCACCGCGCTCCAGGACTGCAAGGCGTCGCTGGGGCGGCTGGGCAAGCTGGAATCGGTCGCCGCCACGGGCGAGAACCTGCGCGGCGGCATAACGCACCGCTCCTACCGGGCCCAGTTCGAGAAGAAGACGCTGAACCTGAACATCTACGTGACGGCGTCCGGCAAGTACGAGCAGTTCCTGGTGGAGGAGCAACTCTGACCAAGCGCTGTGCGCGAGAGTCCGCGGCGCCTCTCCGTCGTCTTCTATAAGATGCAACTGAATCAGACGAGCCCGCCGCCTTACCGTTGTGTTACCCGGAGCTTTCCCTGCCGCGTTGTATTACTTGGTCAGCGGTAGAACCGTCGCCAGAGAGCCTTCGCTGTTCGCGCGGAAGGCTATCGTACTGATCTGCGCGCCAGCCGGCGGCGTGAGTACCAGCGTCCCGCGTCTCCCGGCCGCGGCCGGGAACTGGTCCGTCAGCATGAACGCGGTGTGCCCCATGGCGGGAAGCGGCAGCGTCGTTCCGCCGATCGTCGCGCCGGCGTCGTCATACAGCGTCGCCGTCACGTTCGCTGCCGACGAAGACGTGTTCGCCACCGCGATGCCGAGCACGTACCCGCCGGTTTGATCGAACGAGAGCAGGAACGATCCGGGCGTCCGGTTTTCCAGCGCGGCGACTGCCTCCTGCTGGTGCGGCGCCGTCCCCCACCGGAACAGCGAGTAGCCAGTCAGGCTCCCGCTCGCCTGCACCAGCGCCCAACCCGCCTGCGTGGGCTGGTCGAGCGGCCCGGCCGTCTCGATCAGAAGCTCCGCCCCGGGGTCCACCGTGCGGTCGATGACGGACGCCAGCGCCGGCGCGGGGGTGCCCTCCGGGCCCGGCTCCTGCGGATAGTTCACCGGCAGGGCGAGCGGGTTTCCGTAGTCGTCGAAGAAGCTCACCACGGCCTCTTCCGAGACGCTGCCGGTATTGATGAGCGTGAGGGTGGCCTTCCAGCCTCCCCCCGAGGTCACCTGGGCAATCGAGCCGATGGTGGACAAGCCGGCGGGCGATACAGCCGATTGCTCCACCGTGAACGGGAATCCGGCGATGGCGATGGCGCCCGAGCGCGCCGCTCCGCCGTTTGCAGCGACTTGAAAAGTGACCGCGCCGCTCCCCGTTCCCGAGGCGCCGGCGGTAATCGCGACCCAGCTCAACTGGCTGGATGCGGTCCACTGGCAGCCTAGGGGCGCGGTCACGGTCACCGTGCCAGACCCGCCCGCGGCGCCGAAGGACTGGCCGCTGTAATTCAGGCTCGATGCGCATGTGGGCGAGGAGACCAGCAGACTGAAAAGCCTGCTTACGGAAGCGCCGGAGCTATCCGTGACCTGGATCGTAAAACTGAACGATCCAGCTTGAGACGGGGACCCGGAAAGCACGCCACCCGAAAACAGGCTCAGACCCAAGGGCCAGACGCCCGACTTGACCTGCCACGCGTAGGGAGGAATGCCGCCGGTTGCGGCGAGGGTTTGCGAGTAGGCCGCGCCGACAACGCCCGGAGGAAGCGTTGCAGGTGTGCTGATGGCCAGCGGGCCGAGCGTGATGGTGAGCGAGAAGGCCTGGCTGGTAGTGTTCGAGGCTGAATCGGTCACGCTGATGGTGAAGGTCGAGACTCCGGGCGTGGTTGGGGCTCCCGAGATCACGCCGGTGGCACTGAGCGTGAGGAGCGGCGGCAGGGCTCCCGAGCTGATCTGCCACCGATAGGGAGGCAGTCCGCCTGTGGCGGTGAGGGTCTGTGAATACGCCGTGCCCGCCACGCCGGAAGGCAACGGTGCAGCCGTGGAGATAACGAGCGGCGCGGGATTGATGGTAAGCGAAAACGACTGGCTGGCGGTGAATCCGCCGGCATCCGTTACGGTAACGCTGAAAGTGAAACTCCCATAAGTGGTGGGGACTCCGGAGACCAACCCGGCGGCGGACAGCGCGAGGCCGGCGGGCAGCGCGCCGGACGCGACCGACCATGCGTACGGCGGGCTTCCGCCGCTGGCCGCGAGCGTCTGAGAATAGGACACGCCGACCACGCCCGCAGGCAAGGGTGAGGACGTGGTGACAGCGAATGGGGCGATGCTGAGCGTGAACGTCTTGCTCGCCGTCGCCAAGTTAGCGTCAGTGACCGTCAGGATGAATGCCGCCCCTCCGGCCGTGGTGGGGGTCCCAGAGATCACGCCGGTTGAGGACAGCGAGAGGCCTGGCGGCAATGCGCCCAGAGTGAGCGACCAGGAGTAAGGGGTGACGCCTCCGCTGGCGTAGAAGATATACGGGCACGGTTTCCCGACACTGCACGCACCCAAGTCGGAAGGCGAGGTAACTGTGAGCGGAGTGATGGCGAGCGTAAACGTCTGGCTCGCCGTCGCCGAGGTCGAGTCAGTCACCTTGACCGTAAAAGTCGAGGTCCCGGCGGCGGCCGTGAGAATCGATGTGATCCAAGCAGTGGCTGTGGGGACTGCGCCAGTGTTGCCGAGGGAAAAAGTGAAGCCGCCGGGCAGAGCGCCGGAGGTCAGCGACCATGTGTACGGCGGTGCCCCGCCGCTGGCCGCGAGGTTCTGGTGGTAGGGGCTGCCGGCGGAGCCTGAAGGCAGCGTTGCAGGTGTGATCGTGAGACGCGGTGAACCAGCCATTATGGTAAGGGTGAAGGTCTGGCTCGCAGTCTGCGGCGTGTCCGTATCCGAGACAGACACCGCAAATACCGACGATCCGGCGGCAGTTGGTACGCCGGAGATCACGCCCCCGGAATCGAGGCTCAAGCCGGCTGGCAGGTTACCGGCCGTGAGCGACCAGGTGTAGAAAGAATAAGGTCCGGCGACGAGGGTCTGCGAATACGGTGTGCCTGTAAAACCCGCAGGCAGGTTCGGAGGCGTCACGACGGATGGTGGGATTGGCTGCGCGCGGGCAGCCCAGTTTAGGAGCAAAAAGCCGGTTGCCAGAAGGGCTGGTTTCATCGCGAGGTACCTCCACTTGGCGCTTACGGCTACAGCACGCATTCACCGTGAGGGCAACTGCCCTGCCACGGCAGGCCGCTCAAAATAGAGGGCTTTGAAGATCTTTTACTCCCTCCGTCGGGTCGGCCCGACCCGCCCCTGTGTCGCGCCGACTCAGACCCAGCTCAACACGAACACATTGCCTGCACGACCACGGGGGTGCCGGCGGTGACTACAATTTCGGTCCAGCCGTTTGCCAGTACCGGGAAGGTCAGAGTTCGTGTCCCACCGTCCACTCCCGTGGGAGCCGCTTCACGGGCGATCAACGTCGTTGGCGGAAAGGCTGCGCCGGTTAGGACCTCTACGGCCCCTCCGGCGCCGAGTTGAATGATCGCGTTGACGATGCCCGGCTTAGCTCCGTTCCAGAACGGAATCCCGATACTGCAGGAAAACACCGATTGGCTCGAGATGAATCTGCTTGACCCTGTCGCGGCACAAATCTTCCCCGGCGCGCTGTCGAAATAGAAGAACGAAAAGTAGTAGCTGGTTCCATCCGTGTGAAACTCGTTCGGGTTTTCCAGGCCGGGCGGGAATTCAACAATCTCAACAACCCCGGTCAGGCTGACCTTCGCCGCCTTGCCGGTCGGGTAGGGCGCCGTTGGCGTCCCATACACAGCCCATATGTAGCGGCCGTCCCAACCGACACCCCAACAGCTAATCGAGATTCCAGTGTCGATGGTTCGAAGAAGAGAGAGATCGGACTTATCGAAAATGCTGAGCTTCCCACTGTGTTCCGAGCCACAGACGACGATGCCGGCGATTACGCCATCCGGACTGAGAGTCAAGAGCGGAGGCAGGGCGCCTGAACTTACTTGCCACCGGTAGGGAGGCACTCCGCTAATGGCGGTGAGCGTCTGCGAATAGAAGGCACCCGCCACTCCCGACGGCAAGGCTGAGGGAGAACTGATAGTGAGCGGCGGAATCAGGGTTGTGAGCGTAAACACTGCGCTCCCAGATTGGAGCGACGCATCGGTCGCGCTTACGCGGAATAAAGCAGTCCCGGAAGTTGTGGGGACCCCGGCAATTTCTCCCGCGGGAGAGAGCGTTAGGCCGGTAGGCAGCACGCCGCCCGTGAGCGACCAAGTGTACGGAGAAGCCCCGCCGCTAGCTGTGAGGTTCTGCGAGTACGGTAATCCGACGTGCGCTACGGGCAAGGTGGAAGACGTGGTGACCGTGAGCGGGCTGATAGCGATAGCGAGCGTGAACGTCTGGCTCGCCGTCGCCGAGGTCGAGTCGGTCACCTTGACGGTGAAGGTCGAGGTGACGGCGGCGGTCGTGGGCGTTCCTTGGATCGAAGCAGTGGCTGTGGGGACCGTGCCGGTTGTGCCCGGAACAAGAGAAAGGCCGCTGGGCAGCGCTCCGGAGGTGATCGACCACGTGTACGGGGGAGCCCCGCCAATGGCTTCGAGGGATGCTGAGTACCCGTTGCCGCGGAAGCCCGCAGGCAGCGTTGCGGTCGCGATCACGAGGCCTGGCGGACCCGGCCGAACGACAAGCGTAAAAGTCTGGTAGCCATCGCAGGCCCCGCTGTCCGGAGCCGACACCCAGATGGTGAATATCGACGTCCAGGCAGTAGCCGGCACTCCGGAAATCACGCCTGAGGAAGAGAGACTCAAGCCGGTTGGCAAGGCGCCGGTTCTGAGCGACCAAATGATTGGACCGGAAGTGAATTGTTGGCCGACAAAGCCGAGGACCTGCGAATACGGCGTGCCTGTGAATCCATCCGGCAGGTACGTGTTAATGGTCAAACACGTTGGCTGGGCGCAGGCGGCCCAGTTGAAGACCAGAAGGACGGCCACCAGAAGGACGGGTTTCATCGTGAAGTACCTTCGTTTAGCGTCAGCGGCCACACTAGACGTCTACCGTGAGGGCAACTGCCCTGCCATGGCAGGCCGATCATAATAGAGGGCTTTGAAGATCTTCTACTCCCTCCGTCGGGTCGCCCTGACCCGGCTCTGGGTCACGCCGACTCAGGCCCCCCGGCCGCCTCGCCCATTCCCGCCCCGGATCGCCGACCGCAGCAAGACCTTGGCGCGCCTCAATACCGTTGCTTGTCCGAAGCCGTCCCTGCCGCGTTGTATTACTTGGTCAGCGGTAGAACCGTCGCCAGAGAGCCTTCGCTGTTCGCGCGGAAGGCTATGGCGCCGATCTGGGAGCCCGCGGGCGGTGTGAGTACCAGCGTCCCGCGTTTCCCGGCCGCGGCCGGGAACTGGTCCGTCAGCATGAACGCGGTGTGCCCCATGGCGGGAAGCGGCAGCGTCGTTCCGCCGATCGTCGCGCCGGCGTCGTCATAAAGCGTCGCCGTCACGTTCGCCGCCGGCGAAGACGTGTTCGCCACCGCGATGCCGAGCACGTACCCGCCGGTCTGATCGAACGAGAGCAGGAACGATCCGGGCGTCCGGTTTTCCAGCGCGGC
>JBEKHV010000011.1:0-93808 GCA_050012095.1 Bryobacteraceae bacterium | reverse complement strand
CCTTTGGGCCGGCGCGAGCGCCTGCGCCGCGCAGGCGCCCGGTCAGCGCGCCGCGCGCGCCGCCGCAACGGCTCGTTTCTGCGCGCCGGGCGGTTTCCGGGCCGGCGCTCCGTTTACCAGGCGTTTGACCCAACGCATCAGGTGCGTCTGCTCGTTGAAGCTTTTGGCGATCACCACGTCGGCGCCCGTGCCCTCCTCCGTCAGACCCAGCGGTTCGACGAAGCCCGACAGCAGAATCACGCGCGCGCGCGGATCGATCTTTCGAATGCCTTGGATCAACTCGCCTCCGTTCATGCGCGGCATGCGGTAGTCGGTCACCACCACGTCGAAGCCGCCGGCTTGGAAGCGGTTCAGTCCTTCCTCGCCGTTGCTCGCGACTTCCACCCGGTAGCCGGCCTCCTCGAGCAGCAATCGCCGCACGAGCAAGCCATCGCGATTGTCATCGACCAGGAGGATTTTGGCGGGGGCGACGGGAACCGTTCTCATGCTGAACGGTGCGAGAGTAACAAAGCTGTAACCGGACTGTCAACGGTTTTGCATCGCCTTGGAAAGACGCCAGATTGAGCGCTTGACAAAACCACCCACGGTCGCGGCGGCCCGCGATCTCCCTGGACGCCGCCTCGTTCTCACTCCACCGCGCGCGGGGCTTTATAGCCGGCTTTGGCGATGATTTGAACCTTGAGCGGCTTGCCCTTTTCGTCTTTGAAGACCAGCGCTTCGTTGGTGGCCGGGTTCACCAGTTCCACCTTGATTTGCCGGAATGCGCCGTCGTGCGCTTTGTTGGAAGGCGAATACGAGATCACGTATTGGCTGCGGAGCGCTTGCTGGATGGTTTGGAAAACAGAGGGGAACTCGCCTTCGAATCTCGGGAAAAACGCCTGGCCGCCGGTCTCGGTGGCGAACGTCTTCATCTGGTTGTCGGCTTGGAGAAAATTCATCTGCGTGATGGCGCCCATGTTCGCTTCCGCCATGATCCGCAACGCCTGCATCAGGCCGATGGAGTAAATGGGCACGCCCGATTCCCGCAACGACTTCCGGGCCTGATCGTAGGTCATTTTGCTGAACGTGTCGACGCCGGAGGAGATCAGCACGATGGCCTTGCGGCCCTCGATCCCCGACATGCGGTCGGCCGTGTCGCTGATGGCGTCGAACAGGTTGGCTTCCGCCCACGATGCGTATGTCAGCCGGCCCAGAGCCTCATGGATCTTCTCTTTGTCGTTGGTGAAATCCGTCAGGATCTCCGGGCGTATGTCGTACGCCACTACGGCGCAGTAGTCCTCCGGCTTCAGACTGGCGGCGAATCCCCAGGCGAGCTGCAACGTCTGATACCAGGCGGGGCCCCAATAGCGTTGAAATACGTTGCTGAACTCAATCACCAGCGCCACCGTCATGGGCGCTTCACCCAGGTCGACCTTGGTGATTTTCTGCGGGACGTTGTCCTCCAGGATCCGGAAATTGCCGGCGGGGATCTTGGGGATGAAATGCCCCTTGCCGTCCGTAACGGCCACGTCCAGCGTGACGATGTCCACATTGCTCTTGAAAGTGGGGAGGTTGCCCGCTGGGACAGCCTCTTTATTCAAGCGCGACGGAATCTTAGGGAGATCCGGTTCGGCGCTATCGCCTCCGGAGTCGGGATTCCTCGGCTTTGCCACCGCCGGGCCGGAATCGCGTATCGGGCCTTCCTGAGCGGCCGCTACGCCGGGCCACGCCAACAGCGCGGCCGCGAGCAGCGCATCGAGTTTCCAGGATCGCATACACCTGCCCCCTCGTAACTATATCAAATACAGACGCATAAACGAGCTTCGCGGTTGCGCCATCCGCCCCTCGCTCTCCCTCAATTCACCCAGGGGCTGCGGCCACCCTTCTTGCGGAGATAAACCTGGAACCTCTTCTTGGCCCGCGCCATTTTCCATTGCCGGTACGCCCCGCGCACGTCCGGAAGAGGCACTCTGGGCAAACGCCGCTTCAGGTACAGGTATCCGAACGCCATGCCGCCCAGGTGCGCCACCGTGCTCACGCCCGTATTGGGGCCAAACGTCATGAGCAGCTCGATGGCGGCGAAAATCATCACCATGTACTTGGCTTTGATCGGGAACAGGAAGTACATCAGCACCGTCTGGTCGGGATAGAGGACCCCGAACGCCACCAGAACGCCGAAGATCGCTCCGGACGAACCGATCGTAACGACGTTCCAGGAGCCAACCGCCACGTTGGCCGCCAGTACGCACACCCCAGCCGCCATCCCGCAGAGAAAGTAGTAGTTCAGAAACCGCCGTCTTCCCCAGTCCCGCTCGAGCTGAACGCCGAAGAACCACAGCGCCAGCATGTTGAACACCAGGTGCCAGATCCCGCCGTGCAGGAACATGTACGTGAAGATCTGCCAGATGTACAGGTTGTGAACCACACCGCCGGCCACCAGCCCAAACAGCGTCTCAGCGGAGAGTTGGATCTCGCGGCCGCCCAGGTAATACAGCACGAACACAACCGTATTAACGATGAGGAGCCACTTCACGCCACTGGGAAAATACCCGTAGTATGACGAGGTCTTGTAATTGCGCAACGCCATGGAGGGTCTCTGACAGCTAGGATATCAGACCCGCTCCCGTCTTCAGGACGCGGCGGTGTTGCCCCGTTTCGCGCAGCGCACCAGAAATCGCGAGCACGCCTGCAGCAGAACCGCGGCGCCCAACCAAACCTGCCAGTGGGAGAAGAATCCGGAAGAAATCGCGAAGCTGCCGGTCCAGTTCAGATCGGCGGCTATGCGCCAGCAACCCAAAGCCAACGCCGCGGCGGCCGCCGGGGTCAGCAGCGCGGCCGCCACCAACGCGGCGCGCCGGGCTCCGCGGCGCTGCCCGCCGCCCTGGGAGGCCCTGCCAAACCGAATGCGAATGATCATGCGGCCTCGACACCTAATTTAACAGCTTTTGCGATACAGTAGTGTTTTCGCGGACAACGGAGACGCCAGATGAGAACATATAAGACCGCATTATTTGGGACCGGCTTCGTGGGCCGCGTCCACCTGGAAGGCCTGCGCCGGCTGGGATACGTTCAGCTTTACGGAATTGGCGAGCCACAGATCGAGAAGGCGAAGCAGCTCGGCGCCGAATTCGGCGCGGAGAAGGTCGAAGCCGACTACCGCAGGCTTCTGGAAGACAAAGCCGTGGAAGCCGTTCACGTGTGCACTCCCAACGTGTTGCACTTCCCCATCGTCAGGGACGCGTTGGAAGCTGGAAAGCACGTCATCTGCGAAAAGCCGCTGGCTACGTCGACGGAAGAAGCGAAGAAGCTGGTGGCGCTGGCGGTCAAGAAGAAACGGCGCAACTGCACGTTCCACAACCTGCGCTACTATCCCATGGTCCAGCAGATGCGCCGCATGAGGGAGGACGGCGACCTGGGAGATATCCTGGTAGTGCAGGGCACGTATTCCCAGGACTGGCTGCTCTACGACACCGATTCCAACTGGCGCCTGGAGGCCAAGGACAATGGCCCCTCGCGCTGCCTGGCGGACATCGGCTCGCACTATTGCGACATGGCCGAGCACGTCACCGGCCTGCGCATCACCTCGCTGTGCGCCGATGTGCAGACCTTCCACAAGACGCGCAAGAAGCCCAAGGGCCCCATCGAAACCTTCGCCGGCAAGGCGCTCAAGCCCGGGGACTACACCGAATACACGGTCGATACCGAGGATTTCGGCGCCGTGGTGTTCCGCATGGGCGACCGTACCCGAGGGGCCTTCACCGCCAGCCAGGTGTCCGCGGGCCGCAAGAACGGACTCCGTATCGAGATCTACGGCTCCAAGGCGGGCGTGGCGTGGAACCAGGAGCGGCCCGACGAGCTATGGATCGGCCAGCGCAACAGCAGCAACCAACTCCTCATCAAGGACCCCTCGCTGCTGAAGCCGCTCGCGCGCCCCTACGCCGACCTGCCGGGCGGCCATAGCGAAGGCTACGACGACACCTTCAAACAGGTGTTCCGCCGCTTCTACAATTCCATCGGCGATCCCGCCGCCCCGCCCGAATACCCGCAGTTCGTGGACGGCCTGCGGCAGCTTTCTATCGTGGAAGCCGAGTTGGAAAGCAGCCGCAAGCACGCCTGGGTGGACGTCCCGCCCTTCCGGGCCGCGTAGACGCTCTGGTTGCAGTATCATCTTCTCAATGCCGAAAACCGCCGTTTCCGTCTGGGTCGGAACGCGCAAGGGCGCCTTCGTGTTCCGCTCCCGCAACCGCAAGAACTGGACTGTCGATGGCCCCTTCTTTCGGGGCTGGGAAGTCAACCATGTGGCGCAGGACCCGCGTGAGCCCAACCGGCTCTACGCCGCCGTGAATAGCGCCTGGTTCGGCGCGCACATCCACGCCAGCCGGGACGGAGGCAAGTCCTGGCAGCTTTCCGAGGCGGGCCTGGAAGTGAAATCCGTGCCGGACGCCTCGCTGAAGCGCATCTGGCGGATTGAGCCGGGAGCCGCCGACGAGCCTGGCGTGGTCTATGCGGGCGGCGACCCCGGAGTGCTTTTCCGCAGCGGCGATTGGGGCTGCAATTGGGAGGAGGTCGTTTCCCTCACGGCTCACGCGACGCGGCCGAAATGGAATCCCGGCGCGGGCGGCATGTGCCTGCATTCCATCCAGTGCCTCGGCCGGGGCAGGACGATTGTGGCCATCTCGGCCGCCGGCGCGTTCCGCACCTCCGACGGCGGAGCCACGTGGACTCCCTTCAATCAGAACGTGCGCGCCGACTTTCAACCCGAGAAGTACCCCGAGGTCGGCCAGTGCGTCCATAAACTCCTGGCGCACCCGCGGAATCCCGAGATGCTGTATCAACAGAACCACTGCGGAGTCTACCGCGCGCGTTGGGATGCCAAAAAATGGACCGACATCTCCTGCGGCCTGCCTTCCCGCTTCGGTTTCGGCCTCGCCGTTCCAGCCGCCGAACCCGAGACGCTGTTCACCGTACCGATCGAGGGCGCCGAATACCGCTGCACGCCCGAAGGCAAGTACCGCGTGGCGCGCAGCCGCGACGGCGGCAAGACCTGGAAGCTGCTCTCGCGTGGCCTTCCGCAGCGCAACGCGCACCTGCTCACGCTGCGCGAAGGCATGGCGGCCGATGCGCTATCGCCCGCGGGCGTCTATGCCGGCACGACCAACGGCCAGGTGTTCTATTCGAGCGACGCCGGCGAGTCGTGGAACACGATGGCGGAGTATCTGCCCGGAGTGATTTCACTGGCCGTCACCGGGTAACGCCGGGCCCACGGGGGGGCGCCCCCTTGCCGGCGGTCCTCCGCGGAGCGTGCTAACATCTTTCTTTCCAGAGGAGTATCGTTGCGCAAGGTCCCCCTAGCCGAATCTTTGAAGATTATCGGGCGAGGCGCCGTGAATTGGCTCGCCGAGCGCCCCATCGTCGTCTCCTTCGAAGTGACGGATGCCTGCACGTGCTGGTGCAAGCACTGCGACCATGGCGGGCCCAAGGACGAGTTCCGCAATCTGAAGCCCGCCGAGTACCGCCGTTACATGGAGGCGTTGCGCCCCTGCGTGGTACAGGTCTCGGGCGGCGAGCCGTTACTGCGGGACGATGTGGTCGAAATCGTGCGCCACATCAAGGGCGGCTCGAAGCTGCCCTACGCCATCCTGGTGTCCAACTGGTCGCTCATGACCGAAGAGAAGTACCTGGCGCTGCGCGACGCCGGCATCGACCAGTTCTCCGTGAGCCTGGATTTCCCCGACGAGCGCCACGACGATTTCCGCGGCTATCCGGGTCTCTACCGCCATCTTGAGAATCTGATCCCGCGCCTGGCGCAACTCGGCCACGACGATATCGTGCTGAATAGTTGCATCACCAGCGACAACTTGTGCGAAATCGAAGCCATCGCGGATAAGGCGCGCGCGTGGGGCGTCAACCTCTGCTACAGCGCGTATTCGGCGCGCCGCACCGGCCGACGCGACTACCTCCCCGGCTCGCGGACGCAGATCTCCGAGCTCAACGCGCGCTTCGACCGCGTGGAGAAGCGCCGTGACGAAACTAACTGGATCGTCAACTCGCCCAGCACCCTCGACGCCACGCGCCGCTATTTCGAGAACGGCGGAACCCCCGGCTGCAAGGCCGGCCTGCGCTTCCTGGTGGTGACCGCCGATGGCTGGCTGCAACCTTGCTCGATGCAATTCCACCGCTACCGGATCGAGGACCGCCAGCGGATGATCCAGGAGTTCACCCTCGCCAACACGTGCGACGAGTGCTACGTTTCCATCCGTTCCTACCTCGATAAGAGCTTCCCGCGCTTGCTGTGGGAGAACGTAAGCGGCTTTCTCTCCGTTCAATCCCAGCGGCAGTGACGCCCGCCGAGCGCCACGACTGCCAGGCTCAGTTCAACTGAAAATTCACAACGATCATCAGCTCCACCTCCACCGGCGTCCCGTTCAGCAACGTCGGTTTGTAGATCCACTGCCTGACGGCGTTCATGGCCGCTGAAACCAATAGCGGGTTCCCACCCTTGAGCTTCAGTTCGCGGATTCGCCCGTCGGTTCCGATCACGCCTTCCAATTCCACCTGCCCCAAAACGCGCGTCTGCCGGGCCAGCGCTGGGTAAACCGGCTCGACACGGTGCAGCAGAACCGCCTCCTTGACCTCGCCGCCGAGTGGAACGCGCGCTGGCGGAACCGGCTTGCCCGGCGCGGGAAGCAGAACCGGCGGCGGGGCCGGCAAGATACGCGCGCCGGCCTCGATGATGCTTTTGAGCAAATTCCCTGCGTTGCTCCAGTCCCCGCCGATAATCGAACCCGCCGGTGCGAAATCGCCCGGCGCGTCTTCGAGGATCTGTGGCTTGGCGGGAACGGACTTCGGCTGGTAGAGCACTCCCCTGAAGATCTGCGTTGGCTGGAGAGGATGCGCCGGAGCCGGGCGGGAGACGGCGGCAGGCTCAACCCGGGGCTGCGGCGCCGCTGGAGCCTGTAGCCACGCCACCGGCGTCAGCGGCTTCGGCAGCATGTTGGGAAACGCCAGTGGAATTATAACCGCGCAAGCCACCACTACCGCTTCCGCGGTCATGCCCAAACAAGTGGTCCACACGCGTCTGTCATCGCTGGAGAATGCTAACGTATCGAACATCGGAGCGCCTCCTTTCTCCGTTGCGTTGCGTTCCACATTCACCGGAATAGACACCGGCGCGGCGCGAAAGTTCCCTCGCGCCCACGCTATGATGGCTCCATGCTGGACCGCGAACAGGCCTGGAACATCCTCTGCGAGTTCACCAAGTCCGAAGGACTCCGCAAGCACGCCCTGGCGGTGGAAGCCTGCGTAACGGCGTACGCCAGGAAGCTTGGCGAGGACGAGCAAAAGTGGTCGGTCACCGCGCTGCTCCACGATTTCGATTGGGAGATCCACCCGCAACTGCCCGACCACCCCGTCAAAGGCGAACCGATTCTGGCGGCGCGCGGCGTGGATGAGGCAATCCGGCGCGCCATTCTCGCGCATGCCGTGCACACCGGCGTGCCGCGCGTGACGCCGCTGGAGAAAACGCTCTTTGCCTGCGATGAGCTGGCGGGCTTCATCACCGCCATCTCCTACGTGAAACCGGGCCGCAGCGTATTCGAGGTGGACGCGGCCTCGGTGAAGAAAAAGATGAAGGACAAAGCCTTCGCGCGCTCCGTGAACCGGCAGGAAATCGTCGACGGAGCAAGCGAGCTGGGCGTTCCGCTCGAAGAGCACGTCGAGTTCTGCGTGAAAGCTATGCAGGCGCGGGCCGAGGCGCTGGGATTGCAGGGCGCGGCGTAGCTCGCGGCGCCAGCCGGTTCCGCAGCCAACGATTGGCGGGCGCCTCGAAGAGTCCGTAGACCAGGGCCGATATCGCCACCACGGCGGCGATGTAAAGCGCCGGTGAAAAGGTGTGAATCCACCGGCGATACCACCACAAAATGGGGATGTGAAGGATGTACATCGCGTAGCTGGATTTCCCCAGGTAGACCGCCACGCGCGAGGAAAGCGCGCGCGCCACGGGCCCGCCTCCCAGGCCCAGGCCGATCAACGCAACGGCGTTCACCGGGCGCAACGCTGTGGCCAGATCGAGGCCGTGCGGCAGCGCTTCCCGATAGGCCACCAGGACCGCGCCGATCGCTAGCCCGGGAGCGTAGAGCCATGCGCCAGCCGGGCGGCGGCCGGGCGCGAACGCGCCACAGGAGCGGCCGGAACAATCTGAGTTACGGAGGCGATATGCCAATTTTAACAGGCGCCAAGAAGGCAGGCTCGGAGGCCAGCCCCAAGAAAACTCTGCAAGTTCCCGATTCGAGACCAAGACCGGTAAGCCCCGCCTTCCCGTTGCATTGCAAAGATACCTCCCCAACCCTCACTGTCCGGTCGCGCCATTTCGCTGCATCCACCGCCTCCGTCTACTCCGTCGCCACCGGCAAGGCGGCAATCCTTCTTGCCGTTGCCGCGAACAGCCGCCGCGTCAGATGGGTCTCCGCCAGCAGCTACCCAACAGCAAGACGTGGAGTTGCCGTTGAGTGGTGTTATATTGATGACCGAGCATGCGACCCAATACCAGCGGGCACGGGATGCCGGTGGGCGCGATCGGTTTTGGCTCGATGGGCATGGGTGTTGCCCGATCCTTACCGCGCTCGGGACTTCCGGTTTCCGGATACGATGTCCGCGCGGAAGGGCATCTGGGCCGGCGGATCGAGCCGCCCACAGGCAAAAAAGAACGCTGATGCCTGCCTTGCTGGGCTGTATCGCCGACGACTTCACGGGCGCGACCGACTTAGCCGGCATGCTGGTGAAGCATGGCATGCGGACCGTGCAGATGATCGGCGTACCACGGCTACCGCCGCCCGCCGATAGCGATGCGATCGTGGTCGCGCTGAAGACTCGCACCGCGCCGCCGCGCGACGCCATCGACGCTTCGCTGGCGGCGCTCCAATGGCTGCGCGCGGCCGGCTGCCGCCAGTTCTTTTTCAAGTACTGCTCCACCTTCGATTCCACCGACCGGGGCAATATCGGACCTGTCGCCGAGGCCCTGATGGACGCTCTCGAAACCCATTTCACGATCGCCTGCCCGGCGTTCCCGGCCAACGGCCGCAGCGTGTTCCGAGGATATCTATTCGTGGGCGGCGTTTTGCTGCACGAAAGCGGGATGCGGCATCATCCGCTTACGCCCATGACGGACTCCAACCTCGTTCGCGCGCTGCAACGTCAATGCCGGCGCAAAGTGGGCCTGGTCGGCTTCGAAGCCGTGCGGGCGGGCGAGGCGGCAATCCGGAAAGCGTTTACCGACGCGCGCAGGGAAGGCTCCACCATCGCGATTGTGGATGCGGTTTCCGATTCCGACCTGATGGCGATCGGCGCGGCCTGCCGCGACCTGCCCCTCTTGACCGGCGGGTCGGGGCTCGCCATGGGGCTGCCGGCGAATTTCCGTTCCCAGGGCCTGCTCGCGGGAGACGCGCCGGCGGGCCGGTTGCCGCACATTGAGGGCCTGGAGGCCGTCGTCTCGGGCAGTTGCTCGCTGGCCACCGAGCGCCAGGTCGCGCTCCTGAAGACGCGGGCTCCGGCTTTCCAGGTCGATCCAATGGACGTGGCGGCAGGAGTGGATATCGTCGGCGAAGCGGTGGACTGGGCGGTCGCCCGGCTGCGCAGCGGGCCTGTGCTGATCTACGCCACCGCGGACGCGGCGGCCGTGCAGGAGGCGCAGAGCGAACTGGGCGCCGAGCGGGCTGGCGCACTAGTCGAGAGCGCCCTGGCGGCCATCGTCCGCCGCCTCGTGGACGCGGGCGTCCGGAGATTAATCGTCGCCGGGGGGGAAACGGCGGGAGCCGTGGTCAACGCGCTGGGCGTGCGGGGACTGCGCATCGGCGATGAGATCGACGCGGGCGTTCCGTGGACCGTCAGCCTCGGCGACAGACCGCTGGCGCTGGCGCTGAAGTCGGGAAATTTCGGGACCGACGATTTCTTCCTCAAAGCCTGGAGCAGACTTCCATGACGGAAAACGGGATGCGCGAGGCGATCGCGGAGTTTGGCCGCTCGATGTTCGACCGCGGCCTCACGGCGGGGAGCAGCGGGAATATCAGCGCCCGCGTGGAAGACGGCTGGCTGCTGACTCCCACCAACGCCTGTCTCGGCAGGCTCGATCCGGGGCGCATTTCCAAGCTCGATTGGGATGGGCGCCCGATCTCCGGCGATCCGCCTTCCAAGGAAGCTCCGCTGCATCTCGCCATGTATCAGGAGCGCGCGGCGGCCGGCGCGGTGGTGCATCTCCACTCCACCTACTCCGCCGCCGTCTCCTGCATGAAGGGCCTGCCCGCGGCCAGTTGCATCCCGCCTCTGACCGCGTATTTTGTGATGAAGATCGGCCGTCTCCCGCTGGTTCCCTACCATCGCCCTGGGGACCCGCGCCTCGGCGGTGCCATCCGCGGGCTGGCCGCGAAGCACAGCTCCGTGTTGCTCGCGAACCACGGTCCGGTCGTCTCCGGCGCCACCCTCGAAGCGGCCACGTACGCCATCGAGGAATTGGAGGAGACCGCGAAGCTATTCCTGCTTCTCCAAGGGCAGGAAGTGAGCCCGCTCGATGAGCCGAAAATCAGAGAGCTGGCGGAAGTTTTCCACCTCCAGGTCGACTGAACGCGCGGGCCTACAGAGGCTCGGCGCGCGCATAGGCTTTGTATACCGCCTCCTCCGCCCAAGCTTTCGTGGATTCTTCCGCGACGTTTTGTGTTACCTTCGTCTGATTGGTGAGCCGCTAGACCCTAGCGCGGGCCGGCGCAGGCGGCTTCAGCCTAATCTCAGGCGATCAGGAAGGAACCCCATGACGTCATCGAAACACTCCCGGGACGACCAGCCCGTGATGGTGGCCCAGACCGATCTCCGCGCTGGCGCCTTGCGGTTGCCGGCGCTGTTGATGCAATGCCTCACCCACATGGCGCCGGCGACCGCCTTGCTGTTCACCATTCAATTCACCACCTCGCAGGCCGGTCTCGTCGCTCCCCTGGCGTATCTCATCGCCTTTCCCATCGTCATCGTGCTGGGCGTTTGCCTCATGCAACTGGCGAGGTGCTTGCCGTCGGCCGGCGGGTATTACGTTTACATCAGCAAGACCGTACACCCGCGCGTCGGCTTCCTAGCGACATGGCTCTATTTCCTGTACGACCCGACGCTGGCCGGCTTCATCCTGGCCTTCATCGGCTCCGTGCTGCAACAGGCACTGAAAGCCGCGTACGGCATCAACTTCCCATGGTGGGCCTTCCTGCTGATTGCGGGAACCGGCGTGTCCTGGGTAACCTACAAGGGGATTAAGGTTTCGGCGAAAGCCATGGTCGTGCTGGGCGCGGCGGGCGTGGCGATTGCGCTGGTCCTGAGTATGTGGGGATTCTTCCGGCCGGGACCGGGAGGCATCAATTTTGGGCCGTTCATTCCGTCCAACGCCGCCAGCCGCAATGGCTTGGGCCTGGCGGTGATTTTCTCGATTTTTGCGTTCAACGGCTGGGAGTCGGTGGCGCCGCTCGCCGAGGAAAGCGAGAATCCGCGGCAGAACCTGCCCCGCGCGATCCTGATCGCGATCCTGGTGATGGGCGTTTTCCTGGTCTTCGGCTCCTGGGGACTGCTGACGGGCTGGGGTACGGACAAGCTGCAAGGCTTCATCGACTCGCGGGAGAATCCGACCTTCGTGATCGCCCGGCATTACTGGGGCACCGGCTGGGTGCTGGTCCTCCTCGCCTTGCTGAATTCGGTGATCGCGGCCGCCATCGCCGGCAACAACGCGGCGACGCGCGTGTGGTTCGGTATGGCCCGCTCCGGGTCGCTGCCGCGCATGCTGGCCAAGGTCCATCCCAAGTACAAGACCCCCGTCAACGGAGTCAAGCTGCAAACCTTCCTCACGTTCGCCATCGGGTTAGGTCTGGGCTGGTGGATCGGGCCGGCGCTGGAATTTGTATTCATGGGCACGGTGCTGACGTTCGCCCTGATCCTCATGTTCAGCGCCAGTAATCTGGGAGTCTTCTTGTATTACTTCCGCCAGCGGCGGGAGGAATTCAACTTCGTGCTGCATGCCGTATTTCCGCTGGTGGCGACTCTCTCTCTCTTCTTCGTAGCCTACAACTCGCTGACGCCGTGGCCCGCGGCGCCGATTGCCTACACTCCGTGGGTGGTCATCATCTGGCTCGCCCTGGGTATGCTTGTGCTGACCGTGATGAAGCTCTCCGGCAAAGAGGAGTGGCTGACCAAGGCGGGAAACGCCATTCTGGAGCGCGCCGAGACCGAAGAGGAAGCCGAGCAGCGGTCGATGCTGTGACATCGCGGGTCCGGCTCGCCCGGTCCGCCCGAAGGGAGATATCTATGCCAGATGTGTTGAGAGGAGCCATGATCGGGTGCGGGTGGTTCGCCGAAAACCACCTGAACGCCTGGCGGAGAATTCCCGGAGTGGAAATCGTCGCCGCGGCGGACGTGCGTCTGGAGCGCGCCCAGAAGTTCTCTGCCAAGGCCTATTCCTCCGCCGAGGAAATGCTGGACCACGAACAGGTGGATTTCGTGGACATCGTTACGCATACGGCCTCGCATCTTCCGATGGTGCGGCTGGTCGCCGCCAGAAAGCTGCCGATGATTTGCCAGAAACCCCTCGCGCCGGATTGGCAGGGCGCGCAGGACATCGTCCTTGCGGCCGAATCGGCGGGTGTTCGGCTGATGATTCACGAGAATTGGCGCTGGCAGCCGTGGTTTCGCCAAGCGCATGCCATGATCGAGCGCGGAGACATCGGCGCTCCCATCGGCTACGGGTTGCGCTTCCGCCGGGGAGACGGACTGGGCGAGGAGCCTTACCTGGAGCAGGCGTATTTCCGCAAAGAGTCCCGCTTGATCATTCAACAGGCCCTCGTGCATCTGATGGATACCGCCCGCTTCCTGTTCGGCGACGTGGATTCGGTGTATGCGGAAACCAGCCGCCGCAACCCGCGCATTGCGGCCGAGGATCAAGCCATCATCGTTTTGAACCATGCCAGCGGGGCGCATGGCTGGGTGGACGGCAATCGCTTCCTGAATCCGAATCCGCCCGGCCCGTCCATGGGCGACGCGCGACTCGAGGGAGAGGCCGGAGCGATCGACATTCTCGCAACGGGCGAAGTCTTTTTGAACAACGTTTCAGTGTGGAAGAGCCCGGTGGTGCCGACGGTATACGGCGGCGATTCCGTGCGCGCCACAGAGTCTCACTTCATCTCCTGCCTGAAAGACGGCACGCCCTTTGAATCCGGCGCGCGCAAGTATCTGCGCACGTTTGCGGCGGTTGAAGCCGCTTATCGGAGCGCAAGAGAACACCGCTCGGTCCCCCTCGCCGAGTTTCCCGACCCGGCGTAAGAAATATTTTGGGCGAGTCTCAGGCCCGGGACCAGGCTTCCTGCCAGACGCGCTTGGCGCCGGCGATCACCAGCGCGGAGGACTCCTCTTTTGATTGCGGCTTCACTTCGAATCCAATCCACGGCCTGGCGGCGCTGTGCTCTTTCAAATAACCGGCCTTGAACAGGCTGCGAATAAATTCCGTCACCTGGGGCGTATCGTTGACGCCTCCGGGCCAGCCGAACCGGGGATGCTGGTCCCCGTAGCCGGGCGTCTCGCGCCCCAGCACGGAGTTGCCTACGTGGATGTGCACCAGGCAGTCCTTCAGCTCATTGAACGCCGCGTCCGGCGTCTCATAGAGAAGCGGCATGTGGCTCAAGTCGTAGAGCAAGCCAAAGTCGGGGAAATCCTCCCGGATCGCCTTGCAGAAATTCGCTGCCAAAGGACTAGGACCGATCAGGCACTTCTTGTCGACGGTTCGGTCGAAGGTCTCCATCGTCAGGGCAATCCCTTTGTCGCGCGCGTAAGCCGCCACTTGCTTGACGGATGTCGCCAGAGCTTCCAAGGCGCGTGGGCGGTCCGCGTCGCCGGGATCGGCCCCGGACAGGAACACCACTCTTTGCGCGCCCACTTCGGCGGCTTCATCGACGTTGCGGCAAAGCTGCTGCACGGCTTTCATGCGTTCCGGCTCATCCAGGCTATTGAGGTTGACCTTCGACAGTAACAGGGCCGATCCCGCCCCATGACCCACCTGTATGTGGGCGGTTTCAACCACTTTCCTCACCTTCGCCCGGACTGCCGGATCCTTGATCCACCCAATCTCGATTGCGCCGAAGAAGGGGTCTTCCGCAATCTTTGTTACGGTCTCCACGATGGGGCCGTCTCCCCGGATGGTCTCCGGAAAAGCCATGAAATGAACGATGCTCATCGTGCAGTAGTGGTCCCAATGCTTATCCATGGATGATCTTTCCTTTCTCTGCTTCAACTGTCGTGCGATCGAGCCGCCGAACCTTCGGAACCGCTGTGAGCCGAACGCGTCACTAGCGGCCTCGCCCGTCTACCGCGAAGATTTCCTCCACGCGGCCGTTGCGGATCCCGTACATGCGTTCGTTCAGGTTAACGGTGGCATCGGAATAAGGCGCCCAAAGTTCGATCTTATCGCCAACCTCCACGGGAGCCGATGGCGCGTGCAGGTCGATGATGCCGTGTTCGGCAGTTAACTTGCGGACGGTGAGCCCCTCGAGGTCCTTGACGGTTGGGACGCCGCGCTCGCAACTCAGCGCTTTCAACCCGGCATCGACCACGACGTGTTCCCCTTCGGCTTTGCTGATCACGGTGGCCAGCATCGTGAGCGTGAGATCGAAGTCCGCGCAGCATTTCCGATAGTCGGTATCCATGAGCAGATAGGAACCTGCCTGGATCTCGGTCACGCCGGGATAGCAACCCGAGATGGAATAGGTGCCGGTTGCGCCGCCGCTCACGATTTCGACCGGCAAGCCTTCGCGTTCCAGACGGGCCTTGGTTTCCATCAGAGGCCGCATGGCGGCGGCGACCGCCTCTTCTTTCTCCGGACCGGGCAGCCGGCGCGAGAGGTGGCCCTCGTATCCCATCAGGCCGCGCAATCGCAGGCCCTTTTCCACCACCGACCGGGCGAGGCGCACCGCGGGATCGCCGGGCGGCGCGCCGCAGCGATGCAGGCCGACATCGACGTCGACCAACACGCTGACCGGTGTTCCGCGGTTCCGGCCAGCGCGGGCCAGTTCATCCACATTCTTCTCGTTGTCGACGCAGACGATGACATCCGCCTGACGAGCCAGTTCGACAAAGCGGCGGATCTTGACCGGGTCCGCGATTTCATTCGCTAGCAAGACGCTGCCCACGCCGTGCTGCACCAGGCACTCGGCCTCTCCGAGGGTGGCGCAGGTGACGCCGATGGCGCCGGCGTCCAGTTGCCGCGCGGCCAATTCCGGGCACTTGTGGTTCTTGAAATGCGGGCGGAGTTTCGCCGGCGTGGTGCGAAAGAAGGCAGCCATGCGCTCCAGGTTGGCTTCCATGCGGTCGAGGTTCACCAGAAGAGCGGGGGTCTCGATTTCCTGCTTGGTCATTGCATGCTTTCCTGTTCGAATTGGAGGGCGAGTCCGATACGTCAAAAACCGGCGAATGGTGAGCGCCTGCCGTCTATGGAAAGCGGCCGACGTCCCGCTTCTCCTTCTCATAGCTGCCTTCACCATTTTAGGAGTTTCGGGAAAGACGTTCCATAAGAATCGAACCCTTATCTGTTGTAATACTGCTGAAGTTTCCGGACCGTGCGCGCTACTGAACTCCACCAGCGGCGGAAGCGCCTACTGGAGAGCTTCGATCGCGTTCGCTAGTTGCTCCCGAAAAGCGGTCCAATCTTGGACTCCGAAAAGACGGTCGTGGTCTCTCTGGCCCAGGTGGAAGGCGGCCATTCGGCCGTCGATCAGGGTCTCAGCCGCTTTCGCGGCCGGCGAGCCGGCCTTCGCTTTGGCGAGGCGCGCCAGGGTCAGGAGGTATCGGTAGTCGTCCAAGCCGGCGGCGATGCGCTCGAACTCTATGGAGGGCGTCAATTGTCCATCCGGAGTCGCGTTGCCCCAAGCGTAGTCGTCCTCGCGGCAATCGAGCGCATAATATGGATCGCCGGCCGCGATGTTCCAGTGCCACGACAGGCGGAACTTGACGTCGAACTGTTTGGCGGCCTTGTACAGGTAGAGGCCATAGGTCCAGCGGTCGCCCCAGTTGTAAAAGGCCCACTCGCCGCCCTGGCGATGCAGCAGATTTACGCCGGCTTCGTCATGCCCGTTTAAACTGGCGATTTGAAGGGCCCTGGCCAGGATGAAATTCGGATCATTGGCGCTGCGCCCCGGTTCCAGGCTGGTGGCCGCCGTAAAGAACGGAGGGCCTTTCAGAAACGCGATGCGGTAGGCCGTGGCATTGGCGATGGACTTCTGCAAATTGTCGCCGCTTGGTTCGTCGCCGAGATTCCAATACACCGGCAACCAGCCCTTTTCTTGCGCGTGCTGTTGGACGGCGGCGTAGACCACCCGGATGAATTCGCTATAGTCTTTGAACCCGGCGGCTTGCATTTTCGCGGTGTCTTGATAATAGGGGTCGAATCCACCGATGCCGGCGCCATAGGAGTCCACGGCCAGGAATCCGAGATCCTTGGCCTCCTGCATCTGGCGGTCCGCCAAACCGAAGTCCAGCGCCGGCTTGCCGTTGACGAACCCATGATAGGCGACATTCGGGACGCCGGTAAACATAGTGAAGCCGCGCGCACGCAGGAGGTGCAAGCTCTTCCCGGTCGTCTCCGCGGCGAACTTGGCGGCTCCGGGATCGTCCCCAAACCACGGCAACTCGATCTGGCCTCCGAAGGGGCCGACAGGGATGTCCACGGGATCGAGCGCGCCTCTCCGGACGGTGAACCGCAGCGGCATCGACGCCGCTTCGCCCGGCCGCGGGGTAAACGTCACCTGGCCCGTATAAACTCCGGGCTTGGCCGTGGGGGGCGTGTGAACCGTCAGCCAGAAGTACCGCGCGATGTCCTTGGGCATCGCCACGTTGTTCCGTGGGAGGACCAGCCGCGGGGAAATGGTATAAACCGCGCCATCCATGGTGACCCGGCTCAAGCGGTTGGAGACGTACCCGACGTCGATGGCGCTGGCCGGGATGGCGCCTTGCGGGCCGGTGAGTGCGCTCACGGAGACTTCGCCCCGGCCCAGGTCTTTCAGCGGAAGAACGCCCATGATCAGCGGCGTTTCCTGGCCGGGAAAACCGTCCGCCGAGAGCGGCTTGCCTAGTTCGCCGCGGAAGGGCGCGCCGTTGTAACAAAGATCCCCCATAAGATCACGCTGGTAGACCACGTAGCCGCGCCGCGCATCCTCCGCTGTGGCTTGCAGCGGATCGCCAGTCGCGCGGGGCAGTACTCGTTTGAACGCATTATCGAAATAGAAGCGCCGTCGCTCCTTCACGTACTCGAGGAACTGCGCACCCGCGGCCGCCTTCTCGACCGGAAAAATCACCACCGCGGATACGCAGTTGGCCCAGTTCGCCCCCTGGAACTCTAGGTAGAGCTGCCCGTTCGTAACCGCGACGTCGAAAGTCTTTTCCGAAAAGTGCGCCTGGCCGTATTTGTCGAAAACGTTGTCGGTTGGAAGGTCCTCCGTGTCCCAAAAATGGAAGTACTTCTTTTCGAACGATTGGAGGTCCATTCTTTCGGAGAGCGCCTTCTTCCCCTGCGCCAGGATGGATCGCTCCCGATAGGTCTGGTTCTCACCCCAGAAGCCGCCGGGGCTGTCTATATTCAGGAAGACTCGATAGGCGCCATTGGGGACATCGACCGCCAGACCGCCGGATTCGATGCAGAGGAAGTCCTGGTAAAGCGGATCGGGCTGGAGAGCGTCGAGCGCCCGCCAGATCTTGGCGTTCTTGAGTCCGTATCCGCGGCCAGGGCTGTACGGGGTGGCCGGCGTGATGGCGGTAAAACCATCCATCACGGGACTGCCGGCCGGGCCGAAATCAAAGGCATACAGGCCGTCGAAGACGGCTTTCGAGCCCGCCAAGTCGCGCTCCAAACGCAGCCGGTCGATAAACAGCGGCGCCGGTGGCGCAGAACTAATGGCGACCACCAGGCGCGTGACCCCGCTGAGGATCAGGTTGCGTCCGGGCCGGCCTTTCTCGCCCACGTATAGCCCCTTCAAGGGCAGGATCAAAGTAGACTGGCCGGGCGGCGCTACCGCATTGTAATTGACGCGCGTCCAGTAATCCTTCGTGTCTTTGTCCTGAATCTCGATGACCAGAGGCAGGGCGTCGGGAGCGTCCGTGTACGTATCGATTTTCAAATAGTCGTAGCCCGACCAGTCTTGCGGCGCGATCATGGCCGCATAGTCCTTGTCGATGCGGAGCGCTTTAGCGCCGTCGGTGGCGTGCGCGGAGACTACGACGCCGCCGCTGAACGGGTTGTCCTGCTCGAACGACGTAATTGGTTTCACTGGCGGCCCGGCGATCGCGGTTTGTTCCACCGCAAGCGGGGAGCCGCAGGCGTAACACTTCTTCCACTCCGGCATGTTGCGATAGGCGCATCGGGGGCAACGGACCGCGCCCGGACCCAGCGCGCCCGGAGGCGCGATGGGCGCCTCCTCCGTGCCCAGCGCCGGGGCGGCGGTGAGCGGGACGTCGGGGCCCACGCGTTCCATCGAGACGTCGTCGATCCAGAGCAACCCCGGCGCCCACAATCCGAAGGACGGGCCCGCCTTGGCCGGCTTGCTCAGCTCCACGACATATGTCAGCCGGGTCCAGCCGAAGGTCCCGCTCTTCTTGAGCTGAAAGTACTGCTCGTTGAACATGAACTCGACGTCCTGGTTGTACGTGCCGATTCCGATTTCCAGCCCGCGAATGTAAGCGGTGATCGAGTACCGGCCCGGCTCCAGATCCTGCAACTGAGCGATCCGAATCTTGCCCGCTGAATTGCAGGCCAGCATTCCCGAGGTTTTGCCCGTATGCGGGATCAGCCCGACCTCGAAGTTGCAATCCCCTTCGTATTTCCAGCCGTCCCACGTGGCGAATACGCGCCCGAACTGATCTCTGTCCTTGGTGATTTCAAAGGAAGGATCGTTGATCAGATTAGCCGCGCAATCGGTCGCCTGGGGGACGCACATCAGGAGGAGCCCGGCGAAGGGCAGGATACGCATGGTCGTCATCCGATCGTGTCGGAGCGAAAACGAGCGCCCCGCGCACGAGACTCATTCTACGTTAAAACCCCAGTATCGGTCGAGGTGTTTCGGCCCCGGAGCTTCTTGGTCGCCGCCGGAAACGGAGAACCGGGCGTCAGCGGCGCGGATCAACGTCCTCGCTCCGGCGATGAGGAGGTGGCGCGACAGGTAGATGGCTGTGCGGATTCAGCTTCCGTCCACCGCCGGCTGCGATTCGTGGCCGGGACGCCTGGGGAGCCGGAAAAGAAAACTCGCGCCGCCTTCCGACGAATCCGCCCACATGTCTCCGCCATGATCCACCACGGCTTGGCGGGCTAGCGCCAGCCCAAGGCCCAATCCGGTCTTCTTGCGCGCCGTGACGAAGGGCTGGAAAAGCCGGGCGCGAATCTCCGGAGCGATGCCGGGCCCGGTGTCGCGAACAGTCACCACAACGGAGTCGAGCTCGGCCGCGGCGGAAACAGCGATAGCGCCGCCGCCGGGCATCGCCTCCATCGCATTCCCCATGAGGTTCAGAAAGACGCGCTCGATGCGACGCCGGTCGAGCGGCAGCTCCAGGCCTTCCGGCATCTCCAACACGATCCGCACTTGCTGCGCCGCGGCAGCGCTCTCCAGAGACCCCGCCACGGAGCCGGCAAGCTCACGAAGGTCGCACAGGCGAATCTCGCCGGCCTTTCCGCGCCCCACATCCAGGAGATCCTGAAGCAATTCCTGAATGCGCTGAGAGGCGCCGAACATGTTGCCGGCGAGCCGGTGGATCTGCGCTTCGGAAAGCTGCGAGTACAAAAGCATCTCCGCGCCGCCGTAAATCGTGGCCAGCGGGTTGCGCAGGTCGTGGACAATCGAGGCCGCCAGGCGCCCGATGGTGGAGATGCGCTCGGAGCGAATCAGTTCCTCGCGCGCCTCGCGGATGGATGCGCACATGGCGTTGAAGGTGGCCGCCAGCCGGCCCAGTTCATCCTCGCTCTTGACGGGCACCGCGCAGTCGTAGTTTTGACGGCCGACTTCGGAGGCGGCCCGGTCCAGGGCCTTCACCGGCTCGACGATGCGCCGGGCCAACAGATACGTGAGCACCAGACCCGCGGCCATGGAGGCCAGCCAGAGCAGGCTGATGTTCCGCCGCAATGTGGAGATCTCGCGTTGCGCCACCTCAAAAGACCGCAGGATGGCGAGTTGGCCGACCACATGCCCATTGATGTCCAGTAGGGGCGTGACTAGTGGAGCGTACTGGACGCCTCCGGCTGTGATTCGCGCGGCGGATGCGGAGAGGCGGGACGCAATGAGGTTCGCTTCCCCAGCCCCGACCGTCGCCGCGATAACCCGGCCCTCGGAGAGAAACAGAAACTCGCTTCCGCCGGTAGCGTCCTTCAGGCGTCCGGCCAGGCCGCGGCCGACGTCGTAGCCCGCGACCAGGACGTTGAGCAGAGCCGTGCCGCCGGTGCTCTGAACGTACACCGGCGTGAGCACGATATCATAGAGGCGGCCGTCGCGCGCCAGGAAGCCGGATGCCTGCGCGGGAAAGTGGGAGAGCGCATCGCGCACAGCCGGCAGGTCCGCCGGCAGCGACTGTCCGGGCGATCCTCCGAGCGAAGCGATCACCTGGCCGCGGGGGCTGGCGACGAGGAAGAACGCATCCTCATCCGATACGCGCGCCCACAATTCGCCGGCGGTGTCCCGAATGGTCGCTTCGTCGGCCGAACCAAAGGCCGCCCGCACATCGGACATGGCGCTGAGAATCGAGCTGATCGAAGCGAGCCGGTCGGCGCGGGACTTCCACAACGACTGATACGCCTGGAAGCTCGCCCGAACCTCGTGCTCGATGCTGTCGGAAGTCGCCCGCGTGGCGCTATAGACCGCGATCCAGCCGGTCACCGCGAAGAGCAGCGTGATGGCGACGGAGGTCGATAGAAGAATCTTCCAGAGCAGCGAGATGCGCGATAGCGGGTTCGTCATTTCCGTTGGGCTGGATAGGCGGCGTGGTCGTCGGGCACGGGAGGGTAATCCTGGCCGTATTTGTTCTTGTGCGGCGCTTCGACATAGCCCGTTTCGGAGACGGTGAGGGGAGGAATCGTCAGGTCTCTATCGCCAGCCGTAATGCGCCGTTCCAGCGCTTCAAGGATCTTCTGCGTCGCCCGCTCGTGAAACACGTGCATCTGGTACTCGCCCGCCGGAACGTTGGGGATGGAGAACGCCCCGGTGGCATCCGACACGGCGAACCAGGGGTCCTTCAACACGACGATCACCGCGCTCATGGTGGGATGGATGTTACAGAACACGCGCACGATTCCAGCGTGGTGAAACGTAACCGTGCGGCTGGTTCCGGGCGAGTACAGCCCCAGATCGAAGATCTGCCCGCTGAACGTGGAGAAAGCGCTGTGGTAGATCGGATCGAGATTGGGAAAGGCGACCCCGGTTCCGACCTGAATGGCTGTTACGTGCGGAATGAACAGCTTGTCCTTCTGGATCACGCGCGCCCGGCCGGCAGGGGCGGGAGCAACCGGCAACGCCGCAGCGCGGGCAGGCTCCAGCCACACCACGACGCCCGAGTAGTCCTGGCGCTTGCTGACGGCGGGAACAGGCGAATCGGAGAGGCTCACGCGGCCCGACACCGAGGCGCCGAACGCGGGCCACAGCAGGAGCAGGCTAAAAGAGATACGCAAAAGCCAAGTCATAGTGGTTCGACCGTAGCGTCTGGGAGCCGATGTAGCTTGTTCGGGTCTGAGACGCCTCAAAACTCGTGAGCACGTTGGGCGCAAGGCGGAAGAAGACATTGGAGCCGTACGCCAGATTTTTCCCGACGCCGCCCGCCGGCAAATCCGAGTTGCGATCATCCTGCTGGCCGGAGAAAACATTGAACCACAAACGGGGAGCGGCGTGGACCGTGAACTGCCCCCAGCCTCCCAGCGAGTGGACGGGCTTGGCCGATCCGAAACGCGTCACCACGATGCCCTGGCGAAGGCCGCCTGTGCCGAGCGGCGCGACATTCTGGCCGGCGAAGGCCTCACCCGTAAACTCCAGCAGCCGCCAGGGCCGCGTGAACCAGTCCAGGGAATAGATGTCGGAAGGCACAGACGCTCCCTCGACATGAGAAACGCTGTGATGCAATCCGGGCGCAATCTCGATTCTCCGGTCCGACCCGTGAAAGAACTCGAGGCGGGCTTCCACTCCCGGGCGCGCCGGCTCGAAGTACACGGACGAAGGCGACGCGGTCTCATAGGGGCCGAGCGCGCTTCCATCGACTTCATGCGTCTGAACGACGCCGATCTGGGCGCGCATTCCACTCTGCGCGCCAAACTGAAAATCCTGGGTGAAACGCGCTTGCGGAATCCAATACCAGAGGTTGCCGGCGCCGGAGAGTGGCGAGATGCCAACTTGCGCCAGCGAGTCGGGCTCTCTCTGCGAGATCAGGGGCTTTTCCAGACCCACCGTGAAGCTGCTGGTCTTCCAATCGATCGAGAGCGACGCGGTGCGGAGTCTGACGTACTGGTTCGCCGCTGTACCGCCGAACAGGTCCAGGCGCAAAGATCCGCTGATCTTCCCATCGCCGAATGTTTGCGGGCCGCTGTAGTCCAGCCCCACGATACTCTGGCGGAATGAAGCGCCGCCGGACGGGGGTTGCCCAGCCACGACGGTAGTGGGGTATTGCGCGCCGCCGCCGCCTCCGTTCGTATTGAAGTAGGTGTTGAGCAGAGCCATCCCGCTGATGCGGAACGGCAGCCGATGGGCGGACTCCATCTTGGTTTCGGCCTGCTCCGCGGTCCGGGTTTCCTGGACCTCGAGCCGCTCCTCGACGGTAGGCGCCGCCGCTTCGGCCGCCTGCTCCGGCACCGGCTGACCCCCGCGCGCCGCCAACTCTTCCCGGAGCGCGTGAACCTCGGCCGTCAAAGCCTGGTTCTGGGCCTCCAGCCGGTCCAGTCGCTCCAGGATCTGACGCAACTCGGGCGATGCCTGGGTCCACGCCGGCGTGATCGAGAGCGCGCACAATCCGGCGATTGCACCGAAACGCCAAGCCACGCCCGCCCGCCGCCGCGCCTGGCGCCGAACTTCATTCCGAGCCGACATCGACATAGAGGAGATCCTCCAAGGTACGCCGAACCGCCCTGGGCGAGAAAGGTTTGCCAAAGAATGCATTTGCGCCCAGACGAGAGGCGCGCTCCGGCGTCTCCGGGTCGGTGTCGGCGGTAACAACAATGACAGGCATCTTGATGTGCCTCCGGTGCGAGCGAATGAAGCAAATCAGGTCGAAGCCGTCCATCGCGGGCATCCGAATGTCGGTGAGAACGGCGCGAACCGCAGTGTTTGGATCGTCCAGAATGCGGACGGCTTCCTGCGCGGAAGAGACCGACTTCACCTCCATCCCCGGAATGCCGGAGCAGGCCAGCTCAAGCGCGGCCGCGCTGAGCGCGGTATCGTCGACGATCAGAACCGTTCCCGGCGCGCCGCCGGAGTCAATCGCGTCACTCATAGGCAGCATCCCCGCTACGGGCTCAGGGCAAGAACCGATAGCCCACGCCATGCACCGTCAGGATGTGCCGCGGGACGTTGGGGTCCGCTTCCAGCTTCTGCCGCAGCTTGAGAATGTGCGCGTCGACGGTGCGGGTGTTGGACGCAAAGCTGTAGCCCCACACCGAGTTGAGAATCATGTCCCGCGTGAGTGGCCGGTCCGGATGGTTGAGGAAGAAGGCCAGTAAGTTGTACTCGGCGGGGGTTAGCCGGATCTCGCGGTCCCCGCGCGTCACCATGCGGCGTTCGAGATCCACTTCGATCTCGCCGACGTGCAGTACCTTCCGCGATTCGGCGTTCGAGCGCCGCAGGACGGCCCTAATCCGCGCGACCAGCTCGCGCGCCCCGAAGGGCTTCACGATGTAATCGTCGGCGCCGATCTCGAGCAGCAGCACCTTGTCGATCTCGTCTCCCACGGCGCTAAGGACGACGATGGGCGTGGTCACGTGGGAAGCCCGCAATTGCTTGCAGATTTCCACCCCGCTCATACCTGGCAGGCGAAGATCGACCAGGACGAGATCGGGCTGAAGCATCAATGTTTGCTCGAATCCGGCCCGGCCTTCGGCCGCGAGCACCGTCCGGAAGCCTTCTTGTTCCAGCATCAGCGAGACTGTGTCGCGGAGGTTCTCATCGTCATCGATGACGAGGATCTTCTGGGCGCGCGGAGACTCGGCGTGGGAACGCGCCGAAGCCGCAACGGAGGACGGATCCGGACGGGGCGCGGCGGCATAGCGCCCGGAATTCCCCGTGTCCGGCGAAGGAGTTGGACTCATCTTGTACATTGGATGCGGCGAACCTCCACGCGAATCGCCTTTTTACGGTATCGCTAACCGCGCGCGCCGTCATCGCAGGAGTGTCAATTTATTGTAAATGTGGCAATTCGCCACGATTCTGGAAAGGTCTCCAGTGTGGCGCGTAGTTCAGTTCGAGCGTGGTTGCCAGGTCGCGATGGATTCCGCCGAGCAACGGAATACGATAGCGTTCCCACTGGGCCGATATCCGCACGGTCCAGTCCAGCTTGGGATGGAACGTGTGGGCAACCGAGGCATCGTCCTGGGTTCCGCCGCCTGGAAGGAAAGCCGGCCCGATGCGGTTCTGGCGATAGCCGAATTCGAGTTCCGACCTAGCGGAGCGCCACCAGGTGGATTGGATGGAAAGTCCCCGGCCATCGCGGCCTACCCAACTGCCCAGCAAGTAACCCTGGTTGGTGTTGGCGTCGTGGTAGACGTCGTTCCAGTAGAGAAACGTACCGCCGTGATCCGAGGTGGCGAGCCGGGTGGAGGGCGCTTCCACGCGAAGATCCCATCGCGGCAGGCCGGGGATCCTAGGGAAATAGACTCCCGGATCGAACCCCGAGCGCCGGGGCGACGCTAGAGGGTTCGGTTCGTCGTCGGCATAGAAATCGGCGTACAGTGTGATGGGTCTTCCGGGCAGAGGCGGGCGCCACAGGAAGTCAAATCCACTCTTCCTGTCACCCGGATCGACGGCATCGCCGTAAACGGCGCCGTTGGCCGTAAGGTTGCGGAGCACGGAGCCCAACGTGAATCCGCGAACTCCGGCGCCGCCGAACAGCGACCACCGCGTGAAGCCAACCTCGAGGTCCCGGGTCACATTCCAGGTGAACTTCTGTGCGTTCAGAAGAGGGCGGGGCGGCAAGTGGTGGCCGGAAAGCTCGCCACCCACCACGTCGATCCGAAAACTACCCAGCCGGCGCAAAACACCGGGTAACACGATCGGAGAGGCGCTGGTAACACGAAACGAGTAGAACGGCTGAGCGTTGTCGCTGAAAGACAGCGGACCGGAAGCCCCAGGTCCCCACCAGAGATCCTGTTTCCCCACGGTTACAGACCAGCGGCCGAACTGCGCGCCGGCATACGCTTCGATAGGCTCCACGCGGTTTACGCCAGTTTGGGTGCCCGGCAACACGGGCTCGATTTGCGGCGCCGTGGCCTTGAGGTCTTCCGCCGGGCTGGCGAACGGCGGCGCATGCCAGAACTCGGTACGCGTGTAGAAGGAGATGCGCCCGGCCACCGCCGCGACGGAAAAGCCGCCGCTCGCGCTGCTATTCTCCGCAACCGGGCGGCCATAGTCGTCGATAACGGTTTGCCCGAAGTTGTAACCATCGATTAGCGGCTTACCGGCCACGCCGAGATAGCGGCTGTACACGGACCCGATCTCCGCGAAATCCGTGGCGTCCCGATCCCGGCCGAACTCGCCGCTCAGGGCGCGAATCAACGAGGAAGCCTGTTCGAAACTTGCTGTCAAGCGCCGCTCGGAGGCTTGGGCCTGGGCGCGCTCCGCTTCCCGGAGCTGGCGGGCGCACTCTTCCCGAGTCCACGGGCGCATGCCGGCCGCCTGATCCGAGATGTAGCCCAATGCGGCCAGCCGCAGGAGCGCCGGATAGATCCAGCTATCCACTGGGACGAACAACGGGCCTCGTGCCCGGCGGTTCGATTCCGGACCGGACGTTGCAGTATCCTGAGCAAAACAAGTGCGAACCGCGGGCGCATCCGCACCAGCCCAGACTAGCAGCGCTAGTAAGAGATACCGGCAACCTCCGGCCCCATGCCCGCTCATTGACCGCCAACGTAACAGCGCCGGGCGGGCAACGTCGCCAACGAATTGTAACAGTTGTGTAAAAGTGGACCACGGCGTCCGCCGGCCCTGGTATATGACTGTAAAAGCTGTGTAAAAAGCGATTTACATGGCTGGAGGCTCGCGGCTCGCCGGCCTAAGATTGAGGAGCGAGAAAGTTATTGCCGCTCCATTTCACTCGACTAACCCGTTACCGGATTTGGCTGGTTGCCTGTTTGGCTGCCGCCGCGGCGGGCGCGCAGACGCCGCCAAACGCGTATGCCGGCAGCGCGATGTGCAAAGACTGCCACTCCGATATTTGGCAGACATTCAACCAGAACCCCCACTTCAAGAGCATCGCGTCCGGCAAGGAGAAACCGGAAGACACGGGATGCGAAGGCTGCCACGGTCCCGGCGACCGGCACGTACAAGCCGCCGGCGGCAAGGCGACGATCATCGCCTTTTCCGACCTGTCCCCGGCGCGCGTCCTGGACGCGTGCCTGCGATGCCACGCGCAGACCATGTCGCGCGCGAACATTCGCCGATCGTCGCACACGCTCAACGGCGTGGTCTGTACCGACTGCCACCTGATTCACGGGACTCCCGCCCGAAAGTTTCTACTCGCCAAGGCGCAGATCGAACTTTGCTATGAATGCCACGCCGACGTCCGGGCGGATTTTTCCATGCCGTTCAAACACCGGGTGAACGAAGGTTTCATGACTTGTACCGACTGCCACAACCCGCACGGCTCTTTCGCGCCGGAATGGCGATTGGCCAGCCGGCCGCAAATGACCGGGTCGGGAGCAACCGACGAGGAGCCGTGCCTGAAGTGCCACTCCGAGAAACGTGGACCGTTCGCCTATGAGCACCCTCCGGTCCGGATCGAGGGGTGCGAAATCTGCCATTCTCCGCACGGCTCCACGAATTCGCGGCTGCTGCGCCGCCCGGTGGTGTTCACCATGTGCCTCGAATGCCATAACGGTTCACCGGGATTCGGTTTGCGCGGTACGGGCGATCCGAATCCGTCGCAAGCCCATAACATGACCGATCCGCGCTACCAGAACTGCACGAATTGCCACGTGCGCATTCACGGTTCGAACAGCGACTCTCTATTCCTCCGATGAAACGGTACTCCAAGGCGATACGGGCGGCGGCCGGCTGTCTGCTCCTCTCGGCGGTTTGTGCCGCCCAACAGACCGCGGCTCCCACGCCGGAGACGGTAGGGCCAAGCCAGGGTGAGACCTGGGGGGACTACTCCTTCAACTCGTCCTTCGAGACCGGCTACCGGTTTGAAACCGTCGGCGGCAACGACGCGGAATACCGGAGCGCGGTCAACTTCGGCAACGGCGTCAAGCTGCTCGGAAGTTCCGTGGCGATGAACTCAAAGGACGGCCATGGACGCTGGTTCGACGAGATTCTTTTTTCCACGCAGGGCCTGGGCGGCGACCCTTACGAATCGGCGACGTTCCGCCTCCAGAAGAACCGCTGGTATCGTTACGACCTGCTCTGGTGCCGGAACGATTACTTCAACCCGGGGTTAACCACGGATGGCGCGACCGGAGCCCACCTGCTGGACACGGAGTACAACTCTCAGAACCACGACTTGACCATTCTGCCGCAATCGAAGATCCAGTTCTTCCTCGGCTACACGCGCGATGGGCAGAGCGGGACAGGCCTTACAACGGTTCCGGCTTTCGACGCCGCCACGGTTTTCCCTGTGTTCGCAAATGTCCGGCGGCTGCGATCCGAGTACCGCGTGGGCAACGAGATCCGGCTGCATGGGTTCCGCCTGACCTGGACGCGAGGCTGGGAGGACTTTAAGGACGACGGCGGCTCCCCGCTCGCCGGGATCGATGGCGCCCCGATTCCCAGCGGCGGCGCAACGCTCAGCTCCTTCAGCCGCACCGAGCCTTACCACGGCACGAGCCCGTACTGGCGCGCTGGCTTGTTCTATGAACGCGGCTGGTTTAGCATCAACGGCCGATTCAGTTACACGGCGGGCCAGCGCGGCTACTTGTTGGACGAGAGCACCCTAGGATTCAACCTCTCCGGGGCGGCCGCGAACCGGCAAGTGGCGACCTTCGGAACGGCGCAGCGTCCGGTGGCGACGGCCAATCTGACGGTCAGCGCCCAGCCGGCCTCCAAGCTCACCATTGTCAATCAGACTTCGACTTACAACGTGAGGACCGAGGGAAACAGCGCCTACGCCGAATTCGATAACTCGACCCAGACCGTCCAATACGCCTACTTCGAATACCTTGGAATCTTCACGTTCGCCAACCAGACTACCGTTAACTACCATGCGAGCCACTGGCTGAGCTTTCACGGCGGCTATCAATACACCGACCGAAGGATCCGGTCCATTCAGCAGACGATATTCGCCGGCGCGCCACGGCCCGCTTACGAGCAGACCAACATCCTGAACTCCGGCTTCGGCGGGGTGCGGATGATCCTGCTCAAAGGCCTGACGCTGACGGCCGATGGGGAAGTGGGGCTGGCAAACCACCCGTTCGCGCCGAAGAGCGACCAGAGCTACCACACGCTCGCCGGGCAGCTTCGGTATCAGTACAAGACCCTGCGGCTTTCGGCCGCTTCGCACGCGGACTACAACACCAATTCGACGGCGTTCACGGCGTTCAGCTCGCAGTCGCGCGTGAATACCGGATCGGCTTACTGGGCTCCGCTTGCCTGGATGTCCCTGGATGCAAGCTACTCCAAGCTGCACCTCAACACCGTGGGCGGCATCGCCTACTTCGCCGGTCCGCAGCTCGTTTCAGGACAGTCATACTACATCAGCAACATCCATTCAGGCAATTTCGGTCTGCGGCTGGCGCTGAAGAAGCTGGCGACTGCCTACTTGGGATACAGCATCGTGCAGGATACCGGAGATGGCCGCGGTAATCCGCTCGGCAGCGGCGCTGGATCCACTCTGCCCGCCCTGGAAGCCGCGCAGACCTATCCCATGCGGTTCCAGTCTCCGCTGGCCAGGCTCTCATTCCGTCTTTCGGAAAAGGCGCGCGTGAACCTCGGATACCAGCGGTACGGCTTCCGCGACGACTTCCACAGCCAGCAAGACTACCGGAGCGACACGGGCTACGTGAGTTTGATGTGGTCGTTCTGAGGACAAGACAGCGCCACGCAGGCCAGGAGGCCGCAGTCGCCTAACTGTTCTTGCCGGCCTCTTCCAGTGCCGCGCGAACCCTGTCGGCGACCTTGTCCCAGGTGAAGCGCCGGGCGCGCTCGATGCCCTTGGCGCGCATAACGGCCTGGCGCTCCCGGCTTCCCAGCACGGACTCTATCTCGCGCTGGATGGCGGCCACATCGAGCGGATCAACCAAGGCGCCGGCCTCTCCGACGACCTCGGGCAGCGCGGCTGCGCGCGACGCAATCACGGGCGCGCCGCACGCCATGCCTTCCAGGGCCGGAAGACCGAAGCCCTCCACCAGGCTGGGAAGGACCAAAACAAGCGCGCCGCGGTACAGACAGGCTAGATCCTCGTCGGTTGGGGAGTCTACAGTTTCCGTACGGTGCCCGATCCCTAAGCGGTCCACGCGCCGCGCGGTGTCGGCGCTCAGGCAGCCGGCCAGCACGAGCCGAAGATTGGGACAGGGTATTCCGCGAAATGCGAGCAAGAGATTGAAAAGGCCCTTATGCGGCCGGGAATTGCCGACGTAGAGAATGTAGGGGAAACCGGGCTGGTGCCGCGGTCCTTCGGGTTGGAAGGGCGGTCCGACGCCGTTGCCCACGTTGACTACGCGCTCCGGCGGCAGGCCGGACCACCGGAGAATCTGCGCGCGCGAGTACTCCGACACCGTCAGCACACGGGACGCGCGGCGGCAGGCGGGCTTGACGATCAAGCGGTAGTACAGTCGTTTGGCCGCCGTGGTTTCGGCTGGCACTTGGATCTGGATGAGGTCGTGAATCGTGAACACGAAGGGGACCAAGCCGAACGGCGGAGGGTTGAAGCCGGGAGAGAAATAGAGACGCGGCCGTCTGACAGCCACCTGCCAGGCGAGCCAAAGCGAGTCGGCCGCCGACAGCGGCTTTGGCCCGCGCGCGAGCTGCCGGTGCTCCGGGAGACGCCTCAGCACCTCGTGGGAGAATCTCCCAATGCCGTGGGCGCCGGCCCAGCGGGCGTCGCAGAGCAGGCCGGTTCTCACGGCGTTCCCGGGTCCGCTGGCTGCGACGCCAGCGCGAGCGCGGTTACCAGCCACGGATAGAAGAAATTCAGGTTGACGCCCAAGAGAAAAGAAAGGGGCTGAAAGGCGGCGGCCACGGCGACGACGGATGCAGCCTTCCTCTTGCGCGCCATTCGCAGGGGCCGGAGCAAGACGGCGAACAGGCACAGTGCGAGCGGAATTCCCAGCTCCGCCATGGTGCCCAGGAAGCCCATGCCGGTCAGATCCCACTCGTCCACCGCGGGAAGGCCCTGGAGGTACTCCGGATCGTTCCGCATCAACGAATAGTTACCCAGTCCGATGCCGCCGGTGGGGTGCGCCGCGATCATGCGCGGCACAATCAGCGCGCCGGTGACGCGGCCCATCACGTAGTTCGGATCGCCGGGATGATTGGCCGCAACTTCGTCGATATCCTGGTAGAGAAGCCAGTAAGCCAGGAGTTGGCGCTGGAAAAGGGCCAGGACGCCCAGAAAAAGAACGGCCGCTCCGATCAGGATGAGCTTCTGGCGGCGGCTGCCGGAAAGCAGTACGCCGAGAACGGCAAGCCCCGCGGCCGCCAGCAGACCCGCCTTCGATCCGCTGAGCAGGAGCGCCACGCCGAACAACCCAAGCGCGGCGGGAACGTGAAACCGATAAACGTAGGGCTTGAGGTGCGCGCGCAAAAGCACGGCCAGCGACGCGGCCACCAGGAACATTCCGTAAGGGCCGCCCTCGTTGAAGAACCCGCGCACGCGATCGTCGAAATCGTAGACTACAGGGGTCGAGATGCCTGCCCCTTTGAGCAGAAGCCAGCCGAGGATAGAAGCGCAAGCGCTCAGGATGGCGACGCCGGCGAAGGCGTCCAGAACCGCGCGGCGCCATTTCGGACTGCGCCCCAAGGCTCCGGCTACGAGCAGCAGCGAATACATCGCCAGAAACAACTCCACGAGGCGCGAAAGCGAAATCGCAAGCGGCTGTTTCAGCGCGGAAATGCCGGGCGGCGGGTAAAACGGCAGCCGGAGGGAGAACGCCGAGACAGCGGCGCACGCGCACAGCAACGCCAGATAGCGGCCCCCGTATTCGCACCAGACCGCCGGGAAGCGCATGCGGAAGCGGGCGTGGATCGCCAAAACCGCCGCGGCGCACACGGAAAGGACCTGCGCCACTTCGAGGAGTTGCACGTCGCCGATGCGCGCCGCAGGCGCCGCGCTGAGCGCCGCAAAGACCGTCAGCCACGGCCCGCCGGCGATGGTGGCGTCTTCAGAAGTGGGCATAGCCCCCGCCGGCGCGGCGCGCCTGAAAGAGGGCGACGGCGCACGCCGCGATGGCCGCCAGCGCCGTGGCGAGCATGACGAAAAACGTGCGAGGCGGCCAGCTTTTCTTATCCGGCGGCTCGGCGCGGTCCACCGCCTGCACCACCGGCGACTCGCGGGCTTCGTCCAGGCGGGCGGCTTCGGCTTGCTGGGAAAGCAGCCCGAAGAGCGTCTCGTGGTACTTCACGTCGCGTTCCTTGCGGAGGTACTCGAGGGCCGCTTCGGGAATCTTGCGGGCCGGGACCAGCGGGTCTCCCGCTCCTTCGCCGGTTTTCTCCAGCTTGTCGAGCTGCGCGTGAAGCGCGGAGGTCTCCTCCTCGATCGCGCGCAATTGCGGGTTCTCCGGCGCAGCGTATAAACGCATGGCTTGGGCCTGCACCTCGCGGCTGGAAATCTCCGCGCGAAGCTGGGCGATGGAACGCAACAGCGCGTCGGATTGGCCGGCCGGGTAGACCAGGCCGCTCGCTTGCTGCATGTTCTTCAACGCTGCTTCGGCGTCCGCAAGGGCGTCCTTTTCCTGACGAACCCGCTCCTCGAAGAACAGCCGGCGCTGTCCGGCGGCGGTGAGCGCCAGACGCGAGTTCTGGCGGTGCAACTCATCCACGTAGGCGTTCGCCATCGCGGCGGCGCGCGCGGGGTCGGCGTCTTCCACGCGGACATGAATCAGCGAGTCCTTGGCGGTCTCGATGGTCGTGCGGCTGGCCAGGCGTTTCCGCGTGTCCACCATCGTCTTTTTCCGGTACAGGCCCTTGAGATGGAACTGGGCAATAAGAGCGTCGGCGACGGTGCGGCTCTTCAGCAGACCAACGTACAGCTCTCCGGGGTTGCGAAACAGCGCCGAGCCGCCGGCGCTTCCCAACAACCCGAGGCCGCTCAGGCCGGAAAGGCTTCCCATGAGCATCGACTGCGCGGGTTGGTCCGGCTGTGGCGGGAGGATCACCGCTTCGGCCGAGTAGGATACTGGCAGAAGCATGACTACCGCCGCGCTGATGCCCGCCGCCGCGAGCGTAACGGCCGCGATCATGCGGATTCGGCGCACAACCGCGCTGAAGGCGTCCGTTAGCGAGATTTCCAATTCACGGGTCTCCACCGGCATGATGGCTTACCGGAGGATGTTGATCGCGGCCGCGCCCAGCCCAAACTGCGCGAACACCTGCGCCCAGTCCTTCAGCCCCTTCAGAAACGTCGTCTTGTTGATCTGTTCCGGAACGACGATTGTGTCGCCGGGGTTGAGGTGAAGATCCTCGAACTTTTGGCCTACAAGTCCAATGGACCGGGATTTGCTTGCGACGGAACCGTCCGCGCGAATCAGAAAAGTATGGCGCGAATCGCCCGTGCGGGTGGAGCCGCCGGCCTCCCGCAGGTAGTCGCCTACCCGCTTGCTGTCGGAGAACACGAAGGAGGTCCCGTTGTAGACGCTCCCGATCACGTTGATGAAAGACGGCTCGCTGGGTACGGTGAATACGTCGCCGTCTTCCAGCGGCAGGTCGGGCAACTTCTCCGGCCGGGAGTCGCGCGAATCGAGATCCAGAACGATGCGCCCGGTGGCGCGCACCTGGCGTAGTTTCCCGACAAGCTCGCGCTCCCCCGTGATTTCGCTGTTGGCTGCGGCCGCTTCTTCCGGCGAAATCACCGAACCCCGGACGTTGGCCGCTGAAGACGCCACCTGGCGCTCCAGCGAATTCACCAGGTCGTCGAGCCGCTGCTGCTGTTCGAGCTTCGCCGATGCGCGCGTAAACTGGGAGCCGAACAGATACGCCTGAGGAGTCAGACCACCGGCGCGCTGCACCAGTTGGCGCAAGGTTTCGCCGGGCCGAACGCTATAGACTCCCGCCGACTCGAACTCGCCCTCCAGCCGGACATACCGGGATTGCAGATTCTGAGGGAGCTTCACATCGGCGGTGGAGAATATGGTGATCACGTCCCCCGGCTCGAGCGGCAGGTTTTCGGTTTCATCGCCGTCGATGACCACCTTACCGAGGCGGAACGGAATCAGCGTGGTGGTGAGGGTCTGGGGATCGCGGCGCTCGATGACGGCGTAGCTCCAGTTGGTCTCGAGCGCGTTGCGCTCTACGTGGTTTCGAGCGGACTGCGCCTGATCCCGCGACGCGCCGATAGAACCAGGCCCTACTCTAGCCGATCCGGCCCCCGCTCCATTCGGATCCGTCGGAGAGAGTGAGGCGCCATTCCTGCGCACGCCATCCAGGCCGCTCTCCAGGTCGCCTCCGGGCGGCGGATAAGCCACCAGCTCGGTGGAGGCGATCGAATCGCGAGGCTCGTTTTCAGACGGCTCACCGGGTCTCGCGGGAAACGCCAGACGGTTGCGCGCCTGCCAGTAGTCGCGGGTAAGCAGCGCTTCGCGGTCGGGGATCAAGTCGCGAATCTTCATTCCGGGGCGCCACGGCATACGAATCGGATCCGCCACGTTGCCCCGCAGCGTGACGGCGTTTTCGAAACGCGGCGCCACCGAGAGCACGCTGACCACGTCGCCGTCCTGCAGCTTGGCGGCGGCTGCGTCGGTGCCCGCCAGCGACGCCTCGACCACGCGCCGCGTGGAGTCTTCGATCCGTTCGATGATCGCCTTGCGCTTCGCCGCGACGGGAGTAAGTCCGCCGGCAAGCTGCAATCCCTCTTCGAGCGTGCCGCCTCCCTTCAGCTCATAAATCCCCGGCATGTTCACGCTTCCGGCCATGGCCACCTGCGGACCCACGGGCGGAATATAGATCACGTCGCCGGACAGCAGACGCTGGTCCTTCGACTTGTCGCCGCGCTGCAGCAGATCGTAGAGGTCGAACTCGCAGACTGCCTGGTCCTGTCGCATCAGCCGTATGCGGCGCATGGATCCGTGGCCATTAGGGCCTCCGGACGCGAAGATGGCGTTCACCAGCGTGCTTAGCGAGCTGACGGTATATGCGCCCGGCCGGCGCGCCTGTCCCAAGACGAATACCTGGATGGAGCGCAGTTGACCCATGTTGACGCTCAGATCGAAATTGCGGTACACGCGGCCGATGGCGGTCTTGAGGAAATCCTGGACTTGGAGGAATTGCAGGCCGGCTACGGGCTCCGAGCCGATTTGCGGGATGTATATGGCGCCGGCGCGATCCACAACGGGGGACACGTTTAGGTCGATCTGCCCCCACGCGCGAATTAGAAGCTGGTCGCCCGGCCCGACCACATAGTCGGGAGTCACGGGAACAGGATCGGCCGGGGAGAAGGTGCTGGGCACCTCCCTGAATAGTTCGGCGCCAAAGACCGGCAGCAGCTTGCCAACAGACTGCTCGACAAACTCTTGGAAGGCGGTCGGCTCCTCGGCGGCGTATGGAGACCGCGAATCGGCGGCGTTCTGGCCTGTGGTTTCCCCGCGTCGAGACTGGCCGCTTTGGTACTGCGGGGAATTCGGATCGCGAATCACCGGGATGCGGGGAAGATCCATCTCGTCCGCGCGGGTCGGGGCGGCAGACCTCGGGCCGGCGAGGCACCGCGGGTCCCCGGAGCTGGCCTGCGAGTTGCAATCGGCCGCCGCGCCCGTCTGCCCCTGCTGCGCAAGCACGGCATGGATCAGCAGCGGCAGCGGGGCCAGCACTCGTACAACCGGTAACCGCACTCTCATCCTCCCACCCGTTCCAGCGCCCGCGGGCGGAACGCCTCCGTGTCGCGCACGCCGGCCCCGCGGCCGATCAGGTCCGACATCCGCTCACGGAACCGGCTCTCCGAGAAGCGCTCCGCCCAGGCTTGCAGTTCCGTTGGCCGGACCAGCGCTTCGACTTCTTCAAACCGCTGCAACGCTCTTTCCAATGGCTTGTCGCCCGGTTCGGCGTAGAAGACGGCTGAGCCTCTGCCGTCCGGAGGCACAGCCTCCAGCACCCCTCCACGGCCCAGGGCCACCACCGGCTTCCCGCTGGCCATGGCCTCGACCGCGACGATTCCGAAATCTTCCTCACCCGGCATGAGAAGCGCGCGACAACGCGCATACAAATCTCGCAGCTCGCCCGCCGGTACACGGCCGCAGAACTCCACGCTCGTCCCCGCCTGCTTCTTCAATGCAGCATACTCGGGACCGTCTCCTACGATCTTCAGCCGCCGTCCAGTCCTGGTGAAGCAGCGCACGGCGTCCTCGATCCGTTTGTAGGCGACCAGCTCAGACACCACCAGGTAACTGTCTCCGGGGGCCCTCCATCGGAAGGTTTCGACGGCGACGGGAGGATAGATCACTTGCGACTCGCGCCGGTACGCCTTCCAGATGCGTTTCTGAACGTTGCGGCTGTTAGCGGCGAATTCATCCACGCGCGCGGCCGCGGCGTAATCCCAGACTCGAAGCGGGCAGCCGAACAGCGCCATGGCCGTCTTCTTCCAGCGGGAACGCGTCCAGTCGTGAAGGTAGGCGGGATACAAATCCCATAGGTAGCGCATGGGCGAATGGCAGTAGCAGATATGCCGCGTATCCGCCGAAGTCAGCACGCCCTTAGCCGGCCCGGACTCGCTGCTGATCACCAGATCGTAGCCGCGCAGGTCCATGGATTCGAGCGCCATGGGGAACAGCGGGAGCAGTGAGCGGTAATGCCGCCGCAGGGGATTCAAGAAAGACGCTTTGACTGTGTGCGACCGGATTGTTGCGGATACGCTCTCGGGGTCGTAAAAGAGCGTGAACACGTCGGCATCGGGCAGAAGGCGGCAGAGCGCCTCCACGACCTTCTCTCCTCCGCGCATGTTAAGCAGCCAATAGTGAACGATCGCCGAGCGCATGTGTGACTTACTTTCCCGCGACATCCGCCAGTGTACTTCCGCCCCGGCGCGGTTTTGCCGCGGCAAACAGGAAAATCACAATCCTTTTACAGGCCCGGAAACAAAGACGCGGAGTTTCCACCGGGCGGCTGGCGGACCGGCGCCGGATTTACCATTCCTTTACAACTTGCGGATTACTCCCGCGAGGCGCCCGGTTATGCTCGTCGGAGATGAGCACCGTGCAAGAGAGCGCCGGCGTCACTCCGCTGCGCGATCCGCTACTGGCCTCGATGCCCCTGCCTCACCGCGCGGATTATTACCCGTACGGGTTCGCCGTGTCCATAGCTTCGAACTCTCCGATGGTTTTGAACGCGGCGCACGCGAGTTGGGCGGGGCTGCCGAAACGATTCGATGAGCCGCCGCTGGAGCTGCGGTGCGTGGTGTCCGAAGGTGCCGCGCCGGATTGCCCTCCTCCTCCGGTGGTTCGCGCGCAGCGCAACCTTGCCCTCTGGGCGGCGGACGCTGAGAACTCCTGGTGCTGCGACATGGTCGCCGGTTTCGGGGCCGCCTGGGTCACCGAGCGGCTGGCGGAGAACGCTCGCTACCTTCGTTACCACGTTCTGGAAGCGATGGCCTACAGCCTGTTGGGATCGCTTCATGTGGTTCCCTTGCACGCCGCGTGCGTCGCGTTGGCAGGGCGTGGCGTATTGCTCGCCGGAGATTCGGGTTCGGGAAAATCGTCGCTGGCTTACGCGTGCGCGCGGCGCGGCTGGACGTACATTGCGGACGATTCCAGCAACTTGGTGAGGCGAGGCCGGACGCGCACCGTGCTGGGCAATCCGCGCCTCTTCCGATTTCGGGCGGCGGCGGGCGCGCTCTTCCCCGAGTTTCAGGGCATCGAGGAGAGCCGGCACGCCCGCGGCAAGCCCACCATCGAGGTGCGGACCGATTCCTTGCCGGCCGTCCGTACGGCCGCGGAGACCCGCGTGGATGCGCTCGTCTTCCTGAACCGGCGCGACGCTCGGGACGGACAGGCCGAACTTCTTCCCGTCGCGTGGGACGACGCAAGGAAGCGTCTGTCCGACTCCCCGTGGCCTACGGACCTGCCCACAGTGGCGGAACAACAGACGGCGCTGGAGCGCTTGGCCGGAGCCGGAATTTATGAGATGCGCTATCGCGATCTGGATGCGGCGGTAGACAAACTGGAACAGATTGTTGGTGGAGATCGAGGATGAGAATCTTTTTGCTGCTTTGCGTGGCCGCGTCGTTCGCGCGGGGCCAAGTCGCGACGGGCTCGCTCTTCGGAGAGATTCGCGACGAATCGGGGGCGGTGGTGGCTTCCGCGCAGGTGATCGCTCAACAAGAGGCAACGGGCTTCACACGCATGGTATTGACCGATGAGTCCGGCGCCTATCGCATGGAACCGCTGGCGCCGGGAATCTACTCGGTCCGCGCGCAGCGCCTGGGATTTCAGACCGCGGTCGTACCGCACGTGACGCTGGAGGTCAGCCAGCAGGCCAAAGTCGATGTCCGGCTCAAGGTCGGCGAAATGAAGGATTCCATCTCCGTAACCGCCGCTGTATCGCCGCTCCAGACCGAAGACGCCACGGCCGGCTATCGCATCGATGCCCAGACGCTCACCGATTTGCCTTTGGACGAACGCAACGTGGCCGGCCTGATCACGCTCGGGCCCGGTGCGATTCCGCGGCAGCTCTCGGGCTTCGTTCACGACGCCGGCAACGACCTTCAGCAGGGATCGCGCGGTTCCGTGGCCCTCAACGCGCCAATCGACGGCGGCCGGCCGTATATGAACTCCTACTTCCTGGACGGGGCCTACAACACGGATCAGAACACGTACGCCATCGTGGTCGCGCCGCCTATGGAGTCGGTGCAGGAATTCCGGATTCAATCCTCGCTGGCGCCGGCGGCGTTCGCGCAGTCGGGCGGCGGCGTGGTGGATGTGGTGACGAAATCGGGCGGCCAGGAGTTCCATGGCTCCGCGTTCGAGTATCTTCGAAACCGGGTTACCGACGCGCGCAACTACTTCGACGATCCCACGCTGCCGCCGCCGGCCTTCCGGCGCAATCAATTCGGAGGCTCGCTGGGAGGGCCTTTGCCCCTGCCATCGTCGTTCTTTTTCCTGACTTATGAAGGACTGCGCGGCCAGTCGGCTTCGCCCTCGGTGCAAATTGTTCCGGATCAGCAGGCGCGCGCGGGCGATTTCCAGGGCGGCAACATCATCTACGACCCGCTCAGCGGCGCCGGCGCCGGCGCTCGAATCCCATTCCCCAACAACTCGATTCCCGGCCAGGAAATCGACCCCATCGCGCGGCAGTACCTGGCTGGCTTCGAGCCGCTGCCGAATCGCTCCGGGACTTCCGGCGGCAACTATCTCGACGCGACCCCCAGCACCAACAACAACGATTCCGTCTCGGCGCGCTTCGATCGTCAACTGAAAAACGGCAGCCTGTTATTCGCGCGCTATACCGTGAACGACGAACGAGGCGGCGTGGGCGGGCACTTTCCACTGCGTCCCACGTCCGAGGATCTCCGCGCGCAGCAGGCCGCCCTGGGCCACACCATGGGGGGCGCGTCCTGGAGCAATGAGTTGCGCGTATCCTTCACCCGCCTTCGACTGTTCGACATCCCGCTCAGCGCCTCGCAGGAGAACGTCGCGGCCGATCTCGGCATCCTGAATCCCCCATCCGACCCGTTTTCTTTTGGCCTGCCCTATTTCTACCTGCCGAACTATTCCACTGTCACGGACGATCCCACGCTGCCCCAGATTCAGCGGGACAACACGTGGGGCGTTTCCGAAACGTTCTCTCGCGTACGCGGGCGGCGGACCTACAAATTCGGTTTCAACTGGACGCATTTTCAGCTCAACTACCGCCGGAGCAACACCATTCGCGGCGAATACGTGTACAGCGGCGCGTTCACGGGCAACGGCTCCGCCAACTCCGGCAACGCCCTGGCCGATTTTCTGCTGGGCTATCCGCAGAGCACCCAACATAGCGTCGGCGACTCGCAGGCATACATGCGGCAGAACACGTACGGGGGCTTCGCGCAGCAAGACTGGCAGATCTCAAGCCGCCTGGCCCTGACACTGGGACTGCGCTACGACTACTTCGCTCCGTTCACCGAAGCCCGCAACAAGCTCCTGAATCTCGACTATTCCACGCTTCCAAACCCGCCGGCGCTGGTCAACGTCAGCCAGTCCCACGATCCGAACCGGACCAACTTCGCGCCGCGAGCGGGCCTCGCCTGGCGGGTTCCGGGCTTCCTTTCGTCTCGCGGCAACACGGTGTTCCGCGCCGGCTGGGGCATTTATTTCAGCCCGGAGATTGCGATGGAGAGCTACGACCTGGTCCTGAACAACATCCACACCGAATCGAACACCGCCGACGCCACGGTAATGCCCGTGCTGACCACGCGCAACGGCTTTCCCGCGACCTCCACCACCGGGCTGCCGAGTTATTACGGCCTGGACCGTCATCTTCCGACCCCGTACGTGCAGCAATGGAACGCCGGCTTTCAGCGCGAGCTTCCGGGGGCGGTTGTACTGGAAGCGTCCTACATCGGCAGCAAAGGAACCGATCTGGGCCGCTTCCGGCGTTTCAATACGGCGCTGCACACGGAGACGGGCGAGAACCTGAATCCGCGGCCGGGCAACCTGCAATCGTTGCGCACGTTTCCCAGCTTGGGAGGTATCTACCAATTCGAAAACATCGCCAACTCTTCTTACAATTCGCTGCAAATCAAGGCGGAGAAGCGTCTGCGCCGGTCGGTCACGTTTCTGGCCAGTTTCGTGTGGGCCAAATCCATCGACGATTCGTCAACCGTCATTCCGGGGCTGACCGACGGCGGCGGAGCGCAGGACGAGCGGAACTTGAACCTCGAAAGAGGCCTTTCGACGTTCAACGTAGGCAGGCGAATCAGCGCCGGCTTCGTGTACAACCTGCCGAGCGCGGGCAGGTACGGAACGCTGCTGCGCGGTTGGCAGTTGAGCGGCGCGATCACGGTCCAAGATGGCTTGCCGTTCGATCCGTTGTACGTCTCGACGAACACCGCCAATGCGGGCACGTTCACCCGCCCGAACATCGTTCCGGGCCAATCGATCGGCCTTCCCGCCAGCCAGCGCACTCCCGCGCACTGGTTCAATACGAACGCGTTCAGCGCTCCCGCGCCATACACGTTTGGCAATGCAGGCCGGAACATAATCCAAGGGCCGGGGAACGAGGTTATGGACTTCGCCTTGCACAAGCGTTTCTCCATAAGCGAGCGGTGGGGCCTCGAGGTGCGAGCGGAGGTCTTCAACTCGCTGAACCACCCGAATCTGGGCTACCCGGACCCGTTCCCAGACAACGGGCCGTTCTTCGGCAGGCTTCTTCTCGCGGGCCAGCCTAGGCGCATACAGTTCGCGACGCGAATCGATTTCTGATGGCGCTCTCTTGTCCGGAAATCGAATCCGCGGATCGCGTAGACGGCGCCGCGCCCGCATCGCGGCGCCGCCGTCTTTCGAAGGCGCGGGTTCCCCGTTATACACGCGCCGCCCTGGAGGCGCTGGGTTTCGACGGCGCCGGGAGCGGCCTGCTGCGGGCCCTGGACGACGCGGAGTACCGCAGCCTGCTGCGGTTCTGCGACAAGGCCCACCTTGCCTTGACGCTGCATCATTTCCACGGCGATGCCATGCCCGGCTGGGTACGCGACCGCCTGGAGCGCAATCTTCACGATTACTCGAAACGGTTCGCCCGCCTCAAGGCAGCGCTCTTCGAGATCGCGGACGCCCTCGAACGCCGCGGGATCGAGTTCATCGTGTTGAAGGGCCTGACGCATTCGCCCGAATACACGCCCGATCCGCTGCTTCGCGCGCAGGGGGACATCGATATCTGGTGCAAGCCGGAATTCATTCTAGCGGCGCGCGACGAGTTGCTCGCGCTCGGCTACCTTCCGCTCGGCCGCTCCGAGGGGCGCCATCTGCCGAAGATGGTTCGCCCGACTGGGGGGGACTGGCGGGGAGATTTCTACGCCTCCGATCTTCCGATCGCGGTCGAACTGCACTACCGGCTTTGGGACGAGCGGATGGAATCGATCCCGGCGCCCGGGGAAACCGAGTTCTGGGACCGGCGCGCGCCGAGAATGGTAGATGGCCGCCCGCTCCAGGCGCTCTCGGCGACGGACACGCTGGCGTTTGCCGCGCTGCATTTACTGTGGCACTTGTTGCACGGCGATCTGCCGACGCAGCGTGCTTGGGAAATTGCGAATTTCCTCGATACGCATGTTTCCGACGACGCGTTTTGGTCCTCGTGGCGGCAATCTCATGCCGACTCTCTGCGCCGGCTCGAAGCGATCGTCTTCCGGTTGGTCGCGGAGTGGTTCGGTTGCGGCCTCTCGCCCGTGGCGGCCGGGGAAGCCGCCGGGCTGCCGGACGATGTCAGGCTCTGGATCGAATGCTACGCGTGGTCCCCGGTTGAAGGGCTGTTTCATCCGAATAAGGATGAACTTTGGTTACAACTGAGCCTGGTGGAATCGTTTCGAGAGAAACTGGCGATATTCCGCAGGCGCGTCCTGCCGATGCGGACGCTGCAACTGACCCGCGCGGGAACGCCGGCCGCGAAACACATCGAGCGTGAGCTGCGGTTCGCCGGCCGGCGGTTGGTCCATCACGCGCGCGCCTTTATTCCCACTTTGTTCGAGGGCGCGAGGTGGCGGCTGAAGCGCACTCGTCTCGGCGGCGGATTTGCCCGGTATCTGGCAACTTCGGCTTTCTTTAACCTGGGCATGCTGGTTTTTCTGGTTCTTTATAACCTTTACCTGCTTGGGCTGGGGTATCACGCCGACGTTCTGGGGCGGATCGCCGGCTCGATGCGCGCGGGTACGCTTCTGGGGACCATTCCCGCCGCGGGAGTCGCGCGCCGCGCGGGTCTGCGCGCCGCGTTACTCATCGCGGCGCTCGGAACGGCGGCCACCGCCCTCCTCCGCACTTGGAACGCCGGCCAAGCTTGGCTGACAGCGGCGGCTTTCTGCAACGGAGTCTGCCTGGCGCTGTGGGCGGTGTCGTTCTCTCCGTCGATTGCGGGGCTCACCGACGAGCGCAATCGCCGCTTCGGGTTCAGCGTGTCCTGCGCCGTCGGGATAGCCATCGGAATCCCAGGAGGAATGGCGGCTGGCTATTTGCCGGGAGCGATGAGCCGCCTCCTGCACTTGTCGGGGTCTCTCGCACCGCTGCGATGGGCGCTGGTGGCTGCTTCGGGCGTAGTCGCGCTGGGCGCCCTGCCGGCCGCGAGCTTGCGCTTCCAGAGGATTTCCCGGACCGAAACGAAGACCTATCCGCGAGCGCGCGTTGTCGCGGGATTTCTGATCGCCCTTGCCTGCTGGAGCGCGGCCACCGCCGCCTTCAACCCGTTCTTCAATGCGTTCTTCACCGAGCGCCTGCGCATGAGCGTGCAGCGCATCGGCGCGATCTTTTCCTATTCGCACATGGCGCAAGCGCTGGCGTTGCTATCGGCCTCTGTGATCCTGAAAAAGCTTGGGGACGTCAAGGGCATCGCCTGGTGTCAACTGGCAACTGGAGCCGCTCTGGCGCTTCTGGCATTCAGCGCCAGCGGCGCCGGCGCGGCGGCCGTCTACATCGGCTACATGTCCCTTCAGTACATGAGCGAACCGGGGTTGTTTCACCTGCTGATGAGCCGCGTCGCTCCGGGGGAGCGCGGCGGGGCGTCCGCCCTCTACTTCCTGGTGACATCGCTCACCGGCAGCCTCGCCGCGTTCGCCGGTGGGGCCGCTATTCTCCGGTTCGGCTATCCGCCCGTCCTAGTTGCGTCGGGCTGCGTTGCGATGGCGTCGGCATTCCTGTTCCGGACGCTGGTCCGCGAAAAGGCCTGAGCGATCACGTCGCCAACTTCCTTTTGGAATCGATCGAGCGCGTACTTCTCCCGGCAGACCGCCTGAGCCTGTTTGGCGATTTCCCGAAGCGGCCGCAGCCGCATGGACAGCACGGACCGGATGCGCGCGGCCAGGGCCGCCGGCGTGTTCGCCGTGGCCAGGAAACCAGTCCGGCCGTCTTCGACTATCTCCGGAATTCCTCCCGAGGGAAAAGCGACCACCGGCAGCCCGCCCGAAAAGGCCTCCACGACAACCCGAGGTGTGGAATCGATATGGGTGGACGGTACCACCAGAAGATCGAGCTGGGAAAAAACGTCTCCGATGTCCTCCTGCCATCCGAGGAACTGGAAGGGCAGATCGCGGCTCGCGCTCTTTATTTCTTCGAGATACTCGGGGCCCGAGGACAGCGGCGCACCGGCTATAACGAAGCGGCAGTTGGTGATCTCCGAGGAAAGAATCCGCGCGGCCGCCACGAACTCCATTTGGCCCTTTTCCGGCCCGATCCCGCCGACGACGCCGATGTTCCAGGGCTTCGAGGGGTCGCGGGGCCGCCGTGTCCAGGCCGGCTCGGACACGCCGTTGTAGATGACTCGGGACCGTTCGGCCGGCAGGTACGGCGCGAGCGGCTCCGCGGCAAAGCGGCAAGAGGCAATCATGCTGGCGCTGGACCAGCGCAGCGCCTCGCCGGCCAGGCGCGCGGCGATCGGCTGGAGAATGCGGTGGTGGCAGTGGAAAATGAGCGGAATCGATCTGGTCCGGGCAACCCACGCTGCGGCTGGAAGAAGCCGCGGCCCGTTCACGTATAGAAGGCCGATGCGCCGCTCGTGGGCGAGTCTGGCAATGGCGCGCATCATTGAGGGGATGCTGGCGCCGAATCGAGCCGCTTCGGCGAAACCCTTGCGGCCATTTGCGTATTCGCCGCAAGGGATCGGTTCTACCGGAAAACCGCTCGCGCGGACTTTCTCCGCATACGGACCGCCGCCGGGAAGCGCCACTCGCGCGCCCCACCCGCGGGCATGAAGGAGCGGTAGCAACTCCAGCAGGCTGCGTTGCCCGCCGCCAACCGCGGAGAACTGGTCGAGAAATAAGATGTTCATCGCCACGCCGTGCGGCCGGCGGCCTTACCAGGCATCCTTACCCATCAGGACGCTTGGTAACGTGGCCAGGAGTATGCCGGCATACAGTCGGAATGACCAGTTTCGAACCAGGAACAGGTCGAGCCGGCGGCGCTGTGGGTAGGTGAGGTGACTTCTGCCTCGAACCTGCCAAAGGCCGGTCAATCCCGGTTTCACACGAAGCACTTCGCTGGCCGCGGCGCCGTAGTGCTCGATGAGCTCGTCGGCGGTCAGAGGCCGCGGACCGACTAGGGCCAAGTCGCCGCGGGCCACATGCCATAGCTGCGGCAGTTCGTCGATGGAGTGTTTCCGGCAAAAGGCCGCAAACGCGCTCGTGACCCTCGGATCCTCGCTTTTCTTGACCTCCCGCACGGGTTCCCGCCGCAGTTCCTCCACGAAGCAACGGAACGGGCCGGGTTTCGAGGCCGCGCCGGACCACATTGTCCTCAGCTTCAACACGCGGATCTCTTTGCCATTCCGTCCCACTCTGGCATGCGCTACCAGCGGACATCTGCGCGAAAGCAGAACCACGATGACTCCGGCCAAGGTTAGAAATGGCAGCAGCGCGGCGAGGAGCAGGAGCGCGAGTACCCGCTCTCCAAACATCACCGCGTTCCAAGCCGCCGGCCGCTCAGCAATCGCCCAGCGATCGTGTTTACGCCCCTGCACGACCGCAGTCTGCAGGTCTAGCGCGATGGGCTGAAACTCCGGATCGATTTCGGTGTAACTACCCAAGCTCGCAACCCTCCTGAAGCCAGGGTAAAATGCGGGGTCTCTTTCACTGGTTCGACTGAGGTAAAAGTCCTGTAAATGACGCCGCCGGCCGGCGGCTGCACGAATTCCGCGACGGGGAACTAATGCCGGAGGCGCTGTGCGCAGGTGGTGACCATGGCGGAGCCCGCCGTGCGCCGTGCCGCTACGTGGCTGGCGGCGGGTGGCGATAGAAATCCCCCTCACTCCGGCTGGCCTGCGGACTTCGCTGGCGTGCTTGAGTCCCACTTCCCAATTAGACGCGAAGGAACCAACCGCGGCGGTACAGCCACCAACCGAACAGAAACAGCGCCATCACATACGCCATGGCGTAGAGCAGCGACGCGTTGTAGGGTGAGGCCAGGTGGGTAAAGAGGTGCACGTAGAGCCAGTCGCGGAGCGCGACTTTTCCGCTGGCGCCGGTCCAGTGGACCCATCCGAGACCTTCGTCCACAAACTCGCTCGCGAGGTAAATGGCGATCGCGTTCATCCCCATAATGGTCAGAGGCTTGACCGCGCGGCGCCACCCCAGACCATCCACCAGCCACAGGAATCCGGCGAAGAGGACGAAATCCAGACCCGCCATGAAGAGAGTGAAGGAATCCGTCCAGAGATTCTTGTTGATGGGCAGCCAGGTGTTGCAGACCAGGCCGGCTGCAAGCAGGACGACGCCCAGCCCAAGCAGGCGCAGGCAGCGCTCCCCGAGACTGCGGCGCAAGCCCACAATGTGGCCCGCGAGCAATCCGAACAGGCAGGTAGCGATCGCCGGCAGCGTGCTGACGATGCCCTCCGGGTCCCACGTCTTGGTCATCAGATAATTGTGGGAGCCAAGAACGATGCGATCGACGTAATGCGCGAAGTTGCCCGCAACGTCCAGGCGCCCGGCGCCATAGCCCGGAACCGGAGCGAACGCCATGAGCAGCCAGTAAACGGCCATCAGCGCCACGATCCAGAGGATCTGTCCCCGCAGCCTGGTGGTGAGGTAGATCGCGGCCGCCGCCAGGTAACAGATGGCGATGCGCTGCAGCACGCCGAGAATCCGCTGCGTGGAGAGGTCGAACGCCGGATACGCATACACCAGCATGCCGAGCGCGAAAAGTACGCCGGCGCGGCGGGCAGCCTGACGGAGGAGGCCGGCGCGGGAATCGCCGCGCGCGAGGCGGCGGCCTAGCGAGAGGGTCATGGCAACCCCGACGATCCACAGGAATGATGGAAACACCACGTCGGTGGGAGTCCAGCCATTCCATTTGGAGTGCTGCAGCGGCCAATAGACATGGCGGCCATCGCCCGGAGTGTTCACCAGAATCATGAACGCCATGACGGCGCCACGGAAGGCATCGAGCGAAACCAGTCGCCCCGCTGTACTCGCCTGCGCCGTGTTCGCCGCCGCTGCGACGCCCGCAAACGGTTGTGCCATCAACGCGATCGTAACACGGATGCGCCGATGAGCTCCGCCATCGAACTGCTCCTGTCCGCCTCATGGCGCGCCGCGTTCGTGGTTTCCTGACAAATTCTGGTTCGATCCTCACATACAATGATGAATGAGCAATCTACACTGGTCGCCAATGAGGTTGTCGCAAAAGGTCGCCATCGTCACGGGAGCCGGCTCCGGCATCGGCCGCGCTACAGCGGAACTCTTCGCCAGGGAAGGCGCGGCGGTCGTGGCCGCCGACCTGAACGAGAACGAGGCTGTCGCGGTTGCAGACGCCATCAAGGCCGCCGGCGGCCGAGCGGCGCCCGTTTGCGTCGACGTCTCGAACGCCGCGCAAGTACGAACCATGGTCGAGTCGGCGTTGCGTACGTTCAGCCGCATTGACATTCTCTTTAATGGAGCCGGCGTCCTGGTTTTCGGAACCGTTCTCGATCTGGATGAGGCCTGCTGGAATCGGGTGATGTCCATCAATCTGACCGGCGTCTTCCTGTGCTGCAAGGAGGCGCTGCCTCACATGATCTCCACTGGCGGCGGGTCGATTATCAACGTGTCGTCCACCACCGGGGCGCACGACGCGAATCGCAACGCAGCGGCTTATGTCGCCTCCAAGGGCGGCGTGACGCTGCTGACCAAGTGTCTGGCGCTCGACCATGCCGGCGCCAATGTCCGGGTGAACGCGATCTGTCCCGGCCCTACCGACACGCCGATGCTGCGCAAAGCGATGTCTCGGGAGCGACTGGATGCCTTTGCCGCCACGTACGCCATGGGGCGGCTGGGCAGGCCCGAGGAGATCGCGGCGGCGGCCCTGTTTCTGGCTTCCGATGAGTCGTCGTTCGTTACGGGAATCACTCTGTTTGTCGATGGAGGGCAGACAGCCGCTGTGTAATTGGAGGTAACCATGATTTTCGCCAAGAATTTGAGTGCGCCGGAAGGGCCGGTAGCGCTGCCTGACGGCAGTTGGCTGGTGGTGGAGGGAGGAGCGGACCGGGGATGCATCACGCAGATCGCCAGCGACGGCCGGTCGAACCGCATCATCGCTCGCACAGGAAGACCGAACGGACTTGCAGTAGACCGCCAAGGCTTCATCTGGGCCGCCGAGTCGAAGACCCCCTCGCTGATCCGGGTCTCCATGGCCGGCAAGGTGGAAGTCGTGGCCACGGGCTGCGAAGGCGAGCCTTTCCTCTTCCCCAACGATCTGTGCTTCGGACCCGACGGGGCGCTGTATATGACCGATTCCGGAGTGCTCATCCACGAATTCGCGCCGAATAACCAGATCCGCCCCGATTACGAGTCCGTTCCGATCGACGGGCGGGTCTACCGGATCGATCCTCGCTCCGGGCAGGTTCGCAAGATCGATTCGGGAATCCGCTTCACCAACGGCATCGCCTTCGGCCCGGACCGCCGCCTCTATGTGAACGAAACCGTCACCGGCATGGTCTACTTGTATGAATGGAAGGACGGCGGCATTACAGGTCCGCGGGAAGACTTCGGCAACGTGGTGAGACCGGACGCGCCGCCGGGATGGAAAGGGCCGGACGGCATGGCATTCGGGACCGACGGCAAACTGTACGTCGCGGTGTTTGGACAAGGCGATGTCACGGCGCTGGGCGCCGATGGCGCGGTAGTCGGGCGGATTCGTACGTCGGGCATGCTGCCTACCAACGTGGCCTTCGCGCTTCCCGGCAGCCGCAGGATTCACGTCACCGAGTACGAGCACGGCGCCATGGAAACGTTTGAGGTCGCGACCGATGGCCTGGCGCTTTGGCAAGGGTGAGGTTCTGGCTTCGCGCGGGCGACCATCGGCGCAGCCTGTCAACGGACGTCGTATTGCCGGCGCTCGGTTTTCTGTTCTGTTTTGGCATCTGGTGGGGGCTGGCGAGTCCGGCCAGGATTGTAGGCGGCATCTGGTTCGCGGTGGGCCTGGGACAGCTCGCCTGGCACACGCGGGGATTCCGCCGGCCGCCCGCGACGATCGATCTGGGGGAAGAGTGATATGAAGAAATTCATCAACCGTCCGGAAAATCTCGTGGCGGAGCTGCTGGAAGGCTTCGCTCTGGCCTATCCGCGGAAGATCGCGCTGCGCGGCGCGAACCTCGTCACGCGGGCCGTGCCCAAACCGGAAGGCAAGGTCGCGATCGTAACGCTGGGAGGCAGTGGACACGAGCCCGGATTGAGCGGCTTCGTCGGTGAGGGAATGCTGGATATCAGCGTTCCGGGCGAGATCTTCGCCGCGCCCGGTCCTCCGCGGGTGATCGAGGCGATTCGCATGGCCGACCGTGGGGCCGGCGTCCTGCTGGTGGTGCTCAATCACGCGGGCGACGTATTGACCGCCAACATCGCGATGCAAATGGCGCGGCGCGAGGGCCTGAACGTGAAGATGATTCTTACCCACGAGGACATCTCCTCGGGTCCGAAGGACAAGCCGGAGGAGAGGCGCGGCCTGGTGGGCTTCCTGCCGGTGTACAAAGTGGCGGGAGCGGCGGCCGAGCAGGGCCGCCCGCTCGATGCCGTACTGGCTGTCGCCGAACGCATGGAGCGCAACATGCGGACGCTCGCGGTGGCCGTGCGTACCGCGACTCATCCGTCCACGGGCGAGCCGATCTTCACGCTCGGCGAGGACGAGATGGAAATCGGCATGGGCCAGCACGGAGAGGCCGGCACGGGGCGGATGAAATTGAAGACCGCCGATGAGACCGCCGCGCTCATGATCGATCCGCTGCTGGAAGATCTCGGAGCCGCGGCAGGCGAGCGTTTGCTGGTCATCCTGAACGGCGCCGGGGCTACCACCCTGATGGAGCTGTTCATCGTCTACCGGCGCGTGCACCAGATCCTGGCCGTGCGGGGCATTCAGCCGCTGAGGGCCAGCATCGGCGAGTACATCACCACGCAGGAGCAGGCGGGATTTCAAATGCACATCGCGCGCCTGGACGACGAGCTGCTGAGGCTTTGGGACGCGCCCTGCGACACGCCGTATTTCGTGGTGCGCTGAAGCGTTATGGGAGAGTCGATCGGAGCGGCCGAGGCCGGGCGGATGCTGCGGGGCGCCGCGGCGCAGATCCGGGCCAACCATGCGTCGTTGACGCAACTCGATTCGGCCGGAGGCGACGGCGACCACGGGGCCACCATGCTGCGGGCCATGGACCGGCTCGAAGCCGAAGCCCTTTCCCGTACCTTCGAGAGCCTGAAGACGCTGCTCGACGCGGCCGGCTGGACGCTGCTCGGAATCGATGGAGGCGCCACGGGCCCCTTGCTCGGAACTCTGTTTCTCGGCCTCGCCGAGGGGACCGGTGAGGCGTGGGTGGATGCGCGCGCTGTGGCGGCCGCTTTCGAGAGCGGGCTGGCGGCGCTCGAGAAACAGACGGCCGCCCGGGCGGGAGACAAGACCATGATGGACGCGCTGATTCCGGCGGTCGCATCGATTCGAACCGCGGCCTCGGAAGGCCGGTCGATAGCCGAGGCATTCGCGAGCGCCTCTGCCGGGGCTCAAGCCGGAGCCGCCGCTACCGCTGCGATGGTGGCCCGTTACGGTCGCGCCAAGTATCTCGGAGAGCGGACCCGCGGGGTCCAGGACGCGGGCGCCACTTCCGTGGCGCTGATATTTGAGGGATTTCATCAAACCCTACGCGAACAAGGAGACGCGCCACATGCCTGACATGGACGAACGCGATGACGGCGCAAGCTATGGCATCGGCATCCCCGCCGTTTCGACGGCGTTCTTCGTAAAGGGATCGAATGCGCTCGATTGGGGTATGAAGAATCGCTTGGGGCGGATCTTCGATTCCCAGAGCGGCCGAACCGTAATGCTGGCCTTCGATCACGGCTATTTTCAGGGGCCCACGTCGGGGCTGGAGCGGCTCGACCTGACGATCGTGCCGCTGATCCCCTACGCCGACGCCCTCATGGCCACGCGGGGCGCATTGCGCGCGTCCATCCCGCCGGAATCGCCCAAGCCGGTGGTTCTGCGGTCGAGCGGCGGCCAGAGCGTATTGAAGGAACTTTCCAACGAGCTGGTAGCGGTGGATATCGACGACGCCATTCGCTGCAACGCCGCGGCCATGGCTGTGCAAGTCTTCATCGGCGGCGAGCACGAGCACGAATCCATCCGCAACCTGGTGACGGTGATCAACGCCGGAAACCGCTACGGCATCCCGACGCTCGGCGTGACGGCGGTCGGCCGCGACCTGGTGCGCGACGCCAGGTACCTGGGACTCGCCGCGCGCATTACCGCCGAGTTGGGGGCGCATTTCGTCAAGACGTATTTCTGCGAACACGGATTCGACAAGGTGACGGCCGCCTGTCCCGTACCGGTGGTCATCGCCGGCGGCAAGAAGCTCCCGGAGTTGGAAGCGTTGACCATGGCCTATAAAGCCATCGATCAGGGAGCCGCCGGGGTTGACATGGGCCGCAACGTCTTTCAGTCCGAAGCGCCCGTGGCCATGATCCAGGCGGTTCGCGCCGTCGTGCATGACAACGAAACGCCGGAGAAGGCGCTCGATTTATTTCACACGCTGCGTAACGAGCAGGCCGCCCCGGCCGCTCGCCGATAAGGAGAATTCCATGAAGAAAGCCGACGCCGAACTGGTTTGCATCGCCCAGTTCACTGCCAAGGAAGGTAAGGAAGAAGAGTTGATCCGTTTGATGCACCGTCTCATCGCGCCGACTCACCGGGAGACCGGCTGCCTTCGCTATGAGCTGAATCAGCAGCAGGACAACCCGCGCGTGATCACGTTCGTGGAAAAGTGGGCGAGCCGTGAAGTGTTCGACGCGCATTGCCAGATGGCATATATTAAGGATTATTTCCAGAACGTCGCGCCGAATCTGGTGGAGATGCAATCGGTCACGCTGCACCGCGAAATTCTTCCCTGAGACTGCTATGGACCTTCGGGAAATCGATACTCCGGCGCTGCTGGTGGATCTCGACGCGATGGAAAGCAACCTGGCGCGTATGGCCGGGTTTTTTGCGGGCAAGCCGGCCAAGCTCCGGCCTCACTTCAAGAACCACCGGGTCGTCTCCCTGGCGCAAAGACAGCTCGATGCCGGCGCCATCGGGATGACTGTCTCCACATTGCGGGAAGCCGAGATTCTGGTCGAGCACGGCATTACGGATATCCTGCTGGCCAACGAAATCGCCGGCGACCTCAAGATCCGCCACGCGCTGGATCTCAGCGCGCGGAGCGGCCTGATTGTGGCGGTGGACGATGCATCCGTGGTGCGCGATATGGGCCGCCTGTCCCGAAGCCGGAAGGCGCCGCTGAATGTATTGGTGGACGTGAACCTGGGGATGAACCGTTGCGGCGTTCCCACCGTCGAAGCCGCCGTGGATCTGGCGAAGCTGGCCGCCGCCGAGGGTCTGCGTGTGCGGGGCGTAATGGGCTACGAAGGCCACCTGCAAGTTCTCAAGCCGGGGCCGGAGAAGAACGATGTGTGCGCGCGCGCCACGGGGCTGCTGCTGGCTTGCGCTCAGGCCATCCGGCGCGAGGGCATCGCCGGCGAAATCGTGAGCACCGGCGGTACAGGTACCCATTACCTGGCGGGAGACGCGCCGGGCGTTACCGAAATCCAGGCCGGCTCCTACCTGGTGATGGATACCGCCTACGTGGAGCGAGGGGCGGTATTTCAGCGTTCGCTGACCGTGCTGGCGACGGTCATCAGCGCGCGGAACGGCTCGGCGGTTCTGGATTGCGGCGTGAAGGCCATGAGCGGCGAGCGGGGATTGCCCTGTCTGAAGGGCATTGACGGCGCCCAGGTGAAGGCGTTGCACGCGGTTCACGGGTTGGTGAATATCGCCGACCCCTCCGTGCGCCTGACCATCGGCGACCGAGTGGAACTCTGGGTTTATTACAGCGACGGCACCATCAACCTGCACCAGAAGATGTACGGGGTGCGGCAGGGAACGGTCGAAGAGGTGTTCACCATCGAGCGGTGACTGCCCCGCGAGGACGATTATGAGAGCTGCTGTCTGGCACGGGCGCCGCGACGTCCGCATCGAAGAGGTTCCCGAACCGCCGGTGCCGCCGCCGGGACAGGTCCAGGTGGAGGTGGCTTGGTGCGGGATCTGCGGTACGGACCTGCACGAGTACCTGGGCGGGCCGCTGTATATTCCCGAGCGCGCGCCGCATCCGCTAACGGGCGTGCAGGCTCCGGTGATCATCGGGCATGAGATGTCCGGCCGGATCGCCGCCGTCGGCGATGGCATCCAAGATCTCGCGGTGGGAGACCGCATCGCCGCGTGCCCCATCGTCGGATGCGGTGAGTGCCGCTGGTGCCGGTCCGGATCGATGGCGCAGTGCGAGAAGGTGGCGTTTCTCGGCTCATCGTGGACGGGTGGCGCCCTCTCGGAGCGGCTGAACCTGAATGCCTACCAGTGTTATAAACTGCCGGATTCCATTTCCGACGAAGTAGGCGCCCTGGTCGAGCCGTTCTCGGCGACCTACCGGGCGCTGGTACAAGGCAAGGTCGGCCCGGACGATAACGTGGCGATTTTGGGCGCCGGCCCCATCGGGCTGATGAACCTGATGGCGGCGCGGATCCTCGGCGCGAAACGCGTCGTGGTGTTGGAAGTCTCGGAGCGGCGCATCGAAACCGCCCTGCGCTGCGGCGCCGCCGCGGTGATCAATCCGAGCCTCGAAGACCCGCACATGCGCGCGCTCGAGTGCACGGATGGCGCGGGCTTCGACGTGGTGGTCGAGTGCGCCGGCAGGGAATCCACGGGTCTTCTGGCGGGCCGCCTGGTGCGCACCCGCGGCCGCGTGATCGTGATGGGCGTCTTTGAGAAGCCCGCGCCGCTCGACTTCACCGACCTGGTGTTCCGGGAGAAGACCATTATCGGCAGCATGAGCGGATATGGCCTTTACAACGAGAGTATCGCGGTCATGAACGACGGCCGATTTTATGGTGAAATCCTGATCACCAATCGCATTCCGCTCGCGGCCCTGATCGAGGAGGGTTTCCAGCCTCTGCTGGGGCAGGACAGGCAGGTCAAAATTCTGGTTTCGCCCAGAAGCGGATGAAGTCGCCACAGCCGTTGCGCCAACGAGCTCACTCTTGGTGATATGCCGGGAAGCCCATCTCCGAAATCGGCCATGTGACCGGATTCTGCGACCAAAGCCACTGCGGCGCGGTGTTTCGCCAGGTCGCCGGGATGACTCCGCTCGCCTTCCGGCCATCCCAAGATTGGGTGGGTCTGTCGATGTAGCGGCGCGGCTATACCGTAGCCGTCTGTCCGCCATCCACCGCAAAAACGGCGCCCGTGCAATAGGCCGAATCCTCGGAAGCGAGGAATAGCGCAATGCCGGCCAGATCGTCGGGCGAGCCCAGCCTTCCCAAGGGAGCCATGGCCGCAAAGCGGGCGCGGTTTTCCGGGGTGCTGAGAGTCTTGGCGTTCATGGGGGTGTCGATCGTGCCGGGAACGATGGCGTTGACCCGGATGCCCTCCGGCCCGTAGTCGGCGGCCATCGCCCGCATCAGCGCGAACACGCCTCCCTTGCTGGCGCTGTACGCGGTCAGCTTCGGGAAGCCGAGTAGTCCCGTCGGAGAGGCCACGAGGATGATGGAACCGGAACGCTTCTCCAACATGGCCGGGATGACGTACTTGGAGCACAGCCAATACCCGGTCAGGTTCACCGCCAGCGTCCGGTCCCACGCTTCGCGGCTCAATTCGTGCGCGCGCGCTTCTTTGTCGCTCAGCATGATGGCGGCGTTATTGCAGAGGACGTCGATCTTCCCGTAGCGTCGCCGCGCCTCGTCCACCACGCGCCGGACATCGTCCTCGCAGGATACATCCGTCTGTGAAAAGAAGCAGTCCCCGCCTCCGGCGCGGATCGCCTCGGCGGCGGCCTTGCCGGAAGCGGCGTTGACCTCGGCGAGGACCACCGAGGCTCCTTCCCGGGCGAAACGTTCGGCAATACTCCGCCCGATACCCACCCCGGACCCGGTCACAATCGCCACTTTGCCTTGCAGACTCATTTCATCTCCTTGAGCGTTTCGTCAGCGGCAGGAACCCAATGCGCGCAATAGCGACCGGTAGAGCCGCTCCGCTTCGTGTTCACCGGGAGCGAGCAGAGTCGCTCCACTCGAACGCCGCCGGGACGCGCATGCCCTTGGTCCATGCGTATTGTAGCATCCGCTACACTCTGTGGCAGTGGGCATGTGTCGCAGGATCGCAGGCGTGCGTTGAAACTGAAGGATTTATGATTTGCTCAGTTCGATCACGGCCTCATTTTCACCCGACGGTTAGCAGCCCGATGCTGCAATTCATTGCAATCACGGGGGCAGCAGCACGGGATGGTCTATCTGTTAACCTCCAAGGATGAAGCTTCCCGGCGGCTCAGCCGCAATTGTTGAGATCTCGAAGCTTCGGGACTACTGTCTTGATCCCCGTCATCCACGCGGGCGGCACAAGGCTCGGATCTTCCTTTCGGCGTTGGGTCTGGGGCAAGGCGATGCCGATCTTCTGCGGGCGGCGCGAGCCATTCTCTCCAGGGTTAGGCGCGGAGAAGCGGACCACCGGGAAGCAGTTGATTTTCTTGGGGATAATACGCACGGAAAATGCAGACGTACGGGTTGCGCTGGCGTCAACTACGGGGAGAGAACCTTAAGAAACGGAGGTTTGGCTCCTCAGGTAGGACTCGAACCTACAACCCTTCGGTTAACAGCCGAATGCTCTACCATTGAGCTACTGAGGAGCAGCGTGGAACCCCTCCATTACATCAGACGGCTGGATCGCCGTCAAATGGAATGGACCCTCCCTTCGACGCCGGCCGCATAAGCGGGCCTGCGAAGCGAAATTGCGCCGCCTTCGGAACTTGCCGGCGTCCGGAGGCGGCGCTCGACGTTGGTCTAGGTCTTCGCCGCCGCTGCGGCGCGCTGCTCGATCGGCGCAACGTCCCGCGCCGGATAGCCGGTGTAGACCTGCCGCGGACGCGCGATCTTCTGCTCCGGATCCGTGATCATCTCCTGCCATTGCGCCAGCCAGCCCGCCGTGCGCGGAATGGCGAATAGCACCGTGAAGATTTCCGGCTTGAAGCCCATGGCCTGATACATGATCCCGGAATAAAAGTCCACGTTGGGGTAAAGCTTGCGCTTCACGAAGTACTCGTCCTCCAGGGCGATGCGCTCCAGTTCCAGCGCGATCTCCAGTTTCGGATTGCGGCCGGTCACCTCGAATACGTTGTTCGCCGCCCACTTGATGATACTGGCCCGGGGGTCGTAGTTCTTGTAAACCCGGTGGCCGAATCCCATCAGCTTGAACTCGCCCGCCTTGACCTTGGCGATGTAGGCTGGGATCTTGTCCTTGGAGCCGATCTCGTCCAGCATCTTGAGGACTTCTTCGTTGGCGCCGCCGTGCAGCGGGCCCGAAAGGGCCGCCGCGGCCGCCGCCGTCGAGAGGAACGGATCGGCCTGGGAACTGCCCGCCGCGCGCATCGTGTTGGCGCTGCAATTCTGCTCGTGGTCGGCGTGCAGGATGAACAGGATGTCCAGCGCGCGCGCCAGCACCGGATTCGCCTGATACTTGGGCTCCACCATCTTCCACAACATGTTCATGAAATTTTCGGTGTAGCTCAACTCGTTGTCCGGATACACGTAGGGGAAGCCCAGACTGTGCCGGTAGGTGTACGCCGCGATGGTCGGCATCTTGCCGATCAGGCGCCGGATCTCCAGCTTGCGGACTTCCGGATCCAGCACATGCCGCGCCTCCGGGTATACCGTGGAGAGCGCCGCCACCGTGCTGACCAGCATGCCCATCGGATGGGCGTTGTAACGGAAGCCCTCCAGGAATTTCTTGGTGGTCTCGTGAATCATGGTGTGGTGGGTAATGTCGTCCACCCACTCTTTCAGTTGCGCCTCCGACGGCAGTTCGCCGTGCAGGAGCAAATAGGCCACCTCGAGGTACGTGCACTTTTCCGCCAGTTGCTCGATGGGGTAGCCCCGATAGCGAAGGATGCCCTTGTCGCCGTCGATAAACGTGACCGCGCTTCGGCACGACGCCGTGTTCATGAAAGCGGGATCGTAGGTCATGAGCCCGAAATCGTCGAGCCCTGTTTTGATCTGGCGCAAGTCCATGGCGCGAATGGTCCCGTTTTTGATGGGAATCTCATAAGCGGCCTCGTTGCGCCTATCGATAATGCTTAACGCTTCCTTTTCCATAGTGTTCTCCGCAGGTCCTGGCTTGCGAAACGCCCTCACGGCTCGGACCGGGACACGATCCAGGGACGCCCGCAGCCACCTGGCCATTGTGCTACCAGCACGATGGCGCCGCTCCCGCCGCCCCCTCGGGGCCAACGGACTCAACGTCATGGTAATTCAAATACGCGCTTTTGTTAAGCGCCCCTCCCGGGTGAATGCCTGGGAAGCCCGATTCGGAGCCGGGAGCGGCGGCCGCCTATCCAAACTTTGATTCAAAAAGTACTTGAAGGAACCTGGGACTGGCGTTATGATGATTCCATGGCGTCCATCCGCCCCATTCGCCCGGCCGCGCCCGTCGAGATCCAGGCGAGCGCCATGGACAACCTCCGGTATATCCGCCGGACCCTTGAGCAGGCGGGCTCCTTCACTGCCGTTCCGGGCGTGGGCGGCGTGTGGATGGGGGTCACGGCGCTGGCCGCGGCATGGATCTCCAGCCGGTGGGCCGCGCCGCGATGGCGCCTGGCCATCTGGCTGGTGGAGGCCTGCGTGGCTTTGACCATCGGGATCGCCGGCGCGGCGCGGAAGTCCAGGCGGGCCGGCGCGCCGCTGCTCACGGGTCCCGGTCGCAAGTTCGTGGCCGGCTTCGCGCCTCCCATGCTGGCCGGAGCGCTGCTCACGTGGGTCCTGTTTGGCGCGGGGATGAACGTCTATCTGCCCGGCGTGTGGATGCTGCTGTACGGCGCCGGCGTGGTTTCGGGCGGAGCGGCTTCGGTTCGTGTGGTCCCGCTGATGGGCGCTTGCTTTATGGCCGTGGGCGCGGCGGCGCTCCTGGTCCCTGCCAGCGGCGCGGTGCTGCTGGCAGCCGGTTTCGGCGGCTTGCACGTGATTTTTGGAATCGTGATCGCGGTGAAATATGGCGGGTAAAGACGGCGCTGCGCGGCGCGAACGGTCCAAGAGGCCGGAAACGGAGTTGGCCGACGTGTCCCCGGCTGGCAAGGCTCAGCAGCTCGATCGCCTGGTCCACGAACGCCTGCGGCTAGGGATCCTGAGCGCCCTGGCGGTCGGCGATTCGTTGACCTTCACCGAGCTCAAGAAACTTCTCGATACCACGGACGGCAACTTGAGCGTTCATGCCCGAAAGCTGGAGGAGGCCGGGTACGTCGCCTGCGCCAAAGGGTTCGCCGGACGCGTCCCCAGGACGGATTACCGGCTCACCTCCTCGGGCCGCCGCGCCCTGGATCGCTATCTGGATCACATGGAGGCGCTCATCCAAGTCATGCGGGATAGATGAGGCCCTTTTTTTATGCCTATAAACTTTACAAAACAAAGTACTCTACATGCGGGAATCATCATGGATGGCAACGGCCGCTGGGCCGCCGCTCGGGGACTGCCACGGTCGGCGGGGCACGGCGCCGGAGTGGAAACCGTCAGCCGCATTGTGGAGGCGGCGCCCGGGCTTGGCATCGGCGTCCTGACGCTGTTTGCGTTCTCCTCGGACAACTGGCGCCGGCCGCGCGCGGAGGTGGATTGCGTCATGGCGCTGCTGGCGCGCTACATGGCTAAAGAGACCGGACGGTGCGTCGCGAACGGAGTCCGCCTCACGGCCCTCGGACGCCGCGACCGGCTTGATCCGGAGTTGCGCGCCGCCATCGAATCCGCCGAGGCGGCCACGGCTTCCGGAACGCGGCTGTGGTTGCGTCTGGCGGTGGATTATTCCGGCCGGGACGCCATTTTGGCCGCCGCGCGGAGCCTGCTGGACCTCTCCAGGGAGTCGCTCGACCATGCTTTGGGTCCGCCCGTGGACCTGCTGATTCGCACCGGCGGCGAACGCCGCCTCAGCGACTTCCTCCTGTGGGAATGCGCCTACGCCGAGCTGGTATTCTCCCGCCGCATGTGGCCGGATTTCGACGCGCACGATCTGGCCGGGGCGGTGCACGAGTTCCAGGTAAGGGAGAGACGGTTCGGCGCCGCGCCGCGGCCCCCCGTGCGCGTCGCGGCGGGCTGGCTGGACTAGCCGGCTGCTACAATCCAGCTATGATTCAAGGCATCGAACACACGGCCATCGCGTCCCCCGATCCACACAAACTGGCCAAGTGGTACGTGGAGCGCCTGTCCTTCGTCGTCAACTACGCCTCCTCGAAGAGCAAGGCCGTCTTCATGAAGGCGGGCAACGGATCGATGATCGAGATCATCGAGGCCAACGGGACCCCGCGGCCTCCGCTGAATATGAAGGACCCCGGGCTGAGGCACCTGGCGATCGCGGTGACGGATTTTGACGCCGTCTACACCGCGCTGAAGGCCAATGGCGTGACGTTCCTGACCGAAAAGGCGACGTCCGGCGGCAACACAACGGCGTTTTTCACCGACTGCGACGGCAACATCCTGCACCTCCTGCACCGCGAGACACCGCTGCCGTAACCCGGTGGGGCAGACCATCGTCTTTTTTGTGGTCAGTCATTACCTGCCTCAAGTCCAGCGCCCGCGAGGCGCCAGCCCCACCGACCTCGGCTTCCTCTGCTGCCCAAACTGCGCCAACAGCACGGCCCCGCAACCTACAGCCCGGGCCAACCCTCATTCTTCTCTGCGTTTTCTCCGCGTCTCCGCGTCTCCGCGGTGAAATCTTGGCACCCGCCTACCCCGTCTCCGCGATCCTTCCGTCCCGCATGCGCACCGTGCGGTGGGCATACGCCGCGGCCTCGGGATTGTGCGTGATCATGAGGACCGTCTGCCCCATCCGCTGGTTCAGATCCCGCAGGATTTCGAGTACCGCCTTGGAATTCTCCGTGTCCAGGTTGCCGGTCGGCTCGTCCGCCAGCAGGATGGCGGGGTGGTTGACCAGCCCGCGGGCGATGGCGATACGCTGCTGCTCGCCGCCGGAAAGGGCTGCGGGCTTGTGGTCCAGGCGGGCCTCGATATCCAGCAGGCGCAGCGTTTCCTCGAAGCCGGGGTCGGGCGCGAAGTCCGCGCCGCCGATGAAGCGCGCCACGGCGATGTTGTCGCGCGCCGTGAGGTTCGGCAGCAGGTTGAACTTCTGGAACACGAAGGCCACGGTGCGCCGGCGGAGGCGGGTGCGGCCCGCGTCGGTCATGGCGGCCAGGTCCTGGCCGGCCACGCGCACCACCCCGGAGGTCGGCGGCGTCAGCCCGCCGATGATGTGGAACAGCGTGGATTTCCCGGAGCCGGACGGCCCGACGATCGCCAGAAATTCTCCGGCCGCGACGTCCAGCTCCACGCCGCGCAGGGCCGGCACGTCGACCTTGCCCACCTGGTAGACCTTGCGCAGGTCGCGGGTCTCGATGATGGGGCCGTTATTCATACGCCAGCGCCTCAATGGGATCGTGCCGGGCGGCCGACACGCCGGGGTACAGCGCGCCGAATCCGGCCGCCACCAGGGTGATCGCCAGCGCAATGGGCCACCATTCATACACAATCACCATTGGCAGGGACGCGGGAATGATCTTGACGATCAGCGCGCGGGCACCATAACTCATGAGGATTCCCAAGGCGGTTCCGCCCACTCCGAGGATCAGGGCCTCCGTCAGGATAATGCGCAGGATGAAAACCTTCGACGCTCCCAGCGACTTGAGGATGCCAATCTCGCGGGTGCGCTGTAAGACGGCCATATACATGGAGAGGCATACCACCGCGAAGCCGATCACTACGCCGATCCCCATCACCACGATGGTGAATTCCCTGACGCCCGGAATGCGGTCCGGGGTGATCTGAGAGATCCATTCCTGCATGGACCACACTGGGTAGTCGGGACCCAGCAACTCCTTGAGCTGGGCGATCACGGCGCCGGTGTTCGCCGGGTCGTCCAGCTTCAAATAGATCTGGCTGAACTTTCCCCTGGCGCTATCCAAGTTCTGCAGGACGTCGACCGGGACGACGATGCGCGCCATCTTGCCGCTTTCGACTACGCCGCACACATGCCACTTCTTATCCATGACGGTGATAGTGTCGCCAACGCCGACCTTCCGCTGGGCGGCGTAGTAGCGGTCGATGATGATATCGTCGGGCTTTTGGAAAGGCCCGCCCGCCACCCACACGAATCCGCCGCTCATGGCTTTAAACTTCGCCATGTCCATCCCCATCGCCGTCAACGGCAGTTCAAGGGGGTGTGTGATTACCCCCATGGCGAGCTTGACGTGCGGTTGCCGCTGAAGTAAATCGACGTATTTTTCGCTAAGCGTCGCGCCCGTGAAGCCCATGAAGCTGGCCGCGTTGGTTCCGCGGACCATGATGTCGGCTCCGATGCCGCGCGAGCGTTGCTGCGAATCCTGCTGCAAACCGTGGGTCAGCCCTACCAGGCAGAGGATCAGGGTCACGGGCACGCCGATGAGCAGGATGCTGAGCAGACTGCGCATCGGCCTGTGTTTGAGGTTTTCGAGAACGAGTTTTCCGGTCACTGTCTGGACGTCTACTTTCGCGGCGGAGACGCGGCGCTGGCAGCCGCGGGGGCCTTCCCCATCACCTGCAGGGTGGATCCTTCCGGCTGATTCAACACGAATTTATCATCCGTCACGCCCTTGTTGATGTCCATCTTGACGACGTCGACGACCACGCTGTACCCGTCGTGCGGGCGATCGATCACAATGTGCTTGGGAAACGGAATATTGTCCCAACTGCGCCACCCATCGTACCGCGCGTCGCTCAGGATGTTGCCCTGGTCGTCGAACGCCAATTGCCGGACGATGGTGAGTTTCAGGCGGTCGAACCAGATGGTGCGGCGGAGCAGCAGTTGGCCGCCTTGCTCCTGGATTTCGTGAAGAATGTAGAACGCGTTGTCTTCGTCCGTGTAGTTCTCCAGCATCGCGATGCTGGGGTTCTCGATGGGCCGCACCAGCAGCGCATCCACAAAATGCTGCGGGCGCAAGTTCTCCATCTTGTTCGCGGATGGCTGCTCGATTTCGTTCTGGCCGACCAGAAACCGACCCTTGGCGGGGATGTAGAGCGCGAAGCGGAGGCCGTCGGAAGCCATGTCGAACGCCATATTCCGGACCACGGGATAAAGCCCAATGAGACGCAGGCGGGCCGGCTTGCGGAAAAGGATGTAAGCGCGGACGTCTTTGTACTCGGTAATCTTGCCTTGTTCCGCGCTGCCGAGCGCGGGCGTCAAATCGACCGTGGCGTTGAAGTCGTGCACGGCATTGTAGGTCCGGGCCACGGCTTCCGCCAGCGCGTCCTTGCTGGCCGTCAGCAGCGGCTGGGGGGCGTGCCCGGCGAGGCGCGAGAAAACACGGTGGCGGACGGCGCAGGAGGGCAGCCCCAGCGCCATCAGGCCGAAAAGCACGAAAGCCGTGAGGCGCCTGAAGACCATCTTTTATTGTAACGCGCGCTTCCTCGCCTCCACCCATGCGGCAAATACGCCGGGATCCTCCAGCCAGACCAGCATCCAGCGGGTCATCTCTTCTTTCTGGGCCTTCTTCTCGGGACTCGTTCCCGGGCGCGCCGCGAGGTACTTGGCCCGGTCCTTGGCGCCGATCACCTGGCGGCGGCAGTAGCGGGCGCGCTCGCGGTCGCCCCTGGCTTGGGCCTCCGCATGGACGCGCTCCATCCCGCGGAGCGAATCCTCAAGTTCTTCCAAGCTGTGCTGCCGAATTCCAGCATAGGGCAGATCGAATTCCAGGCCCGTGGCGCGCAGCAACTCGCGCAAATAGCCTTCCGAGACGGGCGCCAGCGCGGCCCGCAGGTCCTTCCAAACCGCTTCGGTGATGGCGGCCGGCCGCAACTCGGCCAGGCGCTCGCCCAGACGCCGTTTGATGGATTTACCGGCTGCGCCCACGGCGGTATTTCGCGACGGCCACTTGGTGAGCGGCCACGTTGTCGGAAAACTCGTGCGCGCCCGAACCGTCGGGCCGCAAAACGAAGTAGAGCGCGCTGGATGCGGCGGGGCGCAGCGCGGCGTCGATGGCAGCCAGGCCGGGGTTGGCGATCGGCCCGGGAGGCGGGCCGGCGCGGCGGTACGTATTATAGGGGCTGTCCCGCTCCAGGTCGGACTCGTAGATGGTCCCACGATACCGGTCGGCAAGCAGCGCGGCGTAGATCGTGGTCGGGTCGCAATCGAGCTTCATGCCGAGGCGCAGGCGATTGCGGAAAACGGCGGCGATCAACGGGCGTTCGCCCGGCAGCTTACTTTCCTTTTCGACCAGCGAAGCCAGGGTGACGGCGTCGTGCACGTCGCCTCCGGCGACCATCGCGCTCCACTTCTCCCGAAACTCGCCGGTCATCAGGCGGCAGAGCTGTTCGGGCGAAATATGGCGGTTGAGCCGGTAGCTGCCCGGAAAAAGGTAGCCTTCCAGCGTGGGAGCGCGCGGATCGAGGTCGTGGATGAGCGCCGGGTCCCGGGCCGCGGCCAGGAAATCCTGGGCGGAAAACAGGCCCAGCTTCTCCACCGACGCCGCGATGTCGAACATGTTCCTGCCTTCCGGGACCACCAGCTCGTAGTAGAAAACGTCGCCGCGCGCGATGCGGCCGTAGACCTCGACCGGCGAGGCCGGCTGCCTGAAGCGATACTCGCCGGCCTGCAGCTTGCGCCCGCGCAGGGCCAGCCGCGCCAGCAGGAAATCCCAACGGGTCGGGACCACTCCCGCCCCGGCCAGCAGGCGGGCGATAGCGGCCGTCGAAGCGCCGCGCGGGATATCGACATAGGCTTCCTCCTGGAAGCCCTGATAGCGGCGGTCCAGACGGAAGACGGCCAGCCCGCCCGCAAGAAGGGCTAGCGCCAGGAAAACGCGGGTACGCCTCGGGAGCCGCATGCCTTACTCGGGCAGGCCGCCGCCGCGAAGGAAATCCAGGTAGCCCTGGAGCAGGATGACCGCCGAAAGACGGTCCACCGCCGCGGCGCGCTTCTCGATCCCCATGCCGCTCGCGCGCAGCACGCGGCTCGCTTCGACCGTGGTAAGGCGCTCATCCCGGTATTCCACCGGCACCTTGGCGCGCTTTGCGATGGCTTCGCCGAACTCGCGCGCCCAGGCGGACTGGCGGCCTTCCGAGCCGCCCATGTTCAACGGGTTCCCCACCAGGAGGAGGCCGACTTCCCGCTCGCGGATGAGGCGCTCGAGCGCCGCCAGGTCGGTGCGCTTGTTGACGCGTTTGAGATTCGCCATTCCCTGCGCCGTGATGCCCAGGGGATCACTGATGGCCAACCCGATGCGTTTCTTCCCCAGGTCCAGAGCCAGGATTCGGGGTTTTAGGAGAGTCAAATCAATTTCATTATAGACCCCGGCATGTTACAGTCGAGACAAGGTTAACTCGCGTCGTGACGCCGATTAACAGGCCTCCCAACAGCATTACGAACGCCGCGCGGGAAACGCATCGCGTGGCCTTGTCCATTTTGGCGCTGGGCGTGGCCATCGCCATCCTCTATTTCGGACGCGGGTTCTTCATCACCGGGATAGCGGCGGTGATCATCGCCTTCATCCTGGACCCGTTTGTGACGGCGCTGATGCGGCTGCGGCTGCCGCGCAGCGTGGCGAGCTTTGTGGTGTGCGCCCTGGCGCTGCTGGTGCTGTACGTGATCGGCATGGGCGCGTACTCCCAGCTTTCCGGCCTGTACGACGATCTGCCGCGGTACGGCCAGAGGATCGGCGACTTGGTGGATGGCGTGCAGCAAAGGCTCCAGGGCGTCGAACAGCGCACCTACCACGCCATCCTGCCCGCGCGGCGCCAACAGGAAGAGGAACGGCTGCGCGCGGAACAGGCCAGGAAGAAGAGCAAGAAGGGAGAACCGCCCGTGGCCCTGCTCCCCGCCGTGCCGGCGCCGGCCGAAGGCCCGCGGATCGGGGATTATATCTACTCGCGCCTCGGCTCGTTCTACCGGGTCCTGCTGTTGGCCTCGTTTGTCCCGTTCTTGGTGTATTTCATGCTGAGCTGGCGGGACCACATCAACCGCAGCTTTCTGCAACTTTTCCACGGCGAGGACCGGCTGGTGGCCGCCCGCAGCCTGGAGGGGATCGGGGACATGGTACGCGCCTTCGTGGTGGGTAATGCCGTGCTGGGCTTGATGCTGGCGGTTCTCAGCGTGGGGGCGTTCTGGCTGATCCGCCTGCCGTATCCCATGCTGGTGGGCCCGCTGAGCGGTTTCCTGAGCCTGGTACCATACGTCGGGCTGCCGCTGGCCCTGGTTCCCCCGCTGTTCGCGGCGCTGGGCGTAAACCAGGCGCCGGTCTACGCGCTGGTAGTCGTGATTACGGCCCTGCTCCACCTGATTGCGCTGAACCTGCTGTACCCGAAAGTGGTGGGTTCGCGCGTGCACCTGAACCCGCTGGTGGTGACGTTCTCGCTGATGCTGTGGGGTTTCCTGTGGGATGCGCCCGGCCTGCTGCTGGCCATCCCGCTCACCGCGGCCATCAAGGCGGTGTGCGACAACGTGAAGGAGTTGCGGCCTGTCGGGAAATTTCTGGGGGACTGAATCCTGGGCGGCGCCATGCTTCCATTCCGGCTGGTCTATCACGAGCAGTACGACTTGCACCTCGGCAACCACGTTTTCCCGTCGAAGAAATACCGCTGGCTGCACGACCGGCTCCTCCGGACGCATTTCGCCCAGGCCGAAGATTTCGTAGCGCCCCGGCCGGCCTCCGACGAGGACCTCCTGCTGGCGCACGACGCGGAATGGATAGCCAGGCTGAAGCACGGTCTCCTGACCTACCAGGACATCCTGCGGCTGGAGATGCCATATTCGCGGCAGATGGTGGAAGCGTGCTGGCTGGCGGCGGGAGGCACGACCCTGGCCGCCCGGCTGGCCATCGAGTCCGGCGTGGGATTCAACGTGAGCGGAGGATTCCACCATGCCTTTCCCGATCACGGCGAGGGATTCTGCGCCCTCAACGACATCGCCGTCGCCATCCGCTGTCTGCAGCGCGACGGCTTGATCCGCCGCGCCATGGTGGTGGATTGCGACGTCCACCATGGCAACGGGACCGCGGCCATCTTCGCGGGCGATCCCTCGGTATTCACGCTCTCGATCCATCACTTCAACAACTACCCGAGCGAGAAGCCGCCTTCCAGTCTCGATATCCACCTGGCTGACGGGGTGGGAGATTCCGAATACATCCACCGCCTGGAGAGCGGCTACCACAGGGCGCTGGACCTGTTCAAACCCGAGCTGGCCCTGTACGTGGCCGGGGCCGATCCGTACTACGAAGATCAACTGGGCGGGTTGGCCCTGACGCTGGAGGGTCTGATGGAACGCGACCGTCTGGTGATCGGGGCGGCGCTCCGGCGCGGGGTTCCGGTGGCGATCGTGCTGGCCGGCGGATACGCCCGCAACGTGGAAGACACCGTGACGATCCACGCCAACACCGCGGCAGTGGCCAAGGAGATCATGGAGAAGCTCGGCCCGTTCGAGCCTCACGGGGCCGCGAGGTAGGATTCCTGTCGCCAAGCCCGGCGCCCCTGGCTTTGGATGAACCGCCCGGATGGACTATATTCGTAATTCTACATACGTCTCCGGGCTTGCAAGACCTCTGGCAGCTTCATTGGTCTTATCGAAGCAGGGCAGGGCATCGCGTTCGCTGGCCGCGGAAGAGCGGCGCTCCCCTGCTATCATCGCAGTAGCGGAATGAACCCCGATTTTCTGGTGATCGGAGCGGGCGTCGCCGGGATGCGCGCAGCTATCGAGCTGGCTGAGGCGGGCCGCGTGCTCGTGGTGGCCAAGGACAGCCTCAAGGAATCTTCCTCCGAATACGCGCAGGGCGGTGTAGCCGTCGCGTTGAGCGACGACGACGAAGTCCGCCTGCACGAAGAGGACACGCTGGCGGCCGGCGACGGTTTGTGCGACCAGGCGGCCGTCCACGCCCTCGTGGAGGAAGGCCCGGAGGCCATCCAGCAGTTGATCGAATGGGGCGCCGAGTTCGACCGCGCCGGCAGCAAGCTGGCGTTCACCCGGGAGGGCGCCCACAGCCGAAACCGCATCCTGCACGCGCATGGGGATTCCACGGGCCACGAGATGGCGCGCGCGCTGTACCACAAAGCGGCCTCGCTTCCCAACGTCGAGTTCCGCAGTTTCGCGGTGTGCACGGACCTGCTGCTCGGCGATGGCGTGGCCGGCGCGGAGTTGTACGACGCGCGCTCGCGCACGGCGATTCGGATCCATGCCCGCGCGGTGCTGCTGGCCACGGGCGGCCTGGGCAACCTGTTTTTAAACACGACCAACCCCGACGTCGCCACCGGCGATGGCATCGCTTTGGCCTGGCGGGCGGGAGCGGAGATCTCCGATATCGAGTTTGTGCAGTTCCACCCCACGGCGCTGCACCTCGAGGGCGCGCCGCGCTTTCTGCTGTCGGAAGCCTTGCGCGGGGAGGGCGCCGTACTGCGGAACGCGCGCGGGGAACGGTTCATGGGGAACCTCCATCCGTTGAAGGAACTGGCCCCGCGCGACGTGGTGGCGCGCGCCATCGTTTCCGAGATGCAGCGCACGGGCGCTTCGCACGTGGACCTCGATCTGTCTCATCGCGGTCCGGCCTTCATCCGCGAGCGATTCCCGCGGATCTACTCCACCTGTTTGGATCGCGGGATCGACCTCGGGCGCCGGGCCGCCCCGGTGGCTCCGGCGGCGCACTACGCCATGGGAGGCGTGCGGACGGACCTGTGGGGCCGCTCGACGCTTCCGCGCCTGTTCGCGGCGGGGGAAGCGGCCTGCGCGGGAGTGCACGGGGCCAATCGGCTGGCCAGCAATTCGCTGCTGGAAGGCTTGGTTTTCGGCGCCCGCGCGGCCCGGGCCATGCGCGAATGTCCGCCCCGCGGCGCGGGCGAGCGCGGCGCGCCGCCTCTCCGGGAATGGCCGGGCGGGTTGGCCCACGGCGAGATCCAGCGCGTCGCTTGGGAGCAGTGCGGCATCATCCGCGGCCGGGAGGGTCTCGGCGCCGCGTGCGCCCATCTGGAGCGGAGCGCTCCCGCTCCGGCGGAGCTGACCCCGGAATCGGCGGAGGCGCGGAATATGCAGCAGGTGGCCTTGTTGATCGCCCGCTGCGCGCTGGCGCGCGAAGAAAGCCGCGGCGCGCACTACCGCGCCGATTTCCCCGAGGCCCGCGCGGCGTTTCAGAGACATTCGGTCGCGCGGGGACGGGACCGGGTTGTGTTCCGGTAGCGGCCAGGGCCTGTCCCACGCAACGGCGGCTTTTCGGCAGCCTGCTAGACTATAGGCTACACGGACCATGCGAGAGAAAATACGGTCGACGACGGTGATTTGCGTTCGCCGCGACGACAAAGTGGTGATCGCGGGAGACGGCCAGGTGACGCTCGGCCAGGAAGTGATCAAGAGTTCGGCCAAGAAACTCCGGCGGCTGTATAACGACAAGATTGTGGCCGGTTTCGCGGGTTCCACGGCCGACGCCTTCGCGCTGTTTGCGCGCTTCGAATCCAAGCTCGAACAGTTCAACGGTAACCTGCCGCGCTCGGTGGTGGAACTGGCCAAGGAATGGCGCACGGACCGCGTGCTGCGCCACCTGGAGGCGCTGCTGCTGGTGGCGGACGCGAAAAACACCTACCTGGTGAGCGGCAACGGGGATGTGATCGAGCCGGACGAGGGCGTGGCGGCCATCGGCTCCGGCGGGCCTTTCGCCATGGCGGCCGCCACCGCGCTGATGCGCAACACCACGCTCTCCGCCCGGCGCATCGCCGAGGAGGCCATGGCCATCGCGGGCCGGATCTGCGTGTACACCAACGAGAACGTCACGTACGAGGAGCTGGAGTAATGGTCATCTATCTGCCCGCCCAGTCGGCCGACGAAGAGCCGCTGCTGGACGAGTTGACCCCCAGGGAAATCGTACGCGAGCTCGACAAGCACGTGATCGGGCAGGCGGACGCCAAGCGCGCCGTGGCCATCGCCTTGCGCAATCGCATCCGGCGGCAGAAACTCGCCCCCGAGATGGCCGAAGAGGTGATTCCCAAGAACATCCTCATGATCGGCCCCACCGGCGTGGGCAAGACTGAGCTGGCGCGCCGGCTGGCCCGGCTCGCCAATTCGCCGTTCCTCAAGGTGGAAGCCAGCAAGTTCACCGAAGTGGGCTACGTGGGCCGCGACGTGGAGTCGATGATCCGCGACTTGGTGGACATTGCCATCGACATGGTGCGCGAGGAGCGGCTCGACGAAGTGGCGGACCGCGCCGAGACGAACGCGGAGGACCGCCTGCTGGACCTGCTGATGCCACCCCAGCCGGAGCCAAGCGAGAGCGTCGAGCGCACGCGCGAAAAGCTCCGCGAGCGGCTGCGCGACGGCAAGCTGGACGAGCGCATGGTGGAAATCGAAGTGAAGGACCGCGCCCCCACGTTCGAGATCACCACCAACGCCGGCATCGAGGAAATGGGCATCAACCTCAAGGACATGCTGCCCAGCTTTTTCGGCCAGAAGACGCGCCGCCGCAAGATGCGCGTGGCCGAGGGCCTGGATTACCTGGTGCAGGAAGAGGAGCAGAAACTCATCGACATGGACCAGGTGACGCGCGCCGCCCTGGAGCGCGTGGAAACCAGCGGTATCATCTTCCTCGACGAGATCGACAAGATCGCGGGGCGCGAAACGGGGCACGGCCCGGACGTGAGCCGCGAGGGCGTGCAGCGCGACATTCTGCCCATCGTCGAAGGCACCACCGTGAACACGCGCCACGGCTTCGTGCGCACGGACCACATCCTCTTCATCGCCGCCGGCGCCTTCCATGTCTCCAAGCCGAGCGACATGATTCCCGAGCTGCAAGGGCGCTTCCCCATCCGCGTGGAGCTGAAGTCGCTCACGGTGGACGATTTCATCCGCATCCTCAAGGAGCCGAAGAACGCGCTGGCCAAGCAGTACACGGCGCTGCTGGAAACCGAAGGCATCAAACTGATTCTGACCGACGACGCGCTGGCGGAAGTGGCCAAGTTCGCGGCCCAGGTGAACGAGAGTTCCGAAAACATCGGCGCGCGCCGCCTGCACACCATCATGGAGAAGCTGCTGGAGGAGGTTTCCTTCGAAGGTCCCGACCTCAAGAAGAAGACCGTGAAGGTGGACGCCCTCTATGTGCGCAAGCAGCTCGCGGATATCGTGAAGGACCAGGATTTGAGCCGGTATATCCTGTAACACAGGGCCGGCCTGACCCGCCACGCGCAGACCCGCCGCGTCTGGACCCGCCACGCTCATTTGGGGAGATGTCCCCGCGCGAACCGCATCTCGATGGGCTGCTACGAATCCGGGCACATGATCGGCGCCAACTTATATAAGATAGGTGGTACGCTATTTCCGCGACCGTACGGTCGCGGCCCCATTGAAGCCGGCTGGCAAGACGCTGTCCGGCGCAAGCGCCTTCAGTTTTTGCCCTTCGGTGGTCTTTGGAACCGCAATCAAATCAGTCATTTAGGCCCTCATAAGGGGCAATGTCGCTAGTGGTCTGCGGCGTTAGTAACATGCTTTATGCTTTATCTTTTTGCACCCGAACTTCCGGGCGCGCCTGTGGAGCGAGCCTCTGGCTTGCCACGTCGGTATTCGTGCCGACGTTCGGCGCTAGATGCCGGCACGAAAGCCCTATAGCAGGCGGGACGCCCACTCCACGACGCGTTCGATAATTGTCAATCTGTTTGCTGCACTACAGCTAACTGGACGTTACCTCTGGACTCCAACGACCTCAAGCGAAATGCTAAAGCGGCGGGATTTTCCGGGAGGCGATGAACACAGCCAAATCAGGGTGACCCGGGCGTGAGGGTAGGAGAAGTGTTTGTGGAATGCACTGAAAAGATAGAATTTCCTGGTCTTGGACTCTGCAAGGCACGGTGACCGCGCCGCCTTCCGGGACCGAAGACGCAGGGCAAAACGACGGCGGTTCGGCCGATACTGAATGGGACCGGAAAGTCCCAAAAGGGAAATTCCAGACGATAGTCGGAAAAAGGGACATTCGGGTAACAATTCGGTAACATCGGGCTTGTACTCTGTTCTCAGCCGGGGGTCCAAACGGGGCCGCCGGGAAAGGAGAACTCGCTCATGTTCACCAAGCTCGCCGCGGCTGCGGCGCTGGCCGCGCTCCTCGTAACGCTCGCCCCCGCCCAGACCGCCGCGGAACTGCTTCAAAAAGGAATCTACACGCAGCAGACCGCCGGAGACGTCGATGCCGCCATTCAGATCTACCGCCAGGTAATCGCCACCTCCGGCGACCAGCGGGCGCTGGCCGGCCAGGCCCAAATGCAGATTGTCGGCGCCATGCTGCAAAAGGGCGACCTCGTTGGCGCCTCACAGGAATTCAGCACCCTGGTTACGGATTACGCCGACCAGAAAGCGCTCATAGCCTCTGTAGCGGCGCGAATGGGAGGCGGCTCGTCCGTCGTGGGTGGCGGCCCGCTCCGGCTGCCCCTGCCCCCGGGAGTTTATCGCGTTGGCAATGGCGTCACGGCGCCGAGGGTGCTCTACAAAAAGGAACCGGAGTACTCCGTCGAGGCGCGCCTAGCGAAGCTGAGCGGGACGGTCGTTCTGTCTGTGGAAGTTGGTCCGGATGGTCTGGCTCACAACATCCAAGTGGTTCGGAGCCTGGGAATGGGATTGGATGAAAAAGCCATTGAAGCCGCAGGTGCCTGGAGGTTTGAGCCCGGCAAGAAGGATGGAGCGCCTGTTACGGTTCAGGTGGCAATCGAGGTCAACTTCCGTTTTTGAGACCATTGCAGCGCGTGCATGGCGCATCGTTCCTAGCTAGAACGGTAGAATTCTCGTGGGGTGGCAGAAGCATGTTTAGCGCGATCTACGATATGCAGGGCAGCGAACAGATACTGGTCAACGCCACAACGCTTCCCTAGATGAAATCGTCGTGAGACTCGGTACCAGACTCGGCGGCGGGAGCCCGGATCGGACCACCTGGCTCCTGCTGCTGTGTCTTCTGTTGGGCATACTGGCGCCCACGGCTTGCGTGCTCTGGTTTATGAACGAAGCCGCGCGCAGCCAAGCCGAGTCGGCGCGCCAGAGCGTGACGGAGGCATGGCGGGGCCAACTGCGGCTGCTTCGGGACCGCGTGGAATCCTACTGGAAGGGCAGGGCCGATGCCGTGGCCCGGGATTCCGGCGCCGGAACTCCAACGGATTTCGCGCGGGCCGTTACCTCTGGCTTCGCGGATTCCGTTATTCTTTTCGACAGCGCAGGCGCGGCCACCTACCCCGCGCTTCCGCCCACCCCGCGGCTCGATACCGGATCTGGAAAACCGGACTGGATGGCCGCCCGGGAGCTCGAAGCCGCGCGGCCTTCCGATGCCGCCGGAGCCTGGGCCAAAATAGCGGCTTCCGAAATCGACCCCTCCTTCGCCGCGCGCGCCGCGCAGGCCCAGGTCCGCTGCCTGGTTCGAAGCGGCCAGCCCGGGGCGGCCATAGGGACGATTGAGCAGCGCTTTACCGCCGGCCCCGCGGCCCGCGGCTTGGACCTCCAAGACCGCCTGATCGCCGCCGATGAATACCTGTTCGCGGTGCGGTTGATGAAGCCCTCCGACGCGCGATTCGTCCCCATGGTCCGCCGCCTGGCCGCCCTTTTGAACGATTATCGCGTCGCGATGCCATCCGCCCAACGCCTGTTTCTGATGGATGAGCTGCGCGCCGCCGTCCCCGGCCAAGCGGTCTTCCCGACGCGCGACGCCGAAGCCCTCGCCGCCGGGTTTCTGGAGGTTGGGACCTCTACTCCTGGAGACCCGGGCGTAGTGGAGCAGGCCGGGACGCGCGCGGGGCCGCCTGTCCAAGAGTCCGCGGGACGCCCTCCCATCCTCTGGAAGCTCACGGCTTCCAACGGCCGCGCCATCGCCCTGTACCGCAACGAGACCGTGCTCCAGGCGATGTCCACCCTCCTGAACGGCCACACGTCGCGGGGCGTCACGTTCGCTGCCATTCCGCCCGGCGGCGCGGGCGGCGAAGAGGCGATCAGCGCCGGGGCCGCGCTGCCCGGCTGGCAACTCTCTTATACCCTCACCGATTCCAGCGTCTCCGACGAAGCCGCCCGCCGCCGCAGGACTGCTTATCTGTGGGCCGGCTTCCTCGCTGTTGCGGCCATCGCCGTCGCGGGCCTGATTGCCGCGCAGGCGTTCCGCCGCCAGTGGCGCCTGGCGCGCCTGAAGACCGACATGGTGGCCGCCGTCTCGCACGAACTCAAGACGCCACTCTCCTCCATGCATGTGCTGGTGGATGGGCTGCTCGAAGACAAAGAACTCGATCCGGGGAAGACGCGCGAGTACCTGGAATTGATTGGCGGCGAAAACCGGCGGCTCAGCCGGCTCATCGATAACTTCCTGACGTTCTCCCGCATCGAACGCCACCGCCTGCGCTTCGACCTCGCCGGCACGAATCCCGGCGATGTGGTCCGCGCCGCCATCGATGCCATGGGTGAACGCCTCCGGCCACCCGCCTGCACGCTGGAAGTCGATGTTCCCCCGGAGCTGCCCGCCATGCGCGCCGATAAAGACGCGCTCGTCTCGGCTCTGCTGAACCTGCTCGACAACGCGTACAAGTACACGCCCCGGAACCGGCGCATCCGCGTGGAAGCGTATCGCGAGGACGGCAACGTGGTTTTCGCCGTACGGGATAACGGCATCGGCATCGCTCCGCGCGACCGCGAGCGCATCTTCCGCCGTTTCTACCAGGCGGACCGGCGGCTCGCGCGCGAAACCGGCGGCTGCGGCCTGGGGCTGAGCATTGTGGAGTACATTGTGAAGGCGCATGGCGGGTCCGTGCTCGTGGAAAGCAAGCCGGGCGAAGGCAGCGCCTTCCGCATCCTGATCCCCATTTCCGAAGAGGTCAACGCGTGAGCGCCGCGCGCATCCTGATCGTCGAAGACGAGCCTGCCATGCTGCGCGGCCTCAAAGATGCATTTGCGGCGAGAGGCTTCGAGGTGATCGCGGCGTCCAACGGCGAGACCGGCCTGGCCCAGGCGCTCGATCGCAAACCCGACCTGATCCTTCTGGATATCATGCTGCCGCGCGTCAACGGCTACGAGATTTGCCGCGCCGTGCGCCAGCGCGGCCTCGACATGCCGATTCTGATGCTCACCGCCAAGGGCCAGGAAGAAGACATCGTTCTCGGTCTCAACCTCGGCGCCGACGACTACATCGTCAAGCCCTTCCGCCTGAAGGAACTCGCCGCGCGCGTCAATGCGTTTCTGAGGAGAAGCCAATCGAAACTGGCTTCCACGTACCGCTTTGGCCCCTTCGACTTGGACCTCGCCGCGCGCAAGCTGTTCCGCGGCGGCGCGGAGATCGAGTTGACGGCCAAGGAGTTCAAGCTGCTGGCGTACTTTGTTTCGCGGAGCGGCTGCGCTCTGGCGCGCAACGACGTGCTGGACGCCGTCTGGGGCGCCTCGGTTTTCGTGACCCCGCGCAGCATCGACCGCTGCGTCGCCACCCTCCGCACCAAGATCGAACCCCACCCTCACAACCCGCGCTACATCCAAACCATCCGAGACATCGGCTACCGCTTCGACCCCGACACCGAGCCGCGGCCGTAAGGGAGCGGTTGCCAGCGTCTGATATTAGAGTTGCCTCGTCAATCCTTCCTCCGCCGCATGGCCGCCGGCATTTTTGACAGGTGGTGGATTCACCGCCCAACCAAATAATAATTTGCTCATTTTAAACCACTTACCTTATCGCATTCCAGACCCAACCCCCTCCCCGTGCTATATCTCAAGTTGGAAGGATAACCGCACGGTACCCTCTATCCTGCCAACCCGCGGACGTGGTTTAGCCTCCCTGTGTTGGCGCTGGCACAAGTTCGTAAGCCGAGGCTTGGCCGGGGCTGGAAGCCGCGGTTAGAGATGGGTTCGAGCCAAATGAAGCAAGTAGCTTTATTTTGTTATAGTTGCTACGTTAAATGGCTTTGTTTGGTAATTCTCTTGGGAGCGCTTCCCGAACTACGAAACATCTGCGTCAAAATGCTGCACACATTATATAACTAAATTTACTTGACAAATGTAAACTAATATTTTATGATCGTAACAATATGAGGCATGCGAAGGCCTCACACAACAAACGATAAGGAGCTTTAACCCATGTCTCTGACCCATTTCGATCCATTAGCCAACCTGCGCCTTTACGAGGACGCTTTCACACGGATGCTTACCGAGCCCTCGACCAATCGGCCCTGGACGCCCTCGGTGGATATCTACGAAACCGAAAACGAGCTGGTCCTCAAGGCCGACCTGCCGGATGTGGACCTGAAGGACATTGACGTCCGCGTGGAGAACCAGACGCTCACCATCTCCGGCGAGCGCAAGTTCGAGAAACAGGACGCTGGCAAGGGGTACCACCGCATCGAGCGAAGCTACGGCAGCTTCACGCGGAGCTTCGCGGTACCGAACGCTTTCGACACCGAGAAGATCGGCGCGGAGTTCAAGAACGGCGTGCTGAGCGTGACGCTTCCCAAGACGGAAGCCGCCAAGCCGCGCCAAGTCAAAATCGAAGTGAAAGCGTAAGCTGTCGGCGGGCAGCCTTCAGCTTTCAACAAAGCAAACCGGTTCGGGAAGGGCGGGCTTCGGCCCGCCCGACTTATTATAGGGGTAGACCATGTTCCGCTTGGACAGACTGACACAGAAAGCCCAGGAAGCCCTCCAGGAGTCGCAGGCGATTGCGGAGAAGAACCAGTGCCAGGTGATTTCCCCTCTGCACCTGCTCATCGCCCTGGTGGAGGAAAAGGAGGGTATCGTCCGGCCCGTCCTGGAAAAGTGCGGCGCGCATCCCGACGCCATTCTGACGGAGGCGCGGCGGCTGGCCGGCAACCTGCCCAAGACGTCCGGCGCGCAGCCTGGCATGTACCTCTCGCCGCCCTTGAACCAGGTGCTGGAGGGGGCCTTCGACGAAGCCGGCCACTTCAAGGACGAATTTGTCTCCACCGAGCACATCCTGCTGGCGATGGCGGAGCAGCGCGGCGATGCCGCCGGCCAACTGCTCGACCGCGCCGGCGCCACGCACGACGCCATCCTCAAGGCCCTGGTCTCCGTGCGCGGCGGCCAGAGGGTCACCGATCAGAATCCCGAATCCAAGTACCAGGCCATCGAGCGCTACGCGCACGACCTCACGGAGTCCGCCCGCCAGGGCAAGCTCGATCCCGTCATCGGCCGCGAAGACGAGATCCGCCGCGTCATGCAGGTGCTCAGCCGCCGCACCAAGAACAACCCGGTGCTCATTGGCGAACCCGGCGTGGGCAAGACGGCCATCGTGGAGGGTCTCGCGCAGCGCATCGTGCGCGGCGACGTGCCCGACCAGCTCAAGAACAAGCGCCTGGTGGCCATCGATCTCGGCTCCATGATTGCCGGCGCCAAGTTTCGCGGCGAATTCGAGGACCGTCTCAAGGCCGTGGTCAAGGAGATCATCGATTCCAACGGCGAAATCCTGTGCTTCATCGACGAATTGCACACGCTGGTGGGGGCGGGCTCGGCCGAAGGCGCCATCGATGCCGCCAACCTGCTCAAGCCCGCGCTGGCGCGCGGCGATCTGCGCTGCATCGGTGCCACTACCATCAGGGAATATAAGAGACACGTGGAGAAGGACGCCGCCTTGGCCCGCCGCTTCCAGACCGTCATGGTGGGCGAGCCTTCCGTCGACGACGCCGTCGCCATTCTGCGCGGTCTCAAGGAGAAATTCGAGATCCACCACGGCGTGCGCATCAAGGACTCGGCCATTATCGCCGCCGCCGTGCTCTCCCACCGCTACATCGCCGACCGCTTCCTCCCCGACAAGACCATCGACCTGATCGACGAAGCCGGTTCCGCTTTACGCTTGCAAATTGGCTCCATGCCGATCGAGCTCGACGATCTGATCCGGCGCATTTCGCACCTGGAGATCGAGCGCCAGGCCCTCGGCAAGGAGAACAGCCCCGGCTCGCGCGAGCGTCTGCGCCAAATCGAGGACGAGTTGGAGCGGTCGCGCGGGCAGGCGGCCGTCCTGAAAGAGCGATGGGACCGCGAGAAGGGCGTCATTCAGCGCGTGCGGCAACTCAAGGAAGAGCAGGACGCGCTGCGGCAGGAGGAGGAAAAAGCCAGCCGCGCCGGCGATTGGGAGAAGGCCGCGCAGTTGCGCTACGGCCTGCTCTCCGACATCGAGAAGAACATTCAGACCGCCGAGCGGGAGCGCGAAGCCATGAAAGGCGACGCCCTGCTGAAAGAGGAGATTGGCGAAGACGATATCGCCCGCCTCGTCGCCAAAACCACCGGCATTCCGGTGGCCCGCATGATGGAGGGCGAGATCCAGAAGCTCGTCGAAATGCCCACTCGCCTGAAGGATCGCGTGGTGGGGCAGGACGAAGCCGTGCGCCTGGTTTCCAACGCCATCCTGCGCAACCGCGCCGGGTTGAGCGACCCCCGCCGCCCCATCGGCAGCTTCATCTTCCTGGGACCCACCGGCGTGGGCAAGACCGAGCTGGTCCGCGCGCTGGCCCAGTACCTGTTCGACGACGAGCGGGCCATGATCCGCGTGGATATGTCCGAGTACATGGAAAAGCACGCGGTGTCGCGCATGATCGGCTCGCCGCCCGGTTACGTGGGCTTCGAGGAGGGCGGCCAGCTCACCGAGCAGGTGCGCCGCCGTCCCTACTCCGTGGTCCTGTTCGACGAAATCGAGAAGGCCCACCCGGACGTTTTCAATATGTTGCTCCAGATTCTGGACGACGGCAGGCTTACGGACGGCCAGGGCCGCACGGTCAGTTTCAAGAACACGGTGATCGTCATGACTTCCAACGTGGGCAACCGGGTGGTGGACAAGAACGCCATCGGGTTTTCCGTGCACGCCCGGGACAAGCGCACCGAGGAGACCCGCAAAGACCTGCTGGACGCCCTGCGCGGCGCCTTCCGGCCGGAGTTCCTGAACCGCGTTGACGATATCATCGTATTTAATACCTTGACGCGCGAGCGCCTGGGCGAGATTGTCGATATCCAGTTGCGCGACGTCGGCTCGCTGTTGAAAGACCGCCGCATCAAGCTGGAGGTGACGCCCGCCGCCAAGGAACGGATCATTTCCGAAGGCTACGATCCGCAATACGGGGCGCGTCCCATGAAGCGCGCCATCCAGCGGCTGATCCAGGACCCGCTGGCGCTCAAACTGATCGGCGGCGATTTCGCCGATGGGGACACGGTAGTCGCCGACGTCAAAGATGGCGCCGCCGAATTGGAGTTCACGAAAGGTGGAAAAGCGTTGACCGTTGACGGAAAAGCGTTGTCCGTCGACCGTTAACCGTTAACCGCCACGCACACGACGAGCAGCGGTAAACGGTGAACGGAAAACGGTAAACGGTAAACGGTAAACGGTTCTCATGAACACTCTAAAGACCGCCCTTTTACTCGGCCTGCTGAGCGCGATCCTGCTGGTCGGAGGGGAGGCGCTGGGCGGGCGCCAGGGACTGATCTACGGCCTCGGCATCGCGGCGGCCATGAACTTCGCCAGCTACTTCTTCTCCGACAAGATCGCCCTCTCGATGTACTCGGCGCAGCCGGTGACCGAGACCGAAAACCCGGACGCGTACCGGCGCGTCGCGCCCATCGTGCGCAACCTGTGCCAGCGCATGGGCCTGCCCATGCCCAAGCTGTACCTCATCGCCGATCCGTCGCCCAACGCCTTCGCCACGGGGCGCAACCCGAAACACGCTTCGGTGGCGTTCACCGCGGGCATTCTCCAGCTTATGAACGATAGCGAGATCGAAGGCGTGGTGGCGCACGAGTTGGGCCATGTGCTGCACCGCGACATTCTGACCAGCTCGGTGGCGGCCACGCTTGCGGCCGCCATCACCTTTCTGGCCCGCATGGCGTTCTGGTTCGGCGGCAGCCGCGACGACGACAACCGCGGAGGCGGCATCGCCGCCATCTTCATGATGATTCTGGCGCCCATCGCGGCCCTGCTCATCCAGATGGCCATCTCGCGCTCGCGCGAGTACGATGCCGACGCCGCGTCGGCGAAATATGTGGGATCGCCTTATCCGCTGATCGACGGGTTGAAGGATCTCGAGGGCTGGTCGAAGCGCATCCCCATGGACGCTTCGCCCGCCACCGCCCACATGTTCATCATCCAGCCGTTCACCGGCCAGAGCATGATGCGCCTGTTTTCGACGCACCCTTCCACCGAAGACCGTATCGCCCGCTTGCAGGCCATGCGATGAGTGGGGCATGCCTCCCGGCTTGCCACGCGCGCGGAGCGCGCCTTCTTCTTCGTTGGTTTCTTGAGCTGCCATGAACGAGGTCCGCGTCACCCGCAAGGCCGCCGATCGCATTGCTTCCGGCCATCCCTGGATCTTCGCGAGCGACGTTGCGGATCGCGCCGCCGCGCAACCCGGCGAGGCGGTGAAGGTCGTCGATTCCCGCGGCCGCCCGCTAGGTACGGCGCACTACAGCTCCGCCTCCGAGATTACCCTCCGCATGTTGTCCCCTCGCGTCGAGGAGATCGGCCGCGATTTCTTCCTGCGCCGCTTGCGCGCCGCGGAGGAGCACCGGCGCGCCGTGGTACGGGAGAGCGACGCGTACCGCGTGGCGCACGGTGAGGCCGATCTGCTCCCCGCCCTGATCGTGGACCGCTACGGCGACTACCTGGTCGTACAGACGCTCGACCAGGGAATGGATTCCGCCCAGGCCGCCATCGTCTCCTGCCTGGAAGAGATCTTCCACCCGCGCGGCATCGTGGCGCGCAATGACGCGCCGGTGCGCGCCAAAGAGCGGTTGCCGCTGGTATGCGCGGCGCTCACGGGCGAAGCGCCCGAATCGGTGGTCGTGCACATGAACGGGTTTGCTATGCGAGCGGACCTGCTGCGCGGCCAGAAGACCGGCATTTTCCTGGATCAGCGCGAGAACTACCGCGCGGCCGCGCGGTATGCCCGCGGCGGAAAGGCGCTGGACTGTTTCACTTCGACCGGCGGCTTCGCCCTCCACCTCGCCGGCCGCTCGGAATCCGTGGAGGCGGTGGATAGCTCGGCAGCCGCGCTGGCCACGGCGCGCGCCAACGCCGAAGCCAACGGGATCGGGAACATCGATTTTCAGGAGGCCGATGTTTTCGACCGGCTGGCGGGATACTCCTCCGCCCGTCAACAGTTCTCCATGGTGGTACTCGACCCGCCGGCCTTCGCCAAGTCCCGCCGGAACCTGGAATCCGCGGCCGCCGGCTACAAGGAAATCAACCTGCGCGCGCTGCGGCTGCTTGGCCCCGGCGGCATCCTGGTAACCTGCTCCTGCTCGCACCACATGAGCGAGGCCATGCTGCTCGAAGTGGTAGCCGAGGCATCGCTCGACGCCGACCGGACGCTGCGGGTGCTGGAGCGCCGCGCGCAGAGCCAGGACCATCCCATCCTCCTCACCGTCCCGGAAACGCTCTACCTGAAGTGCCTGATCCTGGAGGTAATCTAACTCGTTCGAGAGACTTTCCAGTCGCGAAATGATAGGGGCATCAATACGTGTCCTCTCGCCGCAACGAACAAGCCTTCAGGTAGACGATTTGACCTTCGACGTCGTAACGAAACCGAAAACGGCCCGACCGGACGCGATATTGACCGCCAGTGTTCGTGACGCCGTGGAGTTTTTTGATGGGATAGCGGCGGTTGCGGTTAAAAGGATCGGTCCTCAGGATGGCGACGACGGCGCGGTAGCGCTCAGACAACTCCGCGTGGCGCGCCGCCAGACTCTTCAACTCGCGGTCAAAACGGCTGGTCGTGAGGACAAGAAACTCAGCGGTCATTTGGAGCGGCGGCGCGAGGGTCTAGCGGGAATCGTCGCCAACTCGTGCAGCAGCTCGCCGGCAGGCCGGGTGCGTCCCGCTCGGATGTCCCTATTGCTCTGGAGGATCTGGGACGTGACCCGCGGGTCGCGGAGTTCCAGGTAGTCTTCCATTTCATCGGCGTCCATGATGCCGATCACGGGAATACCGTCCTTCTCCAGGATGAAGTACTCGTTATTGAGATGAGCGCGCTTGGCCAATTGGCCCAGGTTGATGCGGGCTTTCGTGATGGGAATGCGATTGACCGAAGTTGTGGGTGCGGTTTTCAGGTTGAAACTCCTTGCTTGATCAACGTTGATTAAAGTGTAGCAAAGCGCCGGCCATGCTGAATCTCCCGTCCGCCACTACTTAGAAGCCTGGGCGGCCAAGCCAAGGAAGACGATAGCGGCGACGGCGATGATCGCCCCGTGCGGCAGGCCGAGGGCCTTGGGGCTTTTCACGTCCAGTTCTTCCTTCCCCAGGTAGGCCGGGCGGCCGCTCTTCAGCTCGCTCAGGATAAAGCCGAGGTTCCAAAATGTCTCCCCCAGACGTTTGCGAACGAGCGCCAGGATGATGGCCGCCAGCCCGCCAATCAGGGCGGTCAGCAGGAACACTCCGATCCAATCGTGCCAGCCGACTACGGCGCCGACGGCCCCCATCAGTTTCACGTCGCCGGCGCCCATGGCGCGCAGCGCGTAGAGGACCAAGTAGATGCCGAAGCCCAGGGCCAGGCCCTTCAGCGCGAACCACAACCCGAAATCCGGCGCCCCCAAATACGTGTTCAGCGCAATGGCCAGCAAGGCTCCGCCGATGCTCAGCCAGTTGGGAATGCGCCGATAGCGCACATCGTAGACGGCCGCGGCTAGGACCAGCGCCAGCAACAGAATCCGCGCCGGTATGGGTGGGACGGCAAGGAAATCCACGGAGTCACAAGTATAACCCCGTTGCCCGCCCCATCCGGCGCGTTACTGTTTGATAATCGTGCCGTCCCGTCTGCGAACCTCGCCCCATCCGCCGTTGAGATTGCCCCGGCCCGGCGTGAACGGCGCTTTGGCGGCCGCCTTCTCGTCGATTTCGATTCCCCAGCCGGGTTTCTCGCTTACCCAGAGATAGCCGTCCTTCAGGACCGGGCATCCCGAGAAAATCTCCTGGGTGCGGTCGTTAAACGGCGAGTACTCCTGGATTCCGAAGTTGTAGCTCACCACGTCGAGCGTCACGTTGGCCATGTGCCCGATGGGCGAGACGTCGCCCGGGCCGTGCCAGGCCGTCTTGACGCCGTTCAGCTCGCCCAGGATCGCGATCTTGCGCGCCGGCGTGAAGCCGCCGGCCTGCGAAACGTGCACGCGGATGTAATCGATGAGGTGTTCCTGCATCAACGGCCGCCATTCGTGCGGGCTATTGAAAAGCTCGCCCATGGCCACGGGAGTGGCGCACTGCTGGCGGATCTGCCGGAAGTAGGAAATGTCCTCCGGCGAAAGCGGGTCTTCCACGAAGAAGAGCTTGAACTTCTCCACGTCCTTGCAAAACTGGACGGCCTGGTTGGGGGAAATCCGCTCGTGCACGTCGTGGAGCAATTCGATTTCGTCGCCCAACTCCGTCCGGCAGATTTCCAGCATCTTGACCGCGCGGCGCAGGTACGCGGCGGGTTCGAAGACGGCCCCTTCGTGGAGCCCCGCCACGCGCGCGTTTTGCGCTCCGCCCCCCCCGTAGCCCGCCATGCCGGGCACGCCGATCTGCACGCGGACGGTGCGAAAGCCCTGCGCGATGAAGCGCTTCGCTGCTTCGACCACGTTCGGAAAGTCGGCGCCCTCGGCGTGCCCGTAACAGTCCGCGGCCTCGCGGCACTTCCCGCCCACGAGCTGATACACGGGCATGCCCGCCTGCCGGCCCTTGATGTCCCACAGGGCCTGATCGACGCCGCTGATGGCATTGTTCAGCACCGGCCCGTTCTTCCAGTACGAGCTGTCGTAACAGGCCTGCCAGATGTCCTCGATGCGGTCCGTGGTCTTATTCATGAGGAACGGCTTGAGATACTTCTCGACGGCCGGCCGCACCAAGTCGGCGCGCTGCGTGAACGTGGCGCAGCCGTACCCGTAGAGGCCGTCCTGATCGGTGGTTATCTTCACCACCGTGAGCCGCACCCCGGACGGCTCGCATTCGATGACGCTGACGTCCTTGATGTGCGGAGCGGGCATCCCCCGCGTGGCGCGCTCGGCCTGCGCTTGCGCTTTCTGCTCGCGAGGCAGGGCGAGCTGCAGGAGCCCGGCGGCCCCTACGGTCTTCAACATATCGCGGCGGCGAAAAGGCATTGCGACCTCCTAGGCGCTTGATTTTCGCATAGCGCGCGGAGCAATGCCAGCGTCCGGGCCGGCGAAGTCTTGCGCCCCGGACGCACCTGCGTTAGGATATGGATGCGGGGTGGAGCAGTCTGGTAGCTCGTTGGGCTCATAACCCAAAGGTCGTGGGTTCAAATCCCACCCCCGCAACCAACCCTCCACGTCCGATCCTCATCTCGCCGGGAGAAGAGCAGTGTCTTCGCCGATTTTGTGACGATCCTGACGGTCGGCCTCCGGTCCAAGTGAAATCTTGACGAACAGTTTGCGGCCCCGCACGTCTATCGGGTATACGCGTTTCATCGAATCATAAGCATAGGGGAGGGTTCATGTGTCCTAGTTTGGATCCCGGAAGGCTCGAACAAATACGAGCCGCCACGGATCGTCAGCTTGTCGCACTCATCAATCGCCGTCTGGAGGCCGGTCTGAAGGCCGCACAAGGGTCTGCGGGCCAACGCTCCAAGAACGCCGCCGGGCGCGCGCTCGCCGAAGCGGCCCGGCTGCTGCCCGCCGTCCGTGGCATTGGCGCGGAACAACGCGGGCGGCTGGAAGCGGAGTTGAATCGCTTGCGGAACCTGTTGGATCGTGCGCAGGAGGAGAAAGCCGTTCTCGTTGCCGACCCCCGCAGTACGGCCGCGCTGGCTCACTTGTTTTGGCTGGAGAGGGGCTGCCCCGTCGGATCGCCCGAAGCCGATTGGCGTCGCGCGGAAGAACTCCTGAAGGGACGAACGCGCGGACACGCCGCGTAGTCGCGCAGGTTCGCGACTGCCTCTGCCTCACAGTCGCGGCCCGCGCCGGCGCGACCGCGGTGACGGCGGAGCGGCTGTGGAAAAAGTTGGAGGGACGCACCGTGGCAGGGGCGCCGCTGCGCGTGCGGCTGATTCGTTGAAAGGCCCCGGCGCCGACCCGAATCGAGCTTCAACCGGGGCCGGCGGCTTGTCACCCGCATTTGACAATCGCCCCCCGCAGCCGGTACGCTAAATGTTTTGCAGGTCAAAGAGTGGAGTAGTGTGTCAATGACAACCGAGTTTCCCTCTGGGAACGGCATACCCCGCAAATGGCGCGTTATCGACGCTCAGGGCGTGGTCCTGGGCAAGCTGGCGAGCCGTGCGGCGATGGTGTTGATGGGCAAGACGAAGACCTCCTACACCCCGTTCCTGGATTGCGGCGATCCCGTGATCGTCATCAACGCCGACAAGGTCCTGCTCACCGGCGGGAAGGAAGAGAAGAAGGTGTACCGCCACTTCACCGGGTATCCCGGCGGGTTGGTGGAAAAGCCCCTCCGCCGGGTGCGCTCTGAAAGGCCCATCCGCATCGTGGAGGACGCCATCTTCGGCATGCTTCCCAAGTCCAAGCTCGGCAAGCAGATGTACCGAAAACTAAAGGTCTACGCGGGTGACCGGCATCCGCACGCGGCCCAGAAGCCGGTCGCGTTGGCCATCACTAGCGGGAAGGGCAATTAGTGGCAGCGACGATCATTCAATATTTAGGTACCGGCCGCCGAAAGAAATCGGTGGCTCGAGTGTTTCTGCGGCCCGGCAAGGGCGAAATCACGGTGAATGCGCGCCCGTTTGAGAATTACTTTCCCACGGAAAGTACGCGCGCGCTGGTGCGGCAGCCGCTGGCAGCCGCCGAGGCCGCCGACAAATTCGACATCTTGATACTCACCGATGGCGGCGGCACGACCGGCCAGGCGGGCGCGGTGCGTCTCGGCGTGGCCCGGGCCTTGGTGGAATTCAATGCGGAACTGCGTCCCCGGCTGAAGAAGCTGGGATATCTGACCCGCGATCCGCGCGCCCACGAAAGAAAGAAGTACGGCCAAAAGGGCGCGCGCAAGCGGTTCCAGTTCTCGAAACGGTAAGGTTTTTGTGAAGCCTGGAAGATAGCATGGCATCTTGGTCGGTTCTTCCGGGTTCCACTCGATGCGCGGGGACGGGTATGTCCGGACTCCGCTTCTCGCAAGCAGGCTTCCGTCCCATTTCCGCCGCGCAAATCCCGCTTTGGACCGCGCGGCTGGTGGAACGGCGGAAGCAAACCGTCACCGGGGGCCTTGTCCCCCGATAACCGATTAAAGGAGGTCGTTTGCCGGCTATATCGATGAAGGAATTGCTCGAAGCAGGCGTTCATTTCGGGCACCAGACCAGGCGCTGGAATCCGAAGATGAAAGAATATATCTTCGGCGAACGCAACGGAATCTACATCATCGACCTGCAGAAGACCCTGAAGATGTTCAAGGACGCGGCGCGCTTCGTCGGCGAAATGGCCGCCTCCGGCAAGAACGTCCTGTTCGTCGGCACCAAACGGCAGGCCCAGGAAGCGGTCGCCGAGGAGGCTGTGCGCTGCCAGATGTTCTACGTGAACCAGCGCTGGCTGGGCGGACTGCTCACCAACATGGCCACGGTGCAGAAATCCATCAAGCGCTACAAGGAACTGGAGGCCATGGCCTCCGTCGATGGCGGCTACGCCGGCAGGCCGAAAAAGGAAATCATCCGGCTGGAGCGCGAGCGCAAGCACCTGGAGCAGAACCTGGCCGGCATCAAGGACATGCCGGGGCTGCCCGACGTGCTGTTCGTCATCGATTCCAACAAGGAAGCCATTGCGGTGAAGGAAGCGCGCAGGCTGGGCATCCCGGTGGTCGCCATCGTGGATACCAATTGCGACCCGGACGAAGTGGACTACGTGATCCCCGGCAACGACGATGCGCTGCGGGCCATTCGCCTCTTCGCCAGCAAGATCGCCGACGCCGTGGTGGAGGGCCGCGCCCTGGCCACGGAACAGGATTTTACGGCCGATAAGATTGTCCTGGACGAAGCCCCGTCCGAGGAAGGCATGCTGGCCTACACGGAATACGTGGACCCCAAGTACGCCGAGAAGATCATGGGCGAGACCTTGAGCTTGGAAAGCGAGCCGGCCGCCGCGCCGCAGCCGCGGAAGGGGCCCGTCTCCGAGACTGGCGAACCCGCCGCCGAGCCCGCGGTCACCGAGAACAGCGGCCATTAGTCCCTGGCTCGGAAACAACTGAGACGGACGTTAACGAATCATGGAAATCACGGCAACCCTAGTGAAACAGCTCCGCGAGCGCACCGGCGCGGGCATGATGGAATGCAAGATGGCCCTGGTGGAGGCCCAAGGCGAAATGGCCGAAGCGGAAGTGGTCCTGCGCAAGCGGGGCATCGCCACGGCCGGCAAGAAAGCGGGCCGCGCCACCAGCCAGGGCCTGATCGGCCACTATCTCCACGCGGGCGGCCAGATCGGCGTGATGGTGGAGGTCAACTGCGAGTCCGATTTCGTGGCCCGTACGGACGATTTCAAGGGGCTCGTACACGACGTCGCGATGCACATCGCCGCCACCGACCCGCGCTACCTGCGCCGCGAGGACGTGCCGGCCCGCGTTGTGGAGACCGAGAAGGAAATCGCGCGCGACCGGGCCAAGGCCGAAGGCAAGCCCGATAAGGCGCTGGACCGGATCGTCGAGGGCCGGCTCGCCAAGTTTTACGAGGAAGTCTGCCTGCTCGACCAGCCCTTCGTCAAGGAGGCCACGCTGACGGTGGAGCAGTTGGTCAAGACGAAGATCGCCAAACTGGGGGAGAATATCGCCATCGCGCGTTTCATCCGCTACAAAGTCGGCGACGCGCCGGCCCCCGAGGCAAGCGGCGGCAATCCCGCCGCCTAACGGCAGATGAGCGGCTACAAGCGCATCCTGTTGAAGTTGAGCGGGGAAGCTTTGGCCGGCGGAGCGGCGTTCGGCATCAGCCCCGAGCGCGTCAAGCAGCTTGCCGGCGAGGTTGCGGACGTGAGGGCCGCGGGCGTCGAAATGGGCGTGGTGGTGGGCGGCGGCAACATTTTTCGCGGCGTGGCCGCCGCGGCCCAGCGCATGGACCGCGTCACGGCCGACCAGATGGGCATGCTGGCCACGGTGATCAACTCCCTGGCGCTCTCCGACGCCCTGGAACAGATGGGCGTTCCCACGCGCGTCATGAGCGCGATTGAAATGCGTCAGGTGGCCGAGCCGTATATTCGCCGCCGCGCCATCCGCCACCTGGAAAAGGGCCGGATCGCGATCTTCGCCGCCGGCACTTCCAATCCGTACTTCTCCACCGACACGGCGGCCACGCTGCGCGCCCTGGAAATCAAGGCCGACGTGATCGCCAAGGCCACGCGCGTCGATGGCGTGTACGACAAGGACCCGCAGAAGTTCCCGGACGCCGTGCGCTATCCGGAGATCAGCTACCTGGAGGTGCTCGCCCAGAACCTGGGCGTGATGGACGCCTCCGCCGTCGCCATGTGCCGCGACAACAAACTGCCCATCGTCGTGTTCAATCTGAACACGACTGGCAATATAATGCGTATGACGAAAGGCGAGCCGGTCGGTTCGTTGATCCATTGACCGCCCGGCGCCCGAGAGCCGCGTTTCGGAGAGACTGCCTATGAAAACGGAACCATCGGCGGCGCCAGCCGGCGCCACGCTCAACTCGGTGAAGGAAGTCGAAGCGAACCAGAAGGCGCGGATGGAGAAGGCCCTGTCGGACTTGCAGCACGAGATGGCCTCCATCCGCACGGGACGCGCCAACCTGGGAGTTTTGGATCACATCCGGGTGGATTATTACGGTTCGCCGACGCCCCTGAACCAGGTCGCCAACCTGCACGTTCCCGAGCCGTCGCTGATCACCATCCAGCCGTGGGACGTGTCGCAGATCGGCCCCATCGAGAGGGCCATCCGGGTTTCGGACCTGGGGCTGAATCCATCCAACGACGGCAAGATCATCCGGCTGCCGATCCCGCCGCTGACCGAGGAGCGCCGCAAGGAGCTGGTGAAGCGGCTGCACGGCGTCGCCGAGCACCACCGCGTGGCGGTCCGCAACATCCGCCGCGACGGCAACGAGGCGGTGAAGAAACTTCTGAAGGACAAGAAGGTGACGGAAGACGAAGAGAAGCGGGCCCACGAGGAGATTCAGAAGCTCACCGACGCCTACATGCTCAAGATCGATCAGGCGGCAGGCGCGAAAGAGAAGGACATTCTGGAGATCCGGTAGGGCGCCGGCTCCAGGAAGCGCCGAGATTTGCGGGGCTGGGCGTTTGGCCTGCGCGAGCGTTGCGCGCGATGCGCCGGCAAGACTACGCTGGTCGAAGCAGCGATCCTCTGCCCCGGCCGTCTGATAGTAGGGCAGCGGCCTTTGGAGCCGTGAATCGTGGTTCGAATCCATGCCGGGGAGCCACACTCAAGCCACGTTCGGCAACGTCCCGTCCGTCCCTGGTATTCCCCGCATCCTGCAACCCACCGCGCCTGAGAGCGGGGCACTGTAGGCCCCAATTGCCAAACCACCTGAACCCACCATCTCCGCTCGACTTTTTGCTTCTGTCTAGCGACGCGGGTCGATCCAGAGCGCAAATCGAGTGCCGTCCCTGTTGCCACGTGCTAAACTTCCTTGCGTTATGCGATTCGCAGACCCCCCGATAATTGCAGCGTTCATTGCCGCTGGCGTTGCTCTGGGTGTCGCTCTCATTCAGCTATTCGGGCAGCGAAAGCAGGCACGTACGCTCGAAACCCTGAAACTGCAACTCGAAAAACAGAAGACCGAGCATTCGGAGTACTTGAAAACCTACTTGAAGATGCGCATTGACGGCCAGGAACGCCAACTCCAGGCGTTCAAGGGTATCCTACAGAGCGTCCAGCTATTGAGGGATAAGATCAAGGGGGTACTGCTTGATCCTGGAGCGTTCGACGGAAATCTGCTGAGTCGTGAGATCAAGACACTAGCGGAAAGGGTTGCTGCTTCGTATGCTGAGAACCAGATTCACTTGCCCGAAGAAGACCGAGTGATTGCACACAGCCTAAAGAACGAATGCCTTAGGCTAGAGACAGCATTTCACCACAAAGGTGACAACCTAGTCCCCGACCTAGCGCCGTTCGAGGCACGATTGGCCGAACTTCAGAGCAGGCTGCGTGAAAATGCTGAACGGGCTAGTGATGCCCTAGTCGAGGCCATCGCTGTACGAATTTCTGAGGAAAGGGACGCCCGGTGATTTCTTGTAGCGACCTCGTGGCGGAGCGACCGGAAGATTTTCTGCTGCAAGCGCTAGAGGTTGGATGGAATCAAAGCGACCGTCCCATTGACCGAGAACTTTTGTGGCACCTTCAGCAGGAAGTGAAAGTCCACTGGCGGATTCACGTGTACGATAGCTCCCTGCATATGGCGTCGGCGCTCAAGAAAGGGACCCCCGATATCCTCATTACGCACTGGCACGGCGGCTACCACGAAGACCGTAGACTGCCTCTTACACTTGTCCGGCGTCTGCGGAAACGCCGAGGAGATAAGATTGGTCAGGGACCGTTCTTAGTGGGGCATGTTACCGATCCTCTGGAGTTCGTGCCGCAGCAGGTGCGAGTTTTACTCCAGGTCTTCGACATGCTGTTCCGGCGTACTTCTAACGTTGAGTATGTTGTCAGGGACGTGGCAATCGGCCTCTGGAACAGCCTCAAGCGAGAAAACAACCCAGCGTTACCTGATATTCCCTTTCAAAGCCTAGACGCAGTCATGCCCTCAACTGGTGGTACTTTTGCTGAGCAGCGGCAAGACATGGTCCGGGCCTCCCCAAAGACGAGGACCCTTTCTCCGTGAAACACCGATTCCACTTTCGGCCATAGGCAGCCTAATGGCCCTTCTTTGCGCTGCCGATAAAGACGATAGGCGCTCCGTAGGACGCGAGAGATGGCGAAACAAGATAAACAGCCGAAACGAACTGACGCAAAAACTGAAACGGCTGCCTCTATCGAGGTGGAAGCAGCACTGGCCGCTGAATCGCCAGATGAATCAACGCTTCCCATAGGCTTCGTGCGAGATTTCATCAGCGGCAAGTTGATGAAGGCTACACCTGAAGAAGTGGAAGCCGTGCAGGTCTTTGCGCGCAGGCTGGTTGACGATTACAATTACCCTAAATCACGCATCACGACGCGGCCACAGTTCAGGGTCCGCGCACGCCCTTCCGGTGGCCGTTCGCGCGGATATCCAGTGGACATTGCGGTCTTCAGCCATGAGCGCAAGGGTGAAGATGATGCCTTGATGCTGGTCGAGTGCAAGCGCAAGACGCGCAAGGACGGGGAGAAGCAGCTAAAGTTATACCTCACCATGTCATCCGCCCAGATGGGCGTGTGGTTCAACGGCAAGGACCACCTGTACCTGCTGAAGCGGTATTTGCAGGACGGAACGATTGGCTGGGTTGTCCTGCCCACGATACCGAAGTACGGCCAATCTATTGCGGACATCGGTACGCTGAAGCGTAGCCAGTTGACCGTTCCCACAAACCTGAAGGCTGTCTTTCGCGATATTCGTAACCATCTGGCTGGCAACACTACCGGCATCACGAGGGACCAAGCGTTGGCGCAAGAAATCATGAATGTCTTGTTCTGCAAGATTTTCGATGAACTGGACACGGCCCCGGATGACCTGCCCGAATTTCGGGTAGCTGTCACGGAAGACGTTGAGCGAATTCACGAGCGCATCACCAACCTATTTGACCGGGTGAAGGCCGAATACGCCGATGTCTTCGTGGCCACGGACGCCATATCGCTGGACCCGGACAGCCTGCGGTACGTCGTTGGCGAATTGCAGAATTACGAGATTACCAAAGCCAGTCGTGATGCCATCGGGGAAGCCTTTGAAGTGTTCATTGGGCCTGCGGTTAGGGGTGAGGAAGGTCAGTTCTTTACACCCCGCAATGTGGTCCACATGATGGTTACGCTGCTGGACCCCAACCCTGGCGAAATGCTCGTTGACCCGGCCTGCGGGTCCGGCGGGTTCCTTATCATCGCGTTGGAACACATCTGGGCAAAGCTGGAGGCGGAAGCAAAACAGAAGAAGTGGTCCGCGTCACAGCTAGAGCGTAAGAAACGCGATGTGGCCATGCGCTGCATACGGGGCTTGGACAAGGACGGCTTCTTGGCGAAAGTGACCAAGGCGTACATGGCCATCATCGGTGATGGGCGTGGGGGCATCTTCTGCGAAGACAGCCTTGGTGAACCGAACACATGGAGTGGTCAGGCGCAAGCACAGGTGAAAATGAAGCTGTTTGACGTGGTGGTCACGAATCCGCCTTTCGGGTCCAAGATCAAAGTGACCGGAAGCCACAAACTGGCCCAATACCGCCTTGCCAAGAAGTGGACCTTAGCGAAAAGGAAGGCGGATGCAGATTGGCAGGAAACGGCAACGTACCGGAAGGAACAGGCACCGCAAATTCTGTTTATTGAAAGGTGCATCCAGCTTTTGCGGCCCGGTGGACGCATGGCCATCGTGCTGCCTGAAAGCATCTTCGGCATGCCCGTATACGGAAACGTGGTTCACTACCTCTACGAGAGTTATGCACTGCGGGCCTTCATTTCACTGCCGGAAGAAATCTTTCAGCCATACACACACGCTAAAACATGCGTGCTGATACTTGAGAACAAGCCCCCAGCGGCAAACGACAAGATAGAAATGGCGATTGCAGACTGGTGCGGTCATGACTCACGCGGCAACCCCACCCTGCGGACCACCAGCACGGGTGAAGAAGTCCTATTGGATGATGTGCCGAAAATCGCTGAGCAATTGAGGTCGCAACTGACGTGGAAGTGAACCATGGTCACGCATCTGGCATTCAGTCTGAATCGCAAGGCCATTGTTGACGGCATCCTGATTCCGAAATACTATGACCCGGAATTGGACATCGCAGTGCGGCTGGCCAGCAAGGGATTCAACCTCCCCGAGCTTGGGGAAGTGTTGTTGCCGGGCGCTTCGGGCAGTCAGCTTGGCACGTGGATTCCACGGGAGCATTACGGAACCGGGGACGTGCCTTACGTTCGCACCAGTGATCTGACGCACTGGCGAATCCGGCCCGATTACAAGAAGGGCGTTTCAACAACGCTTTACGAAGAACTGAAGGGCAGGCAGGATGTGCGCCCACTGGATCTGCTCATGGTGGCTCACGGGTCCTATCTTGTGGGGACATCGGCAATCGTTGACGAAGAAGACGCCAAACTGCTGCTTCAAGATCATGTGTTCAGGCTGCGTGTGAATCCCACGTCAGGCGTTGACCCCTATCTGCTGCTGGCCGCGCTGACGACTAAGTTCGTTAAACGGCAAGTGCGGGCGCGCCAGTTCTCTGCGGACATCATTGACAAGATCGGTGAACGCCATCTTGGGATACGCGTTCCGCTTCCCCAATCGGAAGAGCAGCGCGTCAAGGTGTCATGCGCTGTGAAGGCCATCATTGACCAGCAGACGCAGATTCGTGCCCAAATCAAGAAGGTTTCCAAGTCTAACCTGCGCATGACTCGGGAAAGAGCGGAAGCCCGGCATGGGTTCACGGTCGTTCGTCAGGACGTCCGAGGGCGCGTCCTGATTCCGAAATACTATGATCCGGCCCTGGAAGCGCAGTTACGTGAAGCGCAAGCGGACAGCGGGGTGCCTTGGGTCACACTGGGCCAACTGGTGAAGGACGGCGTGGTGTCGTTGGGAACGGGTGTAGAGGTTGGCAAGATGGCATACGGCACGGGAACGGTACCGTTTATACGCACGTCGGACATTGCGGATTGGGAAGTGAAGCGGGAACCCAAACAAGGGGTCAGCCAGCAGGTGTTTGCCAAATTCGAGAAGAAAGCCGCGCTGAAGCCGCTGGACGTGCTGGTGGTCCGTGATGGTACGTATTTGGTCGGTTCCTCCGCGCTGGTGACTGACGCCGATGTACCAGCCCTTTTCTGCGGGGGCATGTTTCGGTTGCGGGTCAAAGAGAAGGACCGGCTGGACCCGCATGTGCTACTTGCATACCTGAATCTGCCAATCGCCAGGAAACAGATGCGCGCCCGACAGTTCACGCGCGATGTGATTGACACTTTGGGGAATCGGATTCTGGAAGTGACGATTCCGTCACCCTTCCACAAGTCCGCTGCGGCCATTGGTGAACGGGTGCGCAGCATCGTTGCGGAAAAAAGCGAAATCAAAGCGGCCATCACATCTGTGGTGCGCCTTTTGGAACCGGAAGTACCCCCGATATCCCTTGGCAGGCCCGGCTGGTCCATGCGGTGATAGTGGCCCGGAGTGCAATAGCGTGCAATGGTCTACAGGACGAATGGCTAATGTGGCGTAGCCGGGGGAGCACGAAATGCGCGGGCACGGATTCCAACCTGGAATCCTGGTTTCCACTATGCAGGTACTTTGCAAGTGGGGCCATAACTTGCGATTTGACCGATTCTAACGTCTTTTTGGCTCTGCAACTTGCAGATTTGATTAGGCTTATCTATATCGTGGTTCGAATCCATGCCGGGGAGCCAGTTTTTTGGGCCCCCAGGATTCCAGTTCTCAAACCGTGGGCCTCATTTCTTGACAGCTCTACCGACCAACGGGGAGGGTCAATCGAGATCCATCGCGGCCTTCAACCCTTCCTCAACCTCGAAAAGAGAATCGGATGGGAGACTCCCGACCCTTTTTGTCAGCTTGGCGCGGTCCAGCGTGGTCACCCGATGACATACGGCAAAGCTCGTCTTCGGCAGACCGGCAGTCCCGCCCGAAAGCTCAATGACGGTGGGTCCGCGCTTGCCCTGCGACGAGGAGGTTGAGATCGGAACCACAATGACCGACCTCCATCCGGGAGTTTGGTTGAAGCCGTCGTGAGATACGACGACCACGGGACGCCGGCCGGTCTGCTCCGATCCCGATCGCGGAACGAGATCGGCCCAATACACTTCGCCTCGTTTCATCGGGCCGCCTTGCCTGCGCTCACCAGGTGTTCAATCCCGGCCGACTCCAAATCGGCGTCGAGATCGAGGCGCGTTCCCGCCGTCTCCCTGGCATAGGAAGCGATCGCGTCTTGCCTTGCTTTCTTGAGCCGCTGCCGGAGCCACCACTCGACGGCTTCGCGCGCCAGAGCGGTCGCGGGCGCCTGCGTCCGCTCAGCCTCGGCCCTGAGGCGGGCGTAGGTTTGCTCCGGAAGCGGCAGGTGGAAGTTCCTCATGGCTATCGCTCCTTACCCTTATTGTGCCATGAATCAATGGCAAAAATTAATGGCAAGAACGCAATGGCAGGACTTCGGAAATAGCCCGGATTTCTCACAACATCGAGGGCTGCAAGCGCCGGCATGAGTGCCAGCGCGGCACGCAAGAGTGCGCGCGCCACGAAGGTCTCCGACAGCATGCCGGGCGGGGCTTGTAGCGCGGACACTTTGTCTGCCGCGCCGAGACTCGTCTCGGCGCTTGGCGTGTGAGAAAGG
>JBEKHV010000010.1:0-104281 GCA_050012095.1 Bryobacteraceae bacterium | reverse complement strand
ACGTTTGTAGGCTAACCGCGCCTCCCGTTGGTCGGCGATCAGGCTAATTCACTGGCCCGGCCAAAAACCTAGTGCTTGACAGGAGCCGCTTTCTCATGGAAGACCGGCGGCGCTACTCCCGCATTCCGGACGCTCCAGCCGCCGCCGACCAGGGTAACGCCTTAGCGCCGTTCAACCGAATCCGTTACCGAACCCCCGAGACAATGCGCTTAGCGGGAAGGCCGGCTTGCACTCTTGGGTATGTCGCCATAGGCATGGACGCGATCGCAGATCAAGCGGAGCTTGTCCTCGAGGTTCCCGGAGGCGGTCTTGAAGGAATCGGCGTCGATCGTGAGAGGCGCCCCCAGGACAACCAGCGGAGCGCCATATTCGGGAGTGCGCACCGCCTGCTCGACCGAAAGGCCGCCGACGGCCTGAACGGGTATCCCGACAGCGGCGACCACATCGCGCAATTGATCGAGTGGGCTTGGGTAAGGCTTTCCGGAAGCGGCCAGGCCGCGGCGTTGATCGTAGCCGATGTGATGGACGACGAAGTCGCAACCGAATTGTTCCAGCCTGCGCGCCGCCGCGACCATGTCTTCGGCGGCCAGGTTGTCCCCCATGACGCTTACGCCGAGATCCTTGCCCGCGCGGACGACCATCTTGATGGTTTCGGGGTGAGCGCGTTCCATGACGACGACATGGGTGGCGCCGGCTTTGGCCATCATTTCGGCCTCGAGCCACCCGCCGTCCATGGTCTTCAAGTCGGCAACGATGGGGACGGCCGGGAATTCGGCGCGCAGGGCGCGGACGCCGTTCATGCCTTCGGCGATGATGAAGGGAGTTCCCGCTTCGAGCCAATCGACCCCGCAACGGATGGCAAGCCGGGCGGTTTCGAGCGCTTCAGGTATGGAAGTGATATCGAGTGAGATTTGGACGATGGTTTTCATGATGATTGGCAGACTGCGCTGTCCTTTCCAGGGGTGAATCGAGGCCTCGCATTTCAGTCGGCAAAGTGAAGGCCGATTTTGGTTTTCAGAAAACGGACCGATTCCCGCAAGTCCTCCATGCCGTTCATGCCGTCTTCAATGGAAATCCACGAGTGGAATCCGACCGAATGGAGCGTGGAGAAAATGGCGTCGTAGTCGTTCATCCCTTTCCCCACGACGCCATGGGCGAGACGGCTGGCGTAACCGATGGAGCCTTCTTCTTTTCGCAAGTCCTCGATCGTGCCGCGTATGAGATAGCGGTCGCTGGCGTGCATCGAGACGACGCGGTGTTTCACCCGGCCGAGGAGAACGAGCGGGTCCTCGCCGGCCAAAATCGTGTTCGAGGGGTCGTAATTGACGCCGAACCAGGGCGAGTCGATCTGCTCGACGATCTCGACGAAGACATCCATCTTTTGCGCGAACTCGGGATACTGCCAGTAGTTGTCTTTGTAATGGTTCTCCATGGTCAGGACGACGCCGTGCTTTTCCGCGAAGGGCAGAAGGCTTTTGATCGCCCGCACCACCTGCGTCACGCCTGCCGCGCGCGTCAGCCCGGGCCGCCGCTGGCCCGAAAGCACGCGGCAAAACCGCCCGCCGAGAAACGCGGTGATTTCGATCATCCGTTTTTCGCGTTCGATCTCCGCTTCGAGTTGGGCGGGATCGGGCTGCGTGAAATCGGGTGAGCAGCAGAGCATCGGCATCGCGAGGCCGTGTTTGTCCAGCGCCGCCTTCGCTTTCTTCAGGAACGCGCGATCGTCTTCCAGAAACCCGGAGTAGAATTCGAGCCCCTCGACGCCGAGCGTGGCGGCCAAGTCGATCCATTCAAAAAGCGTCATCGTACGATTGACGCAAAGATCGTCCATGTAGCACTTGGGGAAGGCAGCCAGTTTTGGTTTCATATGTGTTTGGCCAAGTTGCGGGCGGCGACTGGCGGATGGATGGTCTGCTTCATATCTATGCTTTGCGCATCCATTGTCGGGTAAATACCATGGTAACAGCGGCGGAAAGGAACCTGAACCAATCTGCCCGGCGGGCAGATCGGTTCAAAGGAAGTGAGGAACACTATGAATCGGAACAACGGATTGTCCCGCAGGGGTTTCCTGCAAAGCGCCGGAACGGCGGCGGGCGCCATGAGCCTGCCGGCGGCGGCATCGGCCGCGGCGCCGGATGGCGAGGCGCGGCTCTCTATTGACGGCCAGGGCGTTATTCACGTCGAGACGAAGACCTTGCAGGCGAGAATCGAGAAGGGCTTTCTCACCTCGCTCAAGAGCAAGAGTTCGGGTGAGGAGTTCATCCGGGAATTCGACCGCGCAAAATCCGATGCCCTGCAACTCGTCTACCGGGGTGACGAATTGGTGGACGTCGGCGAACAAGGGTTTGGGAAGGTGACTGTCCGAAAGGTCTCCGACTACCGCGCCGACATCATTTTCCACAACTGGAATGGCGATGGCGTGATGACCGTATCCGTGGACCCGGAATCCGGCGACCTGCTCATCGAGCCTTCCGCCTTTTCCTCGCGTCCGGGCGTCCGGAGCTGCCGCTGGCAGATGAAAGGGCTTCAGCCCGGCCTCAAACTTGTCGCCCCTTTCTATCAGGGCGTTTCTCTCGAGCTTGAAGATCCGCTGATTGCCAACAGCACCTGGGATTGGCCCGTGGATTGGTCGGCCGGTTTCGCGATCCTCCAGGGACGCCCCGGCGGGTGCTGGGTCTACGCCCGGGACAATGAATATCGCTACAAGCGCCTCCAGATCGGGCTCAAGGACGACGCGCGCGCCCTCGGCTTTCACACCGAAGCTTACGGACCCATTGACAACAACCTGGCTTCCGGCGGACTCGTCTGGCGCATCAATGTCTTCGACGGCGACTGGAAAGTTCCGGCCGCCCAATACCGCTCCTGGCTTTGGGAGGCCTTCGGGCTCAGCCGCGAGGAGCGGCGGCGGGAAGAATGGACCCATGGCCTGGAGATGGCCATCTCCTGGTGCCCGGGCGATATCGGCATCCTCGAAGCCATCGCCGGGCGGGCGGACCCCCGTAAGGTCCTCATCCATTTCTCTAGCTGGCGCACGGACCGCTACGACCAAAACTATCCCACCTACCTTCCCAGCGACGCGGCGCGGAAATTCATCGCCCGGGCGCACGAGCTGGGCTTCCACGTCATGCCGCACTGCAATTCGATGGAAACCGATCCGAACAATCCCGTCTACACCGCTTTACGCGACTTCGGATACCGCGACGTCGAGACCAAGAAGCTGCAGGGGTGGAGCTGGGTCAACCGCCAAGCCATCGGCGTCCCCGAATCCAACGCCAGCCGTCTCGAATTTCAGGACAAGAATGTGATGGTCAAGATTCATCCCGGTCTTGCGATGTGGCGGTCCACGTTGTGCGACCGCATCGGAGAGGCGGCGCGGCAATTGTCGCTGCGGGAAGTCTTCGTGGATGTGGCCTTCATCACCCGTAACCTCGACAACGCCTTGGTGGAAAACATGACCTCGTCGGAGGGAATCAACCGTCTGATCCACCAAGTGGGCGAGGTGGGAGACGGCTTGGCGGTCGGGGGTGAAGGCTTGAACGAGATCACCTGCCAGGGGCTGTCTTTCGCACAGGTCCACCTTTTCAAGAGCGGCCAGGACAACATTGAAGGCCTGGAACGGACCGGCGGGTACCCACTGGGCAATTTCCTGTTCGGAAAACTGACTCGTTCCTTTGGCTACTCCGGACTCAGCGGAAGGACCCCCGCGGAGGAGTTGCGGGCCCGAATCCACGAGGAGCACGAGACGCTCGCCACCATCACCGTCCGGTCCGCTAGCGAAATCACCAACCCGACCCCGGCCGTGAAACGGGCGCTCGACCGAGCCCGGCGCTAGACCCACATGAGGGCGCTTACCCCGCCATTTCCACCGGGTCCGTGGTCCGCATTTCGAGCCAGTCCCGGCCCGGGATGGCGTCCATGGGCAGACCGTCCCGCCACAGCGATAGCTGGAAACGCAGGCCGTCGCCGGGAGCAATGCCCGCGGCCGCCAGCGCAAGGCGCACTTCCAGAATGCGGACGAAGGCGCACGCCACGCTACCTTCAGGTGCGCTGGGCGGCGCCGCCAGGCTCGCTTCGGTGACGGCAGCGGCGCCAGCCGAAAACGCGATCCCTACGCGGCTGGTGCGCGCGCCGTCCAGCGATTGCACGGTCAGCCGCGCCTCCATGCCCGCCAGCTCCCGTTCGTAGCGCGGATGAAAATCGAGGCGGAGGTAGAAATGGGCGCCGTCGCTGCCGAACTGCGCCTCGTTGACCAGGAATTTCTTGCCGTGCATCGAGCCGGAGCGCTGGTCCGCGCGGTAGATCCCGGCGCCGATCCATTCGAAATAGGAAGTCACCCGGCCGTCGATCGTGGGCGCGATGGCCCCGCACGGCGCGATCTGCGTTTCGGGGACGGCAGTCCGCAGGATGGGGCGCGATAGCTCTTCCGGCGGGGCCTGGCCGAGGAAACGGTAGACGTTCGCCAGATGGCTGCGATAGAGCTGGTCGAATTCCTCGCGGTTGGCCGAATCGTGCTCCGGGCCGTACCACCAGCACCAGTCGCTGCCTTCGGCGATCATCAGCTCTTCCAGGGCCAGGCGGCGCTTCTCTTCGGGCACGCCCGCGGCGGCGTCGAACGTCTGGCGCGCGCGCAGCAGTTGCGCCCAGGCCTGGTTGTCCTCCTCGGCGCCGATCCACACGTCGAAATTGGCGCCGATCCACGAGCCCGGGAAGATATGGTCGAGCGGCGACGGCTCGAACAGCCGCAGGGCCTCGCTCGCCGTAACCGCGCGCACCGATCCGTCCTCGGAGATGCGGCGGTACAACTCGCGCAGAAAAGGGCGGCCGTTCCCGGCGTAGTATTCCCACGCGTTTTCGCCGTCCAGGATGACGGGCGCCAGGGCGTCGCGACCGCCGGCCAGGAGGCCCGCGCAGTTCTCGCGGATGCGGCGCAGGAAATCCTCCGCGGCGCCGGCGGCGTCCATCTTCGAGTACACGAAACCGATGAGGTCGCTCAGAAAATGGTCGCGGAAAATCACGCTCAGGGAGCGCTCGCCCTGCCGCCAGCGATACGGCCGGTAGAGGTCCTCCACGGGTACGGCGCGCCCTAGCGTCCGGTCCAGCACGCCGCTGTCGGTCGCCGCCCATTGGAAACCCGTGTCGGCGGCCAGGGCGAAGGCCTCGTCGGAGACGGAGCCTTCCGAAGGCCACAATCCCGTGGGGGCGACCCCGAACTGCCGGCCAATGGCTTCCCGGGCCAGCTCGAGCTGCCGCCGCGCGTCCCGCGGATAGCGGAAGCGCGGCGGCAGCGGAACGCCGTGGTGCGCCACGCCGGCGATGTCCGAATCGCAGAGCAGCGGAAGAATGGGATGGTAGTAGGGCGTGGTGGAGATTTCGATGGCCCCGGCGGCGGCCAGCTTGCCGTACTCCGGCAACACGCGCGCCAGGATCTCGCGCTGTTTTTCCCCCATGCGGCGCTGGTCCGCCGGCGTAAAGCCGCGGCCGCGCTCGATCCATTCGCGGACTTCCGGATCCCCCGCTTGAAACTCCTCGTCGAACCAGGCGAGCTGCGACCACATCTGCAGATCGCGGAAGTCCTGGGGGCCGAACAAGCGCACCGTTTGGGGACTGTTCCGGGCGTCGAACAACTCGCCGTAGCGCGGGTAGCGGTAGATCATGCGCTGCGGATCGGAATAGAACGAGTGGCGCAGCAGAAACGCGCGGTCTTCGCCGTTGAGCTCCTCGGCCGGCTTAAGCGCCAGCCGCAGAAACGGATCGGCCGCCTCGCCGGAGGCGTACTCCGCCACCTGCGCCGTCAGCGACGGCACCAGATTGAACGTCTGGCGGACCTGCGGGAATTCCTCGAGGATGCGCGCCATTCCGTAGTAGTCCTTGAGGGCGTGCATGCGGGTCCACGGCAGTTTGTACTCGCCCGACGCGAGGTCCTTGTAGAAGGGCTGGTGCATGTGCCAGAGGAAGCAGACGTAGATTTGGGGCATTACGCTATGCGCTGTCCGCTTTCCGCCAACAGCGTTTTTTCACTTTCCAAAGAAGCTCCTCACGGGCGGAGGCGGCGGATCCTGGCGTATGGCGCGCCACAGGATGTCGTTCAGCTCGTCGTCGTCGATCCTATCGGCTTCGTCGAAGTCCATCCGCCCGGATTCGGCGGCTTGGGGCGCGTTGGGCGAGTTCCTCTCGTCCAGCTTGATGCGCGGCTTCTCGGCGGCGTACGGCGCCGGGTCGGGCGTGGCCTGAAACGCCGCCGTCACGGGACGCGCGCCGGCGTCGAAATGCGTCATGGGGCGCAGACCCAGCAGGAATTCCATGGTGCGCAGGAACGACGCGGTGTTGTACATGCTGCTATCGACCACGCCATGGCGGACGTACGGCGAAATCACAAACGCCGGCGAGCGGTGCGAATCCACGTGGTCCGGGCCGTTCTGCGCGTCGTCCTCCAGAATGAAGATAGCCGTGCTGGTCCAGAAGCGCGACTTGGAAACGCCCTCTACGAGCATGCCCACGGCGTAATCGTTATCCGCCGCCGCGGAAAGCGGCGCGATTTTGCCGGCCGTCGTCCCCGACGTGTGGTCGTTGCCCAGGCGCATGACGATCAAGCGCGGCATCGCGCCGGATTTTTCGTCGTCCGCCAGCTCGGCCAGAAATACCTTGACCCGATCCACATCCGGATAGTCCAGGTCGAACCCGCGATAGAAGCGGTTCGTGACTTTCGCCAGAACGGGATCGCGGACGCCGGCCACCTGCTCTCCGCCGCGCGTCACCTTGTCCTTGGCGAGGTTATCCACCATGTACCCGAAGTTGCGAACGGAGACGCCGGCGGCGGAGGCGTTGGTCCAGAGGTAACCGGTGGGAGGCAGCGAAGCCGGGTCCTGCTCTTCGTAGTCGTAGGTCTTGCGGCGGCCGGCGTAGCTATTGGGCCACAACTTCTGCACGTAATCCGGGGCAATGGCGGCCGTGGACCAGTTATGGCCGTCGGCGCTGACGTCCGAGTTCACGTAGAAATTGTCGAGCAGCGCGAATTGGCGCGCCAGCTTGTGGAGGTTGGGCGTGACGTTTTCGCCGAACATCACCAGCGAGGCGTCGCCGTTACCCTCCTTCATATCGCCCAGCACCTGGTCGTAGGTGCGGTTTTCCTTGACGATGTAGACGACGTGCTCGATGGGCGGCAGCGGGCTGGGTTCGGCGAGCCGGGCGTCGTTGTAAGGCGAATTCGCCAGCGCCGTCTTGGTCCAGGCGTCGAGCTGGTCTGCGTCGAACGGGTCGATCCACGAAACCGTGCCGGTCTGTAAGCGGGCGACGTACTGGGCCGCGGGGAGGCCTTGGTAAGGCGCTACAGGACCGCGCGCGAGGACAGGCGCGCCGGGATTGGGGTAAGATCGGACGCCTTTGCCGTTCAGCGCCACGAGGCCCCCGGAAGCAAGCGCCCGCACCGCGGTGGGGTACCAGCCCGTGGGGATGAAGCCCAGCACGTGGCTGCGATCCTCGGAAACATCCACCACCGCCGCTGCATTGGCGTCCGAGCAGGCCACGAACAGGCTTTTCCCGTCGGCGCTCAGCGCCAGTGCGGAGGGAGTCATCCCCAACGGATGGAAGGGCGTCATGCCCACGTTGATCGCTTCCGCCACGTTCAGGTCCTTGGCCGCGCTGACCGAGATGGAATACACGTTGTTGGTATTGGCCGCCGCCACGAACAGCCGCGCCACCCAGCCCGGCGCGCCTTCCACGGGTTCCGCCGGGCCGCCCTCGCGCCACAGCATGTCCGTGGGATGGGCCCCGAGCCGCACCGTAGCCAGCAGGCTGCCCGAGGCGGTATCGTAGTGCCCCACCGAGCCATCGGCCCAGTGCGTCACGAAGAACGACTTGCCATCGGGATGGAACAGGATGCGGTACGGCCTTCTTCCGGTCTTATACCGCGCAATGGCCATGCCCGATTGCGGGTTGATTACCACTACCGAGTCGCGGTAGAGGTCGGCGGCGTAGAGCAGGCGGCCGTCGGGAGAAAAGGCCACGTCGCCGATGAAGTCCTTGGCGGTGCGCTGGTTCGCGGGAACCACGGTGAAGGTGCGGCCGGGCGTCAAGGCCCCGTTTTCGAGGGTGAACTCGAACACGGCGGCCCGCGATCCGCCGCCCACATAGACGCGGTTCGTCTGGGGGGCGAACGCCAGCCCCAACCAGGCGTCGGCCACCGGCGCCGAACCGACCACGCGCGCGGAAGCCGCCTCGATGACGCTAATGGAGGGCGGCCGGTATCCCGCGTTCAAGACCAGCAAATACTTGCCGTCGGGCGAGAGCGCCATGGACATGGGGAACGTATCCAAGCCCACCTGCCGGCCAGCCGGCTGGAGACGCCACCCGCTGTTCAGCAGAAACCCGCCCCCCGGCAGGGGCCCGACTCGCTCCGGCGGAGCGGGCTGGGAACCGAGAACCGCCGCCAGAAGGACAGAAGCGACAGCCAACGCGATGCGCGCGCTTGTGGAACCTGGAATGAATCTCATGGAATCTTTCATTCTAGTCCCAACCCCGTTCACGCGCCGCCAACCGCCAATCCGCCGGCGGCGTGCAGGCGCCGCGCGCCCCCGGATTGACACCGTCGCATTGACCGGTGACAATGTGCTTAGAATGCGCCGCCTTATTTGCACGCCGCTCACGGTCACCGCGCTTTGCGCCTGCCTGTGTTTGGGCAGTTGTTCGCAGAGCAAAACCAAGCTGCATCTCTACTCGATGGGCCAGCGCGTCGAGATCGGCCACATCATCTACACCGTACTCGAAACGCAATGGCTCACCCAGATTGGCGAGGGCGTGAACGCCAAAGTTCCGCAAAACCGCTTCTTTCTGGTGCGGCTCAGCGCGGCCAACAGCGGCAACGAGAAGTTGAGCGTGCCGGCCATCAGCGTCGAGGACGACAGCGGCAAGAGCTATCAGGAGCTGCCCAATGGCGATGGCATCCCGCAGTGGGTCAGCATGTTGCGCGAGATCAAGCCGGCCGAGTCGTTGCAAGGCAACGTAGCCTTCGATGCGCCGCCGGGCCACTACAAGATGCTGCTCTCCGACGAGGACCAAACGAACACGGCGTACGTCGATATCCCCTTGACGTTTAACGCCGAGACGCCGGAGGCCCCCCTGCCGAGCTTCGGCCAGGGCAAGGAATAGACGCGGGGAGCCACTCCCCTCCGCGGGTAGCGTCCGAAACGGCCAGCCCTGTGGATTGGTTTCCGAGTGGCCGGCGATACAGGTATGGCGTCGTAGCGATTCGCGGATCAGTAACCGCGCTCTTTGTCCACCACGTTCATCAGCGGCAAGCCGTGCGCGTAACGGCGGACGTTCTCGGCCAACAGCCCCATGTGACGGATCTGGCGTTCCGGCGCGTATCCACCGCTGTGTTGCGTGAAGATCATGTTCGGGCAACCCCAGAGAACGCCCGTGGGGGGATACGGCTCGACGGGCCCGGGGTCCGATCCGGCGCCGGCGATCCGGCCTTCCTTCAGGGCGGAGGCGAGCGCGTTCTCGTCCACCAGCGGTCCGCGGGACATGAGGATGAAGTACGCCGTCTTCTTCATGGCCCGGATCACCTGATCGCCGATCATCCCCCGGCTCACCGGCGTCAGCGGGCACGCGCACACCAGGACGTCCACCTGCGGGGTCATTTCCATGAGCCACGCCGGCTCGCGCAGCGTGTCGACGAACACCGGTTTGGCCATGGGCTTGATATCCACCGCCAGGATTTTCATGTCGAAGCCGTAGTGCGCGATCTTGGCGACGGCTTCACCGATGCCGCCCATGGCCACGATGCCCATGGTCTTGCCCTGGATCTCCACCAAATCCCGCGCGGGCCTCCACTCCTTCCTGTCGTACAGCGGAACGTAGTACCTCTGTATCCCGCGCGTCAGGGAGAGCAACATGGCAATGGCCGTCTCCCCGAGGGCCGGCGCGTACACCCGCGCCATGTTGGTCATCGCGCACGGATGGGCCACCAGCTCGGGAAACATCTCCCGGTCCAGTCCGGCTTCCAGGTTCTGCACCCACTTCAAGCTCGTCGCCCTCGCCAGCGTGGCCGCGTTGAGCTGGCCGAAAATGACGTCGCACTCGGGCAGCAGCTTGTTCAGTTCGTCCCGGTTCGCGGGCATGAAGATCTCGACGTTGTTCTTGCCCCCGGCCTTGATCTGTTCCACCTCCGCCGGCGTGAAGATGGACCTGGGGCTGACGCTGGTGCACAAGATCCGGATCCTTGCGGGTGGCGGGTCGAATATCCTGATTCTGTCCGAGGTGTCCGCGGCCAGCAGCGCGGGCGCCGCCGGAGCAGCGGCTGCGGCTGCCATGAACAGCCTTCGAGATACCGAATCATTCGTCATAATCTTCTCCTTCTGGGTCCCATTGGTCGCGGTTTCCGCGACTCCCTAAAAATATCAATTCCGGAGCACCCTGTCGAGGGCCGCAACGCCGGGTCCTTCCGTCATGCAAGGCGATCCGGAAGATGCCGGCAGGCCCGGCTCCGCCGGGCTATCGGCGGAAGAAAGCGGCATCGTGCTATCGTCTTCTTGGTCCATCATGAGGGTCGGCGCAATTCGCGCGTTTCACCCGGGAGGAATTCGATGAAGTTCAAGTTCTCATCTCGGGCCTTTGCCGGGGTGGCGGTTCTGCTCGCCGCCGTCGCCGGCGCGGCCCAGTCCAACCCGGCCGCCGCGGTCGCTCAGGACGCCCGCATGAAGTGGTTTCGGGAAGCCAAGTTTGGCCTGTTCATCCACTGGGGCCTCTACTCCATTCCCGCCGGGGAGTGGAAGGGCCAGCCGATCGCCGGAATTGGCGAATGGATCATGAACTACGCCAAGATCCCCGTCAAAGAGTACGAACAGCTTGCCACCCAGTTCAACCCCGTGAAATTCAACGCCGAGGAATGGGTCCAGATGGCCGATGACGCCGGGATGAAGTACATCGTCATCACCAGCAAGCACCACGACGGCTTCGCCATGTACGGCTCCCAGGTTTCCCAGTACAACGTCGTGGACGCCACGCCCTTCAAACGCGATCCGATGAAGGAGTTGGCCGCCGCCTGCGCCCGCCACGGCATCAAGTTCGGGTTCTACTACTCGCAGTCGCAAGATTGGCACGAGCCCAACGGCGCCGGCAACAACTGGGATTTTCCGCCCAACGACCGGAAGGATTTCGATCAGTATCTGAGGAGCAAGGCCGAGCCGCAGGTCAAGGAACTGCTCGCCGGCTACGGCCCCCTGTGCCTGATCTGGTTCGACACCCCGCAAATGATGAACCAGGAGCGGGGGCAGCGCTTCATCGACATCCTGCACACGATGCAGCCGGCGGCCCTCATCGACGGCCGGCTGGGCGCCGCGGGCGACTACCGCTCCATGGGCGACAATGCCATCCCCAACGCCGTGGTCGAGGGCGATTTTGAAGTGCCCGCCACGATCAACCACACCTGGGGTTACAAGAAGGACGACACCGACTGGAAAACCCCGGAGGACATCGCCTTCAAGCTGGTGGACATTGTAAGCAAGGGCGGCAACTACCTGCTGAACGTCGGTCCGACCTCCGAAGGCGTCATCCCGCAGCCGAGCCAGGACAACCTGCGCGCCGTGGGGCGCTGGCTGAAGGTCAACGGAGAGGCCGTCTACGGCGCCGGCCGTACGCCTTTCGGCGAGGAACTCGGCGCAACAGACAACTCGCGCCAGGACAAGAACGGCCGCCCTCTCTTCGTGGTGTCCACGGACTGGCGGTGCACCACCAAGCCCGGCAAGCTCTACATCGTCATGTTCAAGTGGCCGGGCGCGTCCTTCGAGCTTTCCAAGCCCAACATCAAAGTGACCAAGGCCTACATGCTGGCCGACGCTGCCCGCAAGCCGTTAAAGGTGGCGCAGCGCGGTACGGGCCCGCTCACGGTAACGCTCCCCGCGGCCGCCCCCGGCCGCATCGCATCCGTCCTGGTGCTGGAGACCGCGCGCTAAACCGGCCGTCCCTGCGCCGGGGAGTTCCGTAGCGCCGCCGCGCGGTGAACGCAGAGTCCGATTCGGAGCCGCGAACGTCAGCGGTTGCCGGCTCAACTCTGAAGCCGCATCCCGAAACCTTCGCGGGTATCGTGAACCTTGCGGAAATTTCGCCTAAACCATCTGGCCGGCCCGTCACGCTGCCATCGTGCGCCGCCGGACCTGTCTCTCGATGGTCTTTCGCCGCGCAAGCCTATCTGCTTTGACGCGCTGCGATTACATCCCGCACGCTCGTCCAGCGAATACCGGGATAGCGACCGTTGTCGAGCGGCTCTAACCTCGCCCGGCCGTCGAACATGTTGCGCATGTACTGCATGCCCTGCCATGCCGGGTAAAGTTCCTTCTCTCCGGGAGTGACCGTGCGCGCAACCTTGATAAGGAAGCCGAGCGTGGCCAGGCCCCCGGCGCGGAACAGGCGGAATTCCTTTCCGGTCGCCTCGCTTACCACCGCCGTCAGTTCCCGGGCGCTGAGTTGATCGCCGGCAATTCGTAGAAAGCGGGGAGTGGACGGATCAAGAGCCGCGCTCGCCGTGAATTCGGCCGTGTCGCCGATCGTCGTGAAGTCCATGCGCTGATCCGCGTCGCCCCAATAGAGGACCCGCTTCAGTTTGAAGAGAATGAGCGGCATCTGACCGGTCAGCATATCGGCAAACGCCCCGTTGAAAATCGTGGTCGCTGAAATCGAACTCTTATCGAGGCGCTGGTGGAAGTCTCGGCGCAGATCGAGATTGCGATTCTCTCCGGGTGGAAACTTGGTGAAATCGATCGAGTAGTCGGACGGAATGAAGCGTGGCGCGCCAGCCTGGATCGCAGCGTCGAGCAGAACCGTTTGCGTTTCCACGATCGCGTCCCGCAATCCCTGCAGCGCGGACACCACGCAGAGCGCGCCCGAGCATGCCGACGTCACCTCGGAGGCGTTGCGCCAGTCGGGGCTGGCGATTGTAACGCCGAGTTCCTGCAACCGCTCAAGCCTGTCTCGCGCAGCGCCGTGGCGAACCAGCGCCCTTACGCTGGCCCCGCGTTCGACCAGAGCTCTTGCGATGCGCCCGCCGAGATTGCCGGTAGCTCCCGCCACGACGATGATCGGTTCATTCATGATCCCCGATACTAACTTACTGAGCCCCGCATCATAGGGCGGCTCGCCATTGTGGGGCAGGATGACATCCTGCGCGCGACCCAGGGGGCGCCCCGGCCAACCGCCGCTGTCGCTATATTACGCGAGATTCAATAGTGACAATCGACAGTTTCCACGCTTTCCGGGATCTAAGACGTGAATGGCGTCCCGACTAGGAGTTTGTTGAAAAACCTCTCGGCACCGCCGCTTGAATCATATGAGTCGCCGTAACTTGTTGATTCTCTGTTCGCACTTCGTGCTAACACGGGCAATTTGACAGGCTCGGCGACCTTTTTCAACAAACTCCTAGGTCAACCTGGCGGCCGTTCGAGGAGAGCGGTCAAAAAAGCCGCCTCCAGAGCCAACGAAAGACTGCGTGGCCGCCCCGGAAAAGCGCTCGAACGGTAATGGAGATCCCGGCTTCATGGGCGCCTGATGAATCTAAAGTAGAAAGCTGCGAAGACCAGGACGATGCCAATATTCACCGCCAGCCGTTCCCAAAACCGGTTTCTGAAGAACGCGAAATCTACGCCAACTATGACGACTACCATCGCCGCCAGGTAAACCACGCCAGCTACCTGTCTGCCCATTGCGGAGTCCTACGCTACGCGATCTGTCCTCCCGGCCGATTCCACCGGGACCCGATCCCTGTCCGGAACTTTCCCGCGCGTCGCCGGAAAAAAGCGGCAGCGTCCTGCGTGTTCCCATTGTCTCAGGTTTGGCCTGCGTCCCGAGCGGGAGCAGTGGGCGTATACTTCAGGCGTCAGACTCGGGAACGCGGCGCTCTTCGCGTTTCGAAGGCATGGAGTGCGTGCAATTGCGGCCCTCGCCGTCCAGCAGCTCGATCTTTTGCTCCAGCGTGAGCTTGTCGAGCAGGGCGTAGGCTTTGGCCTCGATGGCCGGCGAATCCGGCGCCTCCGCCGCGGCCCGCGCGGCGGCACCCGGCGCGCAGCCGGGCAGGATGGGCGGCAGGCTTGCTCAAACCACTTTGAAAATGGTTTGTGCAGAGCAATCCCGCTAATTTTTCATGACTAACTCCGCCAATCGATGGCGAGCAACTCGTATTCGTCCAATGCCGGCAGCGGGACGGACACCGTCTCCCCGCGCTGTTCGTGAGACAACTGTTGGTCGCTCCAAAGGGCCCGCGCATTGGTCGCATGCGCGCCGGGCGGAAGTTGCACGTGAATCGCCAAATTATGAATCGGCTGGTAGTCTTCCGAGCGGTCCAGCGTGTCACGCTGGTAGTTGAGGAGGTGAACCAGATAACGCTGGGGCTGTTGAAAGAGCGTGACGCCGACAATCCCGGCCGCTTCGACATGCACCGGCACTTGGTTGTGCGCCAGCCAGCCGACGGCTGTTGCGAAGAGCCGCTCCGTGGCCGGATTCAAAGTCTCGCACTGCATGGCGGCCAGCCGGCCGGGCACATACACGACGCGGCCCTTGCCGAAGGAATGGGTCGCGACCGCCGGCGCGGATTGCGCCGGTACATCGTCCGCCGTGAGCCAGGCGGCGACGGACGCGCCGTCGGGCTTGACCACCACGTGAGGTTCATCGTGATCGATGTTCTGGAGTCCATTGCCCAATGGATTATTTTTTGCGAACTCAATCTTGCGCGGTCCCGCCGGCAGAACGCGGCCATAGTGGACGCCAAATAAACTGGCGAGCGCGAAATCGGGCCGCTGCTGGCCCTTTTCGTCGTAAAGCGAAGTTTCGTGCGTGGCAATCAAACCGCCGCCGGCCCGGACGAACTGCTGGACGGCCGCCACCTGCGCGTCCGACATCAGCGCGACGTTGGCCAGGCAGAGCGTTCGAAAGCCCTGCAACGACGCTTCAAAGTGCGGCCTGTGCAGCGTACAGATCGGCAGGCTGGAGCGCATGAGCGCCGAATAAGCGCCAATATACGGGGCGAGGAAACGATCCTGCTTGTAGGCGACGCCCGGCGGAAGCGCCGTGGATCTTTGGGTGGGCGAAAGGCGATAATCGCGGACCAGCGCCAGGAACTTGACCGGCGAGGCCGTATCGAAATCCAGATACTCGGCGTTGCGGCCCATGAAGTCGAAGACCGGCTTCATGCCCGCCGTGTTCCAGTAGTTGGGATAACAGCCGTTGGCCAGCATTTGATACGACTGCCAACTCGCCGAGTGCGCCGTGCTGTGGCGCGAGTTGTAATTATTGAACAGCGCAGGCACGTCGAAAATATTGGAATAATTGGCCATTTCCCCCGTCTGCCAGGCGATATGCACCCACGGCCGCCCCGAGCCTAAAACTTCCGTGAGAGTCGCGTCGTAGTATTTCTCGGAATTCGCTTTGGGATAGGAGTGGAACATCGTCATCGCGTCCGGTTTGGCGGCTTTGACGGTTTGCGAGAAAACGCCCGTGACCTCGCCCACGGATTGATAAAACATATCGGTCAAGCGCTGCCAGTCCGGGTCGTCGGCATTGCCCATCGGCTGAGGGTCCGAGTCCAGTTCAGCCCAGACTGTCATGCCCTGTGACATCGTCTTGAACTTATCTACCGGCATGGGCTGGCTAAAGATTTCCTGGTACTTCCGGCGGCAGTACTCGCAGAAACAAAGGTGTGGCGACAGGCCGTCCACGTAAAGCCCGTCCGGCTTATATTTCGTGAAAACCTCCGTGAGCAGGTCACGGAGAAACTTCAGATAAATCGGATTGTTGATGCACGCGAAACGCATGCCGGCCTCGCCGTAGGGCCTTTGATCCGGAATACCGCCCTCGGCGTTGCGCAGGGCGCAACTCTCATATAGCGGATCCCTTTCATGGAGGCAGTTGGGATTCATGTACATCGCGATCTTCACGCCCAGACGCGCGCCTTCATCGACCCCCTCGCGCAAAAAGTCCAACTCTCCCAGGCCCGGCGTGTGGGGCACCACGGCGCTCTGAAAAAACGCTTCGCCATATTGGAAGCACCCCAGCCGTACCGCTCCCCCGCCATTGGCAGCCACTTGCTGGATCAATAGCCGGGTGTCCCCGGCATTTCCAATGCGGCGCTCGTTCGGGTCCCGGGTAAACCACCGTGGCACGCGCATCCAATCCGGCAGCCGCTTCTTGCCGGCGAGCATGGAATCTCTAGTTAACGCGGGCAACCGCAGCGGATTTGGAGCAGCGCCGTTCGTAGCTGCGAGTTGGGCCCAGGTCGAGTGCGGAAGGCCAAGGCCCCCCGCGGTAACAAGCGATGATTTCAGGAAGGTTCTTCGGTTAGCGATGCTACTCATGTGGAATTTCCGTTCTGCCTTTCGGCTGCGAATCAGTATACTCCCACTTGCCCCCACTCGCGATCCTCTTCTGCATTCGTACCAGCGCCCAAGAACCGGACGCGCCCGGCAGAGCCGGCCGGCGCAATCTACAGCGCCAGTCTGGAGGGCCTGCCGCTGCCCGAACCTGAGCTTTGGCTCTCGGCCGCGCGGCGGCGCCCCAGTTTCTTGGCTCCCATTGCCGCATTCGATTTCGGCGAGCCCGGAATTTCCTTTTTGGCCTCGGATAGGCGCCTGAGAGATCGCTTGAAACGATGCACTTCCAGGCTTTTGCGCCCTGGAAGAGCCACGGTTCGGCCCCGGTAACGATTGTACACCCAACCGCTTCCATTGGAGCCGCTGCTCATTTTTTCCATCCCGAGCGGCCCCGCCCTCTTTCGCTGAGTTTGTTTCCCTGCCGCGATCCCTCGCACGATCGCCCCGAAGAGCCGCTTGGTCAGATGGCTCTCCGAGTTTCGGGAATATCAAGCGTCTGCCCCGAAAGGTTCCGTCGCGCCGCCGCGCGGTGAACGCGGAGCCCGATTCCGAAGCCGCGAACGTAAGAGAGCGGTTGCCGGCGTAACCCTAAATCCGAATTCCCGAAGCTGCGCTGATATCGTGAACTTTGCCGGGATTTCGCCTGACCCATCCGGCCGGTCCGTGCTGTCCGATTCTGCTCAAATCGGGTTCACTCCGCGCGGTGGTATAACTCAAAGTTCAGATCATGCATCCACTGGAGACTTATCTTCAGGACATCCGGGCTACCCACTCCTCGGGCGCAGCCGTGAAGGAGACCTCATACTACCCGGCGCTGGCTAACCTGCTCAACGAGGTCGGGAGGACACTCAAGCCCAAGGTGCGGTGTATTGTCCACCTCCAGGACACCGGCGGCGGGATTCCGGACGGCGGTCTGTTCACGGAGGAGCAGATCCGGAGCAACGTGAGCGACCTGCTGGCTGGCGCCACGCCGGCGCGGGGCGCGATGGAGGCGAAGCCAGCCAGCGCGGACGCCTGGAAAATCGCGGAATCGAAGCAGGTCAAGGAGTATTGGAGCCGTTACCGGCAGGTTCTCGTCACCAACTACCGGGACTTCCTTCTGGTGGGGGCCGACGCCGAAGGCAATCGCGCGATCCTGGAGACGTATCGCTTGGCGCGCGACGAGCAGGACCTCTGGCGCAAGGCCGCGCATCCTCGGGCAGCCGCCGATCAGCAGGGCGAGAGCTTCGAGGAATTCCTGAAGCGCGTGATGCTGTACCAGGCATCGCTGGCGACGCCAAGAGACCTCGCGTGGTTCCTGGCGTCCTACGCGCGCGAGGCGAAATTCCGGATCGAGACCGGCGAGCTGCCGGCGCTGGCCGGCATACGGGCGGCTCTCGAAGAAGCGCTTGGCCTCCGGTTCGAAGGCGCGCGTGGCGATCACTTCTTCCGGTCTACGCTCATCCAAACGCTGTTCTACGGCATATTTTCGGCCTGGGTTCTGTGGAGCAAGTCGCACCCGCCCGCCAACAAGAAGATCCGATTCGAATGGCGCACGTCGGCCACCTACCTGCGCGTCCCGATCCTGCGCAAGTTGTTCTACGAGGTAGCGGAGCCCGGCCAGTTGGAGACGCTGAACCTTCCCGAGGTGCTCGATTGGGCCGGCGCGGCGCTGAACCGCGTGGACCGCGCGTCCTTCTTCGCCAACTTCGAGGAGGGCCACGCCGTCCAGTATTTCTACGAGCCGTTCCTGGAAGCCTTCGATCCCGAGCTCCGCAAGGACCTGGGCGTCTGGTATACGCCCACCGAAGTCGTCAAGTACATGGTCGCCCGCGTTGACGCTGAACTGCGAAACACCCTCGGGGTCGAAGACGGGCTGGCCGATCCGAACGTTTACATCCTCGACCCGTGCTGCGGGACCGGCGCCTATCTGGTCGAGGTGCTGCGCAAAATCGCCGAGACGCTGAAAGAGAAGGGCGGCGACGCGCTCGCCGCTCACGATCTGAAGGAAGCGGCGCTTGAGCGTGTGTTCGGCTTCGAAATCCTGCCCGCGCCGTTCGTGGTCGCTCACCTCCAGTTAGGGCTCTTGCTCCAGTCGCTCGGCGCTCCGCTGTCGGAAAGCAAGCAGGAGCGCGCCCGCGTATTCCTCACCAACGCGCTCACCGGATGGGAGCCGGTGAAGCACCCGAAGCAGCTCGTGTTTCGTGAGATGGAGGAGGAGCGCGAAGCGGCCGACCACGTGAAGCGAGAAACGCCCATCCTCGTGATCCTCGGCAATCCGCCCTACAACAGCTTTGCCGGCATCGCCAACATGGACGAAGAGCGGGTCTTGACAGAGGCGTACCGCACGACGAAGGAAGCGCCGGCCCCACAGGGGCAGGGCCTCAACGATCTCTACGTCCGTTTCTTCCGCATGGCGGACCGGCGCATCGTCGAAAAGACCGGAAAGGGCATCGTCTCCTTCATCTCCAACTACTCCTGGCTCGATGGCCTGTCGTTCACCGGGATGCGGGAGCGGTACTTGGAGGTGTTCGATCACATCTGGATCGACTGTCTGAACGGCGATAAGTACAAGACCGGAAAGGTCACGCCGGACGGGAAGCCGGACCCCAGCATCTTTTCGACGGACTTCAACAGGGAGGGCATCCAAGTCGGAACGGCGGTTACCCTGCTTGCACGGACTTCACCATCCCAAGGCGCGAAGTCGGTTCGGTTCCGCCAGCTCTGGGGGAAGGAGAAGCGCGACCTGCTCCTGGCGGATGCGATTAGTGGGAGCGCGCCCAAATACGAGACGGTGCGGCCGGCCATGGCTCTAGGCCTTCCCTTTGCGCCGTCGCAGGTCGGATCCGAGTACCTGTCGTGGCCGCTGTTGCCGGACGTGTTTCCTACGTCGTTCCCTGGAGTACAAACATGCCGCGACGACTTCGTTGTCGATATCGACCGCGAAAAACTGATTGCTCGAATTGAAGCGTACTTCGATCCCGAGACCTCGTTTGCGGAGATGGCGCAAATAGCCCCTCGGGCGCTGAAGGATGCAGCACGTTTCTCAGCCCGGCAGACGCGGCAGTACCTCCTGAAGCGGGGCTTCAAACCTGAATTCGTGGTCCCTTTCTATTACCGGCCCTTTGACACTCGCTGGCTCTATTGGGAGCCGGAAACGAAACTGTTGGATGAAAAGCGAGCGGAGTACTTCCCACACGTGTTCGACGGCAACATCTGGCTCAGCGCCGTCCAGCAGAATCGAAAGGATTTCGATCCTCCGCTCGTCTCGCACAGACTCTCCTGCCGGCACATGGTCGAGCGTGGGGCGAACATGTTTCCGCTGCTCCTCAGGCCGGAACATTCGCTGCTGAACGCGCACGAATCCGATCAACCGCGTCCGAACGTCAGCGCGAGCGCGGCCGAATACCTTCGCGCCCTGAGTGCCGAGTCCGCAGATCTTCTCCACCATCTCCTGGCCGTGCTGTACGCACCTTCTTATAGCGCGGAGAACTCTTCCGCATTGCGAAACGATTGGCCGCGGATACCGCTGCCCGCCAGTAAGCGCGTGCTGGTCGCGTCCGCTGCGCTCGGGCGCGAAATCGCCGCGCTCCTTGATCCGGAAGGCGCTCTGCCCAAAGCGGCTAAGGGCCTGAAATCCGTCGGGCTCGTCACCGCCGCAGAAGGCACGCTCGATCCGGATGCCGGCGACCTGGCACTCACGGCGGGCTGGGGCCACGCCGGGAAGGGCGGCGTCACCATGCCGGCGAAGGGTAAAATCACGGTGCGCGCGATGACCCCTGGCGAGCGTGGCGCCATGCCGGAGGGCGCTATCGGCATCCTGGGCGAGCAGACCTGCGACGTGTGGCTGAACGAGCGGGCCTACTGGCGCAACATTCCGCCGCGCGTTTGGGGGTACTCCCTCGGTGGCTACCAGGTCATCAAGAAATGGCTCAGTTACCGGGAAAAGGGACTTCTGGGCCGATCTCTAACCGTCGAAGAAGCCCGGTACGTCACCGAGATGGCGCGGCGCATCGCGGCAATCCTCTTACTCTCTCCGGCCCTCGACGCGAACTACCGCGCTGCCAAACAAGCGACCGCTGATCTGGTCAAAGTAGCAGAGGCGTGAAACGCGCGGCTTAGAACGAGGGGGTGCGGACGGGCGTGCCCGCACTTAGCCGCGCCGGTTTGCAAGCCAAAGAAGGGCGAAAGACAACCCGGCTCCAATCACAACGGTAGTCACAGCCGGACTATCAGACACACCGTAGTAGGCTTCGCGCGCGGCATGTTGGCAGTTGTCGAGCGCAGCCCACGGCTCACCGAGTTGCTGCTCCAGCCTGCACCAGGAAACCGCGCCGTGGTAGTCGTTCACGGGCGCCATGACTTCAGTGAACTGATAACGCAGCGCTGCGCTGTCGATCCACTCCACGTGAGTTCCTGCACCCGGCTCCTTGTGTCCAACAATCTGCTGGTTGCCAATGAGCGGCCCGGCAATCAGCTCGTGTCCGAACTTGCTATTGGTCCTGATGAGGGAGCCAGTTGGCACCAACGGGAAGGCAGAGGCTGGTTGGTTCGGGTTGACGTACACCGGGTGTCCTCACATTGATTGTACACTCGCCTAGAAGCGGCTGCGGCAGCGGCGAAGTACTGAGTTGCGTACAAGTCTGCGTGGTGCAGCGGGACCTCCGGGCCGCGGTCGCGGCCTGAAAGGGGGGAATAGGGGTCAGACGAGTTTTCGCCCGCCCCTCCGCTCTCCCAAATCGGCGGCTGCAGCCGTTGCCCCCGCGGCGCTACCGGGCCGAGATCTCGATGACCATAATCCGCCCCGCGCCAAGCTGCTCCGTGCGTTCGATAACCCCGGAAGAATCGCCGATGGGAGCGCTGCCGTCCGGCCCGATCTCCGCCAGGCTGTAACGGGCGCCTTTCAGCCCGAACTTCGCCGGGTCGATGCGGTACGAGAACGGCACAACCTGATCGGTATAATTCACCAGAAATATTCCCAAACGGCCATCCTCGGCCTGCCACAACCGCCCCTCCGCGCTGGGGACCGTCCCTTCGTGCTGCGACGTCCCCTGCCCAAAGCCCTGTTCGGTGAAAGTGGGAACGGGTTTCACTGGGTCGATGGGTTCCAGCAGACGCCCGAAAGTCAGATACTTCTTCGTCGCCACGCGGTACCGCACGCACTGCCTCAGATACGCCGCCCTGGCGGCGTTCTCGGGCCGGAGGATGACATCGAGCGACCCGCTATTCTGGCGTCCGTCGATCAGGCCCTGGCCCAGCCCGAAGTGGAATAAACGGTCGCTGCCGCGGCCGGTCGGAGTGTCGAAGAATAGCGTGTAGCCGGAATAGACCACCTCCATCAGCGGAATCTCCTGGTCCGTGGCCGGGAACCACATCAGGTTGGCGTCCAGCAGGTCGTAGAATACCTCATCGGCGGCTTCCGATGTGATCACCAGATTGCGGCCGTTGCGCCGCGCTTGGAGCCGCACCAGGCGCAACAGGTCCCGATTCCCATCCGCCCAGTAACTCCCGCCGCCTACGGGATGCCCGTGATCCTTCCGGAAGCAGAGTTCGGCCGGCATGGCCGACACCTGGTCCAGGTACACCCCGTTGACGCCCACGTCTCCGGCCAGTTTGTCGACGATTCCCGCGATGGTGTTTTGCCAGAAGACCTGGCCGGGGCACATGGAGACCAGCCGGCCGGCCATACCCGAATAAAGATGCATTCGGACCCCTCCGCCGACATCCGTATTCGCGTGCGGAGCAAACTGGTTGTAGTCCGGAATGTTCATGTCCACACTTAGCGAATTGACATACGGCGTGACTACGACCCCGGCGGCCACCAGTTCCTTGACCCGCGCCGGGGTTTCCTCCCGCGGCGTGTAGTGCGGATACAGGTTATCGAATGGCTCGCGGTTCCAGCCGTGCCACTGCATCGCTATGGGAACGCCCATCCGCTTTTGCGCCTCCAGAATCTGCGCATCCAACTCGTGCGCCGAGCCTTGAGCATTGCCGCCCCCGGGTCCGCTAAGCCACAGAGCGATGTCCTTCGCCGCGTCCGGCACGTCCGTGCGTTGCGAGAGCTTCCCTAACCGCACCCATTTCTGTTGGAGCGCCCATTCGCGATACCGTTGGGCGGCTTCGACCCATCCGCCCCGATAGACTCCCAGGGCCACGGGATAGTAGTCCGGGTAACTGGAACCCGCGATCCCCATGTTGTCCACGTAATGCACCATGGCCAGCCGCTCTCCGGGATGGGCCACAAAGTCCTTGGCCCGCGCGTCCGGGTCCATGCTGGCGAAATACACCGCGTCCTGGCCCCGGTTCAGCGACATGAATTGCATGGGCCAATCGCCGGACGGGTAGCGGCCATCCACATTCTGCGTGCACTTCTTCAGGAGGTTGCCGCCGCTGGCGAACACCGGCCGCGCAATATCGTACTGCCCCGAAGCGGGGAGCCCCTTGACCAGCGGATAGGTCACGCTCCACATGCCCCAATAGTCGCTTGCGTTATCCACGGCGATGCGCCACAGCGCCACGCCGGAATCCTTCGGCAGTTCCACGGTGGCCCGCACGGAGATCACCTTGTTCTCCGCCCACCAGCGCATATCGTTCCACTCCATGACGGCGCGCTGCCCTCCGCCTTCAAGCTGCTCGATGTACGCTCTGCTGCAAGGCCTGTAATTGTTCGTGATGCGCTCCCTTTGCGTCCCCTTCGCAAAGTCTACTTCCCACAGCAGGTGCTTATCCGCTCCGGCCGGTGGAATATCGTTGGTGTTGAAGATGCTGTCGATAGCCGAAGGCGCCTCTGGAGGCCGGCCCTCGGCCGGCTGGATATGGTTGAAATGGCTTTGCTGGTCGATCAAGGCAACCAGTCCCCTGGTCTGCGGTTCGAACTCGAACTGCACGAAACTGTTAGCCAAAACGAGAGGCTTGGAAGGATCCACGATTTGCGCCGGCGGAGCCCCGTACACGCTCGCGGCGGGAAACAGAAGCCAGATAGCTCCCTGAACGGCGAGCATTGCGGACACGGCCGCAACGGAAATCAAGCTGCGTCTCTTCATGGTTGCTCACGCTCCTGGCGCGACTATAGCACCTTTGAATTACACGTTCGACGTCTTGAGGCGGTTTGGCGCGCTGAATGCCCGCCAGGCCGGCCCGTTTCAGCCCAAGAATGGCTACAGACAGGGCGGATAACGCTGCGCTCTCCGCGCCGTTCCGAGATGCTCAGCGATAACCGTGAACGCCGTCCGCCAGACCGTGGAGATCACTCCGAGCGTAACGCTTCCATGGGATCCACGCGCGCCGCGCGGCGCGCCGGGAGCCATGCGGCGGCCAGGGCCAGCGCCACCGCGGCAGCGGCGCTGAAGCCGTACGAGACCGGATCGAAAGGCGTCACGCCGAGCAGCATGGAGCGCGCGCCTTGAGCCGCCGCCGCGAGGCCGGCGAGCCCGAGGGGCACACCCGCGGCGGCCAGGCGCAGGGACTCGCCCATGACCAGCCGCTCGATTTGGCGCGGCCGGGCGCCGAGCGCCGCGCGCAGTCCAAGCTCGCGCGTCCGCCCGTTGACGGCGTACAGCAACACGCCGAACAGCCCGGCCGCCGTCATCAGGACCACGCTGAAGCCCAACGCGCTGCTCGCGCTGGCTGTGAAGCGGTCTCCCGCAAGGTCGGCATCCAGGGTCTTCCGCAGGGTGGTCGATAGGTACACGCGCGACCCGGGGTCGAAGTGGCGGATCTCGGCGCGGGCGGCGTGATCGAGCGCCAATGGGTCGCCGGATGCCTCCACCATCAAGGTGATATCGCCCGACGATGCCTGGGCGTATGGCAGATAGATGAACGGTTCGGGCAGATCGTGCAAGTGGTTGGACGGGCCATCCGCGGCGATGCCCACGACCTGACGCTGTTTGCCGTCGATGGAAAGCCATTGGCCGATGGGGTCGCGGCCGGGGAACACCGTGCGTGCAAAGGCTTGCGAGACCACTACCACCAGCGGCGCGCCCTTTTGATCGCGGTCATCGATGCTACGCCCGGCTACGACGCGCGTGCCCATCAGAGAGAAGTAATTGCCGCCCACATTGTTGAGCGGCACGCCCATGGGCGCCATTCCAGGAATCGCCACCCGCGCGGTGAGCCCGCCGCCCGAACCGCTCACGGGAAGGCGGCGTGCATAGGTTGCGCCGCGCGCGCCGGGCAGCGCGGCCAGCCGCTCACACACTTGTTCGCACCAGTCCGAGCGCGGGATGTGAAGCGCCGGGATCACCGACAAGGCGAGGACCTTTTTGTGCGGATCCAGGCCGGGGCGCACCCCGGTAGCGTTGTTAAGGCTGGTCAGGAACAGCGCCGAAACGCCCAATAGCGTCACGCTCACCGCAATCTGCGAAATGACGAGCGCCTTTTGCGGCCAGGTGCGGCGCCGCGTGGTCGCGCCTTGACTCTGCTTCAGGACCTCGGAAACGTTGAGCCGCGCCACATGCAGCGCGGGCCCCAAGCCGGCGACCAAGACCGCCAGAAGCAACGCGCCGGCCGAGAATCCCAAGACGCGGTAATCCAGCCGGATGCCGAGATCGAGGAACGGGTTTGCCGCGTGGCTGAACTGCGTGACCTTCTCCACCAGAAGCTGGGCCAGTAACAGTCCCAGTCCGGCGCCAGCCAAACTAAGCAGGGCGGTTTCCACCAGGAGTTGGCGCGCCACTCGCCACCTGCCTCCGCCCAGGGCGATCCGCACGCCCAGTTCCTTGCGGCGCGCTTCCGCCTGCGCCAGCCGCAGCTGAGCTACGTTGGCGCAAGCTACGAACAGAACCAACCCCAGCACGAGCGCCATGCCGCCGCCGAAGATTAGCTCGTCCCTCCACGGGCGCACGAAGCACATGAGCCAGGTTCCCGAAACGGCCGAGGGCGCTTGCTTGTGCCTTTCCGGACCGCGTATGGCGGCGTCCAGTTCCGCCGCGGCGCGCGCCGCGGTGAGGGGAGCGCGAAATCTCGCGACCACCTCGAATTGACCATCGCGAGACTGCTCCTCTCTCCGATTCCCCAGCGTGGAGAACCAGGCGTCCGTGCTTACCCAGACGCCCACTAAAATACCCCGTTGGAGACCCGGAAACACCTTCGGCGTCACACCCGCCACCAGGAACGGCTTTTCGTTGAGCAGCACGGTTTTGCCAACAATGCGCGGGTCGCCTGCGAAATGCGTTTCCCACAGCCGGTAACCAAGCACGGTTTCCGGCAGCCCCGCCGACTCTCCCAGCGACGCACGCCCCAACAGGGTCTTCACTCCCACCACTCGAAAATAGTTCGGGGAGGCGGGCTGAACGATCGCCATCTCGCTGTCTTCGTCTTGACCCACCTGAATGCCGCGGCGCTGCGTGGCCACAAGCTGCGCACGTCCCTCCAGCGCCTTGGCCATGTCGAGGTAGTCCGGCCAACCGTACTGCATATAGTTGCCGTCGTCCCCGCGCGCGGATACCGTCCACAGATCCTGCGGCCGTTCCACCGGCAAGGGCCGCAAGAGAGCCGCATCGCCGGTGGCGAACAGACCGGTGGTTAGACCGATCCCCAGGGCTATCGAAGCCACGGCCAGGGCCGTGGCGCCGGGATTCTTCGCGAGCAGGCGAAGAGCCAAGCGCAGGTCGCGACTCCACTCAGTGGGCGACATAGACGGAATGACACGCAATTCAGCCGGGATTTCCGTTTTGGACTTCCAGATCTCATTCAGTATAATCCGAGCGCCATCCTTTGGTCCGGCGAGATGCATTCTTCTTCCCGGGGCCGTTTCCGACCCTGCAAGACGGAGCTCTCGCGCTGCCCGCAAAATCCAAAATCGCGAACCTCCGTCTTTTCAATGCCTTCCGCAAACACCCCCCGTCCCTCACGTCCTGGTCTGCCCGGTTTCGCTGTATCATCGCCCTCCCGCTACAGGCAAACGGGTGTATAGTCACTCACGGAGGTGAATATCCTCATGTCGGTTTCACGACGCGGTTTTTTGAATGCCGGAGTCGGCGCTGGCGCGTTGGCGGGCGCGCGGGGTCTCCTGCCGGCGGCACAGGGGGCGCCGGCGACGCTGCCCGCCAACGAGGCGCTGACATGGGGCAAGGAGCCACTGGAAGCCGTGACCAGCCGGCGCGCGACCATCTGCCTGAACGGAATCTGGCAGGCGATGCCTGCGGTGAACGATGCCCGCGTGCAACCCACGGCCGACTGGGGCTACATCCGCGTTCCCGGCGGCTGGCAGGAGGGCGGAAATCGCATGCCGGGGATCGTGGCCGCGGGAACCAGCGGTCCGTGGCAGGGTTTCAATGGCAGCCAGGTTGCCCGCATGTGGTATCAGCGGCCGATCGACGTGCCCGCGGATTGGGCGGGGCGCGCCGTGCTCGTGCAGTTCGAGCGGCTCAGCACCGACGCCCGGGTGTTCGTCAACGACCGGGAGTGCGGGGAGGCGCACTGGCCCGAGGGCGTAGTGGATATCACGCGCGCGGTGACGCCGGGCAAGGAGGCGACGCTCCGCGTGTTGGTGGTGGCGGCGCTGGATGAGTCGGCCGTCCAGGCCCTGCTGGCGGGCAACGAGCCCGCCCCTGCCGCGCCGCCGGCGGTGGCGACGCGCGGCGGGGCCGCCGCCGGCCCGACCCCCAGCCTCGCCGCGCGCGGTTTGATTGGCGACGTCTTGCTGTACTGCCGCCCCGCGGGTCCTCACATTGACAGCATCTACGTCCGGCCCTCGACGCGGCAGAAACAGCTCGCCCTCGAGGTGGAGCTGGCGGGCGTGTCCCGAGGCGGCAATGTGCATTTCACGGCTGTCATGCTGGATGAGAAAGGGCGCGAGGAGCGCCGCTTCGAGACGGACCTGCCCGTGCACGCCGCCGAGACGCAGATCGTGCGCCCGTCCTGGGCGTGGCCAAACCCGCGATTATGGGACCTCGGCCAGCCGAACCTTTACACCCTGGCGCTCAAGGTTGAGGGCTCTGGCCTCGACGACGAGATGCAGGAGACGTTCGGCTTCCGCGAGTTCTGGATCGAGGGCCGCAACTATTACCTCAACGGCAAGGAGCTCCGAACGCGCCCGATAATAGGCTCGACCCGCGCCGTCGCCGAAGAAAGGGACGGCTATATTGACGCGTTCCGGTGGGCCGGGTACAACTTTCAGGAACTCCCGCCGGACGAACCCGACAACCGCGGCTCGGCGGACGACCAGCGCATGTGGCACCGACGCGCCGATCTCAAGGGCTGGCCCATGACCGGCGTACTGGAGCACATCCAAAGGTACGCGGCCACGTGGAGCAATCCGGAAACCCGCGCGCGATACCGCGCCGTCGCCGAGGCCCAAGTCAAGCGCTATCGCAACCATCCCTCGATCGTCATGTGGAACACCAGTTTCAACTACGGCGGCGGCGACAAGGGCCCGCGTATCGTCGGCAACCGCGCCGCCGCGTGGAACAAGCTGGGCGCATGGACGGACGGCCGTTTTCCGAGGCTGCAGGAAGCCATTGAAATCCTGCGCTCACTGGACGGCGCGCGTCCGGTCATCTGCCATGACTGCGGCCCCGCCGGCGACGTGTACACGCTCAACTTATACCTGGACCTGATCCCCTTACAGGAGCGCGAGGAGTGGCTGAGCTACTGGGCGGCATACGGAGACATGCCTTTCTTCGTCCCGGAGTTCGGGTGCCCGCTGCGAGCTACTTATCACCGTGGCCGCACCGGCTTTCATCAAGCGATGAACACTGAGCCGTGGGACGCGGAATTCTGCGCCATCTATTTCGGAAAGCAGGTCTACGCGGACGAGACGCCGCAATACCGCTCGCTGATCCGCAGCACGTTCCAAAGCGGACAGACGTATACCTGGGAAGGCTCATCCCAAGCGGAGGTTTCCGCCCCGAACGTGCAGCGAGTCCAGGAGTTGTTCATACGCAACACGTGGCGAAGCTGGCGCACCATGGGCATTACCGGCGGCCTGCTTCCGTGGGAGAACGGCCACGGCTGGGCGCGCAGCGCGGACGGCAGCAAGGTGGTGGATCTGCCTCCGTTTACGCCGGGACGGCGGGGGTACTATTTCCGTACGTCCACCATCTCCAACCTCCACTGGCTGGATCCCCAGGCGGCTCGCCTGATGCCGGCGGGAAAAGCTCTGGTTGAGAACAACCAAGCGACGCTGGCGTGGATTTGCGGTCCCGGCGGGCGGCCCTACCCGGGCGTGGAGGGCCCCGATCAAGCGTTCACCGCCAAGGACCACAACTTTTTCGCCGGCAGGGCCATCGAGAAGCAGATCGCTTTGTTGAACGACGCCCGCTCCCCTCAGGAGTACTCGGTGCAATGGGAAGCGACGGTCTCCGGACGGCGGGTAGGCTCGGGAAGGAAACAGGGGACTATAGATCCGGCCCAGACGCTGTTCGCGCCTATCAAGTTCGACGCTCCCGACCACATCGCCGGCGCGAAGGCGGATGGGCTGATCGATATGTCCTCCAAGATCGGCGAGGCGACTCACGAAGATCGCTTCGCCTTCCGCGTCTTTGCCCAGCCTGCGCCGCTTACCGGTTCCATCGCCGTATACGACCCCGCCGGCAAAACCACCGAACTGCTGCGCCGGTTGGGCTGTACCGTGCACGAGTGGGACCGAGTGACGGCCGAACCGCTGATCGCGATCGGACGCTCGGCGCTGATAGGACGTCCGGACCTGCTGCGCGAAATCGAGCCCTTCGTGCAGAACGGCGCGCGGGCGATCGTGTTTGCCCAGGACCCCGAGTTCATGCGCAACCGGCTCGGTCTGAGAGTCGCATACCACATGTCCCGCCGTGTCTTCCCCGTCTCGGACACCCATGCCGCGGCGAAAGGGCTCGACGCTACGGATTTGAGCGACTGGGCGGGCAGCAGCACGCTGCTGGAACCGTATCCGAACGGCACGTGGGAGAAGCCTTACTTCTTCAATTACGAGCCTCCCATGGCCCATTTCGGCTGGCGCTGGGGCAGCCGCGGCGCGGTGTGCAGCGGCTCGGTCGAGAAGCCGCACAAAGGTTCGTGGCGGCCGATCCTGGAAAGCGAGTTCGACCTGGCCTACTCTCCGCTGATGGAGTTGGACTACGGCAAGGGCCGACTCGTCTGGTGCATGCTGGATCTGGAGGATCACGCCGCCAAGGACCCGGCGGCACTGCAGTTGGCGGGCCAGATCATGAGTTATGTCCAGACGGCGCCACTCACGTCCAAGGCGAGCAAGACGGTCTACATCGGGGACGACGCCGGCGCCAAGCTGCTGGACGAGCTGGGATTGGTTTACGAGAAGGCCTCGTCGATCCCGGCCGGCGCCGAGGTGGTGGTGGTCGGCGGCGGCAGCGGGCCGTCCGATTCCAGCCTCAACGCCTTTGTCCAGGGCGGAGGCAAGGCGCTGGTTCTGCCGCGCAGCGGGGAAAGCCTGCCGCTGGGCGGCGCGCAAAAGAAGGTCGATAGCTTCCACGGCTCGCCGAACGTCCCCGACTGGCCGGAGGCGCGCGGCCTGAGCGCGTCGGACCTGCGCTGGAAGACCGATGCCGAAGCGTGGTTGGTCGCCTCGGGCGGCGACATCGGCGCGGACGGCTTGCTGGCGCGAAAGGTTCTGGGCAGGGGCGTGCTGATGTACTGCCAGCTCGACCCGAACCGGTTCGACGCCGACAACAAGACCTATTTCCGCTTCACGCGGTGGCGGCAAACGCGGGCGTTGTGCCAGGTGCTGGCGAACCTCGGCGGGCAGTTTGCGGCGGACAAGCTGATCTTTACGATCATTCCGGCGAGCGCCGCAACGGAACCATGGAAGTTCGAGCCGGTGAAGCAACCAAGCGATTTCTACAGTGCGGATTACCGCGACGACTTTATCCTGGGTGACGATCCGTATCGGTACTACTGCTGGTAAAGCCGGGTTATGACCGCCGTCACGCGCGTCGGATCAAACGACGCCGGCGACCCTCGTATCCAGTCTCGCTGGGCCTGAGCCAGGAGCAGATTCAAGGGTCTGTGAACCGTCTTGCCGCTCTACGCGGAGATTGTGGCTACCGACCGCCAGCGGTGATCGCGGGAATAGGCGGAATAGGGGTCAGACGAATTTTCGCGAAGGACGGCAGAGCCTCTTGCGGGAACGCGGAGTTTGATCGATGCCCGCCTGTTACGTCCCGCGCGCCCAGGCCCACGCTGTCGAATCCCTTAGGCCGCCGGTATTCGTCCGCCATGAGGGCCGAACTCGCGTTCTTCCGCTCCAAAAAGGGGCCCAGGATTTCAGGCTGCGTATTGCAAGGCCTCATCGATTGGCGTCCGCACCTTCGCGGGACGTTTCCGCTACCGCAGCGGGGCACGGTCGCCAGCCGCAAAATGGGGCTTTCGGCCCGCGGCGCTAAGGGCTTGGGAATCTGGCGGAACGAACCCAATCGACGCTGATTCTAAAGGCTTGGCGGCGTGGGGGCCGACGAGCGCGGCGGCCGGGGCGGGGACGGCGAGAGGCATTTCGGACTCCGCTTGTTCCATCTCTTCCAGCAAGCGCTCGCGCTGGGCGCGGCGCAATTCGGCCAGGGCGCGGAAGTAGCTGCGCTCGGCGGCGGACTGGCGGCGGAAGAGCTTCTGGAGGACGTTGCCTTTCTTGGCGTCGTTCCCGAATATGACGCCGAGGGGGACGTCGGTGGGCTCTTCGAGAGCCGCGAATTGGACACGCAGGTATTGCGCTTCGATGCGGGCGTAGCGGCGGCGGTCCCAATCGGCTTTGACGATGGTTTCGACGAAGAACGCTTCCAGGGGGCCGTCGGGGCGGAAGCGGCGGTGGTAGTCGAGCGTGAGGGCTTCGAGTTCGGCGGGATCTTCGCCGGGGATGGTGAGAGACTTGGCATCCATGCCATGTTTGAGGGCGTTGAAGCGGGAAGCGGCCTTTCCCGCTTCCGAGGTTGGTCCGGTAGATTGCATCGCGTTGAGGCGATTGGCTTGGATCTGAGCCTGTGTTGCCATGGGGAGACCTCCGGGACCAGAGTAACTGGCGAGCGGGGCGGGTCAAGGGGGCTTTGCCTGGAAGTGATTGATGGGGAAGGAGCAAAATACTTCAAAGCGCTGTGAATGGTTCCGCGGGCGCGATCGCGCCCGTTAATTCCGTCGTGTTTTGGGCCAGCGCCGCCGTCGAAATCCATGCCTAAGGCGCCGCGCCTGAACCCCCAACGTCTGTCCGCGCCTTCCCGGCAATTCCACTTATTCCGGTTTGCGGGCGGAGAGGGCGACGCGGGGGTATCGGAAGGCGATGTCGCCATCGGGCTGCAGCGCGATGGTGAACATCCGCGCGGCTTCCGGCGGGGCTTCGAGGAAGAGGCGGCGCACTTCGGAGGCGTTTTCGCCGCGGCAGCCGGCTTTTTCGAGCCACGACCGCATGCTTATGACGGCGGTCTCGCGCACTTCATCCAGTTCCTCCAAGGCGAAGCCGGCGGCGGTGACAAATGCCCGCCACTCGGAAGGAGCGTAACTGCGAATGTGCGAGGGGTCGCGCAGAATCTCAATGTGGTTCTGCCAGGCGTCCAACTCGGGCGCGCCTTCCAGAACACAGGTATCCGCAACAAGCAGCCGCCCGCCGGGACGCAGCACGCGATGGGCTTCCGCGAGGAATTTCGGAATGGAGAGGAAATGGTGAGGGGCCACGCGGCTCACCACGCGATCGAAGCTCGCCGGGGGGAAGGGAAGCGCTTCCGCGGGCGCGGTTTGAAAGACCACGTTGGTCCGGCCGGCCGCCCGCGCCTTGGCGCGCGCCTGCTCCAACATGCCCTCGGAGACATCCACGCCGGTCACGGCCGCCACCAGCGACGCGAAGGCGACGGCCGTGAAACCCGTGCCGGTGGCGACATCCAGCAGATAGTGCGAGGGCCGGCACTGGGCGCGCTGGACGAGCCACTGGAGCGATTTCTCATTCCAGGCGTTCCATTCGGCGTTGTAGTGGGGGGCTTGGCGGTCGAATTGGGCTTGCGAGGTTCGCGGCGGTTGCGAGGACATGGGGTTTCCGGACCGAAAGCACGCGCCGGCGTGAGCGCCGGCGCGGCAGACACGAGTGTCTGCGCCACAAAAACTACTCCAATCGCACGAGGCTTTCGCCGGCTACGGCAGCGGCGTCCTCGGCGGTGAAGGTCTCTACCTTCGCCGAAATGTTCATCGAGCAAAACTTGGGGCCGCACATGGAGCAGAAATGCGCGTCCTTGAATCCCTCTTCGGGGAGCGTCTCGTCGTGCATGGCGCGCGCGGTCTCGGGATCGAGCGAGAGGGCGAACTGCCGGTTCCAGTCGAAGCGGTAGCGCGCGCGGGAAAGCGCGTCGTCGCGGTCGCGCACGCCGGGGCGATGGCGGGCGACGTCGGCGGCGTGGGCCGCAATCTTATAGGCGATGATGCCGGCCTTCACGTCCTCGCGGTTGGGCAGTCCCAGGTGCTCCTTGGGAGTGACGTAGCAGAGCATGGACGCGCCGTACCAGCCGATCATGGCGGCCCCGATGGCGGACGTGATGTGGTCGTAGCCGGGGGCGATGTCGGTGACCAGCGGGCCGAGAGTGTAGAACGGCGCCTCGTAGCACAGCTCCTCTTCCTTGCGGACCTGCATCTCGATCTGGTCCATGGGGATGTGGCCGGGGCCTTCGATCATCACCTGAACGTCGTATTCCCAGGCCTTTTTGGTGAGCTCGCCCAGGGTCTCGAGCTCCGCGAACTGGGCATCGTCGCTGGCATCGGCCAGGCTGCCCGGCCGCAGGCCGTCGCCCAGGGAGAAGGACACGTCGTGCTTCTGAAAGATCTTGCAGATGTCCTCGAAGCACTCGTAGAGCAGATTCTGGCGGTGGTTCTTGACCATCCACTCGGCCAGGATGGAGCCGCCGCGGCTCACGATGCCGGTGACGCGGCGGGTGGTGAGCGGGATGTGCTGCACCAGCACGCCGGCATGGATGGTCATGTAATCCACGCCCTGCTCGGCCTGCTCTTCGATCACCTCCAGCATCACCTGCTTGCTGAGATCCTCGACGCGCCGCACCCGCGAGAGCGCTTCGTAAATGGGCACGGTGCCGATGGGCACGGGCGAATCGCGGAGGATGGCCTGGCGGATGGCGGGGATGTCGCCGCCGGTGGAGAGATCCATCACGGTGTCGGCGCCGTACTTCACGGAATAGCGCAGCTTCTCCAACTCTTCCTCGATGTTGGACGTGACGGCGGAATTGCCAATGTTGGAGTTGATCTTGCAACGGGACGCGACGCCGATGCACATGGGCTCCAGGTTGGCGTGATTGACGTTGGCGGGAACGATCATCCGCCCGCGTGCCACCTCGGAGCGAATCAACTCCGAAGGCGTTCCCTCCCGTTGCGCCACGCAGTGCATCTCCTCGGTGACGACGCCCTGGCGGGCGTAGTGCATCTGCGTGCGAATCCCGTCGTTCTTTCTTCTTGCTACCCACTCTGTGCGCATGATGGCTCCTGGCAGCCGCGGACGGAACGGCCCAAAAACGTCCCGCCCGCGCCTGGACTGAGGTCTGCCTACTTCTTCTTCTTGGGCTTCTTGATTTCTTTTTTGGGGCTCTTGTCCTTAGCCACGAAGATCCTCCCTTATGCTGAGATTATACCCGGTCCGTTCGTGGAAGCGGCAGGGCGGGGGGCAAGCGGCATAGCGGCGGTTCAGATTTCACCGCGGAGACGCGGAGACGCGGAGACAACGCGGAGAAGAATGAGGGTTGGTTTGGCTGTGGATTGCGGGTTTGCGCCGCCGACGAAGTTTGCGCAGCAGAGGAAGCAGAGGAAGCGGAGGACAGAGGGGCTGGCGCTGCGCCGGATGGCCGCGCTTCGGAGGCGCCGACAGGCTACAAAAAACGATGTCTCACCTAAGAAGTGGAGGAACTGGTGGCGTCGTCTGGTAAACTGGCGGCTTGGTGAACGCCGGTTATCCGGGGCCTTGGGGAGCTTTCTTTGTGCCGATACATAATCGTTGGGCGGTTGTACTGATTCTTACGCTGGCGGCGGGCGGGTGCAAGCAGGCGCGGCAGGGGCCGGCCGGCGGGCCGCCCGTGGTCCCGGTTTCGGTGGCCAAGGCCGCGCGGGAATCCGTGCCTACCGACCTTCGCGCGGTGGGGACGGTGGAAGCGTCCGCCGTGGTGCAGGTGAAATCGCAGGTGGCGGGCGAGTTGATGAGCGTGGAGTTTACCGAGGGGCGGAACGTGGCCAAGGGCGATCTGCTCTTCCGCATCGACTCGCGGCCGTTTGAAGACGCGCTGCGGCAGGCGCAGGCGGCCGCGGCGCGCGACCGCGCCCAGATCGTGCAATCGGAGGCGGATCTGGCCCGCGACCAGGCGCAGGCGACGTACGCCGATACGGACTTGGCGCGCAATAGCGATCTGATGAAGGAAGGCCTGGCTTCGCGCTCGCAATACGATCAGTCGAAGGCCAGCGCGGGCGTGGCCCGCGAAACGGCGCGGGCCACCGAGGCCAGCATCGATTCCGCGAAAGCCGCGCTCCAAAGCGACGAGGCGGCCATCGCCGCGGCTACGCTCAACGTGGGTTATTGCCAGATTCGCGCCCCGATCTCGGGCCGCACCGGCAACGTGCTGGTGCACGCGGGCAACCTGGTCAAGGTGAACGATGCGCCGCTGGTGGTGATTCACCAAGTTGCGCCGATTTTCGTGAGCTTCAGCGCGCCGGAAGAGCGCGTGGCCGCTATCCGGCGGCTCAGCGCCGGGCGCAAGCTGGCGGTCACCGCGACCACACAGGACGGTAGCGGCCACACCGCCGCCGGGTATCTCTCGGTGGTGGACAACACGGTGGACGCGACCACCGGAACCATTCCGCTGAAAGCCACTTTTGAGAACACGGATGGCCTGCTCTGGCCGGGCCAGTTCGTCACGGCGACGCTTACGCTCGACACCCTCCAGGACGCCACGGTGATTCCCTCCGAGGCGGTGCAGGCAGGCCAGCGCGGCCCGTTCGTCTACGTGGTCAAGCCGGACCACACGGCGGAGGTCCGCCTGGTGGAAACCGGCCTCGCCTTCGGCGGGAAGACGGTGATTGAGAAGGGCGTGGAACCGGGCGACACGGTGGTCACGGACGGCCAGTTGCTGCTGTTCCCGGGCGCGACGGTGCGGGCGGTGGACGCCAAGCTGGGGACGGGCCCGCTGTGAACCTCTCGCGGCTTTTCATCGACCGCCCGGTGATGACGGCGCTGGTGGCGTTCGCCATCCTGCTGTTCGGGACCATCGCTTTCCGCGCGCTGCCGGTGGCGGCGCTGCCCAGCGTAGACTACCCCACCATCCAGGTCAACGCGGCCGTTCCGGGCGCCAACCCGGATACCATGGCGTCGTCGGTGGCGACGCCGCTGGAACGCGAGTTCTCCACCATCGCCGGCGTGCAGTCGATGAACTCCACGAACTCGCAGGGAACCACGCAGATCACGGTGCAATTCACGCTGGACCGCAAGATCGACGAAGCCGCGCAGGACATCCAGGCCGCTATTTCCCGGGCGGGGGGCAACCTCCCGCCCAGCATGCCGCGTCCGCCGACCTACCAGAAAGTGAATCCGGCCGAGCAGCCGGTGTTGTACCTGGCGCTCAGCTCCAGCACGCTTCCGCTCTATACGGTCGATGAATACGCCGAGACCCTGCTTTCGCAGCGCATTTCCATGGTGAGCGGAGTGGCGCGCGTGCTGGTGTACGGCGCACAGAAATACGCCGTGCGCGTGCAGGTGGATCCGGACCGGCTGGCCGCCTATAACCTGGGGATCGACGAAGCGCAGCAGGCCATCGCCAGCAGCAACACCAATCTCCCCACCGGGCGGCTGGAGGGCGACAAACAGGCGTTCACCATCGAATCCAACGGAACGCTGGAAACCGCGGCGCAGTACCGTCCCATCGTCGTGGCCTGGCGCAACGGTTCGCCGGTGCGCCTGGAACAGTTGGGACGGGTGGTGGACGGCGTCGAAAACGACAAAGTAGTGGCCTGGATGAACAACGTGCGCGGCATGATCCTGGCGATCCAGCGCCAGCCGGGCACGAACACGGTGGACGTGGTGGACGGCATCCGGAGCCTGCTGCCGGAGCTGCGCCATGCGATTCCGCCGGCGATCGACTTATCGGTGGCGTTCGACGCCTCGCAATCCATCCGCGGCTCCATTCGGGACGTGGAGTTCACGCTGCTGCTGACGCTGTGCATCGTGGTGATGGTGATCTTCCTGTTCCTGCGGAACATCTCGGCCACGGCCATTCCCGGAGCCGCGGTCCCCTTTTCCATTGTGGGCACGTTCGCGGTGATGTACCTGCTGGGGTACAGCCTGAATAACCTCTCGCTGATGGCGCTGACGCTATCGGTGGGATTCGTGGTGGACGACGCCATCGTGATGCTGGAGAACATCGTGCGCCACATGGAGATGGGCGAATCGCGCATGGAGGCGGCGTTGAAGGCCTCGCGCGAAATCGGCTTCACCATCGTTTCCATGACCATTTCGCTGGTGGCGGTGTTCATCCCGGTGTTGTTCATGAGCGGGATCGTGGGCCGCCTGCTGCACGAGTTTTCGGTGACCATCGTGGCGGCGATCCTGATTTCGGGGTTTGTCTCCCTGAGCCTGACGCCCATGTTGGGCAGCCGCTATTTGAAGCACGACGACCACGCGCGGCGTCACAGCTTCGGGTACCGGGCGCTGGAAGGCGGGTTCAACGGTCTGGCGCGGTGGTACGAAGCCACGCTGCGGACGGCGCTGCGGTTCCACCCGGTCACGTTCGGCGCGGCGGTCCTGATGCTGGCGGGCACCGCGTACCTGTTCGTGACGATGCCGACGGGCTTCATTCCGCCCCAGGACAGCGGGTTTTTCTTCGGCGCGACCCAGGGGCCGCAGGACATCTCGTTCGACTCGATGGCCAGGCACCACCGGGCCGTGAGCGAGATCGCGCGCGCGCAACCCTACGCGGACGCCGTGGGCTCGTTCGTGGTGGGAGGCAACCAGGGATTTTTTTTCGTTCGCATGAAGCCCCGGAACCAGCGGACGCTATCGGTAGACCAGGCGATCGAGGACTTGCGGCCTAAGCTCATGGCCGTGCCGGGAATCTTCGCGTTCATTCAGAACCCGCCGCCCATCACGGTCAGCGGCCAGAATACGACCAGCGTCTACCAGCTCAGCCTGCAAGGCTCCAACCTGGCGGAGATCTATGCGTGGGCGCCGCGCCTGATGGGCCGGATGCGCCAGTTGCCGGGCTTCGTGGACGTCAACACCGACATGCAGATTGCGAGCCCGCAGTTGCTGGTGGATATCGATCGCGACCGCGCGCGGGCGCTGGGCCTTTCCGCGCAGCAGGTACAGGACGCGCTGTACAGCGCCTACGGGGAGCGGCCGGCGTCGGTGATCTACGCGCCCGCCGACCAATTCCAGGTGATCCTGGAGGTGGAGCCGCAATACCAGAGCGCGCCGGATGCGCTTTCGAAGCTGTACGTGCGCTCGCCGCAGGGACAGTTGGTTCCGCTGGATGCGGTGGCGCGGACCACGCGGCAGACCGGCCCGCTGAACATCAACCACGTCGGCCAACTGCCGGCGGTGACGCTCTCCTTCAATCTGCGGCCGGGCTACTCGCTGGGCCAGGCGGCGCAGCAGGTGGACGGCGCCATTGGCGACCTGGGCATGCCGCCCACCATCAGCGCGCACTTCCAAGGGACGGTGAAGGAGTTCCAGAGTTCGTTCCGCAACCTTTGGATTCTGCTGATCGTGGCCGTGCTGGTGATCTATATCGTGCTGGGGATTCTGTACGAGAGCTTCATCCATCCCGTCACGATCCTCTCCGGGCTGCCCGCGGCCGTCTTCGGCGCGTTGCTGACTCTGGCGATCTTCCACAAGGAGCTCGACCTGTTCGCATTTGTGGGGATCATCATGTTATTCGGCGTGGTCAAGAAGAACGCGATCATGATGATCGACTTCGCGATTGACGGGCAGCGCCGCGGTTTGGCTCCGCGGGAGGCCATCTGGCAAGGGTGCCTGTTGCGCTTCCGTCCCATCATGATGACCACCGTGGCGGCGCTGTTCGGGACGCTGCCCATCGCGCTGGGCTACGGGGAAGGCGCCGACGCGCGCCAGCCGCTGGGCTTGGCCGTGGTGGGCGGCCTGGTGGTGAGCCAGTTTCTGACGCTCTACATCACGCCCGTCATCTATCTCTACATGGAACGGCTGCAGGGGTGGCTGCGCGGGGCGCGGGCGGCGGCGGGCGAGGCGTGAGGGATCACGGAAGCATAGCAGCAACCAAAATCTCACCGCGGAGACGCGGAGACGCGGAGAAAACGCGGAGAAGAACGAGGGTTGGTTTGGCTGTGGGTTGCCAGCTTGCGCCGCTGGCGGAGTTCGGGCAGCAGAGGCGGCGGAGGTTCGAGGGGCCGGCGCCTCGCGAGGCGGTTATTCGGGGGAGAGACCGACAGGGCCACAAGAAACGATGGCCTGTCCCACGGGGGCTATTTCTTCGGCTTCGGCTTTGGCTTTGGCTTGGGCTTGGCCTTGGGCGGATCGGGGGGAGGAATCGGTTCCACGGCGGGGGGGGCGTCCGGGGTGACGGTCTTCAGCACCTCGTTGAATAACGCCTGCTTCCGCAAATCCGCTTTGGATGGCGGAGCTATTTCGTGGCGGTAGTCGTGATCGTTGTGGCAGATGCAGCAACGCACTTTGGCGGGCGCCCCGTTCATCACGGAAACCACGGCGTGGTTCATGATGCGTTTGCAGCGCACGCAAAAATCGTCGATGTCGTCACCCAGACGGTACGAGGGCATGGGGAGCGCTCCTAGGGCGCGGATACCTCGCGGGCAGGCTCCGGCTCGGCGTGATGTTTCGGTTCCGGCAGGGCCCATTGGGCAGGCTCCAGACCGACGTACTTGCAGACGCGCAGTTGGCCGTCTTCGGTCTCGAGCAAATCGCCCACGGCGAGCGGCTCGTCCGATTCCTTGAGCAGACGCCATGCGTCGTACTCGTTGCGCGCCTCCACCTGGCCGCTCCGCTCGAAATCCTTCAGCTTGACCGCGGCGCAGCCGGAAACATGGGGCGCCCAGCGGAATTGCTGGCGGGGCGCATCTTTCATGCGATAGATCCGGTAGAGCGGCATAACCGTACATTGTAGCGTGAGAAACAAAGGCGGGAGAACTCGCACGCTATAATAATGGCGTATGACCCCGACCGATACGATCTGGCGCAACGGGCGCTTCATCCCCTGGAGCGAAGCGACTATCCATGTGCTTTCGCACGTGGTGAATTACGGCACCTCGGTGTTCGAGGGCATCCGGTGCTACTCCACGCCCGGCGGACCGGCGGTCTTCCGCCTGCGCGAGCACGTCCGCCGCATGGTGGATTCCGCCAAGATCTACCGCATGGAGAATCTCGGCTTTACGGCCGATGAACTGGTGGAAGCGATCAAGGAACTGGTGCGCGTCAATAAGATGGACGCGTGCTACATCCGCCCCATCGCGCTGCGCGGCTACGGAGAAATCGGAGTCAACGGGCTCAAGAATCCCATCGACGTGTACCTGGCCTGCTGGGAGTGGGGCAAGTACCTGGGCGAAGAGGCGATGGCGGAGGGGGTGGACGTGTGCGTCTCCAGTTGGACGCGCCTGGCGCCCAACACGCTGCCTTCGCTGGCGAAGGCCGGCGCCAATTACATGAATTCCCAGCTCATTAAGATGGAAGCCCTCACCAACGGGTACAGCGAGGGCATCGGGCTGGACGTGGCGGGTTATGTGAGCGAGGGTTCGGGCGAGAACGTCTTCGTGGTGCGCGACGGCCGGATTCTGACGCCGCCGCTGGGCGCTTCGGTGCTGCCCGGCATCACGCGCGACAGCGTCATCGCGCTGGCGCGCGACCTGGGCATCCCGCTGGTGGAGACGCTCGTGCCGCGCGAGATGCTATACATCGCCGACGAAGTCTTTTTCTCCGGAACAGCGGCTGAAATCACGCCGATCCGGTCGATCGATCGCATCACCATCGGCAAAGGACGGCGCGGACCGGTGGCCGAACAGTTGCAGAAGGAGTTCTTCGGGATCATCCGCGGCGCCAAGCCGGACCGCTACGGCTGGCTTTCGCACGTGCACGCCGGCCAGCCGGCCCTGGCGAAGTAGGGGTCCACGGATCGGAGAGGGGCGATCGGAAGCTGGGCGGCCAGAGGCTGCGCAGCCCGGAAAGCCACCTCCCCCGAGATTCACCTTCCCGACTGCGCAGCCGTTCTAGCTGATTGGACCCTCCCTTTGTAGCGCGGCCAGGAGGAAAAATACCAGGACCATTTCCGGCGGCGCGCGTCTTTTCAACAGTTTTCTTCGCCAGTATTCGCTAGGGGTTACGCGCGGCGGCGTGTGGAAAAGCTGGGAATAAAACATGGGGGGGACGAAGCGTTGCAGCCGGGGGCCAGGGGCCAGGGGCCAAGCCGGGGGCCGGGGGCCAGGGGCCAAGCCGGGGGCCGGGGGCCAGGGGCCAAGCCGGGGGCCGGGAAGGAGGTTGCCCGCGGTCGGGCAAGGCAAGTCTCAATAAGCGGTAATCGGGGATTAGCGGAAAAAGGCCTCGACGCCGCGCTGCAGAAAAGCCGCCGCCGATACGCCGGCGAGCGCCGACACCCACGCCGTCGCCGGCCCGCGCCGCTTCCACTCCTCGTGTACCGCGTGGTAGCCCAGGTAAAACAGCCAGCCCGCCGTGGCGCCAAGCGGATATGTGGTCCAGCCCGCGCCCAGGTGCGGCGCCATCCACAATCCCGCCGCGCCGCCCGCGAGCGTCGAGCCTTCGGCGATGATGCACCATCCCACGGCCATGGCGCGCGACTTCACGGAAACGCGCAGGATTCCCCCCAGCGCGATGCCCTCCGGGATTTTGTGCAGGGTCACCGCCAGCGGTGCCGCCACCCGCAGCCCCAGCGTGGCGGCCGATTGCGTGGCGGCCACGCTCCAACCGTCCAGAAAGCTGTGCACCGCGGCCGCGGCGAGCAGCGGGATGGCGAAGCCGTGCAATTCCGTGGCGCAGGAGCTGTGGTCGTGATCGTGGGCGCAGGTTGGGCAGATCGGATACCCATAGCGGTTCACAGCCTGCAGCACAAGGTATCCGCCGGCGAACAGCAGCAGCGTGACGGTCCATCCGGATTCCAAGGCCAATTCCGGCAGGAGTCCGAACAGCGCCACTCCCACCAGCACGCCCGCCGTGAACGGCACCACGACGCGGGCGGAGCGGTGCGCGCCCGTGAGCCACAAACCCGCGGCCGCGCCCGCCAGTCCGACCGCGGTCGCCAGGGCCGGCATGGCGATTCCGGTAAAGGGAGAGAGAGGAACCAACCTCTTCACTGTAACAGCAGCCCCGCCGGAAAAAGACCCAGCGCGCCGCGGATGTGGGGCAGACCATCGCATTTCGCGGTCCGCCTCTTCGCCCGGGAACGCCGAAGGAGAATATCCCGGCGCCCGTGGGAGTTCCGAGGGCCTCCGCCGATTCCGCCGTTGTAAGATGAAACAAAATGCAGATTCTGGCGGCGCTGGAGTTCGCGCGCCTGGACATTTTGGGACAGGCGTGGGGCGCGCCGGTGTGCGACATTCCGGGCGGCCGGCTGCGGGACCGGGTCCGCTTCGCCTCCTACTGTTTCTTCCGCCCGCCGGGTTGAGGTCCCCTATTAAGATGCAAAGCTGCTTGGATCTGACGGATCGCGTAGCCGTAGTCGTCGGGGCCACCTCGGGAATCGGGCGCGCCATCGCCATCGGCCTGGCGCGGCATGGCGCCGACGTGGTTCCCACCGGGCGCCGCCGGCAGGAGGTGGAATCTGCGTGCCGCGACGTCGAGGCCGCCGGCCGGCGGTCGCTCCGCCAAGTGGCCGACGTGACCCAGCGGCGGTCTCTGGATGCCCTGCGCGACGCCGTGCTGGAGCGGTTCGGCCGCGTGGACATCCTGGTGAACGCCGCCGGCTATACGTTCCGGAAACCCACCGCGGCCATGCCCGAGGACGAGTGGACGCGGCTGATCGACACGGACCTGACCGGCGCGCTCCGGGCCTGCCAGGCATTTTACGAGCCGCTGAAAGCAAGCGGGCGGGGGCGCATCGTGAACATCGCTTCGCTGGGCTCGTTTCTGGGGCTTCTTGAGACCACGGCCTATTGCGCCGCCAAGACCGCCCTGGTTTCGCTGACCCGGAGTTTGGCGTGCGAGTGGGCGCGGGACGACATCTCCGTCAACGCCATTGCGCCCGGAGTCTTTCCAACGGCGCTGAACAGCGCCCTGGTGGTGGGGACGCCGCGCGGGCAGGAGTTTCTGGCGCGGACGCCCATGCGGCGCTTCGGCAGGCCGGAGGAGCTGGTCGGCGTCGCGGTCCTGCTGGCGTCCGAAGGCGCCAGCTTTCTCACCGGCCAGTGCATAGCGGTGGACGGCGGCTTCCTGGCATCCGGCGTGAACTGTTGAGAGGGACCGGGCCCTCGCGCCGGGAACCCGCCAATGTCCCCTGGTTACACCAGGACGGCCGGACGCACCACTGTCTCGATGGCGGCGGGGGCGTTGACCAGCGTATTGTGGATCAGGCACGCCTTGGCGGCGCGCAGCACTCCTTCCACGTGGCGGGGTTCCAAGGCGGGAACGGACACTTCAATGCGGAATGAGCCGAGGCGGGCGGGGTGCAAGATCTTTTCGGAGTGGACCGTGACCGCCAGTCCTTCCGTCGGAAGCCCGCGGGACCGCAGGTATTGCGCCGCATAGAAGCCGGCGCACGTCCCCAGAGAAACCAGCAGGAACTCCGGCGGCGTCATGCCCGTATCCGCGCCGCCGTTGGCAGGGGGCTGGTCGCACGTCACGCGATGCCCGCGCGCCGTAGCTTCGAACCGGACGTTATCGAGGTAGCAAACCGTAACTTCCATATCCATACAGCATACAGGAAGATGCAGTTTGCAAAGCAACGTGACAGGCCGGCGACCGCGTCAGCCCAATGATGTGTAAAGAAATATTTGGTCGGGGCGAGTGGATTCGAACCACCGACCTCCTGGTCCCGAACCTGATTTGAGTATGGCGGGGAAGTGCCTCACAATTCAGCACTTCCAAGTTCTTTAGAACCTTGCAGTTGTGTTGCTCCTTGTTGAAATCGATTGTGGCGCGTGGACTCTGGGTGCCCTCGCAGCCCACGAAATCATCTACATCACGGCAGCGCCGTCCACAAGAACGGTAGCGCGTTCGAGAGGGCCCCGAGGTCACCAGCGTTTTGCAAAGGCTATTGAAAAGCCCCCGCTGGAGTGTTTTCTTTTGGCCAGAAACCGCCCAACACATCAGGCGACCGGTTTGGTAAAGAAAGGTGGCGTTGCCGGCTGATAGCCCAGCATCAGACCGCTGACAGGCTCATTTCCGCCGATTCGTATGCGCACCTGAGTGATGCTTGCTTGCGCCGTGCTTCTTCTGATGTATCTCGCGGTCTCGGCGCAGACAATCAGGGCGGCGTCATAAGCTGCCAGCGCTTGGTCCTTATTGACAAGCCAGGCGTCGTAGCGGACGTCGGGCTTGCACTGGATGGCGCTAATCATCGTCGGGTTGGGCGAGGGCAGTCCGAGGGTGGACGCGCACGCGCATAGTTCGTCCAGTTTATGGATTTTGCCATGGCTGCCCCCCTTCTCCAGGATGTAGCTTTTGATGACCTTCTCGGTAGCCTGTAGCGCCGCCCAATTAGACTGGCCGTAATTGGGCGTGCGCCGGAGCATGCACTCCGAGGCTTCCAGGAGGTCGTTCGTTGCCTCTTTCATGTACGCCGCGTCCTGCCCGGCGTGCCGGGCGGCCAGCGCCCCTTCCATGGCGGCGAAAGCACAAAACACCCGGAAGTAGCGGATGAGAATCTCGCCGCATTCGGCCAGGGACAGCCGGCGGGCGAGTTCGGGAGTGAGGCCCTCAATGCTTCCATCGAGGAGGTTAACGACGGGGCGCTCCACGCCCTGCGCATTGCGCTGGCGGATCTTCCGGCCAAGCGTATCGACCGAGCAGATCGCATACATGACCCCGTAAAACCGGAAGCACCGCATCCGGTAGGTATCGCCGCGGATCACAACGAATGACTTGCCGAAATCCATGTCCACGTTCAGGCGCTCGCCGTACAGGGCCGAAAACCAAGCGACAATCCGGTCCGCGAGCGGGTCCCCGAGGGCCATACTGACGTCGAAGCGCTGACAGAACTTCATCCAACCGCGAATCTCGCGGCCGACGATCCGGTCGTTCTCTTTGCGCAGTTCGGCATCGATCTCGGCCATAACAGCATCGAATTCCGCGTCCGAGAGATGCCACGGGTTAAGGGTGCCCATGCCACCATCTTCCCAAGTCCCACCGGGTCCCGCTCAAAACTCGGCAGAGTGCGGTCGGCACTCGCTAGACGAGGGACGGTGCGGCATACCCTTAGTGCGCAGAGTTGCTAGATTATGCGCCGCGTCGGATGCGCCTCGCAAGAGCGCGTAGTGGAAGGATCTCGTCTATCAATCTCGGTACGGATCGAACGAACGCCCTTGTTGGGCGTGCCGATAACCTCTTTGATAATCTTCCGACTCCGCCCAACTGGTCATTGATCGCATGGCCGTAAGGGCAATTCCGGCTCCCTTACCGTCTTCATATCCTCGTCGGTATTCATCAACGTCAACATCGTCGATGGCGTTTGAATCCCCTTGCCCCGGCCAGCACTGTAGAAACTCCGTTCATGCGGGCACCTTCAACAACTCGGCCGCGAACTCCCGCGGGTCAGCCCAATGGACTACTCTTCAGGAAGTGCGCCAGTGGTGTGTCGGAAACGATAACATGAAAAAGGCAGGTCAGAATCCATCGATGCCGATCCTCCTCTCATTTCAGCAGAAGCGGTTCTTGCAGAGCTACTTTTACCAATTCACGCATCAGGTCACAGAACGCGATCTTAACCCGATCTACGAAGCTCTACAATACAGGAAGCCTCCGCCGGCGTTTAGGGACTATCAACTGGCCATCGACGCATTGTCTGGATGCCTTCAGGAGCCGGAGAGGGATGTAGATCGTCCATTTGAGCTGGATGACAGGTTTGCACCGTTGCTCAAGGCGGTACTGCTCGCGTGCAGACGAACCGTAGCGGAGGATGTTGATCGTCGTCGAGCAAAGACCTTGCATCCCGAAGCGCTCGCTGCTCTTAACGCGGAGCTGTCGGCCTTTGATGAATTCGCATCACAGCCCTGGTACCGGCAAACGAGTGCGTTTGCGGTACCGCGATTGGCGGAATATTTGACGCTGGAGGAAGTCGAGCGTGTCCTCCGATCGCGCAACGTAAGGTTGCAGGAACGAGAGTTCGATGAGAAGTTCCATCTACTTCAGGCACCGCGCTTGTTGCTACCGGATGTGGTGTACTACCGAGAGATGTCCGGCGTGCGTGGAAACCCGGTCGCGCTGGCCTTTGTTGACATCGATGACTTCAAGCGTCTAAACACCGATTTCGGACACCACATGGTGGACCTGCGCATTCTTCCGGTTTTCATGCGTGCATTAGAGGCATTCACATTTGCCCGCGGTTTTGCATACCGCATGGGCGGCGACGAATACGCGGTATTGTTGGGTAACGGGCGTGGCGCACTTGGCGCGTGCGAAGAATTGCGCCAACACCTCTCGGCACTCCGCTATGATGAGATCCCGGATACGATTACGGTATCGGTGGGCATGATCGTGTTGCCGCCGGACTCCGAGTTAAGCGACATGGCCGTGTTAGAACGCGCAAATCGAGCGATGCGTTTTGCGAAAGACCACGGAAAGGACCGAATCGCGACGTACGTTCGAGACGGGTTTGCTGACGAGCATCTTACCTTGTGGCCTACGGGGGGCATCGCGAGCCCATCCTAAGATCTTCTGGGAACTCTTTGCCCCGAAGAAAAACAGGGCCGAGGCGGTGAACCCTTTTTGTGAATATCGGTGATTTGTTCAATAGCCCGGAGATGAGCCTCCCCAGAGATCGGGATACCGACGATTTCGTGGCGTCTTCGGGCGGCGCGGTGAACTGGAGGCTATAATCAGTGTCTCTGTTGGTCTCAGGAGGAAGGATCATGTTCACGATCTTCTTGCAGTCGGCTCCATCCACTAACTCCGCTCCAGTGCTCCTGTTCGCCCTGATCGTTGCCGTCATCATTTTCATCATTTGGGTGAAATCGATGACCAAAAAGGGGGCCGAGATCAATCAGCGACGTGCTGACGAGGCCCGGCGACGACGGGCGGAAGAGGAGGCCCGGCGCGCTAACGAAGCCCAGAACAGGGCGCGTCAAGAGTCGTGCCTCCGCCAGATGCTCGCACTTGGTGAACAGTCCGTCAAGACATTTGAGGAACTGCCCAAGCATCTGAACTTGGCAGAAAGCCATCTGGACCAGGCAGAGGTTGAGTTCAGGGACAGTGTTTTTGCACCTTTCTGGGATCAGATCGAAAGAGCCGCTATTGCCCTTGGGTACTTCAACAACGGCGTTCAGACGATCAAGGAGAATTCGCTTCAATACGCCAAGCTGACTAAGGAGTATGCCGACGTCCACCATCCCGGGTTCTCCTTAGCACCGCAATCGGTGGCAAAACTAGGTATCGGCCTGACAACTGCGAACCGAATGAAATCGATCGTGCGCAAGGCCCAGAGCAATTTTCAATTCGCCACGATTTATGAGCAACGCAAGACCAATCAGATCCTAGTGGCCGGATTCACCAACCTAGCCCAAGCTCTTGAATACATGACCCAGAGAATCTCTGGCTCGATTGGAGATCTTGCCAATTCGGTTGATGCGATGGCCCTAACACTCCGTGACTCAACTCGGTCGATTCATTCTCAGATTGGCAACCTAGTGCAGACGAATGTCCAGCACCAGGAACAGTGGATGAGGGAGTCGTCCGAAAGGGCTCAAAGAGAAAAGGAGGCCCTGCGCATGCTGGACAATATTCAGCGTGGCAGAAAGCCTTTCCTTTAGATCTGGAACCAGAGCGCCAAGCCGGTGGTCCCACACGTCCAGGAACCAGGCCCGGACGCCACACCCGCGCCCCCTGCGCCACGGGCGCGCGGTCCTTGTAGGGATGTAGCGATGGGCCCCTATAGGGAGATTTGAAAAACCTGTCTGAGCAAAATATGTTGGTCAGGACCGTTGTAGGCATCCGATCCATACAACGGCTACAACGCGAGTCCGGACTCTGGTTTTTTGGGTTTTTGAATATTTGGACCCTGCGTGGACCCTGATCTGGTGGTGGGAAGTCTGTAAGTCTATGAAAAGTTTGGTCGGGGCGAGTGGATTCGAACCACCGACCTCCTGGTCCCGAACCAGGCGCTCTAGCCAGGCTGAGCCACGCCCCGAAAAGTCACGAAAGGGATGCTTGGGCCGAGGTTGCTAGCCTCCTCCGGAGGAGAACCGCACCAGCCGACCCAACGACGAGTATACCATTCCGCCCGCCCCGCAGTCAGATGCTGATGTGGCGCTGCGCCCGCCCGTCTTGCCGGCGGTGGGTTTGCCGCCCTGGCGATCGCATTTCACCCGGCCGTAGCGGCCTCTTTCCCCAGGCGGCGCAAGACGCCGTCCGGCTCGGCGATGCCCATCGCCGCGATCGCGTCGGCGCGGGCTTGCGTATCGGCTACGGCGTAGATCCGCAGCTCGTCCGCGTTCCCGGATGGTCGCACATGCGCCACATCGCCGTTGTCGAAAAGGATCCGCACGCCGTCGGTGCAGTCCACGCGGGCGACCGCGCCGAAGCCCATTGCCGGGGTGAAGAACTCCGCGGCGGAATGGGAGGCGAGATACGCCACGACCTTCAAACCAAGCTCCCTGGAGAAACGCTCCAGCAAAGCAGCGCGGCTGAAGCGCTTGGGCAGACCGGCAAAAAGATCCACCAGCGACAGCCCACGATCAACCGCGGCCAGCAGCGTTCCGAGGATCGGCAGGAAGGCGTCCCTCGTCAGGAGCGCCTTCAGAACCGCGCCATTGCGTTCGATGTCGGAGCCTGTCAAGAAACCGCCGTTGGGTTCCCAGCCGCACACCCGCCGCTTCCCTTGACGGCGGGCCGCTTCCATGCCGGCGATCACAAACGGCGAGCCGATGCGCGTCTTCGGTTCCACCACGGACGCGAGATTCCCGCGGTCCACGGCGTCGTTGCAGCTTATGGGGACCACCACGGAATCGGCCTTCAGGTATTCGGCCACCACCATGCCCACCAGATCGCCGCCGAAGAAATGGGCTTCGCCCGTCGCGGGGTCCACTCCCAGTATCAGGGGGCGGTCGCTATCGCCGTCGGTCGATACGATGGCGTCCAAGGGTCCGCGTTTCGCGGCGGCCTCATCGGCCAACGCCTGAATGGCGGCGAGCTGCGGCGCGCCGATGTTCTCGGTGTCGATGGGGACGAACGCACGGCTGCGTCCGGCCGCGATCACTTCGGCGCCTATGCGCTCCAGAATCTCCACCAGCAGGTCGCGGCCTACGGCGGAGTGTTGATACGCCAACAGGCGCTTGCCGCGGAGAGACGATCCCGCGAAGAAGCTCGTGAACCGCTCGATCCACGCGGCGCGGGCTTCGGCGTGTTCCGCCGGCAGATCCTGGTGGCCGGTCTTGAAAGATCCGCGCTCGTCGAACGGGGATTGATCGGCGCGCTGGCTGTAAAGCCTCCGGCGGACTTCGCGCCCGCGCTCCTGGACGGGCGCTTCCGCCTGCTTGGTCAGCTCGCCCCGGCTGGTGTTGAGCTTGTAGCCATTGCGGTCGAAGGGAATGTGGCTGCCGGTCACCATGATGCTCGCTTTGCCGCGCGCAAGCGCGTAACACGCCAGCGCGGGAGTGGGGATCGCGCCCAGGTTCACGGGACGCATTCCGGCGTCGCGGATGGCAGCCACTACCGCCTGGGCAATCTCGCCACGGCCATCCTGCTCCGCGACAAAGCTATCGGAGCTGGGACGCAGGTCGCGGGCGAAGAAGAACTCCTCGCCCGGTACGATTCCGCCCTCGGAAACGGGGAGCGACTGCAAGTACTCCAGCTCGGCGGCGACGTTGAGGTAGATCTCCAACTGCGTGAGATCCACGACTTTGCCGCGGCGGCCGCTGGTGCCGAAATGGAGCTCACGCGGTTCGTATTGGAGGCGGGATTGGAGCGAAGGCGCAGACATGGCAGCGCGCCCACCGGACAAGCCGGGAGGCTTATCCCACTTTCGCACAGAGGAAATCGCGGTTCATGCGGGCGATCACTTCCAGCTTGATTTCCTTGGGGCAGACGGCTTCGCATTCGCCGACGTTGCCGCAGGCTCCGAAGCCTTCCACTTCGGCTTGGGCGACCATCGCCACCACGCGGGCGTCCCGCTCCGGCTGGCCCTGGGGCAGCAGGCCGAGGTGCGCGATCTTGGCCGCGATGAAGAGCGAGGCCGAGGCGTTGGGGCACATGGCCACGCAGGCCCCGCAGCCGATGCAGGCGGCGGCGTCCATGGCGCGCTCGGCGTTGTCCTTGGGGACCAGGATGGCGTTGCCGTCGGGGGCGCTGCCGGCCGCGACGGAAACGAATCCGCCGGCGGCGATGACCCGGTCGAACGCGCCGCGGTCTACCACCAGGTCTTTCACCAGCGGGAAGGCGCGCGCGCGCCAGGGCTCCAGGTAGATCTGGTCGCCATCCGTGAAGTGGCGCATGTGAAGCTGGCACAGCGTCGTGCCGGGCCGCGGGCCATGCGCCACGCCGCTGACCATCGCGCCGCACATGCCGCAAATGCCTTCGCGGCAATCGTGGTCGAACGCCACCGGCTCCTCGCCCTGGGCGATCAGGGCCTCGTTCAGGACGTCGAGCATCTCCAGGAACGACATCTCCTGGTTGACGTCCGGAATTTCGTAGCGGACCATGCGGCCCTTCTCGCGCGCGTTCCGCTGCCGCCAGATATGGAGAACGATTCGCATTACTTGTAGCTCCGTTGCGAGGGGTGGACGTATTCGAACTGGAGTGGATCGGGGTTCATGCGGGGCGCGTTGCCCGCGCCGCGATACTCCCAGGCCGCGACGTAGGAATAGCGCTCGTCGTCGCGCGCGGCCTCGCCTTCCGGCGTCTGGTATTCCTCGCGGAAGTGCCCGCCGCAGGATTCGTTGCGCTCCAGCGCGTCCAGGCACATCAATTCGGCCAGCTCCATGAAATCGGCCACGCGGCCGGCCTTCTCGAGCGACTGATTCAGCTCCTCGCCGCCGCCCAGGACCCGCACGCCGCTCCAGAAACTCTCGCGCAGCTCTGGGATCTTCGAGAGGGCATGCTTCAGCCCTTCGGCGGTTCGGGCCATGCCGCAATACTCCCACATCAGCTTGCCCAGCTCGCGATGGTAGTGGTCCACCGAATGCGTTCCCTTGTTCTCCAGCAGCCGCTTTGTAACGCCGGCCACCTGCGCTTCGGCGTCGCGCACAGCGGGGTGCGAAGCGTCCACCTGTTCGAGCTTGGTGGAAGCCAGATAGTCGTTGATCGTGTTGGGAAGGACGAAATAGCCGTCCGCCAGGCCCTGCATAAGCGCGCTGGCGCCCAGGCGGTTGGCGCCGTGATCGGAGAAATTCGCCTCGCCGATCACGTACAGGCCGGGGATGGTGGACATCAGGTTGTAGTCCACCCACAGGCCGCCCATGGTGTAGTGCGTGGCGGGGAAGATACGCATCGCCACCCGGTAGGGGTCCTCGCCGGTGATGCGCTGGTACATATCGAACAGGTTGCCGTAGCGCTCCTGAATGACGTCCTTGCCGAGGCGCTCGGTGGCGTCGCGGAAATCCAGGAAGACCGCCAGGCCGGATTCGCCCACCCCGCGGCCTTCGTCGCAGACCTGCTTGGCGTTGCGCGAGGCCACGTCGCGAGGCACCAGGTTGCCGAAGCTGGGGTACTTGCGCTCCAGGTAATAATCGCGCTCATTTTCGGGAATCTGGCTGGGCGCGCGCTTGTCGCCTTTTTTCAGCGGAACCCACACCCGGCCGTCGTTGCGCAGCGATTCGCTCATCAGTGTAAGCTTCGATTGGTATTCGCCCGAAACCGGGATGCACGTGGGATGAATTTGCGTGTAGCAGGGGTTGGCGAACAGCGCCCCGCGCTTGTAGGCGCGCCAGATGGCGGTGGCGTTGGAGCCTTTGGCGTTGGTCGAGAGATAGTAGACGTTGCTGTACCCGCCGGTTCCCAGCGCCACGGCGTCGGCCAGGTGCGTCTCGATCTCGCCGGTGAGCAGGTTGCGGGTCACGATGCCGCGCGCGCGGCCATCGATCACTACCAGGTCCAGCATCTCCGTCCGCGGGAACATCTGCACCTGCCCCGCGCCGATCTGCCTTTCGAGCGCCTGGTACGCGCCCAGGAGCAGTTGCTGGCCCGTCTGGCCGCGCGCGTAAAACGTGCGCGAAACCTGGGCGCCGCCGAAGGAGCGGTTGTCCAGGTAGCCCGAGTACTCGCGCGCGAACGGAACGCCCTGCGCCACGCACTGATCGATGATGTTGAGGCTGATCTGCGCCAGGCGGTAGACGTTGGACTCGCGCGAACGGAAGTCTCCGCCCTTTACCGTGTCGTAGAACAGGCGGTAGACGCTATCGCCGTCGTTGTGATAGTTCTTGGCGGCGTTGATGCCGCCCTGCGCCGCGATGGAGTGCGCGCGCCGCGGCGAATCCTGGAAGCAAAAACACTTGACGCGGTAGCCCAGCTCCGCCAGCGTGGCCGCCGCGGCGCCGCCCGCCAGGCCGGAGCCGACTACGATGATTTCATGCTTGCGCTTATTGGCCGGGTTCACCAGCTTGAGCCCGAAGCGATGGCGGTCCCAGCGCGTCTCGATGGGGCCTGTCGGGCATTTCGAATCCAGTTCCATGGTTCCTCAGTACGTCAGCCAGCCGGCCATGACGGCGATCGGGATCGAGATATTGCCTATCAGGATCAGGAGGGCGAACACGACCGCGAGTCTCTTCAGCCAGGGCGTGTAGCGCGGATGGCTCACGCCCACCGACTGGAACATGCTCCACAGTCCGTGGGAAAGATGCAGGCACAGCAGCGCCATCGCCAGGATGTAGAACGCGGAAACGGCGGGGTTCTGAAAACCGGCGATGACGTTGGCGCGCACGTCGGGGGTGACGGGGTTCCCATTGACGTCCTGCAAAGGCAGGACCTTGCCGGCCGTCAGGTGCAGCACGTGGAAGACGATGAACGCGCCGATAATCGGGCCGCTCCAAATCATGGTGCGCGCGGCGTAGGAGGCGGGCACGTCGTCCTTCTTGCGGTATCCAATGGGCCGCGCGGCGCGGTTCTGCAGCCAGAGCTGCGTAGACGCCGTGATGTGCAGCAGGACACACGCCAGCAGAAAGGATCGAATGGCCCACAGCGCCCCGGCGTTCGCCGGGTTGTGAAGAAACGCCGCGTAGCTGTTGATCTGCTGGTGGTTGCCGGAGTAGATTTGCAGGTTGCCCAGCAGATGCCCGACGACATAGCCGAACAGGACGACGCCGGTGGCTGCCATGACGGCCTTCTTGCCGAGCGGAGCTTCGTAAAACCCGATGGCCCGCTTCATGGGGTGGATTGCGATAGAACTCATCCCAAGATCCTTAGAACGGGGCGAAATCTCCACCCCTGTGCGAAAGAACCCATTCTAATCGAATGCGCAAGCGATGAAGTGTGGACATTCTCCGCAGACCTGTTCCCAATCCCCCTATGCGCGCCGCCCGACAGCCGGCTCCTCACGGTGACTTGCAGGAAGTGGACCTCGCGCTGAGCTTATGCGCCAGCGGTCTGCGACAGCCCGCCTGCGGCAATTCCTTTCAGGAGCTTGACAAGCGTCTCAGCCTGGGCCACCGTGGTCAGCCGTATGACGCATTTCGCCCCTTGAAACACCTGAGGAAAAGCCTTGCTCAGGTCATCGCGCACGGCGCTGTCATCACTCAAATGCGCCACCTCAGCTAGATTCTTCGTGACAACCCAAACGTCCAACTCTCCGGCTGGCGCCTTTTTCAGTTGTCCGGAGACGTTGATCCCGAAGAGCGACCGCCAACCTTGCTCCGGGGTGAGCGAGTACATGATAGATCCTCCATGCGTCGGCGTGCCCCACTCGTCCCACAGGGCCCTCATTTCGCGGCATGCGCTGACCAGCGGGGCAATACCGCGTTCCTCGGCCATTTCGAGCAGTCCGGGCAGCGGAAGGCGTTTCTTCCTGGACCCAGTCGGCGGTTGTCCGTCATCATCGGCCAGCATGGAACGGATCAGAATCTCCTGGCCAGCAACCGTCGCGTACTTGAAGAATACCGCGCTCACCGACACGTTGTACCGGTTCGACAGGTAATTAATGATCCTCTCGGCTGCGGCATCCAATTGGGGAGCGGCTAAGATAATGCGGTGGCGTTGGTAATCGACCGCCGGCATTTTACAATGGAAACGTTCCTCGAACGCATCGGAAAGAGGCCTCTTCAGGTAGTCGAGAGCGAACCCTTCAATCTGATTTTCGGCAGCGCCATCGAGCCACGACGCATAGTCCAATGCTTGGGCGATTGCTTCTCGCGAGGTTGAATCGCGTTTGAGTTCCACCACCACCAGTGTGCCCAAGCTGTCGATGCATAGAAGATCCAGTTGGCCGACGCCATCGATGCGCCGTTGGCGATCAATGACCAACACGTCGTCCTCCAGTATGTCCGGGTCGTTCGCAATCCAGTCCTCCAGATCCTTCTCGACCCGCTTGGAGGCCAAGGGAACATCTTCGACAGGAGCCAACTGGTTCTGAGAGACACTCCAGATCTTGATTTCGGTGGGCATTCTGATTACCCCTTTTCTACGTCGCGCTCCATTCTAATCGAATGCACAAACGATGAAGTGTGGGCATTCTCCGCACTCAATGCCCTGCCCCGCGCCGCTTTTCGCGTATGAGCGACCGGTAACTTTCCGCCAAGCGGCGGGTTATGGTTGGCATATCCCAGTTGGCCTCCACTTCCGCGCGGGCGCGGCGCGCCATGGCGGCGGCTTCCAGCGGGTCGTCAAACAGCTCCAGCACACGGGCGGCGAACGCGGCCGGCTCGTCGGCCAGGCGGCAGAATTCGCCGTCGCTCTTCGCCAGCCCTTCGGCTCCCATTTTCGTGGAAACCGCCGGAATGCCCGCGGCAAAGGCCTCCAGAAGCTTCACCCGCACGCCCGATCCGCCCAGGACGGGGCAGACGAATACGGCGTAGCGCGCCAGCGGGTCGCGCGCATCCTCCACGAAGCCCAGCATGTCGAGGTTCGCCGCCTGGGCCGCGTACGCATGCGCGGGCGGCGGATCGGAGCCGGCCACGGCCAGCCGCGCCTCGGGGCGCCGCGCCAGGATGAGCGGCATCACTTTTCCGACGAACCAATCGAGCGCCGCCAGGTTGGGCAAATGCCGGAAGCTGCCGAGAAACAACATGGTGAACGGCTCACGGCCGCCGGTCCGGAAATCGTAGCGCGCGGCGTCGATGCCCGCCCGCAGTCCGGCCCGTAACTTGGGGGCCAACTTGGGAAGGTACGAAAGCAGGTAGTCGCGATTGGTTTCCGTGCAGACCTGCACCTGATCGCACTGGGGCAGCGCCCGCAACTCGTAGCGCAGGGCGCGCAGGTACTCGTAGCGGGCCTTCCAGGCCGCGCGCCCGCCGGCCGAAGCGGCCAAGTTGCGGGCCACCGACTGAAAATAGACGTCGTGCTCAAACAGCGCCACGGCGATGCGCCGGTAGGCGCCGCGATACTGCGCCATGGTCGTGTATTCGAGCTGCAAGGCGTCGATGCGCCGGCGGTAAAGCTGGCGGTGAATCAGCCACCCCAGGTCTTCGTCCGCGATTTCGCGCACCGCGTAGGGCGCGAGCGATCCCATGCCCTGGATGGGCGCACGAGGACGCACCGTCCACTCGGCGGAGGCGCAGAAACCGCGCAGTTCCTCGTGCGCGGCGGCCTGCGAGGCGTCATCCAACGCCGCGACGACGTGCGTCTCCGCGACCCGGGACAACTCGCAGAGCGTCTGGTACATGAAGACGGCGCCGCCATGCACCGGCGGGCAGATGGGGTAGGGAGAAACCAACAGCACGCGCGGCCGGACGGGATCGGCCTCCATGGACGCGAAGCGGTCGCGGAAGTAACCGCCCAGCGGGCGGCGGAAGGCCTCCGTGTCGGAGACCCGGGCGAGGCTCCTCGCCCGGCGCCGGGAGCGCACCGCTCCCGGCAGTTGCCGGAAGGCGTCCCACAGCGCGGCGGCGTTCGGCCGCAGCGGGACGTCGCCGAAAACCGCCGCCAGCGCGGCTCCGGCCCAGGAGAAAAAGAAGTGCCCCGCCAGGCGCCGCCATTCGTGAACGTTCTTCCAACAGAACAGCAGGTAGTTCTTCTTCAGCGTGGCCTGGATGCGCTCGGGCCCGAAGCGCTTGCCGATGGAGCCGCGGTGCTCGTGAAAGACCACGCTCCGCGGCTGGTAGAGGACCTTCCATCCGCGCTTCCACGCCAGGTAGCCGAGGTCCGCGTCCTCCAGGTAGAAGGGCTCGTAGAGCGGATCGAAACCGCCGAGCTCGAGGAACTTCCGCCGGTCGAACGCGCACGACCCGCCGCCGCCGTAAAAGCACGGGAAGAGATCATCCACCGCCGGATCGACGCGATGGCGCACGCGGAGGCCGCCATCCTGCCACCAGCCCTGGGTCAGGCCGGTTTCCTCGCGGACTTTGTTCGGATCGCCGAAAAAAATCTGGCAGGAGACGGCGAAGACGCCGGAATCGGTGAAACCTTCGAGCAGCGGCCCCAGAAAATCGGGCGACACGCGCATGTCGCTATTGAGCAGGACCACTGTGTCGTTTCGCGCGGCGCGAACGCCCGCGTTCGAGCCACCGCCGAACCCCAGATTCACGGGAAGCTCGAGCACCGCGACCTGAGGGAACGCGGACTTGACGAACGCGGCGCTGCCGTCGGTGGAGCCGTTATCGACCACCACGATTTCATTCGCCGCATTGCTGGCCAGGGCCTCCACCACCGAGGGCAGGTATTTTTCGAGCAGCTCCCTGCCGTTCCAATTGGGAATCACCACGGAGGCGGCGCGCGGCGGAGCTTGCGGCTCTCCGCCCGCCGGGCCTGGGCGTTCGCCGCACACCTTCCACGCCGCGTCCGCGAGAGCCAGCGCCAGGGCCGCGATCGCCGCCAGGAAGGGCCATAGAACCAGCAGCGGCAGCGCCCGCAGGATTCGCTTCAGCAGCGCCATGTCAGAGGGCCGGCCCTAGCCCGACTTTGCGTCCCAGCTTCAGCCAGCGCGATTCGCGCGCCATGGCGAGAATCGCCTCGATCCTACGCAACTCGTCTTCCCGCATGGCCACTTGGGCTTTGTACCCTTCGGCGCTCTCCCGCTCGCGCGCCACGGCCTCCCGTAGCGCCTCAACCTCCTGGTTCAACCCTTCCGCCCAGCGGTTGATATGCGCCACTTCCGCCTGCAACTCCACAATCCGCGAGCGCCGTTCCTCGATTTCCCGGTTCAGTCTTTCCGCCCAAAGGTTGTTGCGCTCCACTTCCGCCTGCAATTCCACAATGCGCGCGCCCTTTTCCTCGGACTCCCGGTTCAAATTGCCCGCCCAGCGGTTGCTCCGCTCCAGTTCCGCCTGCAACTCCGCGACCCGCGCGCGCCGCTCCTCGATCTCCCGGTTCAGCCCCTCCGCCCAGCGGTTGCTCCGCCCCAGTTCCTCCTGCAATTCGGCGACGCGGGCGCGCCTTTCCCCCACTTCCAGGTTCAGCTCCTCCGCCCAGCGGTTGCTCCGCTCCAGTTCTTCCTTCTGGGCGCCGAACATCTCGATGGCCCGCAGGCGGTCGGCCTCAATCTCGGCGAGTTGGCGCTGGAGGAGGGCGATGTGGCTCTGGAGGAGGGCGATATGACGTCCCCGCTCGAGCAGCACGTTGGCGGCGCTCGGCACGTAGACGAACGCGCGTTCGGCCTTCCGCTCGCGGAGGGCGCAGACCGCCAGAAAAAAATGAGGTTCCCGCGGAGCGGATTCCTTCGCCTCGACCCGCGCGTCCGCGGCGCTGTCACGACCGTGCGGCTGGAACATAATGCCTTCCACGTGGTGTTCCAGAAACATGGAAACAAACGGGAAGATGGATTCCACCTCAGCACGGAATTCCTCAAACAGGAACTCATGAACATGGAAAGGGTTGGCACCCGCGGAACCACGCAGCTCGGCGTAAATGGGTTTGTTCGGCGTGGAAACCAGGAACACGCCATCGGGGGCGAGCACGCGCCGGGCTTCCAGCAGCAACCGGCGCCAGTCGTTCAGGTGCTCGATCACTTCGAACGCCGTCACCAGTTCAAAGGCGCCGCCGGCGTGAGGCAGCTCCGTGCAGGAGGCCCGCTCGAAAACCAGGTTCGGCAGGCGGTAGTGGGCGCGGGCGAAATCCACCGCTTCCGGCGCGAGATCCGCGGCCACCACCAAGCGAGCCGTGCGCGCGAGTTCCGCCGCGCCGTAGCCCGCGCCGCAGCCGGCGTCGAGCGCGAGCTTCCCGCGGGCCAGGCGCGCGGCGAAGGCGTAGCGCGCCATGTGCTCGTTCAGAAGGTCCGCGTCCACTTCGCCCGGAATGACGCGCTCGCCGGTAAACTCAGCCAACGGGGACCTCCGCCGCGGCCCCGCCGCGCAGCCGCGCATTCACTTCCACCCGGCACGGAAGCTGCATGTAACCGTAGATCCGGCTCTCCGAGCGTCCCATTTCGAACGCCGCGGCGTTATCGATCCAGTCGCAGACGCCTTCCCCATCGGGCGCGCCGTCCGCGACAAACGGAGAGAACGAAAACGACGCGGGGTACAGCTCCGGCAGGTCGATGTAGAAATCCGCCGTGCAGATCTCGCCGGGACCGAGGGGCGCAAGAGAGCAGCCTTCGCGCCGGGTGTCGGTTCCGGAAAAATCCGCGCCCAACTGGTTCCGCAACACGAAGCCCACCACCGGCAACGCTACCTGGTCCTTGGCGCGCGCGCTGATACGCACCAGGATGCGGGTGCGCGGCTCGAGCCGGGGCGCCGGCCAGCCTCCCTCGTCGAAGACTCCGATCCCCAGCACTTCGGCCCGGCCGTTGCCGTGGCGGCGGTCCATATGCGGAATGGAGTCGACGATCCGCGGAACGCGCTGGGCGCTCCGCGTCTCGCCGCGTTGCCCGGCGCCGGAGCGCTGGAGATAGCCCGAGTCCTTCTCCACCATGGCCGCCAGGTAGCGGGCCGCCACGCGGTCCGGATCGCCCAAATCCGCCACGCGCCCGCGGTCGAGCCACATGGCGCGATCGCCGATGGCCCGCACGTCGCCGATGGAGTGCGAGACAAACAAGATGGTGACGCCGCGCGCGCGCAGCTCGTTGACCTTGCGCAGGCAGCGCCGCCGAAAGCCGGCGTCGCCCACCGCCAGGGCTTCGTCTACCAGCAGAATCTCGGGGTCCACGTGGATCGCCACGGCGAACGCCAGCCGCACCACCATGCCGCTCGAATAGGTCTTCACCGGCTGGAGGATGAACTCGCCGATCTCGGCGAAGGCGGCGATCTCCGGGTAGCGTTCGTCGAGCTGCCTCGCCGACAGCCCCAGGATGGAGCCGTAAAGGTAGACATTCTCGCGCCCGGTGAACTCCGGGTTGAAGCCGGCGCCCAGCTCCAGCAAGGCCGATACGCGCCCGTTCACGGTCGCCGTTCCGGCGCTAGCTTGGAGGATGCCGGCCACGATCTGCAGCAGGGTGCTCTTGCCCGAGCCGTTCTGGCCGATGATGCAGAAGGTCTGGCCGCGCTCCACGGCGAAGGCGACGTCATCGAGCGCCAGGAAATCCCGATGGCGCTTCAACCGGTTCAGCGACAGCAGTTCGGTGAGCCGCCGATCGGGCGAGTCGTAGATCGCGTACCGCTTGGAAACCCCTTGGAACTCAACGGCATTCACGGCTGAGAAACCAGTGTAGCGGAAGTGGGAAACCTCCGCTTGGGAAATCGCGGAGGGCGGGAAATAAAAAGGGCGGCCACCGACCCCTGCTGTATTCGCCGGATCGCGAGCCGTCAAGATTGCGGTCAAAGCCGCGGCGCCAAAACAAAATGCTAACGGCGCGTCACGCCTCGCGATCGGTCAGCCGAGGAAGCCGGGAGCCGCCCTGGTTGTGGACTGGTTCTATTTACTTCCTCCTTAAGTAGCTCCCCCCGTGAGGGGATCGCGTATTTGCCGGCCCTCTTTTTGGAATAGAGGACCCAAGACGGCCTTTCTATCCGTCTCCAAGATCACTATGCGCCCCGATGACGCCGAAGTCAAGGTTCAAACGCCTGGGGGAGCGTGAATCACGCCGGAGCCAAGCGGAAACGACGATGCATCCCGCGGCCTCAGTACAGGGGAGGCTCGCCAGGGGGGCGGGTCTTCCAGCGGCGGTGAATCCAGAGCCACTGGCCGGGATAGGCGCGGACGACTTCTTCCAGGCGGGCGTGCAGCGTTTGCGTATCGCGCGCCGCGTCGCCGGTGATTTCCACGGGGGGATAAAAGCGCAGTACGCAGCGGCGCTCGGATTCGTCCCACAGGGCGAAGCCGGGAATGACGGCGGCGCCGCTGTGCGCAGCGATTTTCACAAAACCCGTTCCGGCGCAGGCAGGCACGCCGAAGAAATCGACGAAGACGCCGGAATCGGGCGCGGCGTTCTGATCGATGAGGATGCCGACGGCTTGGTTGGCGGCCAAAGCCTTGAGGATGGCGCGCGAGGAATCCTTCTTGCAGATCGGGCGGTTGCCGGAAAGGGCGCGGCGGCGCTCGACGAGAGCGTCGATCAGAGGGTTATCGAGCGGGCGCACGACCACGCGCATGGGTGCGGCGAGCAGCGCGTGGGCGAAGGCGCTCAATTCCCAGTTGCCCAGATGGGCGGTGGCGAAGAGCACGCCGCGGCCGCGGCGGAGGGCCTCTTGGAAGTGCTCCGCGCCCTCGCAGCGGATCCAACGGGCCACGTTATCGCGGCGGATGGAAGGGAACTTGGCGAAAGAGACCAGCAGGCGGGCGATGGAGCGGTAGACGCCATCGGCGATGGCGGCGCGCGCGGCGGCGTCGAGCGTTGGGAGGGCGAGCGTGAGATTGCGGCCGGCCACGCGGCGCAGGCGGGGAAGCGCGAGATCGAGCAGGCGGACGTAGAGGCGCGCCAGTCCGTTGGCGATGGGGGGCGGCGTCCAGGCGAGCGATTGGAGGGCGCTCCACGCCAGGCAATACTCGAGGATGTCGCGGAGCTGGGAGCGGCGGCGCATGAAATCGCATTGTAGCGTGGGAAGCGCGCGGTCACCGCTCCGTGACCGTCGCGGCTCGGAACGGGGGTTCCGCGGGTTCGCGGGGGCTTGGATATACTCGGGGGGAAAGGAGCGTCCATGAGAAGAATCGCGCTCGGGCTGGCTTTGGCCGCGGCGACGGCGGCGCTGGGGCAGGCGCCATCGGTTTATCGCATCGCACAGACTTATCTTTTGGGCGGGGACGGGAGTTGGGACTACGTCGTGCCCGATCCGCCGAATCACCGCGTATTTATCGCGCGGCAAACTCGCCTGATGGTGGTGGATGAAGATAACGGGAAGCTGCTGGGCGAAGTCATGGGCATCAACGGCGCCCATGGGACCGCGGTGGACAATGCGGCGGGGCATGGATTCGCCACCTCGGGCAACGATCAGTCCGTGGTCATGTTCGATTTGAAGACCTATAAGGAACTCGCGCGGATTCCGGCGGCGGAAGACGCCGACGCGGCGATCTACGACAGCGTTTCGAACCGCGTTTTCACGTTCAACGGCGACGCGCATTCCTCGACGGTGATCGACCCGCAGACGGGGACGAGAATCATGAACCTTCCGCTGGGCGGCAAACCGGAATACGGCGCGCCGGCCGGGGACGGCAAAGTGTACGCTAATCTCACGGACATCAGCGAGGTGGTGGAGATCGACGCCAAGGCGTTGCAGGTGACGCGGCGCTGGCCCACGGACCCGTGCAAGCAGCCGGTATCGATGGCGCTGGACACGGCCCACCACCGGCTGTTCAGCGGATGCCGCAGCGGCGTGCTGGCGATTTCGGACTATCAAGCGGGCAAGCTGGTGACGACGGTCCCGATCGGCACGGGCGTGGACGGCGCGGGGTTCGACCCGGCTTCGGGCGACGCGTTCGCCTCGAACGCGAGCGGCACGCTGACGGTGATTCACGAGGACTCTCCGGACCAATACCACGTGGTGGAGAACCTGCCGACGGCGCAGGGGTCGCGCAACATGGGGCTGGACCCGACGAATCACCGCATCTATCTGGTTTCGGCGAAATTCGGGCCGGTGCCGGGAGGCAGGGGCAGGGCGCCGATGCTGCCGGGAACCTTCACGTTGATGGTGATCGAGCGCAATCCGGCGGCGCGCTGAGGGCGAGGGCCGGTTTCAGGCGGCGGGGGCCATGGAGGGGAGCGTGTCTTGCAGGCGTTTCAGGTGATGCCTGATTTGAAGGGCTTGTGACTGGCGGCGGGGAGGGACGATTACGCAAACCATGCGGGCTCGTGAAGCCAAGTACATTTGCAGTTCCTGGTCCGGCCAGACATCCCGCAACCGGACTTGGGCCTCGCGTCCCGCCCGTGAACATCTACAGGGGCGTGTTGCGGCCAAGTGGACACCGGACTCCCAGTTGCCTCCGATACCGGCATGGGTGGGGCGATCCGCCGACGCCGGCTGCTATCGCCCGGCTGGAACCACCGTAACTCGAACTTTCTCGTGGGCGTTCTCGGCCAGCTTCACGGTCTTGGCGGCGCTCGCGAATGGTCCGAGCGATGCGGGCGGATCGGAGGCTTCCGGCGTTGTAGCATCCCAGGCGAGCACTCTGTAGTCCCCTGGCGGCAGACTTCCGAAGTAGAAATTACCGTGGGCGTCGGCATTGCCGGTTCGCATTGGCAACGACCCGGAGGATGGCGCGACGACGACGCCGGCGTTGCCCATCGGCTTGCCATCGCCGCCGGTTACGGAACCTTCGAGCACAGCCGCCGCGTTGCTGATAGTGACTTCCAGCTCGCCAGGTCCAGTGAATTCGATGCCGGATTCCGGGACCTCGCGGCCGGCGTAACGGATCGACTTGATATAGCTGTTGGCGGATAGATTCTGAGCGTTCAGCGTGTAAACCAGTGGGAAAACGCCGGTGACCGTGAACGTCCCGCCGCTGCCGAAGTTGATCCTCCCGCTCCCGACGGCTGGCAGAGACGTCAGGTTAAAAAAGAGGACACCCTGTCCGGCAGCGCCGCCGCCATCCATCTTGATGGTTCCCTTCACCGTTCGGCCGGGGCCCAATTCCAGCCGGATTCCCTCGATCGGCGACTCTTTCACCTCGACGGACTGAACCGCGATTCTGATTGGCGGCACGCCGCCCATGCCGATCCCGCCGCTCATGGCGATGCCGCCCACGTTCATCACCGCTCCACCCCCACTCAGGTCGCCAATGGGACCGGGGCGGGCGACCAGGTTGTACGACCCTGGCGGAACTCCGGTTATTTCGAAGGCGCCATCGAGAGCGACGCGCGCGTTGCCGACGCTGGGCGGCATCGCGTCGGCGTTCTTCGCCATCAGCGTGACGCTGGGCGTCCCTACCGGGCCGCCCGACGGATCGACGACCCTGCCGCGAATTCGAACTACGCGGGTTTTCCGCATAGTCATGTCGATGTTAGCGACGGCCGCGCCGGCCGTAACTCTGACCGCCGACGCGGCGGAAGGCTGCGAGGGGGATGCCCGAAACACTCCCGCGCCCGGCGGACGAGTAATTCTGACCGCCGACGCTACGGAAGGCTGCGAGGCATTGGAATACGACACCGGGACATAATCCGTCTCGGGTTCGGTTGGCAGGGGTCCGGCGATGGATTCGGGCGGGGGCGGCGGGGCGGCAGGCGCCGACGCCAGGCCCATCGCCGATTCGGCCGCCGTACGCGGCGCGCCAGGCATCCGCGCGTCGACGAAGTAGTTCCCGGGAGGGAGATTGGCGATACGGTACTTGCCCAGGTCGTCGGTCTGCGTGGAGCCGGCCGTGACCAGGCGGCGCGGGGCGAAATCGGTTCGATAATGAGAGACCTCGACCCGCGCGCCCAGGACAGGCTCGCCGGATTCGTCCTTCACCGCGCCGGCGATTACGCCTCCCGGGATCAGCTTCAGGACGTAAACGGAAATTTGCTGCCCCTCGCCCACGATCACCTGGCCGTGGAACAGCGATTCGCCTGGCCGGGCCGGCGCTAGTGTGTAAGATCCCGGAGTCAGGTCCGGAAACGAGAAACGGCCCTGATCGTCCGCCGCCACAACGGTTCCCCGCATGGCCTGCGGCTGGTTGGTAAAGTTAAATTGGCCGCCCAGGCTAACGGCTACGCCCGCAATCGGGGCCCCGCTGACGGCATTCACCACCGTGCCCGCCAAGCTTCCCTTGGCGCCCGGCGGAGGCGGAGGCGGCATCATGGCGCCGCTTTCCGAGGCTGGAATCGCGGCCACCTCAACCGAGGCGCGTCCGGTTGCCGCCACGGTGACGGTCTTGGCGCGGCTCTCAAAGGCCTTCAGATACTCGGGCGTTGGCGGCGCGTATTGGGCGGCGGCCTCCCAAGCGTACACCTGATAGGTTCCCGGGCGGGCAAGCGTGTTCATTTGTCCGTTCAAGCCCGTCATGCTGCTCATCGTCGGATTTCCGCCCTCCTTCGGAACGGCGACGATCCGCGCGCGCGGCAGCGGATTGCCGTCGGAATCCACCACTGTGACGTTCAACATCGCGCTGTAAGAGGCAAGCATGATCTCCAGAGGTCCGCTTTCAGTCACCGCCAGGGCGTTCTGCGGCGCGGCCTGCCCGCCATACTCGATGGACTTCACGTAGCACCGGCTCATGCCGCCCGTGACGTCGATGGAATAGACGCCCGCCGGCACGTTCTTGAGCGTGAACTTCAGGTCGTCGGCCACCGCCGCCGGCTGCATGCCGAGGCTGTAGACCCCATTGGCCGGTCTGAGGCTGACGCTCATATTGCGCAAATCGCACTCTCCGGGCCGTTCGAGCTTCACGGTCCCTTGCAGGTCGGAGTTGGGCTTCACCTGGAGAACAATGCCGTCGAGGTTCTTGTCGCGCACTTCGATAGGCACGACCGCGCCGGCCACGGAGGGACCGGGAGTTCCAGGGTTGCGCCTCTGCGCGACCAGGTCGTAGGAACCCGGAGGCACGTTGGGAATCGTGAAGGAGCCGTCCTGCTGGACCGACGGTGCGAAAAAGCCGCCGCCAGGAAATCCATCGCCATCCCGCGGCCTCAACTGTGGATAGGCGCGGGCGTTAGCAGGCGCATCCGGATCGACAACCGTGCCGCGAATGGTGAACGTATTGACTTTCGCGAGCTTGATGTCGATCCCGGCGGCCACTGCGCCATCCGCCACGTGAACTGGGGCAGCCTTGCTGGCAACGGCCGTGCCGGGGTGATAGGTGGTGGCGTAGATGAGCTGCGGGCCAGCCTTTATCCGATAAACCGGGAGGGCCGCCGCTACCACGTAATCGCCAGCGCTCAAGTTGGCAATACGGTATTCGCCCAAATCGTTGCTTTGAACACTTCCGCCGGCCATTGCCGGCCGCCCGGGGATCGCGCTTCCGGCGGCGCGCCGCGCGAAGACCTGGGCGCCCGTGACGGGGTCGCCATACTCGTCCAGAACCTTTCCAGCGATGACGGATTGCGCCGTCACGCGAACCATGTAACCGGTCAGTTGCTGGCCTTCGCCGAGCCACAATTGCGAGTTCGGGAAGTTCGCGCCCGCTTGGTTCGGGTCGATAAAACCCTGACGCCGCGCGCTGATCCGATAGCCCCCGGCCTCCAGACCCCGGAAGGCAAAACGGCCCTGTTCGTCGGACTCCACTTCGGCATTGGACCCGGGCGGTTGGGGCGGCTCGCCCGGCCGCGCGGCGCGGCCGCTGGTGCGCTGCAAGGTCACGACGGCCCCCCTCAGCGGCTCCCCGTTGCCCGCGTTTATCACCTGCCCCTCGACCGAGCTCGGATCGGCGGCCTGCCCGGCTAACATCGAGCTGAATGCGATCAAACATGCAACTAAGTGAACCGGCTTCATGATAAGTTCCTCTATGGATACTGGCTTCCCCGAGACACGGGCCGGGCGCGCCCCGGCCCGTACGGGATTCTACGGCTTACTCCGCGCCACGTCGACCTCATCGGCGCCGATCAATGTCAGCGCAACGGCCGGCGGCGTTCCCGGCTGCACGGTTACAACCTTGCCTCTTTCACGGTAGAGCTTGGAAATCCTGGGGTCCCCCGCCAGCCGGGCAGCGTCAAAAACCTCCTCAAAGGCAGCCGCCCTGTACTCACCCGGCCGGAGCGCCTGGAAGACAAACTTGCCGTCCGCATCGCCCATGACGCTCTTGGCGGAGGCGACGGGGCCTCCGTCGGAGGGCATCACGGTCACCAGCGGGTATCTTACCGGCCGCCCCGCTTGATCCGCGACCGAGCCGGTCAATTGAGCCGCGCCCAAAGTGCTCAAGGTCAATTCGAGAGAGGCGCCGGCAACCGGCTGAAAGCCCGTGGCTGCGACCTCCTGGCCGCCGTACCGGGCCGATTTGACATAGCAATTGATCGGAAGGCGCCGGACTTCCGGCACGTAATGGAGGGAAAGCGCTCCTTCAAATATCAAAGAGCTGCTGTTGGAGATCGTCAGGTTCGGGACGCGGCCAGGGAATCGTTCTATGGGCAGCAGGTACACGCTGGCTCCAGCAAGGTTCGCATCGCCCTCCAGCTTGAGGGTTCCGGGAACCTGCTGTGCGGGCGTCACGTGGAGTTTCAAATCGTCCAGGTTGCCTGAGACCTCGAGCGCCTGCACGCCCGAGACGGGGGCCTCGCTGCCGCAAAGCGCGGCGGCTGTCAGCAGGTAGGATCCCGCCGGGACCGCTACGATGGTGAACGCGCCGTCCTGGAAGCCGGAAGTGATGCTGCCCAACAAGAGAAAGTCGGATGGGACGGAATCTTTCGGAAGGATACCCACGCAAGCCTGACCCCAAACGCGCCGCCCATCGGGGCCGGCCAGAAAACCGCTAATCCGGTACGCGGGCGCCTTCCTGAGTTTGAAATCCGCCTTAACCGTCTCGCCGCTCACAACGGTCAGCGGCTGGGCATTCTCCGGTCCGGGCGCGTTTGGGTAATACGTCGTCGGATGCCCCAGTCCCGGCGTGAGATCCGGCTCCAATCGCGCTAACGCGAACGGGTACGCCGCGCTGACGACGTAGGGGCCGGGAGGGAGAACGGCGCGGTAGTCGCCGAGATCGTTGGTATAACCGAACGGCGTAGGCTCGCCAGCTTGGGCCGTGCGCAACCACACGCCGTTGACATACCGGTACGTCGTAATCCGCGCGTTTTGCAGCGGGACGCCAGCTTCGTCCGTCACCTTTCCGGCAATCACTCCAAGCGGCGCCAGCTTGATGACCACGTCCTTCACCTGCTGGCCCCCGCCGACCGGAAGCAACTCCCGCGCTACGCGGGGTTCCCCGTATCCGCCGCCCCGAAATCCGGCATGCCCGGCGGATATCAAGTAGTTGCCCGCGGCCAGGCCGTGGAACGCAAACCGGCCTTGTTCGCCGGACGAAACCCGCACCGGTGACGGGAGCGGGGGATCGTCGGGGGCGAGCACGCGCTTGGCGTACGGCCCGCTCAGGACGACCGTGGCGTCTCGCAACGGAGCGCCGGTCTTGAGGTTGATGATTCGGCCCTCGATGGATGCGGACGTTGTTTGCGCCGAGGCTGACAGGATCCAAAGGGCGGCGGTCAAGGCAAGGGAGACTCGAGCGATCAAGTAGCGCCTCCAGGACTCCATCATCAGGTATACACCCAACGGAAAGGCCCGGCAACGGGCTAATCGGACCGTTTGATCTTGAATGATCTCGGGCGCCGCTGTCCTGCCTCGCGATAGCCCGGGCAGATCGCGGCATGAAGCGCGCGAATGCCTTCTTTGGCCGCGGAGTCCTTGGTGACGACGTCCACAAAATGGCCTACCGGAATCTGCCCGATGCGCGCCCGGAACTCTCGCGGCAGACCGGATCCACAACCGAGATCTTCCGCCTCGAAGCGGTGAACCGAGGCTTCGGTCTCCACGACGCCCTCGGGGCGGAACCCCGAGCAGACCATGTCGATGGCAGCGAGCTTCTGGTTTTCCACAGTGCAGCACATGCGCTGCTCTACCACATACGGCTGGCCGTTCTTGTAGAGGCGCAAGCCGTACTCCAGCAACAATCGATCGATGAGCGTCTCGGGTAGCGCGGCGCAAGAAACGCCGAGTATCAGATTCCTAGTCTTACCCGGTCTGGCAGGGTCGAAAACGGCTCCGGAAGAGAGAATGCAGTTCGCAGGACCAAAGGATGGCGGTTTGGCTTATACTGAATGAGATTCGGAAGTCCAAAATGGAAATTCCCAATGATACCCCTGTGGCAGGAGACGTTTTGGAATGCGGGTCACTCTGATACTCGCGGCCAGCTACGGGCTTGCCGCCGCCAGCTTCGCACAGAGCCTTCCTTCATTTGAAGTCGCGACAGTGAAGCCCGCGGACCCGAAAAACAATAGCGTCGGTCTCTACACTTACCCGGGAGGCCGGATTAGGGCAACCCATTATTCTGTATTTGCTCTGATTATCGACGCGTTCGACGTATGGCCTTTTCAGGTCGCTGGCGGACCACGTTGGATCACCGAGGAGTCCTACGACATCGAGGCCAAGCCGCCGGCTTCTTCGGAATCGAGTAAAGCGAGCCCTCCTTATCGGGACGCGCCTCCCAATGAAGAGCAGCGCCGGATGTTGCAATCATTGCTAGGGGATCGGTTTCAGTTGAGATTCCATTGGGAGACTAAGGAAGGGCCAGTCTACCTGTTGCTAAGAGGCAAAGGCGAGTTGAAGTTGCGAGAGCCTAAGGACAAGGGCGCTTATCACTGGGCCGGAGGCAACCGGGGGGGAACATTCAACGGCGACGGCCTGGCCGGCGTCAATATTTCGATGTCAGAGTTGGCCGATCGTCTCGCCGTGTGGCTCGGGCGCCCTGTGCAGGATCGAACCGGGCTGAACGGTTCATATGATTTCAAGTACGAGTGCCCTCCGGAGGAGCGCAGCCCCGAACGGATCTTTGAACTCATGGACTCGGTTGGAGCGATTGGGCTCAGAATAGAAGCGAGCAGAGGACCGATATCAACTCTTGTGATAGACCACGTCGAGAAACCGTCGCCGGACTAGCGTTCTGAGTCCAAGTCATAAATACGTTATTGAATCTCGCGCCATCTGGCGACAGCGGCGGTTACTAACCGCCGCGCAGGATGACATCCTGCCCCACAACGTGGAGGCGGGAACTACCGGGCGAGCTTCCTGCGGCGGCCTTCTTGGGCGAGCTTCAGGACGGCGGCGGCGGTGGCGTCGGGGTCGTGGCGGACTTTACCGGCGTATTCGGCCAGGTTGGCGGCCATCACTTTTATGCCCATCTTCCGAATCGCGTCTACGTCGTTCTCCACGGGGAGGGACGACTGGCGGGCGTAGCGGCGCTTGACGGCGGAGGGGATGGGACGCATGTTCAGAATGGCGTAATCCAGGGTCCGCGCGCCGGCGTGGCGCTCCACGGCGCGGACGTGGTCGGAGGCGCGGAAATCGGTGGTTTCGCCGGGCTGTCCCATCAGGTTGACAAAATAGGCTTTCACCGCGGGGGACGCGCGCAGGGCGGCGGCGATGCCATCCACCAGGAGGTTGGGGACGACGCTGGTGAACAGAGAACCGGGACCGAGCGTGACGACGTCCGCTTCGGAGATGGCGGCCAGGGCTGCGGGGAGCGGCGGGGCCTTGCGGGGAATCAGACGGACGCGTTGGATGCGCTTCCGGCTGCGGCCGATGCGCGTTTCTCCGACTACCCGCTCGCCTCCGGCCAGAGTCGCCTCCAGGGACACGTTGGCGGTAGTGGAGGGGTAGATGCGGCCGGCGATGTTCAGCACCTCGGAGGAGGCCTTTACGGCATCCGGGAAATCGCCCATGATTTGCGTCAGGGCCATCAGGAACAGGTTGCCGAAGCTGTGGCCTCTTAAGCCGCGCCCGACTTGGAAGCGGTACTCAAAGAGGCGCGCGAGGAGGGCCGAATCCTCGCTCAAGGCCACCATGCAGTTGCGGATGTCGCCGGGAGGGAGGGCGTCGAAATCGCGGCGAAGGCGGCCGGAGCTGCCGCCATCGTCGGTGACGGTGACGATGGCAGTGATGTCCACGGGCGGACGGGCGGCATTGCCCGAGGCCGCGTAGCCCTTCAGTCCGCGGAGCACCGCGGAAAGGCCGTTGCCGCCTCCGATCGCTACCACGCGAAGTGGCGCCGTGCGTTCCATGGGGGGCTAGGGGCCGAAGCCGCCGGCCGGCGCTCGGATTACCAGCCCTCCTTCCCGGGATAGAGCAGCGCGTCGAGGGGCGGCTGGTCCGCCAGAGGCGCGAGATCCGCGTCGCGCCGGGCGATGGCGCGGTTGCGCGGGTCCAGCTCGATGGCGCGCTGCAGGCTCTCATGCGCGTCCGCCAAGTCACCCGCCAGCGCTTGCGCCACCGCCAGGGCGTAGTGGATGTGATCGGCTCCGGGGGCGAGCCGCACGGCGGTCTCCAGATGCTCGCGGGCGGCGGCCACGTTGCGAGAATTGATGAGCGCCACGCCGTAGTTGTAATAGTCGTCGGCCGATTGCAAGACGACGGCCGCCTGCTCCAGCCGCCGGTCGCACATGGCGATGTGGAGCCGCGAGCGCTGCGCCACATCGCGCTCCGGACCAGCGGCCGACCGCACGAAGAGAGCCCGAGCCTCCGCCAGCTTGCGGGCGTGGAACAGCTTGATGGCGGCTTCGAAGGCGGCGAATTGCGCTTGTCCGTCCATGGGCGGCGGAACCGAGGACGATGGGCCGCCTGGGGGGCCAACCACCTCCAGGCTTCCTCGCCTCTCCACGCTCTTCGAACTCTTCTTCTTTTCCGGCATGGCGCAACGGCCTCGGGACGATATGCGTTTATAGCAGAAGCGGGAGTGCGGCTGCAACCAGGCTCACGCCGGCGTCACTCATGGGCGCAACGCAAAGATGGCAGACGGGAGGCGGTGGTTGAAAAAGGCGAAAACATTTTTGGCCGCCGATAAACGCCGATGAACGCCGATTGAAAACAAGACATTTGAGTTTTCGGGATTCGCGTTTATCAGCGGCTAAGAGGTTTTTCAGCACTCTCCGGGAGGCCTGCCCAACTAACCTAATCCCACTTCGCGCAGGAAACGGGCGGATTCCTCGGGCGGCGTCGGATTGATGTAGAAGCCCGTCCCCCATTCGAAGCCCGCCACTTTGGTCAGGCGGGGGATGATCTCCACGTGCCAGTGGTAGTGCGGCAGGGCGGGATCCTGCACCGGGGCGTTATGCACGATGAAGTTGTAGGCCGGCCGTTCCAGCGCCCGGTCGATGCGGCGCAACGTGGAGCGCAGGACGCGGGCCAGATCGTGTAGCATGGGCGCGTCCGATTCCTCGAAGTGGGATTCGTGCAGCTTGGGGAGAATCCAGGTCTCGAACGGGAACCGCGGGGCATAGGGTTCCAACGACACGAAGCGGTCCGTCTCCATCACCAGCCGGGAGTTCGCCGAGCTTTCCTCGTGAATAATGTCGCAGAAGATGCAGCGCTCCTTAAGATCGTAGAACAGCCGGGCGCCATCCACCTCTTCCTTGACGCGCTTGGGGATGACCGGCAGCGCGATGAGCTGCGAGTGAGGGTGCTCCAGCGACGCGCCGGCCGCGTCGCCGTAATTCCGGAACAGCAGAATGTAGCGGAAGCGGCGGTCCTTCTTGAGGTCGTTGACGCGCTCCTTGAAGGCCCACAGCACTTCCTCGACCTGGCGCTCCGGCAGATCGCAGAACGCGGCGGCATGATCGGGCGTCTCGACGATCACTTCGTGGGCGCCGATGCCGTTCATCTTGTCGTACATCCCCTCGCCCTGGCGATTGAGCTCGCCCTCGATGCCCAGGACGGGAAACTTATTGGGTACCACGCGCACGCGCCATCCGGGTTCGTCGCGGCCGCCGCTATCGCGGTACGCCAGGATTTCCGGCGGCGTCTTCCGCTCGTTGCCGCTATCGAAAGGGCAGATTCGCGCGACGGCCGGGGGAACCGGCTGCCGGATGAAATCGCCGGGACGCTTGGCGCGGTCGGTGGCGATGATGACCCATCGTCCCGTTACGGGATCTTTTCGCAGTTCGGGCACGCCGGTGAGGTCCTCCGCGGTAAAGAGTCGATTATAACGTAGGGGAAAACGGGAGACCGAAGATCACCGCGGAGACGCGGAGACGCGGAGAATGCGCGGAGAAGAATGAGGGTGGGGTTGGTTGGTGTTTGTGGGGGAGTGCCGCGGCGACGTTCGGGCAGCCGAGGGGGCCGAGGTTCGTGGGGCTGGCGCCTCGTGAGATGGGCTTTTGGGGGCGGGATTGACAGGCCACGAAAAACGATGTCCCACCTCAGGCCAGGCCTAGACGTTCCAGGAGGGCGCGGGGGTCGGGGTCGCGGCCCATGAAACCGCGGTACAACTCCGCGGGGTCTTCGCTGTCGCCTTTGGATAGAATGGCGTCGCGGAACCGGCGGCCGGTTTCGCGGCTGAAGATGCCGCTCGCGCGGAAACGGGTAAACGCGTCCGCGTCCAGCACCTCGGCCCACTTGTAGGAGTAGTAGCCGGCGCCGTAGCCCACCGGATCGGCGAACAGGTGGGTGAAGCCGGCGAGCGCGGCGTGGTTGGGCGGCAGCGGCGCGGGAGTGAACTCTTGCAGGATGCGGCGGCCGAATTCCACGGGGTCGCCATCGCGCTCCGGCGAATAGGCCGTATGCAGGAGCAGGTCCACAATGCCAAAACCGAGCTGGCGCATCTGGGCGTTGGCGGCGCGGAAGGTGCGGGCGCGCTTCATTTTCTGGAACAATTCTTCGGGAATCAAATCGCCCGATTCCCAGTGGCGCGCGAACAGGTCCAGCGCGGCGCGCTCCCAGCACCAGTTTTCCATGATCTGCGAGGGGAGCTCCACGAAGTCCCAGGCCACGTTGGTCCCGGCCAGAGAACGGATCTCCACGCGGCTGAACAGGTGGTGCAAAAGGTGGCCGAACTCGTGGAAAATGGTCTCGACTTCGCGATGCGTGAGCAGGGCCGGCTGGCCGCCCACGGGCGGCGTCAGGTTTCCGCAGATGTAGCCGAGGTGCGGGCGGAAGCCGTGCGGCTCGGGACCGCCGGTGATCAGCGTTCCCATCCAGGCCCCGCCGCGCTTGTTCTCGCGCGGATACCAATCGGCGTAAAAGCCGCCCAGGAATTCGCCGTTGTCGTCGTGGAGACGATAGCAGCGAACTTCCGGGTCCCAGACGGGCGCGCCGGGCTGCTCAGAGACGCTCACGCCGTACAAGCGGCCCACCAGATCGAACAAGCCAGCCACGACGCTCTCCAGACGGAAATAGGGGCGCAGCGCCTCTTCGTCGAAGGCGTACAGCGCGGCGCGTTGCTTTTCGGCGTAGTAGGCCACGTCCCACGGCTCCAGTTCGGGCGCGGCGGGGCCTTCGAGGGAGCGGCGGAAATCGAGCAGGTCGCGATTTTCCTGGCGGAAGCGCTCCACGGTTCGGGCTTTGAGGTTCTCCAGGAACGCCATGGCCCGCGCGCCGTCGTGCGCCATGCGGTCTTCCAGCGCGTAGCCGGCGAAATCCGGGAAGCCGAGCAGGCGCGCTTTAGCCGCGCGCAGTTCTAGGATGCACCGGACCAGGGGGCGGTTGTCCCAATCGCCTTGGGTCCCGCGGGCGCTCGAGGCCTCATAAACCCGCCGGCGGATGGAGGCGTTGTCCATGTAGGTCATGACCGCGAAGGTATCGGGCGCCTGGAGGGTGAAGCGCCAGCCCTCGCGGCCTTTGCGCGCAGCGCTGGCCCGGGCGGCGGCCACCGCGGAGGGCGGCAGGCCGGCCAGATCGGCCGGGTCGGCGGTGACGAACTCGAAGGCGTTGGTGGAATCGAGGACGTTCTCGGCGAACTTGGTGGTGAGCTGCGTCAGCTCGACGTCCATTTCCTTGAGGCGCTTCTTGCCGTCCGGATCGAGGTCGGCCCCGTGGCGGCGGAACTCCTCGATGGTCTTTTCGAGAAAGCGGCGCCGCTCGCCGGCCAGGAGCGTGCTCTCGGCCGAGGCGGAGTAGGCCTTGATTCCCAGCCACAGGCCTTCGTCGAGCGGGACACCGGTCTGGAAGGCGCTCACGGGAGGCTGCACGGCGTTGAAGGCGGCGCGCAGCTCGGGCGTGGTGGCCACCGATTCCAGGTGGCGCACGACGGCCATGGCGTATTCGAGCGGCTCGGTCATTTCATCGAGCGCCAGCATGGTGTTGGCGAAGGTGCGCTGCTCCGGCTCAGCCGCGATGGCCGCCAGGCGCGCGCGCGACGCGGCGAGCAACGCGGCGATGGCTGGTTCGACGCCAGTGGAGCGGATGGCATCGAACGGAACGCGGAACTGGATTTTCAGCAGCGGGTTGGATTCGGGGCGATTCTCGTTGGACACAGTTCAGACCTTGGTTTCAGCGAACGGTGCGCTCCCCATCAAGGCGACGCAGGCTTGTAGCACGGGGAGCGGTCCGGCGGGAACCTACCGTGCGAAGCGCTCTTCCAGACGCGTCAGGCGGTTATCAATGTCTTCGATTTTCCCGAGTAGAACGTCTGTACGGGACTCGCTGACCTGGTCGAGGCGGTGGATTTCCGAGCGCATCAGGACCTGGACATCGTCCAGCCGCTTGTCTACATGCCCGCGCAGATCGCTGAGGTGGCTATTGTTGATCAGGATACCGATTAGCACCGCCAGCGTCGGAATCCCCACAGCCAGAAGATCGTTCGCCATCACCAACGATTGTAGCCTATCCACAGGGCCGTGTCGGGAAAGGGTGAATCAGACCCCCGCCCTGGAAAAATCGCGGCGCGGGCCGAGACTCGCCAGGTATAATTCCCGGACGATCGGCTCGGCGATGTCCCGCAGACTGGTCCAATGGAGGCTGCTCCCCAGTTCGCTGTCCGAGCCGGCGGCCAGATTGGATCCGCCCCACAACTTAACGTCCGGCAGGTCTTCGGCTGCCTGGAAAGCCTCGATCAGCCGCGGCACGTCGAAGGTGTCGTCGTCGTAGGGCGAGCCGCGAATCACACTATACGTATACCTGCCGTTGGGCCGCGTGGCGATCAGGCTGATGAAATTCCGGTACCCCTGCGCGGCCAGAACCAGCCGGGAATTGGGATCGCCTTTCTCATCCACCACCACAAAGTTGTAAGGCGAAACGTACAGCACTTCGGGCTGCGCGGTGATCGGCGCCACGCCGGCCGTGTCATCCAGCAGATCCAGAAGGCGGTCGCAGACCCCGCGGATGGTATCCTTCACCAGCGCCTCGTCGCCGTGCGTCTTGCCCATCATCCGCTGCCGCTGGTACGGCTCGAAGATCCACGTGAAATGGTTGGCCACGATTTCTTCCAGATCCACGGGATACAGGCCTCCGCAGACGTCGATCTTGTTGTTGAACTGGACCACCTGGCGGAGCTTGGGCGAGCCCTTCCGCTCCAGGAGGTGGTGATATTCCAGGATGAAGCACGCCAGACAGACGTCCTGGTCGGCGTTCCACACGTAGACGGGAAGCGGCCGCACGCGTTCGAGCCATCGTTCCATCAAACGGCCCTGGCGCACGGCGATGTACGCCTGCATGGCGGCGCTCATAGTGGCCTCGCGAACCACGCCAGTGTGGTGGTCGAAGTGCACGTAATGGCCGCGGTGACCGGGGGTATCGTCCATCACTTCCAAGCCGATGGAGTACTCCGGGGCTTCGGCCATGAAATGCGCCCAGCTCTGGAACCGCTTTTCGGGTACCCGTAATTCGATTTCTTTGAAGAAGCGGTCCATCGTTGCCTGGCGCCGCCCACGCACAACGTTCACGGCGCGGAATATCCGGTCCCTCAGACGCCCTATGGACGCAATTGTAGCATTTCCCCGGCCGGGGTCCCGCGCGGCGAGCAGGGAACCGCTCCATGACTGTCGCGGCTCGGAACCGGGCGTAGAGCGCCTTCCGGGGCGGCCAGAACCGAATCGCGGCCCCGTGCGTCTAATGACTGAAGCGCAAAAGCCGCGCCGGGCGTGCGCACGGTATAATGGCAATCGGCCTCCGGAGCTTTCACCACATATGAGCAGTCGTTGGAAGTACCTTGTCGTGAGCGCGTCGACGTGCCTCACGGTTCTCCTCTTGATCGGCAGCGTGCTGGGCCAAGGCGCGTCTTCCCAAGAAGATACGCTGAAACACATCGGCGTTTTCAGCGACGTCGTGGCCCGCATCAAGAGCGAGTACGTCGTAGAACCCGACATGAAGAGCGTGACTCTGGGCGCTCTGAACGGCATGCTCGAAGCCATCGATCCGTTCGCCAGCTACCTGGACGCCGACCAATACAAAGACTACTTGAAGAACAAGGACATCGAGCGGGCCGGCGTGGGGCTCACCATTGCCAAGGGGCCCGGCTTCATCAGCGTGGTGTCGGTCCTGCCGGGTTCTCCCGCCGCCAAGGCGGGGTTCTCCACCTACGACAGGATCGAAACCATCAAAGGCACCTCCACGCGCGACATGCCTCTGGCCTACGCCAGCCTGCTGCTGGAGGGCGACCCGGGGGCCGAGGTGGAATTGAGCGTGGTGCGCGCGCGGGCGCCCGAGCCGCAGACCTTGAAACTGATTCGCGTCAACCTGGCATCTCCGCCGGTGGACAGCTCGATGCTGGCGGGGCAGGTTGGTTATATCAACATCGACGCCTTGGACGGCGCGCAGGTGGCGCAGACGGCCGATGCCGTCCAGAAGCTCCAGAAAGACGGCGCGCAGAAACTGATTCTGGATTTGCGCGGCTGCGCCATGGGCTCCCCGCAGGATGGCGTTGCACTGGCGAACCTGTTCCTGAATAAGGGACTCATCACCTACCTGCAGGGCCAGCGGGTCCCCCGGCAAGACACCAACGCGGATCCGGCGAAAGCCATCACTTCCCTGCCGATGGCGGTGCTCATCAACCGCGGAACGGCTTCCGGCGCGGAGATCGCCGCCGCAGCGCTTCTGGACAACAAGCGCGCCCAGGGAGTGGGCGAGCGGACGTACGGCGACGCCGCGCAGCGCAAGGCCATCGAGATGGAAGACGGCGGGGCCATCATCCTTTCCGTCGCCAAGTATCACTCCCCCAACGGGCAGGCGATTCAGGATACGGGCGTGACGCCGGCCATCGCCGCGGCGGACGCCGAGCCGGAGATCGAGTTCGACGAGAACGGCGAGCCGCTCCCCACAGCCCAGCCCCCGTTGGCCGAACAGCCCAAGACGACGGACGATCCGGTGGTGAAGAAGGCGCTGGAAGCCCTGGCCGCCAAGGCGTAGGATCTTCCCGCGCTCGAGGTCACCAGCGCAGAAGAATCATCTCGGAACAGAATCCCGGGCCCATGGCGGCCAGTACGCTCCACGTCCCCGCGGGCGGCTTCCGGTGGAGCATGATCTCCTCAAGCACCATGAGCACGGAAGCCGACGAGAGATTACCCGCGCGGCGCAAACAATCCCACGTGGGGGCCAGCGCGCGCTCATCGATTTCCAACGCTTCCTGCGTGGCCTCCAGAACCTTGGGGCCTCCGGTGTGCAGAATCCAGCAGCCGACATCGGCGCGCGTGAGGCCGAACTCCGCCAAAAACGTGTCCGCGTTTTGGCGCAGGTGCTTGCGGGCCATGTTGGGGACTTCGGGCGAGAGAACGATGCGGAAGCCTTCCTCGGAAATGTCCCAGCCCATGACGTCTTCGGTGTCGGGATAGAATACGGACCGCGTGGCGACGATTTCCGGTCCGGGCAGCTCGCAGTCCGAGCCCGCCACGAGCACGGCGGCCGCGCCATCGCCGAAGAGGCCGGAGGAGATCAAGTTGGCCACCGAGAGATCGCCGCGCTGGATGGTGAGCGAGCACAATTCCACGGATAGCAGAGCGGCAATGCGATCCGGCCAGGCGCGCACGTAATCGGCGGCCATGGCGATCCCGGCGGCTCCGGCCACGCAGCCCAGGCCGAAAATCGGCACGCGGCGCAGGTTCGGATTCAGGTTCATCTTGTTGATGAGGTGCGCATCGAGCGACGGGCTGGCGATGCCGGTGACCGAGACGGCGAACAGCGCGCGGATCGACTGTGTATCGACGCCGGCCATAGCGGCCGCGCGCTCCAGGGCCTGGGCGCCGATCTTCTCGGCCGTCTCCAGCCAGGCCTTGTTGGCCGCGCCCCAGGCGCCCAGCCCGGGGTATTCTTCCAGCGCGAGGGAGGTGAAGCGGCCATCCACGCACGAGCGTGCGTGAAGCCGGTGCAATAATCCGGGCTGATCGAGGCGATCGCCCCAATAGTCCGCCATCGCCTGCGTCAAGACCGCCTGGGGATAATAGTGCTCGGGAAACGCGCTTGCCGCGCTTACGATTCTCATGGCAAACTTCTATCTTGTCACGCTTGCGCCCTGCAAAGGGCGGCGCCAGCGCACACGATCCGCCGGCGCTATTCCATTTCTTCCCTTTGCCTTCAGTTCCGCCGCTGCCAATGAGACTCGATTTCCTCCAGCGTCCTGCCTTTGGTCTCCACTACCAGCTTCCACACGAACACAAGCGCCGCCAGACTGCACGCGGCATAAACCCAAAACGTCTTTGCGGGGCCGATGGCGGGGTTGTCGTTCAGCATGGGGAAGGTCTGGGCCACGATGTAACACGTGGTCCAGACCGTGAAGGCGGCCACCGACATCGCCCGCCCGCGCACCTTCGTAGGGAAGATCTCCGAGCACATAATCCAGGAGACCGGCCCCAGCGCCATGGCGAATGCGGCGATAAACGTCAAGATCGCCAGCAGCAGCGGCAATCCGTTGCAGCCAGCGTGGAACATCCACCCCACCGCGCCGAGAGCGGCCGCCTGCAACGACAATCCGACCAACAGAAGCGCGCGCCGGCCGGCGCGGTCCACCAACGCGATCGCCACGAACGTGAACAGCAGATTGACGAAGCCGACGATCGCCGACGACGTGAACGAATTCTTCACGCCCACGCCGGCCGTCGCAAAAATCTTCGTGGAGTAGTACATGATCGCGTTGATGCCGCTGAACTGGCTGAACGCCATCAGCAACACCGCCACGAGCAGCGGCCGGCGGAACCGGGTGTGAAACAACTCCGCAAAACGGCCCTCCTCCCCGCCCAACACGGCGCGCACATCGGCGATCTCCCGCTGGGCGTGTTCCGAACCGCCTACGCTCTCTAAGATCCGCCGCGCCTCGCTGTCGCGCCCGACGCCGATCAGCCAGCGCGGGCTTTCCGGGACGAAAAATAGCAGCGCCACCAGGAATACCGCCGGCGCGACTTCCGCAGCGAGCATCCAGCGCCAGCCGGTGGCCGCGTTCCACGCCTCGTCGCCGAGGCTTTGGATGCGCGCATTGAGGAACAGCGTCAGGAAAATGCCGGTCACGATGCCCAACTGAAACAGCGAGCCCAGCCGGCCGCGTTTCGCGGCCGGGGCCAGCTCCGCGATATAGACCGGGCAGACCATCGAGGAAGCGCCGATGCCCAACCCGCTGATGAACCGCGCCGAGAGAAACTCCACGAAAGTCCGGGGAATGGCCGACAACACGCCGCTCATGGCGTACAGAATCGCGCAGAGGAACAGGACCTTGCGCCGGCCGAACCGGTCGCTGAGGAATCCCGCGACCATGGCGCCGGGAATGCAGCCGAGAATCGCACTGGCGCCGGCGATGCCTTCCCGCACGGAGTCCAGATGAAAGTGCGCCCTGAGGTATTGGTTGGCGCCGTTGATCACGGCGGTGTCGTAACCGAACAGGAATCCGCCCGTTGCGGCGACGAGCGTGACGAGCGCGAGCGACGAAGAGATGCGGGAGGTGGATGACATGGCGGCGGGGTTCATTCGTTCCGTCCAGATTACGGCGTAAAGCGCTCCCAAAGATTCGCAACCAGGGCGGGCTGCGAGACCCACTGAAACTTGTCGAAATCGTCTTCGAACTGCCTGTAGAGCGGCGCGCCACGCTGGAAGCCGAACGCCGAGTAGTCCCCCGGAGCGCGGACCGTCAGCTCCCGCCGCCGATAGCGCGGGTTGGGTTCCCAGCTCACCTGACCGCTCGGAGAGGCGATGGCGTACCAGGCCAGGCCCCGGCGCTTGCGAATCTCATCGTACTCGAATCCGTATTCCCGGTCGCAGAGCGCTCCGAAAGTGAGGCGCCGCGCCGGATCGGCGCTCATGGCGCCATGCGTCCAACCAGGCGGAACAATTACGATATCACCGGGTTGGGCGTGAATGGCAAAGCAGCGGCCCGGATCGTCGCCGGCGAATTCCTGCATGAAGATGAACGCCGCGCCGGACCAGATCTCATAGACCTCCGGCGGAGCCCAGCCGCTATGCGAAGAAACCTTGTGCGCGTGGCCCTGGCTTCGGACCACCTCGTCTCCGAGACGGCCCGCGGCGTAGGTGACGGCCCCGAACAGCAACATCCGTTGCTGGAGATGCCTGCGGTGCGCGCGCGCACCGATATCCATGACGATGGCATAGACCGGATCGGGGCCGGCGCAGTTCGGATCGCGAAGGGCGGGACGGATCGCCGCCAGAGAACGCAGCTCGGGCGGGGGGCCGAAAGCCGTCTCGCCGTACCGGAAGCCCAACGGCTCGGAGGTCGCTTCAATATCGAATCCAGGATCGAATTTCATAGGGATACCCTCACGGATGCGCGGATGGTCGCGCATTTCGATGCGCCTTTCTCCAGCGGCCGCACGACGTATCTCCCCACCGCGGCCGGGACGATGAAGGTTTCGGCGTAGTGAACGGCGAAGTCGTCGAACGCGCCGTCCGGGCTTTCGACGATGGCGGAGGCGCCCTCCACCAGGTTCAGGACGTGGACGCTGCCGCGCGTCTCATGCGGAACGGGTCCATCGAACCAATGGCGGCGCGTCTCGATGAACTCCCTCTCGTGCAGGCCCGTCCGCTCCTCCCTCCAGCCGGGAGCTTCCGCCACCGCCTGAACCCGGTTCACGAGATTGCGGGCCACCCAGTCCGTGTCGCGGTCCCATTGGATGTTCGCCAGCCCGTGTTCGAGGTGGATCGGCCGCGGCAGGCCATCCAACCCGAGCCGGCCCCAGTCCCACAGCTTGAAAGTGAAAATGTACGGCGTGGAGCTGATTTCCAGCACCATGCTGTTCCTGCCGGAACAGTGGATCGTACCGGCCGGGATGAGAAAGTGATCGTGCCTGCGCGCGGGCCAGCGATTCACGAACTCAGCGGCGGGGAATGGCTGGGATCCCCGTTGGGCCTCGCGTAACCGGCGGGCCATGCGGGCGGGGTCGATGTTCGATCGCAGGCCCAGGTAGACGGACGCATCGGGCGCGGCGTCCAGCAGGTAGTAGCTCTCATCCTGCGTGTAGGGCATCCCAAATTGGTCCTGGATGTACTCGGTCAGGGGATGGACTTGCAGCGACAGGTTGCCTCCGCCTACGGTGTCGAGCATATCGAAACGGATGGGGAATTCCGCGCCGAAGCGGGCATGCACGGCTTCTCCGAGAAGCTCGCGCGGATGCTGGAAAACGAGGTCGTTGGCGGGAATCTCGACGCAGACGCCGCCGAAGCCCAAACGGAGGGAGTTCTCTTCCGGGACGCAATCGAAACACCAGGCATAGTTGGGCGCTTCATCGTCCAGGCCGCAGATGTCGCGCATCCATTGGCCGCCCCACGGGCCGGGGTCGAAGAACGGAACCACCCGGAAGGGGCGCGCGACGGCGCACCGGAGCGCGGCTCGGAACGCATCGCCCGTAATCATCTTGGGGGCGTCCCGATCCGTGGCGTCGAGCAGGAAATGGCAGCCTCCGAGAAGCCTTTTCTTGATCCGGTCCGCGATGCGCCAATCCAGGAAGAACCCCCGCTTATACTTCAGGGCCGGCCTTTCCGACTGGTTGCGCGCCCCCAGGTTGGCGGCTTCGTGGGCGCGATGCCGTTGCTGGATTTCCCAGCGGGGCAGATCGGCGTAGACGATCAGATCCGGGTGGGGATCGATCAGCTCCGTTCCGGTCCCCACGATCAGGACTGGGCGGCTGGAAGTTTTCGGCAGTTTGGCGCGCTGCGCCGCGACGCGTTCCGGATCGGCGAAATCCCGGATCGTGAAGCCGTTGAGACGTCCGAAGACCGGGTCGGCGGTCAGGTCGCGGGCCACCATCCGGTCGATGTCGTGAGGCGATTGGAAGCAATCCTCCGCCATGAGAACCAGCTCCGGACTCAGGGCCTCGGCGAACGCGCCGGCAACCTGGTCCACGAACACGCCGGGGTAGCATTCAATGGCCAGGCGGCGCGCCCCTTTGGACACCTCGCCGCGCAGGCGCTCCCCGATGGACCGCCAGCCTTGCCAGGCCGAATCCGGCATGGGCGGGGCCGGGATCGAGGGAAACCTGTCGTACGACGGGAAATTCATTGCGGGCCGGCGTCCAAGAGAGGTATGGCCCCGAGCAGGGACGCTTGATTCCCCAGGGCCGCCGCTCGTATTTCCACTTTGCCCCAGGGCGTCCAGGCGCGCCGCTCGACATACGCCCTCATCGCCGGGAGGATCTGGCCGGCCGCCCCCATCGCGCCGCCTCCCAGGACAAGCACCTCGGGATCGTACGCGTGGATGAGCGACACCGCTCCAGCCGACCACACGCGAAGGCACTCGTCGCGAACCTCGCAAGCGCAGGCGTCGCCGCTGGCGGCCAGACGGAACAGCTCCTCGAAGCCGATGCGCGGCAGCGCGGCCAGCGCGCTATCCGAGTAAAGCGGATGGGCGGAGCAGACCAGCGGCAACGACCAGCCGGAAGCCTGCGCCTCCATGCAGCCCACATTGCCGCACGTGCACTGGCGGCCCCGGTAATCGACTCCCAAATGCCCGCCCAGGCAACCGGCTTGAAAGTGCTTTCCATGCAGCAAACGGCCTTCGATCATGGCAGTGCCGCCGATGCCGGTGCCGAGGGTCATCATGACCACGTCGTCGAAGCCTTGCGCCGCGCCGGCGTATCGCTCGCCGAGCAGAGCGGTCCGGGCGTCGTTCTCGAGGCGAAGCGGAAGGCCCATCTCGGCGCCGGCCCACGCGGCCAAATCGATGCCCGGCGCGTCGTCGTACTTGGCGTTGGTGGAGAGAATACGGCAGCGCCGGGGATCCACCAGCCCACAGAAGCTGAAGCCGATCCCGGCGCACGGCCCGGCTCCGGCGGGAGCACGGTCCAGCAGCCCGCGCAACGACTCGGCCAGGAGGGGCAGCGCAGCCGCCAGGCCTGCCCGAGCGTCCAGCGGTATGCTCTCGGAGGCCAGCACGCGCTTGCCGGACACGAGTGCGCAACTTGCGTGCTGGCCTCCCAGATCGACCGCGAGGGCGCTCGCATGCATGGGCCCGTCATCAGGCTCTTTGGCGATCTCCGATTGGCTGCGTTCCATGGAATCCCGCTAGTATGGATTGGCGGCGCCTTCGTTTGAAAGGGCCATGCTATCGCGAGCGAGGCGCCTTGTCAATATTATTATGATTGAAATGCCAATATTCGATCATGTAAATGACTGAAACGGTCTGTTCAGAGCAATATAGGGCGCGGATGCGAGGGGCCGGCTAGGCACGTTATCGGGGAATGTTGCCGTGTTTCCGGCGCGGCATGGACTCCGCACTGGGCTATCCGTCGTCCGCCACGCACTCCTTGTTACAATACCCATCGATCCACCATGCCGACGCCGATCAGCAGCCCGGTGTTTCGCAAACTATTTCTCAGCGCGCTGGCGCTGATCGCGCTGACGCTCGGCACGGTCGATTTCTATCTTACCCGCTATGCGGCGTCGCAGCAGGCCGATGCGCTGCGGCAGCAGTTGGCGGGCGAAGCTTCGGTCCTGCGCGGCGAGCTGGGTTCGGTTCCGAAGGACGGCTTGGAGGCTTGGGCGCATGGGGCGGAGCAGCGGGCCGCGGCGCGCATTACGGTGATCGACCCGGGGGGCGGGGTGCTGGCCGATTCGGAACACGATCCGGAAAGCATGGAGAACCACGGCGCCCGCCAGGAGGTGCGCGACGCGTTCGGCGGCCGCGTCGGGGTCGCCGTCCGCAAGAGCGCCACCATCAATCGCGATCTCTTTTATGTGGCGCTGCCTCTGGTCTACGGCGGCCAGCCGGGGTTTGTGTTGCGGCTGGCGGCGCCGCTCCGCGACTTCACGGAGCCGGTGGCGGAGGTCCGCTGGCGTATCGTGCGGATTTCGGGCGCGGCGGCTTTCCTGGCCCTGGCCATGGCGTATTGGTTCTCGCGGAACCTGACCCGCCGCGTGCGCCGGCTCCAGCGTTTCGCGGACAACCTGGTGCAAGCCAGGTTCTCCGAGGAGTTGGACCGGGATGCGGAGGATGAACTCGGATCGCTGGCGGCCTCACTCAGCCGCACGGCCGCGCAGCTCCGCGATTTCGTGGACCGCCTGAGCCTGGAATCGGCGCGCCGGGAAGCCATCCTGGCCAGCATGGTGGAAGGAGTGCTGGCGGTCGACAGCGAGATGCGGGTGATGTTCTGCAACCCGGCGTTCGCCCGCGCGGTCAACCGCACGCCGCCCGTCCCGGACCGGCTGCCCGTGCTGGAGCTGGTGCGCGACCCGGCGTTTCTGGATATCCTCAGCCGCTCTTTGGTCACGGGGCAGTCCATCATCGAGCGAGTGCGGATGGCCGACGCCGGCGGGCGGGCCTATGAGGTGCACGCCGCGCCGCTGGTCCGCGCCGACCGGCGGGCGGCCATCGCCGTGCTCCACGACATCACGGAGCTGGAGCGGCTGGAACGGATTCGGAAGGATTTCGTGGCTAACGTATCCCACGAGCTGCGCACCCCGCTGGCCACTATCGGCGGCTACGCGGAGACCCTGTTGGACGGTGCTCTGGAGGACCCCAAGAACAACCGCAGGTTCGTCGAAATCATTCGCGCCCACTCCATCCGCCTCAATAACATCGCCTCGGACCTGCTGACGCTTTCCGAGCTGGAATCGGGTCGGCCGGATTTGCCCCCGGAGCCGGTCTCGCTGCGAAGCGCTCTGGAAACGGCGGCGCGGGTGGTGGAATCGGAAGCCAGCGTGCGCCAGGTTGCGGTCCGCTGGGACGAGGTGGAGGACGTCCGCGTCATGGGGCACCGCATCCGGCTGGAACAAACCTTCGTGAACCTGCTGGATAATGCGGTCAAGTTCAACCGTCCCGGCGGCGAGGTACGCGTCACCGCCGTTCGCGCCGGCGAACATCAGGTGAAAGTGACCATTGCCGATACGGGCATCGGTATTCCCTACGAGGATCAATCCCGCATCTTCGAGCGGTTCTACCGCGTCGATAAGGCGCGCTCGCGCGAGGTGGGCGGCACGGGCCTGGGACTTTCGATCGTCAAGCATGTCATCGAGCGCATGAACGGGTCCGTCGGCGTGGAAAGCCTCCTCGGCCAGGGGTCGAAGTTCAGCGTGACGCTGCCGTTGATGGAAGAATCGTGACCGCCGCCCGAGGGGGCCATTCTTAACCAACCAGTCATCGGGGTGTAACGGTTCTCCAGCTACTCTCTGGGCTTGACCCTCCCTTTACGTACCGCAACTGTTTCACCCACTTTCAATCAGGAAGAGCTATGACCAATCACAGAACGAAGATACGTGTATTGACGGTGGCCGCGGCGGCCTTGTTGGGCACTGCCTGGGCCGCCGATCCACCGGCGGCCGATCCGCCGCCGGCCGACAGCGCGGCCGCGGCGCCACAAGCCGCTCCGGCGGCCGCGGCGGCGCCGGCGTCCTCGCCGCTTCAGTTCAAGATCGGCGACGCGACCATCATGCCGGTCGGCTTCATGGACCTCACGGCGTCGTGGAAAGACAAGAACGCCGGCGGATCTCTGGGCAGCAGTTTCGGCAGCATCCCCTACAATAACGTGCCCGCTGGCAAGCTGTCCGAATTCAAATTCAGCCCGCAGAACTCACGTCTCGGATTCCGCGTGGACGGCAACTGGAAGGACACTCATTTCATCGGCTACAACGAATTCGACTTCCTCGGCACGAGCGGCTCGAATGCCATCACGGTGACGAACGGCGCTTTCGTTCCCCGCATTCGGCTGTATTGGGTGGATGTGCGCAAGGGCAAGTTCGAATTCCTGGCCGGCCAAAGCTGGAGCATGCTCACCCCCAACCGCAAAGGCATATCGGCGCTGCCCGGCGACCTCTTCTACAGCCAAGTCATTGACGTGAACTACATGATCGGCTTGACTTGGACGCGCCAACCCGGCGTCCGCTTCCTCTATCACCCTAGCAACCAAGTGACCATGGGCGTCTCCTTCGAAAACCCCGACCAATACATCGGCGGTTCGGGCGGCGGTCCCACCGTGGCGCTTCCCAGCGCCCTGACCGGCTTGGCGGGTACGCAATTGGATAACGGCGCCATCGTCCAAACCGCGCCCAACGTCAATCCGGACATCATCGCCAAGATCGCTTTCGACCCGGTCTCCCGCGTCCATTTCGAAATCGCGGGGATCGAGCGCACCTTCAAGACTTGGAACACGACCACCGGCCAGCCGGCCTCCGGCCAATATTCCACCAAGGCGGGCGCCGGCGGATCCATCAACGCCAACCTCGAGGTGGTGAAAAACTTCCACTTGATCACCAACAACTATTGGAGCGATGGCGGCGGCCGTTATCTCTTCGGCAATGCTCCGGACCTGGTGGTGCGCGCCGATGGCAGCGTGAGCCCGATCCACTCCGGCGGCGCCGTCGAGGGTTTTGAAGCAACGCTCAAGAACACGCTGTTGTACGCCTATTACGGCGGCATCTACATCGGACGCAATGTGGTGGTGGATGCCAATGGCACCAGCCTGGTCGGCTATGGTTACCGGGGCTCCTCCAACAGTCAGAATCGCAGTGTTCAGGAAGTCAGCCTAGGATTCAACCAGACTCTTTGGAAGGACGCCAAGTACGGGGCGCTCAACCTGATGGGGCAATACGAGTACCTGACGCGCGATCCCTGGTACGTTGCCACAAACGCGCCTAAGGCCACGCACGACAACACAATCTACTTCAACGTGCGGTACACGCTCCCCGGCGCGGCCCCGAGCATGAAGTAGCGGCCGCGCGGCCGGAATTTAACCGAACTGTAACATTCGCAGTAACCGAGCTGTAACAGAATAATGCGACTATCGAGGAGAAAATCATGAAGCGAATCGTGTTCCTGGCCTGCGCACTGGCTGCGCTGGCGATGGCGGCGATGGCCGCCGACTCTATCAACGCCGCGGGCGCGACGTTCCCGGCGCCGATCTATTCCAAGTGGTTCGACGAGTATCACAAGGCTCATCCCAACGTCGAGATCAACTACCAGCCGATCGGTTCCGGCGGCGGCATTCGCCAGCTCACAGCCGGCACCGTCGACTTCGGCGCCTCGGACATGCCGATGACCGATGAGCAGCAAGCCGCGATGAAAGGCAAGACGCTGCACTTTCCGACCGTGCTGGGCGCGGTAGTGCCTACGTACAACATTCCCGGCGTCGCCCAGGAGTTGAATTTCACGTCCGCGGCGCTGGCCGGAATTTATATGGGAACCATCACCAAGTGGAACGATCCCGCCATTGCGAAGGCCAATGCGGGCGTAACGCTGCCGGCCAACGACATCGTGGTCGCGCACCGGTCCGATGGCAGCGGAACCACGTTTATTTGGACGGACTTCCTTTCCAAGGTGAGCCCGCAGTGGAAGACCAAGGTCGGCTCGGGGACGTCGGTGAATTGGCCGGTCGGGCTGGGAGGGCAGGGGAACGATGGCGTCGCTGGCGTGGTGAAACAGACCCCGAACTCGATCGGATACGTGGAATTGATTTACGCCATCCAGAACAAAATGTCTTACGGCCGCGTGCAGAACTCCTCCGGCGCGTTTGTGAAGGCGAGCCTTGCCGGCGTCACTTCAGCCGCGGCTGCGGCTGCGGCCAACATGCCGGCGGACTTCCGGGTTTCCATCACCAATGCCGCCGGCAAGGATGCATACCCTATTTCGAGCTTCACCTGGCTGCTGGTTCCAGCGAAGATCGAAGACGCCGCCAAGCGTAAGGACATCAAGGATTTCCTGACTTGGATGATAGGGCCGGGCCAAAAGATGACGGAAGCTCTGGCCTATGCGTCGCTTCCGGTGCCCGTGGTCGCCAAGGAGAAGGCGGCCATCGCACAGATCCAGTAGCATGTCCAGCGGCGCGGCGGGAATCGAACTCGGTAAAGGCGCTCCCGGCGCAGGCTCTTTCCGGGAGCGCCTGCGCCGGGGCGATGAAGCTGCGTACATCGTCACCTTCACGTTCGCCTCGGCCATTCTGCTCATCATCGCGCTGCTGGTTTTCGAGCTATACCGGAACGCGACTCTCTCTATCCATAAATTTCACTGGGCGTTTTTCGTCACCACCACGTGGGACCCGATCGCCGGGGACTTCGGCGCCCTGCCGTTCATCTTCGGCACGGTGGTCACCTCCACTCTGGCCTTGCTGATGGCGGTACCGGTAGGGTTGGGCGCGGCGATCTTTCTCGCGGAGCTGGCCCCACCGCGGACATCCAATGCCCTGACGTTCGCCATCGAGTTGCTGGCCGCGATTCCCAGCGTGATCTACGGCCTGCTGGGCATCTTTGTCCTGGTGCCCATCATGCGCAGCGTGGTGCTGCCGGCCCTGAAAGGCTCTTTGGGTTTTCTGCCGCTGTTTCAGGGCCCGAATTACGGCATCGGGATGCTCACGGCCGGAGTCGTGCTGGCCATTATGCTGCTCCCGTTCATCATCTCCATCTCCCGCGAGGCGCTGCTGGCCGTGCCGCGGGAGCAGCGGGAGGCGGCCCTGGCGGTGGGCGCGACGCGCTGGGAAGCCACCTGGGACGCGGTGGTCCCGTACGCCCGCCTGGGCATCATCGGATCGGTGTTTCTGGCGCTGGCGCGGGCGCTGGGGGAAACCATGGCCGTCACCATGGTGATTGGCAACACCCCATGGATCAAGGCGTCCCTGCTCGCCCCCGCCTACTCGATCGCCTCGGTGATCGCCAACGAATTCACCGAGGCGACGTCGAATTTGCACCTCAGCGCGCTGATCGAGCTGGGACTGGTTCTTTTCCTGATCACCATGGTCATTAACGGCCTGGCGAGGCTGATGGTGCTGGCGACCGCGAGGAAGGGGACGGCCCAATGAACCGGCGCAAGATCGTCAACGCCTTCATGTTCACGCTGACCGGCGCATGCACGTTCTTCGCGGTCTCCGTGCTCTTTTTCATTCTGGGATACCTGCTCTATTACGGCGGAAAATCGATCAGTTGGAGTTTCCTGACCCAATTGCCGAAGCCTACCGGCGAGCTGGGCGGAGGGATGGCGAACGCCATCCTGGGGACGGGCGAGTTGCTGCTGTTCACGTCGCTGATGGGCGTGCCCATCGGATTCCTGGCCGGCGTGTACCTCGCCGAGTTCGGGGGAGCGGCCTACGCCTCCATCATCCGTTACGCCGTAGACCTGCTGAACGGCGTGCCTTCCATAATCATCGGCGTGTTCGCCTATACGATCGTGGTCGTGCCGATGCGGCACTTTTCGGCGCTGGCCGGCGCGGTGGCCCTCAGCGTCATGGTCATTCCGATCACGGTTCGCAGCACCGAGCAGTTCCTGCGCGCCGTTCCGAACAGTTTGCGGGAAGGAGCGCTGGCGCTGGGCGCCTGCCAATGGCGCATGGTGGCCACGGTAGTGGTTCCGGCGGCCATGAAAGGCATCGTCACGGGAATGATTCTGGCCATCGCGCGGGTGGCGGGGGAAACCGCGCCCCTGCTGTTCACGGCTTTCAATAATCGTTTCTGGAGCAGCGGACTGAGCCAGCCGGTGGCTTCCCTGCCGGTGATGGTGTACACGTACGCCATCTCGCCTTACGACGATCTGCACCGGCAGGCGTGGGCCGCCGGGCTGGTCCTGCTGCTACTGATGCTGGCCGCGAACATCTCGGTGCGAATGGTCCTATCGAAGAATATGGAATCGCGCGGTTAGTATGGCGACATTGTCAAGGGAACTCATGCCCGAAACACAACACGGCGAAGCGGCGGTGGAACCCTCCGGGAAACCGTCCGCGCCGTTTACTCCGAAGCTGCTCATCCGCGGACTGCACTTCCACTACGGAGCGAACCACGTCCTGCACGACGTCAACCTGGTGATTCCCGAAAAGGAAGTGACGGCGCTGATCGGGCCGTCCGGCTGCGGGAAATCGACCTTTTTGCGGACGTTGAACCGGATGTACGAGACCGTGCGGCACTCGCGCGCGGAGGGGGAGATCCGCTTGGACGGCGAGGACGCGCTGGCGATGGACGTGACGGCCCTGCGGCGCAGGGTCGGCATGGTTTTCCAGCGCTCCAACCCGTTCCCCAAGTCCATCTTCGACAACGTGGCGTACGGCATCCGGCTGAACGGCTCGCACCGCAAGAGCGCGGTGCAGGAGGCGGTGGAGCGGAGCCTGCGGCGCGCGGCGCTTTGGGAAGAGGTGAAGGACCACCTTCACGAATCCGCCTACGCGCTCTCCGGCGGCCAGCAGCAGCGGCTGTGCATCGCGCGCGCGCTGGCGGTGGATCCGGAGGTGCTGCTGCTCGACGAGCCGTGTTCGGCGCTGGATCCGATCGCCACGGCCAAGATCGAAGAGCTGCTCTTTACCCTGAAGACGCAGTGCACCATCGTGATTGTCACGCACAACATGCAACAGGCGGCACGCGTGGCGGAATACACGGGTTTCTTCCTGCTGGGGAAGCTCATCGAGTTCAACCGCACGGAAGTGATTTTCAAGACTCCCTCCGCCAAGGAGACGGAAGACTACATCACGGGCCGGTTCGGATAGTCCGCGGACGCGGCGGGACATGGTATCAAACGGGACGAAGAGGAGTTTGCGTTGCGCCATTTCGACGAAGAACTCGAGGATCTGCAAAAGCTGCTGCTGGAGATGGGCGGCCTGGTGGAGTCGGCCATTCATCGGGCGGTGAGCGTCCTGACGGCCAGGGACGTCGCCCTGGCCCAGGACGTCCTGCGCAATGAGGCGCGCATCAACCAGATGGAGATCGAGATCGACGATTTCGCCGTCCGGCTTCTGGCTCTCCACCAGCCCATGGCCAAGGACCTCCGCTTTCTTACGGCCGCCATCAAGATCAACAACGACCTGGAACGCATGGGCGATCTGGCGGTCAACATCGTCGAACGCGCGCTTACGATCTTGCGGAGGCCGCCGGTCAAACCGCTGATCGACATCCCGCAGATGGCGAAGCTGGTGGATTCCATGGTCCGCAACTGTCTGGATTCGTTTGTCCGGCGGGACGGCGAACTGGCGAGGGGCGTGCTGCTCGCCGACGACGCGGTGGACAATCTCCGCAGCCACACGTATGGCGAGCTGGCTGCATTCATGCAGAACGATCCCTCCGCCATCCCGTCGTCGCTGGATCTGATTTTCGTGGCGCGCAATCTGGAGCGCATCGCGGACCATGCCACCAACATCGCGGAGGACGTCCTGTTCCTGGTCCAGGGAATCGACGTGAGGCACCACTCCGAAACCCAGCATTCGCGGTGAGCGAAGCGCCTTCTTCACAGAGATTCCGACTCAGCCCGCATTTCCATTTTCGATATTGCGTCGCAGGAACTTCACTCCTTCGAATGCAATGGATTCAGGTGATGGGGCGAGGTCGCGCCAGATGGAAGCGGCAGCCGAAAGTTTGCCGATTGCGAATCCAAAGCTCTCGATCGTGAGCCAGCCATCGTAGTTCCGTTCACGGAGCGACTGAAACAGCTCCTGCCATTCGACGTGGCCGCTCCCGGGGATTCCCCGGTCGTTCTCGCAGGTGTGGACATGTTTCAGGTGTCGGCCCGCGGCTCTGCAAGCTGCCCCAATGCTCTTCTCCTCGATGTTGGCATGGAAAGTGTCGAATAAAATGCCGATATTGGGATCGTTGACTCGATCGCACAGAGCGGCCGCATCTGCAGTAGTGTTTAGAAAGAAGGTCTCGAAGCGATTCAGAGGTTCGATAGCCATCTGAATACCAAACTGCTTTAAGAGTACCCGGTGGTCCCCATCGCCTGGCACAACCCCGCTCCGCCTCGAGCCAGCCAAAGCTAGCGTGGCAGTATGGCTCTTTCGGCATCCTCGCGTGTGAAGCCTTCCGGCACGGGTTCGTCCAGATGGTCGAGCAAGTCCTCGTAGCTGGGCGTGCGGGAATGCACGCCGTCTTCCGGCGCCTCGATGCCCGCCACCCAGGCGATGCCGTTCAGCACAACCTTGCGATAGTCGTCGTTGCCCCAGGCCCAGTGGAAATGGCCTCCGCTAAACCCGAAGCCTCGCCCGCCGCCTGGGCGCTGGTACACCCAGGCGACATGCTCGGTCATGCCCTTGCGCGCCCGCACTGCCGGATTGCCACTGTGAGGGCCGAAAGGCCGCTCGCGCGTTTCGTCGGGCGGGACAGCCGACAGCAGAGGCGTCACGCCCGCCATGTCGTCACGGAAGCGAATGTGGTAGTACCACTCGTCGAATATCGCAAACGGCCTCACGCCGCGCGTCACCGGGTGCTTCGGCATGTTGCTGAACCGCGCTGTCCAACTCGGATTCACGGACCACTCGGGATCGTAGTAGCCGCCCAGCAATTCCAGAAATTGCCGACGGAGAGCCGGACCGGCATCCAAGCCCCAGTGCAACACAGCCAGTCCAGCGCCCTGTTTCATAATGGCATCGATGTCATCGACATGTCCCAAGGCCGGGTGTTCCACGCCGCCGTTCGTGAAGAGCACCGCGCCGGCGGCGCCTTCGAGCGTTCCCGGCGCTCGCGGCCAACCGTGGAGATGAACCGCCGTCTCGACGCCCGGAAGGTTCTCAGCCAGGCATTTCGCAAGCAACAAACACCCTGCGTTGCACTCGTGTTCCCCAAACCCATGGCTCGGGCTGTCACCGATGAACACGATTTTTCTCGGCGGCGGCCTCATCGCGATCAGCACCCCAATAGGCCCTAGTTCTGGGCTGCTCTTCCAGCCTCAGAGCAGTTTCGTCACACCCGGCGTGAAGACCGGGTAAATACCCTCGGCGTTCAGCCTCACCGGCGGCTGCATGTCCTTCGTGCATTCCTCCGGCCGAGGTGGATAGTAGAAGCCGGACTTCGAAACCTGGTCCCACGTAACCGCCTCTCCGGTATAGGAACCGATCTGGCCCATGATCCCCATCAGGGTGCTGCCGATCATATAGCTGCCGCTGTTGATGGGGTTGCCGGAGCGAATCGCCTTGAAAAGCTCGTTGTGCTCTACCTGATAGGGATCGCTGTCGGCCCCCGAGCACATGCTGTCGCAGTAGCGCCAGTTCGTTTCGCCTTCGATGCGCGTCTGCGTCACGAAAGCACGGCCTTTAGTCCCGAGCAGGACGCTGGAGTTCTCCTCGTAGCAGTCGGGTATGGTACGGCAAAAAGCGTACAGCCGGACGCCGTTAGCGAACTCGAAGACCGCCCCGTTGTGGTCGAATACACTGCCGTAGATCTCGCCGTGCAGCGTCGAGCGCCCGCCCATGGCCCAGCACCGAACGGGGTTTTCCTCCCGCATGGCCCACCGCGCGCGATCGAAGTTGTGGACCAGCGTTTGCGGCAGGTCGTCGCCGGAGAGCCAGTGGAAGTGGTACTGATTGCTGGCTTGGTACTCGACCTCGGTGAGGCCGGGCACGCGCGGGTAGAGCACATAGGGAGCGCGCAGCCAGGTTTCTTGGATGGCCACGATATCTCCAATGGCGCCGTCATGCACGCGCTGGATGGTCTCCGCGTAGCCGGCGTGGTAGCGGCTCTGAAGCCCGGAGAGGACGCAAAGCCGCTTTTGCTGCGCCAGTTCGCAGGCGGCCTGAACCGTCTCGATGCCCGCCGGGTCGATGAAATGCGGCTTCTCCACGAACACATGCTTGCCCGCCTGGACGCCCGCCATCAGGTGCAGCGGGTGGAACTTTGCCGCATTGGCCACCAGGATAACGTCCGCGGACTCAATCACTCGTTTGTAGGCGTCGAAGCCCGCGAAGCAATGGTCATCGTCCACCGCGACCTGGTCTGAATACTTCGCTTTGAGCTGCGCGCGTTTCTCTTGAAGCCGATCCATGCGAATATCGGCCATCGCAACCAGCCGAACACCCTTGTCGGCGTTCATGGCTTGCGTTGCGGCCTCGGTGCAGCGGACGCCGCAGCCGATCATGCCGATGCGTATCACGTCGCTGCCCGCAGCGTGAACACTCGGACTGCCAGCCAACGCGCTCCATGCGCCCGCTGAAACCGCAGCGGCCGAACCCGTCAGGAAATCACGGCGCGAGGAACCTGGCATGCTCGCGATTTGCCCCTTTCTTCTCCATCTTATCTCTCTTCTTTTGTCGACAGGCCCGGACCGTTCTCTCCCAGCCTCGCGCCAGCGAGCTGCGGCGGGCTCCGGAACGGCCGCCGCAGGCCGCAAGCAAATCCGTTCTCCTCATCGGCGGCGGGCGGTCCACAGGATTGCGTTTTGCATCAGCCGCTGGAAGCCGGGATCCCGCATCGTGTGGTCCGAATGTCCAAGTTGAATGTACAGTATGCGCGCCTTCGGGTGTGGCCCGACATACACTACGGGGCGATCGTTGCCGGGGTTCTCGGTTTCCATCAGTACCTCAATCTTGGGCGAGCGCCACATGCCGCGGTACATCTCGTCGTAGACCCACAGTGGGCCCACCCCGCGCAGAACCGGATGCCGCTCCTCGCCCTTTACGGGCGTGACCAGAAACTCGACGCCTTCGTGGTACTCGCTCTTGCCGTGCGGTCCCAAAGCTTGGACGAAGAACTTGCCGCCGGTCACCTCTTCATACCACCACGGCCATGAAGTATAGTCCACGATCGAATGATGCAGTGAAATGACGCCCTTGCCGTTTTCGACAAAGGTTTGCAGCCGCGACTGAGCCTCCGGGCCGATCACGTCGAACATATCGTGCAGCACCACCACATCGAAGCGGTTCTCGAGGGGAAGCCGGAAGGCCTCGGCGTGCGTAGGGGCGTGCTCCCAGATAATGCCCGGCATGTTTTCAAAGAGCGAGTAGATCGACTGCGCGTAGGTGTGGCCGCCCGTCACCAGCAGGACGCGCACGGGGTCCGCCGCATGGGCGGGCTGCAGCGTATCCATGGGCGCCAGGGTCACGTTGCCGCTGGCTGCCCACTCCACGCCGCGCGCGAACGCGTTGATCATGCCATTCTGGTACCACGATTCGGCGTCGTGGCCCAGCGTCGTAAAAAACACCCGCCCACGGCCGTAGGGCGTCGTCCATATCTGCGGTTCGCGCCGGCCGGTCCCTCCTTGCGCGGGGTCGTCGTAAGCGTCGGCAAGCACGTGCGCCGATGGTTTCAAGTCCAGCTTGCGATACAGCTCATCGTTGGCCATGAACTCGGGCGGCAGTCCCGCGGCAATCGGATGCGCAGGGTCTGTCCACTTCACCGTGAACACATGCCTAGCTGTATGTCCGATGTTTTCAGGTTTCCACGACGCGCCGATGAGAGCGCTGAAACCGGCCCAGGCCCCCTCGGGAGTTTTTTCCCATCCCCCGCCCTGGCGCGATTGGAAACCGAAAAACGGGCCGTAGCCTGCCTGGTGGAAGGCAACCAGACCCTTTCCAGACCGGACAAAGTCCTCGACCGCGGCCTCGGCGGCAGCGCCCCAGCGCGGACCGTTGTAGTTGACGATCAGCGCATCGTAGCCCGCCAACGCCGCCTTGGAGAGCCCGCGCGGTTCCTCCAGAACGCGCAGATCGAAGATCCCCGCCCGGTCCATGACTTGACGAATCGACGACGTATCGGCGCGCCAGTCATGATCCGGCAAGTCGCTCCGCCCGGTGATCACCAGGATCTTCAGCGCCCGCGCGGCCGGCCTTGAGGCTTGGGGACTCCCCGCCGAAATCGCCGCCAGCGCGGCAACGCCGCACGCAAGTGCGATTGGGTGTTTCATGGCTTTCCTCTCCCCGCCTGGACCGATCAAGACGAGACCGCCAAAGCGGCCTGCGCCGCGGCTACCACGCCGCGAAGCCATGCGAGACTGCGTTCGATCATCGGCCCCCCTTGTCCCTCGCACTCCAGGCTCAGGACGCCATCGTACCCGTACGAGGCCAGCAGCCCCACGCAGCGGCGTATGTTCTCCGCGTTCACGCCCTCGCCGATCCCGCACTGGCTGAGAGCGATGCCGGTCAAATCTCCCCGCGCCGCCGCCGCAAGGCTAGGGCTTACATCCTTGATATGCACGTGGCCGACCTTGTCGTGGAATCGCTCCAGGAACGCCACGGGGTCCTGCCCGGCAATGTACGTGTTGCCGGTGTCGAAATTGACTCGCAGGAAGGGCGAGTCGCAGAAACCCAACATCTCGGCCAGGAACTCCGGCTTCGTAGTGTAGTACCCATGCGGCTCGATGTTGACGACAACCCGATACGCTTCCGCGATGGGCACGATTTGCCGGTAGATTCTCCGCATGTGCTCGAGGCCTTCCGCATCGCTCATTCCCGCGGGACGGCAACGGTCATCCGTCGTGTCCACCAGCGGGCATCCGGCCAGTTTCGCCCAGCGGATCGTGTGCAGCACATATTGCACGCCAAGGCTGGCGCCTTCGGGCAACGACAACGGAAATGCCGCATCCAGTTGGCAGAGCTCCACCTCCTGTTTCTCCATTTTCTTCCGTAGCAGAACCGGGTCTTCCCAGAGGGCGACATGCGGCTGGTACCCGAGCCCGTGCAACCAGCTTACGCCGTCGATCGCCCCGCACTCGATGAAATGGACGCCGTTCCGCTGGGCCCACGCCAAGCATTGCTCGAAGCTCCAGTAGCTAGTGTTGAAGGCGTCCGTATGAAAACCGATCTGCATGTTCTCTCCTCGGGTCGGCATGAACCTATTCACCGGCCGAGGTGACCAGGTCCAGGCCAACGCGCTGCAGATGCGCCATCATGGCGCGCTCGGCCGCGTCGGACTGCCCCTGAAAGATGGCATCCACGATCGCTTTGTGGTCGGCGTGCATGCCGGACCGATTCTCGGCGAAGCGCGCTGTGATGGACCGGCTCTGAATCATCAGAGGGGTCAGAAACTCGTTTATCCGGTCGAGCACCGGGTTCTGAGCGGCACGCAAAATGGCAGTGTGGAACTCCATGTCAAGCTTCACCACCATCTGACAGGAATTGCCCTCCGCCTCGAGGGTGCGCCGCGCTACTTCGATGTCGCGAAGCTGGTCCTGCGTGGCACGGGCGGCCGCCAGCCAACAGGCGCGCGGTTCAATCATCTTCCGTACCTCCAGAAGTTCAAGGGCGTTGAAGCTCTCCGGCTGGATGGCGATGTGCACCGGCCAGGCCAACCGCGCTACCCCAGCCGACTTCACATACGTACCGTCTCCTCTGCGGCTCTCGACTACATCCAGGATGCTCAGCGCCTTGAGAGCTTCTCTCACGGCCGGGCGTCCCACGCCAAACTCGGCCGCCAACTCGCGTTCCGGAGGCAGTCTTGCGCCCGGAGGATAAGCGCCATCCTCGATGAACGATCGCAGACGGTCGAGCACAGTGGAGGAGGCTTCCCGCATGTCGGCGCTGCTATCACCCGGAGATTGATCCGGCATTTGGGCTGGTTCAAAATCGAGGGATTCCCGCTTCTTCATTCGCAATCTCCAGTGCCCGTCGGGCCATTTTGCTTAGATCGGTAATACCAAAGGTATTATATCAACAGGGCTCGCTTGTCAATACTTTTTTGGCGGATACTTGCCTCCTCGGCCCGGCTTATTGGAGGGCCACTGCCTGTATCAACGGGGCTGTCGTGCGGAGCATTTCCAAAGGCTGAAGATAAAAAACCTGCCCTTGAAAAAAAGTGTTGACCTGCCCTTGAAAAAAAGCCCTTGAAAAAAAGTGTTGACACGTTGACGGACGGGGCGTACAATCCTCATTGGTATGACCACCTGTTGGGAGCGGCCATACCAGATGCGACCCGCGCAGAACGAGCAGGGGTTGCTTCTCCTCGTCTTGTCACCGACGAAAACCTAAGTTGGAGTCACGAAACCAAGCACCATTTGGAGGAAATCGGTCATGTTTTCGCAGCGAGGATTCCGCGTCGTACTATTGGCTGCTCTGTTCGCTCTGACCTTGACGGCTCAGACCGGCAACGGCACGGTTCAAGGCGCAGTGAAAGACGCCAGCGGGGCTTCCATCCCGGGAGCGACCGTGGCGATTGTGAACACCGCCACCATGGTGGAAAATTCAACGAAGACCAACGACGTCGGCCTCTTCGTGTTCCCCCCGGTGGTGCCTGGCAACTATACGATCACCGCGCAATCGCCCGGCATGGAGACCTGGAAGGGCGCCTTTCTGTTGCGGGTGGGGCAGACGACGGAAATCAGCCCCGTGATGAAGGTGGGAGCGGTGACCACGCAGGTCAACGTAGCCGGGGAGGTGGCTCCCCTGGTCACGACGTCGGATGCGACCATTTCAACCAATCTCGAGAACACCCGCATCCAACAACTGCCGGTGAACGGGCGCAACATTGCGCAAGAGGTGCTGATAACCACGCCTGGCTTTGTTGGAGGCCTGGATGGAAACAGCAACCCCATCGACATTGGATTGCGCGACGGGGTGGAGTTGTACCAGGACGGCGCGGTGAAAAGGAACCGCGACGTGGGGGACTGGTCCATGTCTCCCGGCACGGACAGCGTCCAGGAAGTGGAGGTGCAGACCAGCCTTTCCTCGGCCAAGTTCGACCGGCCGGGCTCGGTCCTCCTCTCGACAAAGAGCGGGTCTAACGGCATCCACGGCAGCGCGTTCGAGACGAACCGGAACAGCGGGGTCGGCGTGGCCCGCGCCCGCACGGATTACTACACCAAGCCTCCGCACTATGTTCGCAACGAATTCGGCGTATCGCTGGGCGGTCCCGTGTACATTCCGAAAGTCTACAACGGCAAGAACCGCACGTTCTTCTTTTTCGCGTACGAGGGCGCGCGCAAGGGCCAAGCCTCGACCACAAGTACGACGATGCCGACCCTGGCCGAGCGGAACGGCGACTACAGCGGGTTGCTCGACAGCCTCGGCCGGCTGACCGTCATCTACGATCCCTTGAGTACGGGACCGGCCCCCACGTGGACGCGCACGCCGTTTCCGAACAACACCATGCCGGCGATCAGGGAAGGCCCCATTGCCACGTATCTCTACAGCATCATGCCGGCGCCCACGAATGCCGCCAACCCCAACATTGACACCAACTACTTCGGCCTCCTGAACACGCCCTCGTCGAACACCCTGCACACGACTCGCATCGACCACCGCGTAAGCGATCGCGACCAGATATTCGGCACATTCTCGATTGGCCGCAGCTTATCCCTGTCCCACAGCGCCGTGCCGTCAACGAACAACCTGATGAACACTGGAATAGGTTACTATGGCGACGGCACCGTCACCTTCTCCTGGACACATTCGTTCTCGCCCACCTTCCTGAGCGCGACGGGGTTCTCCTACGCGCACGAGTACAAGTTGAATGGCCACCCTGAGGACGCGGCCATCGGGAACATGGCCGACCATCTGGGCCTGCCGAATGTTGTGAACAATCCTCAGATTGCATTCCAGGTTAGCGGCCAGGGCTTCGGCCTTAACTATGGGGTGTCGGCGGCGCGCTCGAACATTTCGGATATTTACGTACTTAACCAGGATTTTACGCGCATGTACGGCCGGCATCAGATCCAGTTTGGAGGAAGACTCCACCTCGAATACCTCAACTCGTTGACCGACCAGCCCTCGGACACGGTCAGCTTCGATAGTATAGGCACGGGGCTGTACAATCCGGCCAGTGGAACGGCGTACAGCGCCCTTCCGCTCACCGGCTTTACCGGGGCCAGCTTTTTCCTCGGCGACGCCGGCGCCTATTCCGATGGTATAACCCACCCTCCGTTTATCCTGCGCGATGAAGAGTACGCCTTATACTTGCAGGACAACTGGAAAGCAACTTCCAGGCTGACCCTGAATTTCGGTGTGCGTTACGAGGATCTGCCCGCGGAGCACACCGTCGGTAATTACACGGTAGGGTTCGATAAGAACACGGACTCGATGGTGCTGGGCCGCTCGCTCTCGGATATGTACCAGGCCGGCCAGATTCTCCCCAGCGTCATGGCCCAGTTGCAGGCCATTGGCGTGAAAACCGAGACGGCGCAGCAAGCCGGCCTTCCGGCGGGCTTGATATATGGCAGCCCCTGGAACTTCGAGCCGCGCGTGGGTTTCGCATACCGGATTGGCAATACCGTGAGGCCATTCGTGGTGCGCGGAGGCTGGGGCATGTACGACTCACAGGTGGCCTTGCGCACTTGGAGCGGCGCAAGCTATATAGGCGGGTCGACACCCTTCGGCTCCAATGTTACGTGGAGTATAAACAACGCGGCGAATGTGGGAGTTATACCAGGCGTGGATGGTCTTCCGAATTATGAGCTGCGGTCGGTTCCCAGCGTCGAGGCCGGCGTCAATTCCCGGAACATTATGGACAACCCTGCCCTGGTGAGATTAACGCCCGGATGTTGCGGGTTAACATACCTGGACCCCCATCAAGGACCCAGCCGCGCCCAGGAGTGGAACTTCTCTATAGAGCGCGAGTTTTTGCCCGGCATCGTGGCCACGGCCAGCTACATGGGCTCGCACGGGTGGAACCTTCCTCAGTTCTACAGTTTCAACTCCGCCCCGAACGATTACATTTGGTACACGACGACGGGTCAGCCGAAGGCCACCGGCCTCTACGCTTCGACGGGACAGAACGCCTACGACAGGACCACGTACGGCAGCATGCTCGACTACCTCAGAAATGGTTTTTCCAACGATAGCAGCGCCACCCTCGAAGTGCAACGGCGGTACTCCCATGGCTACGGATTCCAGTTTTACTACTCGTTGAGCAATGCGTTCGAAGACTCTAATAGAGTTGCAAATGGAGGCGGGCCGACCTTCACGCCGGCCTCAACGTATTTGCCGGGCGCCGTTCCAACGGATTTCAACGCGTTGGACCGTTTCCTCAATTACACTCGCGATACGGGGATCCCCCACCACCAACTGGTGTGGAACTGGGTAGCGGACCTTCCGTTCGGGCGGAACCACCTTCTGGCCAGCCATGCAGGGAAGGCGCTGAACGGCGTGATCGGCGGCTGGCAGGTCGCCGGCACGGGTAACTACCAAAGCCGGTACTGGACTCTGCCGAGCACCAACTACGGCCCGATGACGCAGCCGATCATGTACGGAGTCAAACAATTCCCGATTCAGAACTGCACCAGCGGGGTTTCCACATGCGTTCCGGGTTACCTTGACTGGAACGGATACATTTCGCCGCCAACCATCAACAGAGTGAACGCGGCCGGCCAGTGCACCGGGATTTGCGGCATACCGTCGACTTACACCCCATCCAACCTGCCGTTAATTCCCTACGGCCAGACGGCCCTGCCGGTCAATGCTCCGGCCAGCACCAATCTTTCCACATACTGGGAAACCCAAGAGGTGTGGATCAAGCTGCAGAACGGCACCGTGGTGCCGGTCGCCATGAACACGAACCTCCCCGCGTGGCGGCAGCAATACATCGCGGCGCCATGGGTGTTCACTATGAATGCGTCGCTGTTCAAGGTGTTTGACCTGACGGAAGCGGTCAAACTGCGATTCAATGCCGACTTCTTCCAGGTTTTGAACAACCCGGGCCTCGGGACGCCGGGCAGCAACGGCATCCTGAGCGTGCAGAGCTCCAACAACTCGGCACGCAACCTTCAGCTCACTTTACGGCTGACGTGGTAAGAGGCAGAACCAAACATACGGCTTGCGGACTTCACCCCGACCGGCAGCTTCCTTCAGCGGCAGGTAAATTCGAGCAGACGGTCGGGTGTGTCCGAAAAGAGGAACGCCATATGGCGGGTTTTCCATTCACGAGAAGACATTTCTTCTACGGGTCCCTGCTGGCGGGAGTGATTCCGGCCGGCGGTTTCGGCAGCGTCGCCTCGCTGAAAGCGGCAGGATACAAGGCATTGAACGAGAAGTTGAACTTGGCGGGTATCGGCGTAGGCGGCCGGGGCGCCGAGGATCTCAGCGGCTGCACGTCGGAGAATATTGTGGCGCTGTGCGACACGGATTCCCGGCAGGCCGGCCCCACGTTCAAGCGGTACGAGAAGGCGACGCAGTACTCCGACTTCCGGAAAATGCTAGATAAGGAAGGGAAGAACATCGATGCCTGCGTCATCGCCACGGCCGATCACATGCACGCCACGGTGGCCCTGGCTTGCATGGAGCGGGGCAAAGGCGTGTATGTGGAGAAGCCGTTGACGCGCACACCCTGGGAGGCCCGGCTGCTGGCGGAGGCGGCCGCCAAGTACAAAGTGGCGACGCAGATGGGCAACCAGGGCTACTCGCACGAGGCGCACCGCACGGCCTGCGAGATCATTTGGTCCGGCGAGATCGGCAACGTCACCGAAGTGCATGCCGTGACCGGCGCGCCAAATTGGCCCCAGGGCCTACAGAAGATTCCGTCTCCCGACCCCGTCCCGGCGGGCCTCGATTGGGATGTTTGGCTGGGCGGTGCGGCGATGCGTCCCTACACTGCCGGGGGATGGGACAAGGATCACTCGCCGGACGGCCGCAGCTATTCGGGCGGGTGGTTCTATCAACCCCACAACTGGCGCGGGTTCTACGATTTCGGCACAGGCTCGTTAGGCGATTGGGGTATTCACACGCTCGGCCCGGCGAATCAGGCCCTGCAATTAGGCATGCCGATTGCCGTGGAGGTAATTCGCGCCGAACAGCGCAGCACGTTTACCTACCCGCTGCGGGCGGTCCTGCGCTACGACTTCGCGGCCCGCGGGAACATGCCGCCGGTTTCGGTGTACTGGTACGACGGCGTGCATGGCACAAGCCTGCCCTATCTGTACCGGCCGAAGGGCTTGGAGAACGAGGTTCTGTTGCCGATAATGAACAACCTGGCTACGGAGAAAGGGCGGCCCGATCTGGGTTCGACCGGCGGCAGAGGCTTAGGCGGCCAAGGCGGGAGCGGCGTACGCGGCGCATCCGCGGCGGCTCCGGGCGCCGGTCGGGCGGCGGCACAGCCGGCCCGCCCCAGCGAGCCAACGGGCGTGCTGACGGGATCCGGCTCCGTCTTCGTCGGCGACAAGGGCTACATGGCCACCGTACAACGCGGCGAAGGCGTCTGGCTGCTTCCGGCCGCCAAGTGGGCCGAATACCGGCTCCCCCCGCCTATTCTGCCTCGCTCGCCGGGGCACTACCGCGATTTTATCCGTGCCTGCAAAGGCGGCGACCCTTCCTGCTCGAATTTCGGCGTCGCCGGACCCTACGCGGAGTGGGTCACGTTGGGGGCCATTGCGTACCGCTTCGAGGGTAAGCTGGAGTACGACGCCAAGGCGGGCCGCTTCACTAACAATGCGGAGGCGAACCAATACCTGAAACCCGTGTTTCGCAAAGGGTGGGAGCCGAAATTGTAGAGAAACGAGGCGCAACGGCGGCCGGCTCGTTCCGGCGGGCTCGGCGGAAAGCCGGCGCGTCCTGAGGAGGAAAGGGAGATCGTGCTCTATACCAGACGGGATGTAGGAAAGGTTGCGCTCGCCACGCTGCCGATGGCGAAGTTGTTTGGCGCGGCGAAAATGATCAACTCAAAGTTCGGGGGCGTGCAGATCGGAACCATCAGCTATAGTTTCAACCGCATCGTCACTACCGACCCGACAATCGTCATCAAGTCCATGGTCGAGATCGGCCTGGGCGAAGTGGAACTCACCTCGGACCACTGCGAACCGCTTGCCGGCGCCCCCGCCGTTCCGGCGGTTCGCACCGGGCGCGGCCGCGCGCCACTGACTCCCGAGCAGATCGCCGAACGGGATGCCGCCCAGAAGAAGCTCGCCGAGTGGCGCAGGGCGACGACGTCCGCCACCTGGGCGGGCGTCCGTAAGCAGTTCAACGACGCTGGCATCGCCGTCGCCGTCCTGTGCTACAACATGCAGGACGCCATGACGGACGGCGACATCGAGTACGGCTTCGCGATGGCCAAGGGGCTGGGCGTCAAAGCCATGAGCACCAGCACTACGCTGACCATGGCCAAGCGCATCGCCCCCATCGCCGACAAGCACAAGTTGATGGTGGGCTATCACGGCCACGATCAAACCAGCGACCCCAACCAGACGGCCACGCTGGAGAGCTACGACACGCTGATGGGCTATGGGGGGTACAACGGGATCAACCTGGACATTGGCCACTTCACGGCGGCCAACTACGACGCGGTGGCGTTCATCCAGAAGCACCACGCGCGGATCACGAACTTGCACTTAAAGGACCGCAAGAAGAATCACGGTCCGGGCGTGCTGTGGGGTATGGGTGACACTCCCATCAAGCAGGTTCTGCAAGAGGTGAAGAAGGGCAAGTACACGTTTCCGTGCAACATCGAATGGGAGATCGGCGTACCGGAAGGCTCCGACCTCATCACCGAGATGAAGAAGTGCCTGAAGTACTGCGAGGACGCCCTGGCGTAAGCGGCTGAACCCGGGCCGGCTCCGCCAACCCGGCCTCCCGGTGGCCGGCCCCGGGCCGCACGACAAGTTTGGAGGAGACTAATTATCATGGGAGACGCCAACATGAGCAGAAGGCAGCGGTCGTTCCCGACTGGCAGCCCCGCCGCGGCCCTGAAAGAGTCGCGCGCCGCCGCCGAGCGCGTCAATCGCCAACTTCCCAGGAGGGAGAAGAACCAACCCTACATTGAGGACGTTTCCGGCCCGGAGCGCCGCATCGCCCAGCCTGGCTCAGATGGAGGTTCTGCAACGGCCCAGGAGGCTTCCGACAGCGCCTGGACGCCGGCGTGGTTCCGGGGGCTGCGTTGCCTGGCGGTTGCCGCAGCCGCTGCCTGCGCCGCACTCGCCCAGTCCGGCACTGCCGTTCTCCTTTCCCCCGGCGGGCATCTGGAAATGACTTTCCAAACCCCGGCCGCCGGCGGTCAGTTGACCTACAAAGTCACTTTCCAGGGCAAGCCCGTCATCGTTCCCTCGGCGATGCGCTTGGAACTGCAAGGACAAAGCCCGCTGGGGTCCAGCGTGCGTATGGTTGGCGCGACCCCTTCGAAAATCGACGAAACCT
>JBEKHV010000009.1:0-107325 GCA_050012095.1 Bryobacteraceae bacterium | reverse complement strand
CGCGCTGCTTGTTCATCACGTCGTCGTACTCGAGCAAATGCTTGCGGGACTCGAAATTCTGCGCTTCCACGGCCTTTTGCGCGGCCTCGATGCGCTTGCTGATCATTCTCGACTCGATGGCGACGCCTTCTTCCATGCCCAGCCTCTGCATGAAGCCGGAGACCCAATCCTTGGCGAAGATGCGCATCAGGTCGTCTTGGAGCGAGAGATAGAAGCGCGAGGAGCCCGGATCACCCTGCCGGCCGGCGCGGCCACGCAACTGGTTGTCGATGCGCCGCGCTTCGTGGCGTTCAGTGCAAAGAATGTGCAGCCCGCCGAGTTCGACCACGCGCTCGTGCTCCACATCGGTGACCGTCTTGAAGCGGCTGACGAATCCGTTCCACTTTTCCCGCCACTGCGAGTACTCCTCAACGTAGGCCTGATAAATCCCATCCGGCGAGCCTTCCGGGGGGCGTTCCGGCGGCTCGGGATTGATTCCTTGTTCGCGGTACTTCTCCGGTGACTTGCGGAATTCCTCCCGCGCCATGGCCTCCGGGTTCCCGCCCAGCAGGATGTCCGTGCCGCGTCCGGCCATGTTGGTGGAGACGGTCACCGCTCCTTCACGCCCGGCCTGCGCCACGATTTGCGCCTCGCGCTCATGCTGCTTGGCATTCAGGATGTTGTGTTTTATTTCCTTCATGCCCAACACTTCCTCAAGACGCGTGAGCGGACTCCTGATTTCAATCAAGTAGTCCAAAACCGCCAGTTGTTTTTCGTCCGTGCTCTTGAGGAGTCCCACAATGCGCTCCGCGTAAGCATCATCAACGGGGGGAAGTTGGTGAGCGTGATAATCCTTCGGAGCCCGCTTCAGGACGGCCTGGAGAAAGGCGCGGCGCGTTCCGTTCACTCCCGCCGGCATCGACTTGTAGCGGTCGTCCTTGAGCATCTTCTGAACTGTTGTGGCCGGCACTCCCGCCCGGACCATCCATTCCACGGCCGGCCCGTGCGACTCGGCCAGCCGCTCCGCCCAGATGCGCAGCTTGGGGCCTTCCAGGCCAGCCTCTCGCGCCATCTCCTGAAGCCGCGCCGGCGCCACGCCGGACTTCTTGAGCGCAGCGCTCAGCCTCTCCGATTTTTCAATGGCGATACTGCCCACCAGCACCGGCTGGCCGCGCAGGTGGTATTCCTTGATTTCCTCGATTGCGGCGTTGAATTTCTCTCGCTCGGTGCGATAGACGACGTCCGGGAACTCATGCCGGATAAGTGTCCTATTAGTGGGGATAACAATTATTTCCAGATTATATATTTTCTCAAACTCCGCGGCCTCGGTTTCCGCTGTACCCGTCATTCCGGCCAACTTCTTGTACATGCGGAAGTAATTCTGGAAGGTGATGGTGGCCAGCGTCTGGTTCTCACGCTGGATCTTGACGTTTTCCTTGGCTTCGACGGCCTGGTGCAAACCGTCCGACCAGCGCCGCCCGGGCATCAGGCGGCCGGTGAACTCGTCGACGATGACGACCTCCTGGATGGGCCGGCCCTGCTCGTCCTCGCCGTCCTTCACCACGTAATCCTTGTCGAGCTGGTAGAGGACGTGCGCGCGCAGGGCCTGCTCGACGTGGTGGCGGATGGTCCAGCTTTCCAGGTTCGCGGCTTCGAAAAGCCCGGGCATCCCCAGCAGTTTTTCCACCCGGAACGAGCCCTCTTCGGTGAGGGCGGCGGAGCGGTGCTTCTCGTCGATGGTGTAGTCGCCGGTGGTGTACTTCTCGCCCGGCTCCTTGCCCTCGATCTCCTCGCCCCGCTGGAGCTTGGGGATGATGCGGTTGATCTTGTAGTACTTGTCCGTGGATTCTTCGCTGGGTCCGGAGATGATCAACGGCGTGCGCGCTTCGTCGATCAGGATGGAGTCGACCTCGTCCACGATGGCGTAATTGAAGGCCCGGTGAACGCAATCCTCGATGCGGAACTTCATGTTGTCGCGGAGGTAGTCGAAACCGAACTCGTTGTTGGTCCCGTAGGTGATATCGGAGTTGTAGGCCGCCTTGCGCTCGGCGTCGCTGAGATCGTGCACAATGACGCCCACGGTCATGCCGAGGGCCCGGTAGATGCGGCCCATCCATTCCGAGTCGCGCTTGGCCAGGTAGTCGTTGACGGTGACGACGTGGACGCCCTTGCCCTCGAGCGCGTTGAGGTAGCAGGGGAGGGTGGCGACCAGCGTCTTGCCTTCGCCGGTCTTCATTTCGGCGATCCGGCCCTTGTGCAGCACCATGCCGCCCATCAACTGCACGTCGAAATGGCGCATGTTCAGGTAGCGCCGGCCGGCTTCGCGGACCACGGCGAAGGCTTCGACCATGAGGTCGTCGAGCGTCGCGCCCTGCGCAATCCGTTCCTTGAACTCGATGGTCTTGGCGGCCAGCTCCGCGTCCGACAACTGGCGCACGGCGGGCTCGAGGTCGTTGATGGCCGCGACCGTGGGCTGCATGGCCTTGGCTTCGCGCTCATTCTTGGTGCCGAAGACTTTCGCCAGGATGGTGTCAACAATCATTAGAAGGTCTCATTAGGATGGGAAGCACGCGAAATACTATTTTACTCTGCCAGGGATGACGGACGCGGCGGGAACGTTTTAGCGCGGCGATTTGTGGCGCGGACTCTCGGTCCAATGCCACTTCGTTCTCATGCCGCATCCACGCAACCGATTGATTCCAAACGTCTCGACACGAGTGTCGAGACGGCGCGCACGAGTGCGCGCGCCGGCGTTGCGGTTCCTGAACCGGCCGTGTACTACAATGGGCTGCGGGAAGGCGAGAACAGCCCGTGCAGCAGACGACTTCCGCCGGGCCGAGTCGCGGAACCGTAGTCGTCGATCCGGGTGGAAGCGGCGTCCAGCCTGGGACTAAGGAGAAGATAATGAAGAGCATCGGATTGGCGCTATTCGGTCTCGCGCTCATGGGATTCCCCCAGGCGCGGTGCGCGAATTCCTGGCTCACTGTCTCCGAAGACGGCCACTATTTCCTGCGCGACGGCCGGCCGTTCTTCTGGCTGGGGGACACGGCGTGGTCTCTGGTCAACAAGTACACGCAGAGCGAAACCGAATTCTACATGCAGCGGCGGCGCCAGCAAGGCTTCAACGTCTTGAACGTGATGCTGATTTTCAACGGCGGCCCGGGCCTGAAAACGGCCACAGCCGATGAGCAGGGAGAGCTTCCGTTCGTGGACATGAATCCGGCGACACCCAACGATAAGTACTTCCGCAACGTCGACCGGTTGGTTGCCCTGGCGCGCCGGAACAACATGATCCTGGCGGTCCTCGCCTGCGGCGGATCCGGCGGATCGTTCGTCAAGGTTCAGAATACGATTACCTCCGGGAACGCCAGGTCTTACGGAAGCTGGTTGGGCCGGCGATATCGAAACGATCCGAATATCGTGTGGGTCGACGGATTCGATCTTCCGCCGCAGGAGTACGGGGACGTTGCGCGGGAGTTCGCGGCGGGAGTGCGCGAGGGAGACGCCGGTTCGGATCTCATCACCTACCACCCGGGCGGCGGCTACTCCTCGAGCTACTTTCAAAACGAGCCGTGGCTCGCGTTCAATACGATACAGACTTGGGCGCACTACACGAAGATCTATCCCATGGTGCACGCGGATTATCTTCGGGTTCCTCCAAGACCGGTCGTCATGGCGGAAGGCGCCTACGAGGAGGGGCCCGAGTACCCGACGGCGCCGATCACACCCCTGAACGTGCGGCAGCAGGCCTACTGGAGCTATCTGGCCGGCGGCTTCCACACATACGGCCACAACGACATGTGGCGGAAAAATCCCTCCTGGCGCCATTCGCTGGATTCGGCGGGCGCGTTGCAAATGGGTATTCTCAAGCGCGTGTTCGTAAGCCGCAAGTGGTGGCGGTACGCGCCCTATCCATCGTTGATCGCGAGCGGGGCCGGAAGCGAGGAACGCCCCAACGTCGCGGCCAGATCCGCCGATGGCGATGGCGCCATCGTTTACGTGAGCAGCCCTGGAACCGTCGCGATCGACCTGTCCAGAGTGACAAACGTTGCGTCCGTGCGAGCCAAATGGGTGAATACGGAAACGGGAAAGGAGAGCATGATCGGCGTCTTGCCGAGCCACGGGATTCACGAATTCCCGATGCCGGCGTCGCGGCCCGATGCGGTGTTGCTCTTGGATGCGGTGAGACCATGAACGCGATTTTCGCCGCGCCCGTCCCGGCGCGTCAGCGGCATAAGCTTCCGTGGGCGGGCGCCGCGGCGGCAATCGGCGTCTTCCTGATAGTAGCGGCTCAGCCGGCGGCGGGAGTGTTACGCGTCAGCTCCAACGGGCGCTATTTTGTGGATAGCGCGACGGGCGCGCCTTTTTTCTGGCTGGGCAATACGCAATGGGCCCTATTCCGCGGATTCACTATCGACGAGGCCCGGACGACCATCGATAGCGTCAAGCGCCAGGGTTACACCGTTCTGGCCACGATGTTGGCGGGCGGCACGGACGCGACGGTCCCCAACCTGGAAGGGCAGACAATCTGGCTCAACAACGACCCTTCCACGCCGAACGAAGCGTACTTCAAGAGGGTCGACGCCATCGTTTCTTACGCCGTGCAGCGGGGGCTTATCGTCAGGATCGGGATGCTGCATAACTCGCAACTGCAGTACATGTCCAACGGCAGAGGCAGGGCCTATGCAAAGTTTGTCGCGACGCGCTACAAGGACCTGCCCAACATCATCTGGTCGCTGCACGGCAATGTAGACAACCCCGCTCTCATCTCGATGGTGCGAGAGATGGCCCAAGCGATCCGCGAGGCCGACGGCGGCGCCCACCTGATTTCGCAAAAGCCGGACCCGGCTCCCAGAAGTTCCGGTATCATTCAAAACGAACCGTGGCTGGACTTTACGGAAAGCCAGACGTTCAAAAATATCGATCTGATCTATCCCATGGTGACGGCGGACTACGGCCGCACGCCGGCCAAGCCAACTGTAATGGATGAAGGCGCCTACGAGGGTGGAACGGAGTACGGGTTTCCAGTCACGCCTCTGCTGGTAAGGAGACAAGCGTATTACTCGTACCTTTCCGGCGGATCTTACACCTACGGTCACAACGATTCGTGGAGGATTTTGCCGACTTGGCGGGCGGCGCTGGCTGCCCCGGGCGCGAATCAGGTCGGATATGCGCGGAACATATTCGAGTCGCTGCCGGAGTGGTGGTTTCTGACGCCAGACCAATCGGTGCTGGCCGCCGGCGCCAACTCCAGCGGGGATGTCTTGTACTTGGGCGCCCGGCACAAAGACGGAAAGTGGGCCATGGTATATTGCGCGGCGCCGCACACGTTTTCGGTGGCGATGAGCAGACTCTCCGGGAAGGCGCGGGCTTACTGGGTGGATCCCAGAACGGGCAAATCCACGCCCGCCGGCTCATACGCCAATCGCGGCGCGCGTTCGTTCACCACGCCAACCGGATGGGAGGACGCTCTGCTGCTGATGGTCACGGGGAAGGGGAAAAGAAAATTTTGACCGGAGGTCTTATGATGGCTCGCTGGGCGTTCCTTCTTGCAATTCTGGGCCTATGGACCGGCGCCGGCCTCGGACAAAACACCGTCAGGAGCGCTGTGCCCGCGGGCGGCGGCGCGCCTCCTACGGCGCCGGGTTCTTCGGGCGCCGTGATTGCCGCCAGAACGACAGTGGGTATCTCGCCTGTGGTCGTGTGGGCGCCTTATGCGTGCGAGCGAACCGAGGAAAACGTACAGACGCTCGCGGATGGGACGCACCTCACGCACTCGTCCCCCGTGCAGCGCATGTATCGGGACTCGCAGGGCCGGACACGCACCGAGCGGGAAATCATTGGCGGAATTACGTTAGCCAATGGTCCAAAGAGGCCTCTGGTCGTCGAAATCGGGAATCCGGTCGCCGGCGTGGCGTATGTTCTGGACACGCAGGGCAAGATCGCGCACCGCGTTCCGCTGCCACACATGCCCGGCCAGGCGGCAGCCCGCCCCGCGCCACCCGTCCAGGCGACGCCTCAAAAGGCATCGTCCACAAGGGTGATGGCCAACGGCATCGAGATAAAAAGGGAATCCCTGGGGAGCCAGGTGATGGAAGGGCTCCTGGCGGAGGGAACGCGCACGACCACTACGTACCCGATCGGCGCCATGGGCAACGATCGTCCGGTTGTCTCCGTTGATGAAATGTGGCGGTCGCCCGACCTGGGACTAGTGGTGCTCTCCAAAATGAGCAACGGCCGCACCGGCGAAACGACGGTAAGACTCACCAACATCAACCGGTCCGAGCAGGACATCGCACTGTTCCAGCCGCCGGCGGACTATACCATCGTGGATGAAGCCGGACCGACGGTGACGATCCGGTATGCGCAGTAGGACCGGGCCCGGCGTTACAGCATCGCGTAGGAGCTGAGAACCTTCATGTAGTTCGCGCGCTCGAAGGCGGCGGGTTGCGGCACGCTGTTGCGGCTCATGCTGCCTTGCATTTGCTTGATGGAGTCGTACTCGTGCTCGCCCATCCAGATCAGCAGCTCGGTCGCAACCGTATCCAGATGACCGATGCCGCGTTTCAGCAGCGCCGACGTCATCATGGCCACCTTCGCCCCGGCCATCATGGCCTTCACCACGTCGGTGGCGGTGTGGACGCCGCCCGTCAGAGCCATATCGGCCTTGATTTGTCCATACAGCATCGCGATCCAGTGCAGGCGCAGCAGTAACTCGTGCGAGTTGCTCAGGATCAGGTTGGGGACTACTTCCAGCGCTTCCAGATCGTAGTCCGGCTGGTAGAAGCGGTTGAAGAGGACCAAGGCGTTGGCGCCGGCGGCGTCCAGCTTGCGGGCCATGTTGCCCATGGAGCTGAAGTAGGGGCCCAGTTTCACCGCCACCGGAATGGCGACCGTGCTCTTAACGGCCTCCACCAGCTCGACGTACTGCCGTTCCACCTGTTCGCCGGTGATGGCGGAATCGGCGGGAATGTAGTAAATGTTCAGCTCGAGGGCGTCCGCGCCGGCCTGCTCCATCTGCTTCGCGTAACCGACCCATCCGCCCTTCGTCGAACCGTTCAGGCTGGCGATGACCGGGATCCCCACAGCCCTTTTGCACTGCTCGACGCGCTTCAGGTAAACGTCCGACATCGCCACCGGGCGCAACAAGTCGGGAAACTCGGTGATGGATTCGGCGCTGTGCTCCGTGCTCTCGGTCAGGAAACGGTCGAGCTCGTCGCTTTCCTGTTCGATCTGCTCCTCGAAGAGCGAATCCAGCACCACGGCGGCCGCCCCAGCGTCCTCCATGCGGCGCACATTGCCCACTTCGTGGCACATCGGCGAGGCGGAAACCACCAGCGGGTTCTTGAGTTTCAGGCCGAGATACGTCGTGGAAAGATCAATCGTCTTGCTCAGGTCGATCATTTCTTTTCTCCCCCATTCACGGGCATGTGGGCCCAGTAGTCGTAGATTTTCCAGCGGCTGTTCACATCCTCCTGAGCCAGCTCCAGCAGCTTTTGGGCATGTTCGGGATTGCTCTTGGCGAGCATGGTATAACGCGTCTCGTTATAGACGTAATCCTTTAGCGGGATAGTGGCGGCGCGGGAATCGAGCTGGAACGGGTTCTTGCCCTGCGCCACCAGATCGGGATTGTAGCGGAACAGCGGCCAGTAGCCGGAGTTCACGGCGGCCTTCTGCTGGTCCATGCCGTGGGCCATATCGTACCCGTGGGCGATGCAGTGGCTGTAGGCGACGATGAGGGACGGCCCGTCGTACGCTTCGGCTTCCAGGAAGGCCTTGACGGTGTGCATGTCGCCGGCGCCCATGGCCACGCGGGCCACGTAGACTGTGCCGTAGTTGACGGCCATCATGGCGAGGTCCTTCTTGCCCACCGGCTTGCCGGCCGCCGCGAACTTGGCGACCGCCGCGCGCGGCGTGGCCTTGGATGCCTGGCCGCCGGTGTTGGAGTAGACCTCGGTATCCAGTACCAGGGCGTTCACGTTGCGGCCCGAAGCCAGCACGTGATCGAGGCCGCCATAGCCGATGTCGTAAGCCCAGCCATCGCCGCCGACGGCCCAGATGCTGCGTTTCACCAGCGCGTCGGCGAGGCTCCGCAAATCGCGCGCTTCGGGCGTTTCCAGGCCCGCCAGCTTTTCCTGCAAAAGCTGGACGCGCCCGCGCTGCTCGTGCACGCCCTGTTCGGTCTTTTGATCGGCGTTGAGGATGGCCTGCGCCAAATTGTCGCCCAGCGCGCCGCTCAAACGCGTCACCAGATCGCGCGCGTACGCGTTTTGCTCATCCACCGCCAGCCGCATGCCGAGCGCGAACTCGGCGTTGTCTTCAAACAGCGAGTTCGACCAGGATGGCCCGCGCCCGACTTCGTTGACGCAATAGGGTGTGGTCGGCAGGTTGCCGCCGTAGATGGAGGAGCAGCCGGTGGCGTTGCCGATCAACATGCGGTCGCCGAAGAGCTGCGTCATCAGTTTCACGTAAGGCGTCTCGCCGCATCCGGAACAGGCGCCGGAGAACTCGAACAGCGGCTGCAACAACTGCACGTCCTTGACCTGGGCGAGGGAGAGGATCTTGCGGTCGGTATCCGGGATCTTCAGGAAGAAATCCCAGTTGGCCGCTTCGGGTTCGCGCAGAGGCGGCTGGGGCGCCATGTTGATGGCGCGGTGTTTCACTTCGCTCTTGCTCTTCACCGGGCAGACCTGCACGCACAACGTGCAGCCGGTGCAATCTTCGGGAGCGACCTGGAGGGTGTATTTCCTTTCCTTAAAATCCTTCCAGCGGGCGGCGACGGCCTTGAACGTGGCCGGCGCGCCTTCCAGGTGGGGCGCGTCGAAAACCTTGGCGCGGATGGTGGCGTGCGGGCACACCAGCACGCACTTGCCGCACTGGATGCAAAGCTCCTCGTCCCACACCGGGATTTCCAGCGCGATGTTGCGCTTTTCCCACTGCGCCGAGGCGGTGGGGAACGTGCCATCCACCGGCATGGCGCTCACCGGCAGGTCGTCGCCTTCGCCGGCGACGATGCGGGCCGTCACCTTCTGCTGGAACTCCGGGGCCGCGGCGGGGACCGGCGGCCGGATATCGAACAGCGCCGTGATCTTGCCGGGGACCTGCACTTCATGCAGGTGATCGATGGCCGCGTCCACGGCCGCGAAATTTTTCCGCACCACGCTTTCGCCGCGCTTGCCGTAGGTCTTCTCGATGGAGTGCTTGATGGCGGCGATGGCTTCTTCGCGCGGCAGCACGCCGCTGATGGCGAAGAAGCAGGTTTGCATGATGGTGTTGATGCGCTCGCCCATGCCCGCCTGCTTAGCCACTTCGTACCCGTTGATCACGTAAAACTTGAGCTTCTTCCCGATAATTTGCTTCTGCACGGTGCGCGGCAGATGGTCCCAGACTTCGTCTGGGCCATACTGGCTGTTGAGAAGGAACGTGGCGCCCGGCTCGGCGGACTTGAGCATGTCCAGGCGCTCCAGGAAAGAGAACTGGTGGCACGCCACGAAGCTGGCCTTGTTGATCAGGTAGCTGGAGCGCAAGCGCTTGGGACCGAACCGCAGGTGGGAAACGGTGATGGCGCCGGACTTCTTGGAATCGTACACAAAGTAGCCCTGCGCGAAGTTGCCGGTTTCCTCGCCGATGATCTTGACGGAGTTCTTGTTGGCGCCCACCGTGCCGTCGGCTCCCAAGCCGAAGAACAGGGCGCGCACCACGTCCGCGGATTCGCTGGAGTAGGCGGGATCGTAATCCAGGCTGGTGTGGGTGACGTCGTCGTAAATCCCGACGGTGAAGTGATTCTTGGGCGAGGACTTCTTCAGCTCGTCGAACACGCCCTTGGTCATCGCGGGCGTGAACTCCTTGGAGGAAAGGCCGTAGCGCCCGCCGATCACCTTCTTGGAGACGCCGCTTTCGGCGAGGGCGGTAATCACGTCGCAATAGAGCGGCTCGCCCGTGGCGCCCGCTTCCTTGGCGCGGTCCAGGACGGCGATGGAGCGGACCGAAGCAGGGAGGGCCGCTACAAAGTGTTCGATGGAAAACGGCCGGAACAGGCGGACCTTCAACAGACCGACTTTCTCTCCGGCGGCGGCCAGCGCCTCCACGGCTTCGTGCGCCACATCCGCGCCCGATCCCATCATGATAATGACACGCTCCGCATCCGGGGCGCCCACATAATCGAACAGGTGGTACTGGCGTCCGACGACCTTGGCGAACTTATCCATGGCGTTCTGGACGATGGTGGGCGCGGCCAGGTAGTACGGGTTGACCGCTTCGCGCGCCTGGAAGTACACGTCGGGGTTCTGCGCCGTGCCGCGCAGAACCGGTTTTTCGGGGTTGAGCGCGCGGGCGCGGTGCGCGCGCACCAGGTCGTCGTCCATCATGGCGCGCATGTCTTCCGGTTGAAGCTCTTCGATTTTGGCGACCTCGTGCGAGGTGCGGAAGCCATCGAAGAAATGCAGGAAGGGCAGGCGCGATTCCAGGCTGGCGGCCTGCGCGATCAGGGCGGTGTCCATGACCTCCTGCACGGAATTGGAGGCCATCATGGCGAAGCCGGTGGAACGGGCGGCCATCACGTCGCTGTGATCGCCGAAGATGGAGAGCGCATGCGCCGCGACCGTGCGGGCGGCGATATGAAACACGGTGGACGTCAGCTCGCCGGCGATCTTGTACATATTGGGGATCATCAGCAGCAGGCCCTGCGACGCGGTGAACGTGGTGGAAAGGGCGCCGGCCTGCAACGCGCCGTGGATCGCGCCGGCGGCTCCGCCTTCGCTTTGCATCTCGATCACCGTAGGCACTACGCCCCAGATGTTCGGTTGCCCTTCGGCGGACCATTGGTCCGCCCATTCGCCCATGTTCGAGGAAGGCGTAATGGGATAAATGGCGATGACTTCATTGATCTTATGAGCTACGTATGCGGCTGCTTCATTCCCGTCGATGGTTACCTTGGGACGAGAGGCGGTGGATGAGCTTGTCAACTCTCCCCTCCTTGGATTGAGTAGTGGATTTGCTTCCTTAAACCTAATTATAGGACCCCTTTGTCGTGAAAATCCACACGTATGTGAATGCCGGACGCAGATCGGCGCAAGATGGGTTGGCGCCCGCGGCGCGGAATTGCGGTGGCTATCCCCGCGCTTGCGGGTCCATCCCCCGCAAGTGACGGTAGAGAAGCGCCACGGGCAGGCCCACCACGTTGAAATAGCAGCCCTCGATCTTCTCGATGAACTTGGATGCCAAGCCTTGGATGGCGTAGGCGCCGGCCTTGTCGAGAGGCTCGCCGCTAGAGGCGTAGTCCGCGATTTCGCGCTCGCTCATGGGCGTGAACCAAACCTGGGTGGCGGCCCAATCGCGCACCAGCCGCGCGCCGCGCCGCAAGCAGATGCCGGTGATGACTTCGTGGCGCCGGCCGGCCAGCATGGCGATCATGCGGCGCGCATCGGCCTCCCCGGCCGGCTTGCCCAGCATTTGGCCATCGATCGCCACAATGGTATCGGCGCCCAGTACGATTTCCTCCGCGGAGGCGGGAACCGCCAGCGCCTTCATCTCGGCCAGGCGCTGCGCGTACTGCTCCGGTTTTTCGCCGCGCAGCGGCGCTTCATCCACCGGCGCGGTTCGGACGGTGAAAGGAATGCCCGCCAGACGGAGGATTTCGGCGCGCCGGGGGGATTGCGAGGCGAGGATGAGCGCCATGAGTTCATGGTAGTGCAGCGCATCGGGGTGGGCGATGGGCGCAGACGGATAGGTATCGGACCAGACCAGATCTGGTCTGATATGCTAGATGCATGGTGGTTCGGAACATTTCGCAGGCCAAGGCTGAACTTTCCAGCCTGATCGAAGAGGTGCAAAGGGGCCATGAGGTGATCCTCGCGAAGGCGGGCAAGCCGGTGGCCAAGCTGGTTGCCTACCGTGGCGCGAGCCGTCCTCGTACGCCCGGGTCGATGGCCGGTGAGATCTGGGTGGCTCCGGATTTCGATGCGCTCCCGGATGACATGGCGGAGGCTTTTGGGATGCGGGGACCGCGGAGTTGAGAATCCTGCTGGACACGCACGTGCTTCTGTGGTGGCTGGCCGGCTCCCCGTCGCTCCCCGAAGCGGCCGGGGCGCTGATCGGCGATCCGGAGAACACGGTTTTCGTCAGCGCGGTAAGCCTGTGGGAGATCTGGCTGAAAGTGAGTTTGGACAAGCTGCGCCTGCCCGCGGACTTTGAGAGCAAGCTGGCGGCGGAATCCTTCGAGAGCTTGCCTCTGACGGCGGCGCAGACGCGTCAAGTCGCGTTGCTGCCCTGGCTGCACCGCGATCCATTCGACCGGATGCTGGTGGCGCAGGCGCAAACGGAGAAGCTGACGCTGCTGACGGCCGACGACCGCGTCGCCGCTTACGGCGATTTCGTCCGGCTGGCGCGGTGATGCGGGCTCTAGGCAGTGCGGTTCAATTAAGGGGGCGTGTTCCGACACTTTCCAGAGCGCCATTTCCGGCCAGTATTTGGGTCGCGGACCAACCGACGCAGGCAATAGAATTCAATGCGTCATCTGAGCGGGGTCAGGAACGTAGCCGCATCGCGGCTTGTTCTGTCCCTTTTCCCTTGCGTTTCTTCCTGCTATTCTCGGGAAGTCGCGCGAAACAGGAGCCGATTGTCTTAAGGAGGTGCGTGTGTTTACGCCCGACACGGATAGAGAGCTTCTCGGAAACCTCATTGCGGTAGGCTACGGCCTAGGGGGAGCAGTGTTGTTGTTCGGCCTTTGCCGAGCGACAGCGAACCAGTCACTCCTCAAGCGGGCGGCCATATCGGTCTCGCCGGTCGTCCTGCTGGCGCTTTCGGAATACAGATATCTGTGCCGCGAAATAGCCGCTGTCTTCGGTACTGCGCTGCTTTTCGCGGCCATCGGGCGACTGCGCTCGCAGGCCAGCACGCGCTGGCACTATCGGGTATGGGTTGGCGTGTTGTTCGCCGCTTGCGCCCTTCTTTCGACAGTATCGCTGTTGTACGTCCGGAGGATCGGCGTCGGGGCGATTCTGGTAGTCACAATATTTGTCGCCGCCAGTGGCTGGTTCAAGCGCGTTCCTGGCCCGTGCTTTGAGACCGCCGTTGTGGTCAGCCCGATTGTTGTCCTGGCGTCACTACCGCTCCCAGTGATAGGGGGTCAGAACTTCCCGTCTCGGTATGGGTGGATTTTCCTTTTTAACAACGGTCAGACCGACCAAGCGCTTATGGCCGCAGGCTTCAGCTCCCTCGCAGTATCATTAGTCTTCCTCTGCGGCTGGTTATTATCGAGGCTCGTACGGGCCGTGACAATGCGGTGGGTTGCCGTGTTCTCTCTAGGAGCAGGGTTGATCGTTTTCCCGCCGTACGACCCTCGCGCGTACTATCACCTGCTTAGCGCTGTCCTAATTGGGGCTACAGCAGGTAGACAGCGCTTGCTGCCGTCACCTGGGAACGAAATGGTAAGGATAAGTCTCACGTTGGCTTCCGTTTTGGTTTTATTCGTCTTGGACTTTCTGCTGCTGTATCGCACCCTTGATGCGCGGGTGGAGTATGTCACAGCCTCCGCATCAGTTGCCGCCATGGGGCTGATATATGGCATCGCGATCGGTAGTTGGTGGGACAAGGCAAGACCCTGAAGACTTGTCAGGAAATGACCACGGAAGATTGGGCAAATCGCGCAGTCATAGCTGTGGCTCTCTCGAGTGCATGCTAAGACCTGAAAGGTGCAGAATGGCTATAGCCACTGAAGTGCTGAAAAAAGAACTCGCCTAGAATAGTAATGGGCCCGAATTTGAGGTGGAGGAGGCCACCAATGCAACCGAAATATGACGTCGCGATTTCGTTTCTATCGGCGGATGAATCCACGGCCGCAGCGCTGCACAGCTCGTTGAGCGTCGGGCTAGAGGTGTTTTTCTATCCCAGAAGACAGGAAGAACTGGCCGGCACGAACGGATTAGAGTCGATGCGCGCGCCCTTTCTCAGTGAGTCACGCATCGTCATCTCTATCGGGATCCGTGGGGAAAGACTCCGTGGACGAGGGTGGAACAAGCAGCCATTCAGGATGGCTGCTTGAAGTACGGCTGGCAGAGGCTCTTTTTCGTGATGCTGGTGGGCTCGCGGGATGCGCTATGGGCTACAGCTTCTCGGGCCACTTCCGCCGGTCGTGGAAGACGGCAATCAACTCCGGGCGTTCGCCTTTGATTCGGCAGGGAATGATGTCAGGGGTATCGGGCACGACCCACTCGCGCGTTCCGAGGATGCGCCCTGGCCTCCCCATGTGCGGCTGCGTGGAGAGCAGGTTGACGCTTTCGAGAATCCGGCGGGCGATCCTCGGCGCGGCGGGCGGAAGGCGCGCCGATAGTCTATGGTCTAATCTCCTTGATGGTTCCATCCGTCCCGCTTTGGAGGTAGCCCCATAGCCATCGCGAATAGCGTCGCGCAACCCCCGCCGCCGGCGGCTGGGCGGAAGATGACTCTCTACCCGCTGATCGCGGCCACGTATTTCATCGTGGCGGGCGGGCCGTTCGGGCTGGAGGATATCGTCGCGAAATCCGGATACGCCGGCGCCATCGCGATCCTGCTGGTCACGCCGCTGATCTGGAGCCTGCCTACGGCGCTCATGGTGAGCGAACTGGCGAGCGCCTTGCCCGAGGAGGGCGGCTATTACGTCTGGGTGCGGCGCGGCATGGGGCGGTTTTGGGGGTTCCAGGAGGCGTGGCTCTCGCTCGCGGGCAGCCTGTTCGATATGGCCATCTACCCGACGCTGTTCGTACAGTACCTGGGACACTTCGCGCCGGCGCTGACGGCGGGCGGCCGCGGGATCTGGATCGGCGTGGTCCTGGTCGCGGGGTGCGCGGCGTGGAACCTGGCGAGCGCGAGGACCGTGGGAATCAGTTCGCTGGCGATGAGCCTTCTGCTCCTGGGGCCTTTCGCGGTCCTCACGGTTTATGCGCTCCTTCATCGCGCACCCGGCGGCGTGGCGGCGATCCCGCTGCGCGGCGTAGACCTTCTGGGCGGGATTCTGGTGGCCATGTGGAACTACATGGGTTGGGACAACTCGTCCACCATCGCCGGTGAAGTGGACCGGCCGCGGCGCACGTATCCGCTGGCCATGCTGGGCGCTGTGATCTTGGTCGCAGTGACCTACGTGGTCCCCATCGCCGCTGTCGCCGCCACTGGGCTGGACGCCAATCGTTGGTCCACCGGGGGATGGGCCGATGTGGGGCGATACGTGTTCCACGGCGGAGCGGCCGGCGCGGCGGTCGCCTTCGCCATCACCGCGGGCGGTATTCTGGGCGCCGTGGGAACGATGAACGCGCTGACGATGGCGCTCTCGCGGGTGCCGGCCGCGCTGGCCCAGGATGGCTACCTGCCCAGGGCGCTGGCGAAGCGGCATCCCCAGACAGATGCGCCGTGGGTAGCCATTCTAGCCTGTTCGGCGGCATGGGCGCTCTGCCTGGGCCTCACCTTCGTGAAGCTGATCGTGCTGGATGTGCTGCTGACCGGCCTCAGCATTCTGCTGGAGTTCGCCGCGCTGGTGGCGCTCCGGATCCGGGAACCGGGGTTGCCGCGGCCCTACCGCGTGCCCGGCGGCCTATTCGGCGCGGTGGCCATCGGCGTAACGCCGCTGGCGCTGCTGGTTCTGACCGTGGTTCGTGGAGAGGCCGAACCGATAGGCCCTATTACCGGGCTGCAATTGGGCGGGCTGCTGATCGCGCTGGGGATCGGGGTTTACTTTGTCGCAGAGCGCGCGGCCGCGCGTCGGAGGGAGTCGCGGCTTACAGCCGGTTGATCAAGCTGGCCACGTACCCGGCGCCGAAGCCGTTATCGATATTCACCACGGTCACATTGCTGGCGCAACTGTTCAGCATGCCTAACAGCGCGGCCAGGCCGTGGAAGCTGGCGCCGTAGCCCACGCTGGTGGGGACGGCGATCACCGGGCAGGAAACCAGGCCTCCCACCACGCTCGGCAGGGCGCCTTCCATACCCGCGCAGACGATAACCACCCGCGCCTCCGTCAAACGCTCGCGGTTGTGCATCAGCCGGTGAATGCCCGCGACGCCGACATCGGTAATGGCGATCACTTCGTTGCCCATGACCTCCGCCGTGACCTGCGCCTCCTCGGCCACCGGCAGATCGCTGGTGCCCGCGCACACCACGGCGATCTTCCCCTTGCCGCGAATGGAGCGGTCGCGCCAGAACCGCACCGCTCCGGATAGCTGAAAGTACTCCCCGGAGGGCAGTTTTTGGACGATCGTCGCGGCGCAGGCGCGGTCCGCCCGCGTGATGAGCACGTTCGATGCGTTGCCCAGCAGGCTCTCCGCGATGGCGACCACCTGTTCCGGCGTCTTGCCCTGGGCGAGGATCACTTCGGGCATGCCCTGACGCAAGGCGCGGTGGTGATCCACCTTGGCGAATCCGAGGTCCTCGAAGGGCATGTGCCGCATGCGCGTCATGGCCGTTTCGATGTCCACGGCGCCGCTGCGAACTTGGTCAAACAGAGATCGGAGCTGGTCCTGATCCATGAGGCCAGAATATCAGAATGCCTTCGTTCCGACGGGCGGGAGACGCGGCGCCGGGTTGGGTCCGGTCGTCCTGGGCGGCAAGTACTAGTGAGATTTCCGACGTTTTGGCTCTTCCAGCCTATTGTGCGCCACGCATCTTCAACGGATGATGGAACGTACGTTATGAGCGCCGCTCCCCAACTCATCCCAGCCGGCATTGCTTTCAGGGATAAGACCGACCGCCGTGGCAACAACCGGTTTCCGGTCCGAGAGGACCTTCGATACCGTGTTCTCCACGCGAGGTCGTCGGGCGAGAGGGGCTGTGGGCGGACGTTGAACATCAGCAGCGGCGGCGTCCTCTTCACCACGGAAGGAAAACTGCCGGCGGACTGTTTGGTCGAGCTTTCCGTGAACTGGCCGGCAAGGCTGGATGGCACGTGCGCGCTGCAACTGGTCGCGATTGGCCGCGTGGTACGGGTGGAACCCCGGGCGGCGGCCGTGCGCATCGAGAAGTACGAGTTCAAGACGCGCCGCGCCCGAGCCTGACCAGCCGCCCGCCCCGCGGGGGCCGCTTCCGCAATCGTCCCGGTGTTCTGGGCACTCGCCTGCGCAGCCTGTTGGAGGTTGGAGAAACGGAGTTGCCGCGCGCCGGGCGGCGCGGGTATACTGGCAATTCCGCTGCGAGATTTATGCCGGCGCCCGACGAGTTCGATCCTCTGGCCCCCCAACGCGAGGCGGCTTTTTTCTACGGCCTGTTCCTCCGGGGACACGACATCGAAGCTCTCCGGCAGGACATCGACGTGCCCCTCGCGACGCTGGATAAGTGGATGCGGGCGCGCGATTTTCAGGCCTCTTTCCGCGAGAGCCTGCAACGCATCTATGCCTATCGCAAGCGGGTGCTGGCGGTTTTCGACGGCCTGGTTTCCCGCGAGCGGATTCCGCCGCGGGTGCAATAGGCCGCCCCCGGCGGTCTCCTTGCCGCTCCTGTAAAAAACAATTTACATCCGAATTGTTTTCTGATATGCTGGAGTCGCTCTGGGACCCGATTTACCGCGCGAGATATGGACACAGCCGCTCAAGGCTTATTGACTCGCGATGAAATGGAGAGCAGGCGCCTGCTGGCCGCGCAGGACCTGCAAAGAGGGACTTCTCAGTCTCAAGTCGCCCGCAAGTACGGGGTAAGCCGCACGACGGCGTCCCGGTGGAGCCGGGCTCTTACGGGCCGCGGGGTGGAGGCGTTGCGCAAGCGGCGCGCTCCCGGCCGTCCGTGCCGTCTGAACGCGCAACAGCTCCAGGGTGCCGCCGCGATCTACCTCGCCGGCGCGCGGGAGGCCGGCTTCGACAGCGGCCGCTGGACGACCATGCGCTTCGCCGAAGCCGTTTACCAGCGCTACGGGGTGCGCTACGACCCGGATCACGCCGGCCGCATTTTGCACCGGCTGGGATTGCGGGAAAGGATTCACCGGCAGCGCGCCGAGGAAGCGCCGGCCGCGGTCGCGGCGCTGGTCGAACAAGCTTCGTAAGCAGGCGCGGAGCGGCCTGCCCGCCTGGATGGCGCCGGCCTAGTCCTCGCTTTCGTCGCGCTCTATCTTCGTCTGCCTGCCCGGTCCTGGCCGCCGCGGGACTGGGGAAGTCTTCTTCACGGCCGAGTTCTAGGAACCGCGTTTCATCTGGATGAAGCTCCCCTGCGCCGCCGCGGTGGAACCAGCCATCCGGTTGAAGGAAGTGCGGTACCATCGGGCATTTGGGAGGGGGAATGAAGGTCACGTTCTGGGGCGGGGCCGGCGAAGTGACCGGTTCCATGCACTTGGTGGAGTCGGGCGGCAAGCGCATCCTGCTGGATTGCGGGCTGCACCAGGGCCGGCGCAAGGACGCCGACCGGAAGAACCGTGAGCTGCCGTTTGAGGGTTCCTCGATCGACGCCGTTATCCTGTCGCATGCCCACATCGACCACAGCGGCAACCTGCCCACGCTCGTGAAGAGGGGCTTTTCCGGTCCCATCTACTCCACGCCCGCCACCATCGACCTCTGCGGCTGGATGCTGCGCGATACCGCCCACATCCAGGAGAAGGACGCCGAGTTCCTCAACAAGCGGCGGGAGCATCGCAAGGCCCACGGCCTGGAGAACGGCCCGGTTACGCCGCTCTTTACCATGGAGGACGCCGAACGCGCCCTGCCGCTGTTCCAGCCGGTTCCTTACCACTCCCCGCAGACCTTGTCGCCTGGCTTGGCGTACGTGCCCTACGATGCCGGCCATATTCTGGGTTCCTCCTGCGTAGCGCTGCGGGAAGCGGGGAACGGCGCGCGCGTGCGGCTTTCCTTTTCCGGCGACGTTGGCCGGCCGAATCTGCCCATCATTCGCGATCCGGAGCCGATGCCGCCAGCCGACTACCTCATCATGGAGAGCACCTACGGCGGCCGCCTGCACAAGAGCGTGGACCACGTGGTCAACAAACTGGCCGACGTGGTGAACCGCACGGCGCACCGGGGCGGGCGCATCATCGTGCCCGCGTTCGCCGTGGGCCGCACCCAACAACTCGTTCTCCTGCTGCATCAGCTCGCCAACGAGAAGCGCATACCCAACATTCCGATTTTTGTGGACAGCCCCCTGGCCATGAACGTCACCCAGGTGCATCGCGACCACGCCGAGTGCTTCGACGATGAGACCAGGGCCTACCTGCTGCACGGGGAAGACCCCTTCGGCTTCCAGCGGCTCACCTACGTCCGCGAATCCGCCGAATCCAAGAAGCTAAACGACCTTCACGGGCCGTACGTGGTGATTTCCGCTTCCGGAATGTGCGAGCAAGGCCGCATCCTGCACCACCTCATGAACAACATCGCCGACCCGCGCAATACCGTGCTGATCACCGGATTCCAGGCGGCCGATACCCTGGGGCGCAAGCTGATCGACAAGTGGCCGGAGGTGCGGATTTTCGGCGAGCCTATGCGCGTGCGGGCCGAAATCTCCAGCCTGGACGAGCTCAGCGGCCATGCCGATCAGGCCGAGCTGATGGCCTGGATCAAGCCGCTCGCGCCCTCGCTGCGCAAGGTCTTTCTGGTGCACGGCGAACCTCGGCAGTCTCAGACCCTGGCGACGCTGCTGGAAGCCGAATATGGTCTGGACGTGACGGTCCCCACCCCCGGGCAGTCGTTTGAAATCGGCTAGCGAAAAGCGGCTGAAGCCTTCGGCGAAGGCTGGCATAATGGTTATAATCCCTTAACCCAGCAAGATGGAACGGAACGATGAAACCCAAAGTCCCGGACGGCCCATCTATACTGTAGGAGTACAGAAGGAGTAAATGTGAGTCCCACACCCACCTACGAGCCGCCGCAGCGCTCCGGTCTGACGACCGCGCTGGTCGCGGGCGCGATTGTCGCCCTCTTTGGCGCCAACATCTATCTTTACGTTCAGATCGGCGACGTCCGCACCCAGATGACAGCGGAAATGGCCAAGAACCGCGAGACTATTGCAGCCGAGTTTGCCAACCTGCGAGACGCCTCGTCCGCCAGCACGGCGTCGCAGACGCGTAGCGTCGAGCAACTGAAGGCGGATCTGGAAACCGCGAAAGCGCAGGCGCGGACGCTATCCAGCCAGGCCAAGGCGGAAGCCACGGCGCACGCCGAAGACCTGGCGCGCCAACTGACGGCCGCGCAGGCCAAACAGCAACAGCAGGTCGCGAGCGAAATCAACGGCGTCAAGCAGTCCGCCGACACCGCCAACGCCAAGATCGCCGATGTCTCCACCGACGTCGGGGCCGTGAAGGGCACCCTGGCGATCACCAACGCCGATTTGCAGAAAACCATCGCCGACCTGAAGTCGGTGCGGGGCGACCTGGGCGTACAGAGCGGCCTGATCGCCACCAACGGGAACGAATTGGCCGCGCTACGGCGCCTCGGCGATCGCAACTATTTCGAATTCAATATTAAGAAGACCAAGGACCGCCAGCGCGTGGGCGACGCCAGCACCGGCGTAACGGTGCTCCTCAAGAGCACGGACCCCAAGAAGAATACCTACACCATCGAACTGATGGCGGACGATAAGGTGACCCCTAAGAAGGACAAGGGCGTCAACGAGCCGGTGCAGTTCTACACCAGCAAAGCCAAGCAGCCCTTCGAGCTGGTGGTGAACAAGGTGCAAAAGAACGTGATCGTCGGCTATCTGTCGACCCCGAAGGATACCTCCGGCCGCTAGCGCCGGCGGGTTCACGGCAGGCGTGGGAGCCGGGCGCATCCGGCTCCCGCCGCGCTTGCGGTTCTTACTGGCTTCCCTCCTCGATCTTCGCTACCAGGCGATCCACGTTCATGCTGTAGAGGGCCGGTTTCCCGTCGCGGTCGCTCTGGAAATAAATGTGTTGGGCGTCGGGCGCAAAGAGGGGAGCCGCCGCTTCGGGACGGCTGGCCTTGTGCTCGCATAGCGTCAGTTCGCGGCCGTTGACGCGCAGCATGATCAGGATGACCGGCGACGCGGCGCTGCGGCTCGCGCCCACGAACACGGAAGTATCGTGGTTGAACCCGAAGTGCGCGTACTGGCTGGTCTTGGCCACCAGGGCGTCGCCGTTCGTATCCGGATCGAACTCGCGGATCTCACGGAGCCGCGCGGGATCTTCCGGCACGCTCAAATAGAGGATTTTGCTCCCATCCGGCGCCCAGTTCGCCGGTCCGACGCGGCCCGGCGCAAGCCTGAGCTGGCGGTTCCCGGCCCCATCGAAACCGGCCAGCCACAGCGCCTCGCCATCCCGCCGGTAGAGGATCTGCGCGCGCCGGGGCCGGGGGATGGGATCGGAGATCGCGGACGGCGATTCGAGTACCGTGTGCGCTTCCCCGCGGACCAGCGGCGCGGCGCGCAGCCGGCTGCGGTCCCCCTGCCGCTCGACGAGGAAGATACGCGTCCCGCCCGAATCCACGCTCAGGCCCTGAGCTGGGGCCCAGGGCTCCGGGACGGTGTAGACCGCGCGCTCTCTCAGGTTCGCGAGGGCGGCCACAAACACGGCGCGCCCAGCCACATAGCAAAAGGAGCGGTCGCCGGGAAGAAGAGCGAGCCCAGAGGCATCCAACCCCTCGGCGTCGGTCAATTGGGTGGTCGCGCCGGTCTTCAGGTTCATGCCGAAGGCCTGCGGCGCCCCAGAACGGTCGCAGGCAAACAGCAGGAAAGCGCTGTTGCGCGACACGGCGTGGCCGAAATAAGCGGGCAGGACGCTGGAGTACGCAGGGTCGGTGAGCCGGTAGACCGTCAACTCGGTAACGGCGTCGGCGTAGGGGCGCCACTCGGAGGGGAACGTGGCTCCTTTTCGATGTCCGGCAACCCCCATGCCTCGATGGTAACAAGGGCTCACGCCGGGAATTGTGGCGCCGACTCTCAGCCGGGGCGCCCTCTGGGCCCGCCGGGACTCTTCCCGGCGCTTGGTCCCCGTTCAGCCGCACTGGACCATGCATAATCCGCAGCGCGCACAGCCAGATCTGCTCGGACGGGTTACCCTGGATTTTCCGGCGGCATCGCCAGGCTGGGGCTGCCGCTTTAAGCTGCTGCAAGCGGGCCGCTTTCCTCGCTTGGTCGAAGCGAACCGAACTTACAGCTTCCGCGCCTGCCGTTCAGCCCAACGGCTCCATTTGGCGGTGAAGCGCCGGCGGTAGCGCGGCGCCGTCCGCGCCGCTTCCACCGCGCGCGTGTACGCGTCCCTCGCTCCAGCCTTTTCGCCGAGCGCCTCCAGGACCTGACCGTAGTAGTAGAGGCCTTCCGGATCGTAGGCCCGGCGATCTAAATAGATCTCCAGCTCGCGGCGCGCATCCGCAAAACGCCCGGCAGCCAGGTATACGCCGCCCAGGTCGCGGTGAATCTCGCTCAGGCTATGCTTATCGTCCTGGGCGGCGACCGTCTGGAATTCCGCTAGCGCGTCGTCCATCCGGCCTTGCTCGCGGGCGATCCGTCCCAATTGAAAATGGGCGTCGGTTTCTTCCGGATCGATGGCCACCGCGTTCCGAAAACGCCGGATGGCTTCCGTGTACTGGCGCCGCTGCTGGTAAATCAGCCCAAGCTGATACTGCGCGTCGCCATCGTGCGGGTTCACCGCCGACGCTTCCAGTATGCGTTGAAAACTCTGGCGGCCACTGAGCCCCCGGCCCAGACCGCTCAACTCGCCGCCCAAGAAATACCAGGCGTAGAAAAGGAAGAATGGCGAGGCGAGCCACCCCAGCAGGTAGTGAATCGGCCCCCACAGGAAGGCCGCCGCGACCAGAGGGATCCACGACAGCGCAACCGTGGCCGCGGACGCGCCGTTGCCCATGCCGAACAGGGTGCGCACCGCGAAAAACATCAGCGCCGCAAAGTAGAAAAGCCCCGCCGCCAGGAGCCATAGCAGCGCATTCGCCGGGAGCAGCCATGCCACCGCCGCCAGAGGCAAAGCCGTCGCCGCCCAAGCCATGGTCACGCAGGTCACCAGCGGTGAATAGTCGCGTTGGAAGACCGCTCCCGGACTGCCGAGCCGGCCGAGTAGAGCGCCGATGAGCAGAACGCCCGGCGCATAGACCAGCGCCAGCACGATCACCGGCATGATGAACCCGAACGGCAGGGAAGCCGCGGACCGGAGCAGCAGGGCCGCCGCCAGAGCCGCCAGCGCCGCGAACAGAGCGCTGCCGCGGTCCAGGACCGCCCCCATCGCCGACGCCGGCCGGCGCCACAGGCCGGCGAGCAACTTGATCCCATCGATCAGCACATTGGGAGAATAGCAGGACGGCCGGGGAAGCGGCAATTTACGCTACAGTAAGCTTGGCGCCTCCGATGCGGACCTTGCTGTCGTTTTTCGCCTTCGCCGCGCTGCTGCCCGCTCAGCGGGAGAGCGCCACCGCGCTCCCTAAGCCGGCCATTGTCCCGCTGTCCGAGCGCACGAAACTCGCCGCGCTGCTGCCCGCCCCGGCGTCGTTCGGCGGAAAAGCCCCATCGGCGGCGCAATTCTACTCCACCGATCTGTACAGGTACCTCGACGGCGGCGCGGAGGCGTATCGTCAGGCCGGCTTCGTGGCCCTGATCCACCAGGAGTACAAGACCAAGGACGCCGAGATCGCCGCCGATGTCTACGATATGGGCGACCCCGCGCGCGCGTTCCGCATGTACGCCGCCGAGCGTCCGCCGGATTGCCATTCCGTCCAGGTGGGGAAGGAAGGCTACGCCGACGAGGGCCTGCTGGATTTTGTGCAGGGCGAGTACTACGTGAAGCTGCTAGCATTCGGCAAGTCTGGCGGTACGGCAGCGGCGCTCGAGAGCGTCGCCCGCGGCATTTCAGGCAAGATCGAGCGCCGGAAATGAGTTCAGCCGGCGACAGTCTGAAATGACGGTCGCACGCCGCCCCAAGATGCGATACATATGGAGAGTGATGCCATCGCAGCCGAGAGGCCGCCGTTCGTTTCTGAAGCAGGCCGCCGGAGCCGGTTTGGCCGCTCCGGCGTTCATCCGGAACCTCATCTCCGCGCCGCCCAGCGGGCGTCTTCGTCTCGCCAGCTTCGGCGCCAACGGCATGGCGTGGGAGACGCTGGACGCCATCGCCACCCATCCCAACGTCACTTTGATGTGCGTGGCGGAGGTCGATTCCACCCGCCTGGACAAGGTGAAAAAGAAGTATGTGGAGGCGCGGACCTACCCGGATTGGCGCGACATGCTGGCGAAGGAGCGCAAGAATATCGACATCGCCTGCGTCGCCACGCCCGACCACATGCACGCCCCCATCGCCATGACCGCCATGGCCATGGGCATCCACGTCTACGTGCAGAAGCCGCTGACGCACGACATCTACGAAACACGGCGCCTGACGGAGTTCGCGCGGTCGAAGAAACTGGTCACCCAAATGGGCATCCAGCGCCACTCCGTCTCCGAATATAAGACCGCCGCCTATGTGATCCAAAGCGGAGCGATCGGCAAAATCAAGGAAGTCCACGCCTGGAGCGGCAAGAAATGGGGCGATACCGACCCCTTCCCCGACCGTTCCGATCCCGTGCCTGAGACGCTCGATTGGAACCAGTGGCTGGGCGCTGCCGCGGCGCGCCCGTTCATCGAGGGCTATTACCATCCCAGCGAGTGGCGCAAGCGCGTCGACTTCGGGACCGCCACGTTCGGCGACATGGGTTGCCACATTTACGATCCGGTGTACACGGCCCTGGAATTGACCGCGCCCGTCTCGGTGCGCTCGGAAGGCCCGGCGCCCAACCTGCACAATTGGGCGCTCAATTCCGTGATCCACTACATCTTCCCGGGCACGCGCTTCACCGAGGGTCGGCAGGTCGCCGTCACCTGGTACGACGGCGACGAGCGCCCGCCGAAAGAGGTGCAGGCGCTGACCGAAACCCGCCGGCTGCCGCTCGAAGGATCGATTTTCATCGGAACCGATGGAGCGATTCTGCTGCCCCATACCGCGTTCCCCATCTTATTGCCGGCGGAGAAGTTTAAGGGTTTCGCTCCACCCCAACTGCCCGCCGACAACCATTACTTCCAGTTCGTGGACGCGGTATTGGGCAAAACCAAAACCTCGGCCGGCTTCGATTACTCCGGCCCCCTGACCGAAGCCGTGCTGCTCGGCCCCGTAGCCACTTGGTTCCCGAAAACCACCCTTGAATGGAATCGCGCGGCGATGAAATTCCCCGCCTCTCCCGAGGCCACCCGCCACGTCAAGCGGAATTACCGCCGCGGCTGGGAAGTCTCCGGGCTGCGCTGATTCCCAAAGCCAGCGGTCAATAGAACAGGTACTTCCGCCACTGCGCGTCGCTGCGGCCCAGCATGCGCATCAGGTGGCGGCTGGTATGCAAACTGAACGGCCGCGGCGGCCTGGCCAGCTTCATCCCGGCTTCTTCCGGAGTGCGGCTGCCCTTCCGGTTGTTGCAGTGATGGCAGCACGCCACCAGGTTCTCCCATGCCGATTCGCCGGCCCGCGACCTTGGCACGACGTGATCCAGCGTCAGCTCCCCTGAGGGCAGCGTGCGGTGGCAGTACTGGCACGTATACCGGTCGCGCATGAGGATGTTCTTGCGCGACAGGGCCCGCGTCTGGTGTGGAATCCGCCGGTACTCCAGCAGCCGGATCACGGACGGCAGCCGCAGGGAAGCGCGCGCCGAGTGTACGGCGTTGACGGACTCTTCTTCGGCTGATGCCACTCCCTTGAGCACCAGAACCAAGGCGCGGCGCGCCGCGCAAATGTTGATCGGCTCATAGCTGGCGTTGAGCACCAGCACGGGGCTTTGCAGGCGGTCGCTCGCCATCAGGGGCGCCCTCCCGCCGCGGAACGAGCGGCCGAGGCGGCCCGCGTTCCTCCCATTCGCCGGTCCACTCGCGCCACGGTCAGAACCGTGACCCGCGCCGCTCCACCCCGCTTGAGAGCCAGCGCGCACGCGGCCGCCGTGGAGCCGGTGGTCAGCACGTCGTCCACCAGCAGAATCCGCTTTCCTTCCAGGCGCCCAGCGCGGCGGATGCCGCGGCGGCAACGAAACGCCCCGGCCACGTTCCGGTGGCGAGCGGTGTTGCTGAGCCCGGCCTGCGCGGAGGTCGGGCGCCCGCGCCGCAGCGTGCGCGCGAAAACCAGGCCGGTGCGCCGCGCAATCTCCCGCGCCAGCGCCTCGGCTTGATTAAACCCTCGCTGGTACTGCCGAAACCAGTGCAGCGGGACGGGCGTCACGGCGTCGAAGCGCTCCTCGCGCGGCAGTGCGGCCGAAAGAAACTCGCCCAGCGGCCGCGCCAGCGTCTTGATCCGGCCGTACTTGTAAAGATGGATGAGGTCGCGCAACGCGCCCTCGTACGACCCGAAGCAATACGCCGCGTCGAAGCCGCGCAGGCTGCTGCGGCACAGCGCGCAACGCCCTTCGAAATCCAGGGGGAAGGCGTTCAGAAACGGCGTCCGGCAACTGACGCAGAAAAACTCCGCCTCCAGGGGCGCCGGTAGAAGCAGACAGCCGCGGCATACGGGAATCCGCGAGACTTCCCGAAGAGGCTGCCCGCAAAGCCGGCACTCATCGGGGAAAAACAAGGAAAAAAGGGCGGGGAAGACCGAGGGGACTACCGGGTGACCGAATTTCGCCAGTACCGCACGGCTGCGACTCGAGAAGACCCACCTCCGCCAGACTTCGATTATATCCGAAATCCCTTTCGGTGGGCTGGCCATCGCCTTTGGTTCCAGATGGCGGCGTTCGAGGGGCTCGATTCCGCCAGCGCTGTAGGAAGCTCCCAGCCAGGGAGAGAGCCGTTGGCGCACTGCCATTTCCAGCGCTTCCAGATCGAGATCCTGGACGGCTTGGCAGCCAGCAGACTCGCCACTTCATGGACGAATGTCGGCGGCCAGGAACGCGGCGCGCGGAGCGTTTTTACCCATCGGCGGGTCCGCGCGCGCCGGGGGACGCAATAGAAATCAAGGCCGCCTTTGGAAAACCCCGCCTGGAACGAATTGACTTGGTACTACCGGGACTTTACAATGAGACGACAAGAGTATGCCTGAGAATAGCTCCAGTCCGAGCGTGTCCCCGGCCGGCGCGGAGAGCGGGAAATCCAAGATTCGCATCGTGGTGGCGGACGACCATCCGATTTTCCGCGACGGTCTGTGCAAGCTCCTCGCGCTGGAAGAGGACTTCGAAGTTGTAGCGGAAGCCCAGGACGGGCGGCAGGTACTGGAAATTCTGCGGCAGCAAGAACCCGACATTCTGCTTCTCGACCTCAGGATGCCTCTTCTGGATGGTCTGGCGACGTTGCAACGGCTCCAGACCGGCAAGAGCAAGACGAAGGTCATCGTCTTGACGGCTTCCGACGATAAGAACGAGTTCGTCCAGGCCATGAAACTCGGGTCCTCGGGCATTGTCCTGAAGCAGACGGCCACGGAAATGCTGATCCGGAGTATCCGTAAGGTGCACGCCGGGGAGATGTGGCTCGATTCCAGCACCACCGCGGCGGTGATCCGGCAGTTCGTGGCGGGCGACGATTCGCCGCCGTCGCCGCTGCCCGCGCCCGCCGTGGCGCCGTCCCGCGAGCGCGAACGGTCGCCGCTGAGCCAGCGCGAGCGCGAGATCGTTGCGCTGGTGGCGCAGGGCTTCAAGAACAAGGAAATGGCCGAGAAGATGTTTATCAGCGAGCAAACGGTGAAGAACCACCTGCACAACATCTTCGACAAGCTCGGAGTTTCCGACCGCCTGGAGCTGGCGCTCTTCGCCATCCACAATAACCTGCACCTGGGAAGGTAGCCGCCGCGGCGGTTCGCCGCATTATTATTCCCACACGCGCTTGGGCGCGCCGCGATCCCGGTCTGTCAGGCGGTCGTAGAGGTAGAACGTGGAGACCGTACCGAGCGCTTCGTTGTAGTAACTTTCCTCTCCCAGGCCTCCCTTAAGATCCTCCTCGAAGACATGCAACGCGCTCAGTTCCTCGGCTGCGGCGGGTTTCTGCTTTCCGGAAGGCGCGCGGAAGAACTTCTGGAAACCGCCATCCACCAGCGTGGCGATTTCGGAGCCGAACAGCAAGCCGGCGCGATCCGCGGCGTGGACCGCCGTGTCCTCCTCCTTCAGGTCGATGGCGCAACCGCCGCGCGAGATGCGTACCGAGCCATCGGGAAGGGAGGCGACGGCAAAACCCGCTTTCCTCAACTCCTCCATCCGGTCGGAGAACGTGAGGATACGGGGACGCCGCCGGCGAAAGAACATAAACCCATTATAGTGGGACGGGCCTCCAGGCCTGTCGCCGATGGCAGGCCGTAATCCATCGGTAGCATGGGAGCCTTCCGGATTTACCGCCGAGGCGCCGAGTCGCCGAGAAAGACCCGATCATTATTCTCGGCGCTCTCTGCCGGCTCCGCGCATGTGTCCGGGGATGCGACGGACCGGGACCGACGCGCCGGCCTTTTTGGGGGTACTCTTCTCACCCCCGTGGTTCGTGCGCCGAGCAAGCAGAGAACGCGGAGAATCCAAGAAAACTCGGCGTCTCGGCGCCTCGGCGGTAAACTTGGTGCGTGCCTACGGACGGATCAGGGGCAGGTGAAACCGCCCAATGCCGCTTAAATAATCTTACTTGCTCCCTCCTTGCGGGCGGGGAAGGTATGCAGCGGCGCGCCGCCATACATAGCTAAGCTAAACCAGCGCTCGACCTCGATGGGGCGCGGGCACATGGCGAGGCTTACCGGCGGCCGTCTCGAAGCGTCCTGTCGGAACCGCCGCAAATTGGAGTATACTGATCGAGAATCGGGGGGGAAATGGAAATCCCGGTCGAGATCCTGAAATGCGGCTCCACTCGCTGCTCTTGGTAATTGTAGCCGGCCTCGGCGCTTGGGGCGTATTGCGCGCGCAGCGGCCCTTCCGGGAGTATCCGGGTCTTGAGTACGAGAATTTTCCTCTTCCGCCGGACTGGCAACAGAAGACCGAATGGACTCGCGCCCGCTTGCGCTGTCCCGGCATCGGCCGGGGACCCCGGAGCGACATGAACTGGACCATCGATTACCCGCGCTCCGACCGGCATCTTTTGCAGGGCGTGCGGCGGCTGACGCGCATCGACACGCGGTCGGTGGAGCAAATCGTGGACCTCGACGGAAGCGGCGACGAGTTCGACTGGCCGACAATGTACGCAGTCGAGGTCGGGCATTGGAACTTGCCGGACAATCAGGCGGCGCAATTGCGCGAGTTTCTGCTGCGCGGCGGTTTCCTGATGGTCGACGATTTTCACGGCTCGGAAGAGTACAGGGGATTAAACGAGTGGCAAGTTTTTACGGCTAGCATGAGCAAGGTGTTCCCCGACCGCCCCATCGTGGACATCCCCAACAGCGACCCGATCTTCCACACCATCTACGATCTGGACGACCGCTTCCAGGTGCCCGGCTGGCAATGGATCCGCAGTGGGCTTACCTACGAAAAGGGCGAGACCGGCAAGCCGGCGCACTGGCGCGCGATCTACGACGACAAAGGCCGCGTCATGGTCGCGATCTGTCATAACATGGACTTGGGCGACGCCTGGGAGTGGTCCGACGACCCCCGCTATCCGGAGAAATGGGCTACGCTGGCCTACCAGATCGCGATGAACTATTTCGTTTACGATCTAACGCACTAAGCTGGCCGCCTCTCGCCGGGAAATGTTTTTCCGATCGGAACAGCAAAGCCGGGGGTATGCCGGATGCGCTAATCCAGGTCGCTGCGCCATGTGGTGGCTAACTGCGCGCGCCTCCTTAAATGAAGACGTTTTTTCATGTCGATATGGACGCGTTTTTCGTGTCCGTGGAAGAACTCTATGACCCGTCGCTCAAGGGGAAGCCGGTCGTAGTCGGCGGGCGGCCCAACGAGCGCGGCGTGGTTTCGGCGGCTTCGTACGCCGCGCGCCAGTTCGGCGTTCACTCCGCCTTGCCGTTGCGCACGGCTTACAAGCTCTGCCCGCAGGCCATCTTCGTCGACGGCCACCCGGAGCGCTACCGCGAGTACTCCCGCAAAGTCTTCGACGTCCTTTGCGCGTTTTCGCCGGTGGTGGAGATGGCCTCGATCGACGAGGCGTACCTCGACCTGACCGGCGCCCAACGGCTTCACGGCCCGCCGCTGTGCGCGGCGCACCGGCTGCACGCGCGGATGAAGGCGGAGACGGGCCTGAACTGCTCCATCGGCATATCGGCCTCGCGCATGGTGGCCAAGATCGCTTCGGACCAGGCCAAGCCCAACGGCGCGCTGTGGATCGTCCCCGGCGAGGAGGCCGCGTTTCTGGCGCCGCTCGACGTCCGCAGAATCCCGGGTGTGGGAAAGGTCAGCGAGAAAAACCTGCACGCCCTAGGCATCCGCAAAGTCGGCGACCTGGCGAAGCTCGATGCGAAGTTCCTCGAGCAGCGGTTCGGGAAGTGGGGCCTGGCGCTGGCCGGCAAATCGCACGGCCTGGACGCCGGCGCGTGGTTCGATGGCGAGCTCGGCGCGGAGGAAGGGCCGAAGTCCATCAGCCACGAGCACACCTTTTCAGAGGACACGGCGAAGCTGGAGCAAATCGACCCGACCCTCGCGCGGCTGTGCGAAATGGTAGGCCGCCGCCTGCGCGAGAACGGCCTGCGGGCGCGCGTCATTCAGCTCAAGCTGCGCTACGCGGACTTTTCGACCATCACGCGCGCCCGAACGCTGGAGCGCGAAACTGATATCGACACAGAGCTGTTCGAGGAAATCCGCGCTCTGTTCCGCGCGAACTGGAAGCCGGGCGCGAAGGTGCGGCTGCTGGGCGTGCATGTTTCGTCCTGGGCCGAAGCCGGCGCGCAGATGGATTTGGTGGGCGAGGAGCGCCGCGAGAAGTGGTCGCGCGCCATGGCCGCCGCCGACAAACTGCGCGATCGCTTCGGCGATTCGGCGGTATCCCTGGCCGCCAGTCTGGGCGGCCAGTTTCGCGAGCGAACGCACGAGAACCCGGCGGGATTGCCTGGGAAGAAATCGCGCGCATAGGCACGGTTCCTGAACGGCGCTTTCCTTCCCGCCCTGTTAACGCATCCTGGATAAGTTCCTCGCCGAAGAAAGCCTTCTCGCCGCGCCCGCAATAGCGCTGTATGATGTAGAGCCGGTCGTCGCTCACAAGGGAATCGCCTCTTGAAGGATGCGATCCCTGATCAGTGGATGAAGGGCGCCCTCCTCGGCTATATCCACTCTGCGGCCCAGGCCAGCCTCCAGATCGGAAAGAAGCCCACCCGGAAACCACGGCGGCGTTCGCGGACCCGCCTCGATCAGCAGATCGAGATCGCTATCTTCTCGCGCTTCGCCACGCGCGAAAGAGCCGAACACTCGCACGCTCGTGACGCCATGCTTCGCCGCGATGGCGAGGATCGCGGCCCGTTTATCCGCGCCCAAGTCTTGAACAGTCATCCGATCCCTCTCTAAGCCTAACGCCGGTAGCGGTTACAGGCAACGCCATGTCAACATGGCCTGTATGGGAGGCGGCGATACCCGGAAATGGGTTTTAGCGATTGCTCCCTACCCGATTCCGCGGGGAACCCTGCCACATCAGGAACCCAACCATCGTCTTCGCGTCCTCAATCTTCCCGCCCGCGATCATCTCCCGCACTTCCTTGCGCGTGAACCACCGCGCCTCAATCCGCTCATCGTCCATGGGCGTGGCCCTTCCCGCCGTCAACTCCGTGGCCTTGAAGATCGTCATGCGCTCCGCCACATACCCCGGGCTGACCCAAAACGACGCCACCTTGCTCCACTTCCGCGCCCGATACCCGGTCTCTTCCGCCAGTTCGCGCCGCGCGGCCTGGAGCGGTTTTTCACCGGGGTCGAGGCGCCCCGCGGGCAGTTCCCACAGATACTTGCCGGCAGGCAGGCGATACTGGCGCACCAGCAGGATGCGCTTCTTCTCATCCACGGCCATCATCACCGCCGACCCGGCGTGCCGCACCACGGAGCGCCGAATCTGGAAGCCCGTCTTGGAATCGCGGGCCTCGTCTTCAGTCACGGAAAACAGCTTGCATCGGTAGACTTCACGGGAAGATAGGATTTTCATAGTCTTTGGAGCGCCGCCGCGAAACGGTCCGCGGGCAGCGTATTCATTACGTCGGCCGGCCCCAGCCAGCCGCGCCGCGCGGTGACGACTCCGTAGCGCATGCCGGCCAGATGCTGGGGATGGTGCGCATCGGTGGAGATGGTGAACCTGGCGCCCTTGGCCTTGGCCGCGCGAACATGCACGGCATTGAGGTCCAGGCGCTCCGGGCTGGAGTTGATCTCCAGCCATACGCCGCGGCGCACCGCTTCCGCCACCACGCGCTCGAAATCGAAAGGAAACGGATCGCGCTGCAACAGCAGCCGGCCCGTGGGATGGCCCAATATGCGCACATGCGGGCATTCGAGCGTGCGCAGCAGCCGGTCCGTCATCTCGGCCGACTCCATGTTCATGTGGCTGTGCACGCTGGCGATCACCAGGTCGAGCTCCGCCAGCGCGTCGTCGGCCAGGTCGAGCGCGCCATCCTTGAGCACGTCGCATTCGATTCCGGAGAACACGCGAACCGGCGCCCCGCTGGCGTTGATCTCGCGCACCCGCCGCGCGAACGCCACCACGCGCTTTTCATCCAGACCGTTGGCCATGGCCAGCGCCTTCGAGTGGTCCGTAATGGCGATGTATTCGTAGCCCCGCTCGCGCGCGGCTTCGGCCATCTCTTCCAGCGTGGCGCGGCCATCGGTCTCGGTGGTGTGCATGTGCAGATCGCCGCGGATATCGCTCAGTTCCACAAGGTGCGGCAAGCGGCCCTCCGCGGCGGCTTCAATCTCGCCCTGGTTCTCGCGTAGCTCCGGCGGAATCCACGCCAGCCCCAGCGCCTCATACACCCCGGCTTCGGTTTCGCCCGTCATTTTGGCGTCGTCCTCTACGCGGAACAAACCGTATTCGCTGAGCTTCAGCCCCATCTTCACCGCGCGTGCGCGCAGCGCCACGTTGTGCTCCTTGCTCCCCGTGAAGTACTGCATGGCCGCGCCGAAGCTCTCCGGCGGAAGCGCGCGCACGTCCACCTGCAACCCTTCGCGCCCCACCTTGGCGCTGGCCTTGTTCTCCCCGCGCCCCAGCACTTCCTCGACGCGCGGATACGCCACGAAGCGCTCCAGCGCCGCCGCGGCCGCCGGCCCCGTCACCAGCAGATCGAGATCGCCCACGGTCTCCCGCCCGCGCCGCAAGCTCCCCGCCGGCGTGACGGCTTCCACTCCCGGAACCTGCCGCAACGCCTCGCTCAATTCCGCCGCGATACCTTCGGCGTAACTCAGTAGATAGCGCCCGCTCCTCTGCCGGTATTGCGCGATGGAGCGCAGCACCTTCTCTTCGAGCTTGGCCCCCATGCGCGGCAGATCGCGCAGCTTCTGTTCCACGCACAGCCGTTCCAGCTCGTCCATGGTGCTGATGCGGTAGTGCTGAAGAATCAGCGCGATGCTCTTCGGCCCCAGTCCTTGAATCTTAAGGAATTCAAGCGCCGTAGGCGGAAACTTCTGCAGCAGATTGTCGCGCCGCTCGCAGGAGCGCCGCTCGACAATCTCCCCCAGCGCGTACGCCAGCCCCTTTCCGATGCCCGGGACTTCCGTGACGCTGCGCGCCGGATCGCGGAGAATATCTTCGATTCGCTCCGGGTATCCCTCAACGGCCGCCGCCCCATTGCGATAGCTGCGGATACGGAAGGGATCCTCCCCCGCGATCTCCATCAGATCGGCGGTTTCCGCGAGCACGCGCGCGATTTCCTTATTCTCCAAAGCTCCCCTCACTAGAGATTGTAACCATCGAATCCCCGTTTGACTCGCCTCGTATTTCTAGCGTCTAATAGTGGGAACTGAGGAGGGGGAAATGCACATTCCACGCCGTTCGTTTCTAAGCTCGTCGGCAACCGCTTTGGGCGGCGGATTGCTGGCCGCCAGAGGTATCCACGCCGCTCAGCAGGACGTCCACGCCGCCATGCCGGGCGCTCCGCACGCGCACGCCCACGCGGCGCCGCTGATGGTGGAATGCGCCAACCGCTTCCTGGCCGCGCTTGAGCCCGATCAGCGGGCCAAGGCCAGCATCCCGTTCGATGGCGACGAGCGTCTCACCTGGTACTACGTTCCCCACGACCGCAACGGCCTGCCCTTGCGCGAAATGTCCGGCTACCAGAAGCTGCTGGCCGGTGCGCTCCTCGCCTCCGGGTTGAGCCAGACCGGCTACATCAAGGCCGTGAGCATCATGAGCCTCGACGAAGTCCTGCGAATCATGGAAAACGGCACGGGCCCGCGCCGCGACGCCGAAGGCTACTTCTTCTCGGTCTTCGGAACTCCCTCCGCCGAGGGCGTGTGGGGTTACCGCGTCGATGGCCACCACGTGAGCCAGAATTTTACCGTGGTCAACGGCCAGGTAGTCGACGGTCCGAGTTTCTTCGGCGCCAACCCCGCCGAGGTCCGCCAGGGCCCGCGCACCGGCTTGCGCGTGCTGGCCCGCGAAGACGATCTCGGCTTTGAAGTGATCCGGGCCTGCGATGAGCCGCAACAGAAGGTCGCCATCGTCGATCCCGTCGCCTACCACGACATCCTCACCACCAACAGCCGCAAGGCCGCCCTCGAAGGTCAGCCTTCGGGCCTGTCCGCCTCGAAAATGGCCGCCAAACAGTTCGACGCCCTCCGGGCATTGGTGGAGGAGTACGCCGGAAACGTCGCCCCCGAATTGGCCGATGCGCGCCTCGCTCAGTTGAACCAGGCCGGCCGCAATATCTATTTCGCCTGGGCCGGTGGAATCAATCGCGGCGATCCGCACTACTACCGCGTGCAGACGCCTGCCTTCCTCATCGAGTTCGATGAGACTCAGGATCACGCCAACCACATCCACTCCGTGTGGCGCGATTTCAACGGCGATTTCGGCATGGACCTGCTCCAGGCGCACTACGATTCCAGCCACGCCAAGAAATAGTCCCGGCCCGCCGGCGCGCGAGCGCTCTGCGAAAAGGCCTTACTGCGTATCCCCGCTGGGCCCGTAGATGCCCGGCACCTTCGCCCCCATCGGGCGCAGATACGCCGAGAGCTGGCCGCGGTGATGCACGCCGTGTTTGACCATGAGGGTCAGGTAAACCGCCGCCGGCGCCTGCATCTTGCCGAAGAAGTCGATGTCCTTGGCTAGATGCTCGCCGGAGAGGCGTCCGGTCCGTTCCAGCGCCGGCGGAACATTCTCGTCATACCAAGCCACAACGTCCTTGGCGCTGCGGATGTGCTCCGGGCGCCCGCTCTCTCCCGAGGCGAACTTGCCTTCGCTGATGCTGTTCAGGAAAAACCACTCGGCGCTGGCGATGTGCCAGGCGAGATCCAGGGCTTTCGTGCTCTTGGCGTCGGGAGTGTAGCTTTCCTGCCCGGCGGGAATCGCTCCGATCACGCGCTTGGTGGTGGCGAGCTCGTTCTGGTAGTCGGCGAGCGTATAATCCGCAAGGGCTTTCGCCTGTTCGGCAGTCAGACTCATGTGCGTCTCCTTTGAAAGTATGGCGTCACGAAGTTTGGACTTCCCCGGCGGTTCGTAATCGAGCCCGCCGCTTCAGCCCCCCAGTCTCGTCCAGTATACCCCGGCCCCGCGCACTTCATGCAAGGAGCGCCGTGGAGTGACCTTTCAGGTTGCCACGCCGGCCTTCGCGCCGGCGTTCCGTGAGCGCACGCCTCGATCCGCGAACGTAAGAGCGGTTGCCGGCGGTGATCGCGCCGGTGCTATCCTGACCTCGTTGCACTTCCAATTCCACCGCTTCCGCTTTCAATTCCGCTCCGCGGGCACGCTATATTTCCCTCCATATAAATCCGGCAACATCGTACGGGGCGCATTCGGCGAGATCTTCCGCAAGCTGGTCTGCGTCCCAACCTGCACCGGAGCGAAAACCTGCGACCTGCGCGCAACCTGCCCCTATGCGCGCGTCTTCGAGCCCGGCCCAGGAGGCGCCCCATCGCGCGGCGGGGGACCCAGCGGCCTCGCGGATTGGCCGCGTCCCTTCGTGTTCCGCGCCGCGCAACTTGACGGGCGGACCATCCGGGAAGGCGAGCCGTTTCATTTCGACGTCCACATTTTCGACGTGCGCGACCCGTCGCTGTCCTACTTCGTGCTGGCGTTCGCGCAGCTTGCGCGGGAAGGCCTGGGACCGGGCCGGGGCCGCGCGGAGCTGACCGCCGTGGACCAATTGGACCTGGCCGGCGCGGCCGTTTCACGCGTCTTCGATGGCGCCCGGTTCCAGATGAACGAGATGCCCCCGCCCATCGTGGTGGATCTGGCCGCGCCGCCCGAGCCGGCGACCCGCGTGCGGGTACGGTTCGTGACGCCGACGGAACTGAAGACCGAGCACCAGTTGGCGGACCGTCCAGAGTTTGGGATTCTCTTCGGCCGGCTGCGCGACCGCATCAGCACGTTGCGCACGATGTACGGCCCCGGCCCGTTGGAGATCGATTTCCGCGCGATGGGTGACCGCGCCGCCGCGGTGCGGATGACGCGCTGCGAGTTGCAGCGGCACGAAGTGGAAAGGCGCTCGTCGCGGACCGGCCAGCGCCACCCGCTGGGTGGGTTCGTGGGCAAGGCGGAATATGAGGGCGACCTGGGCGAGTTCTTGCCGTATTTGCGGCTGGGGAAGTGGGTCGGGGTGGGCCGGCAGACGGTTTGGGGGAAGGGAGAGATATATCTGGTAGAGATAAACAGTTGTTTAGATCTGAAAATATTGTAATAATTGGGTGCCTTTCTTGATTGCAAGTGAGTCGCTTACGCGTCAACGATTCGCAGCCGGGACGCGCGCGCGTCCCCTTCGAGAAGGGGACTGAAACGGGATGACCGCCCGGGCCGGCAGACAGTTTGGCGGAAGGGAGAATTGGAAGTTACGAGCGGGTGACAGGAGTTACACGCGTTTTTTCAGGAATCGTACCGGCTGCTACTCTCATCCCTATAAATGGAGAGCAGTTTGCGGCGGCCCTTCGTGGGCCGCGCGTGCATCCACGAAGGGGCTTGAAACGTCGGGCTGTGATGCCGGATTCGGGGCCGCCGGCCCCATGGTAGAATAAGTCATTCCCCTTCCCCGATTTCAGGTCTGGGTGTTTTGAAGCCAATCACATCCTTATGCAGAAACAGGAATCCAAGCGGGTCCTGGCGGTCCTTAGCGATTTGTTCTTCTCGGTCAAGCTCGTGGACGCGGCCAAGCGCTCCGGGCTGGCGCTGGAGTTGGTGAAAGATCCGGCGCAAGTGTTGGAGAAGGCCCGGCAGAAGCCGGCGCTGATTATCTTCGATTTGAACTTCGAGTCCGCCGAGCCGCTGAAACTGGTCGCGGCCCTCAAGAGCGCGGCCGAGACCAAGGGGATCAGCCTCCTCGGGTACCTGTCGCACGTGCAGGGCGAGCTGAAACAGCAGGCGCACGAGGCTGGCTGCGACATGGTGATGGCGCGCTCGGCGTTCTCGCAGAACATCCCCCAGATTTTCGAGCGGCATTCCCGGGCGTAGCGCGCCGCGGCGCCCGCCGCTACGCGCTCCGCGCGCCGACCTGCCTTTCGATCAGACCCAGGGCGCGCTCCAGTTCCTGTTCCTGCAAAGGCTTCGGGAGGACGAACCGCCCCTCGCCTTCAAAGTCCGCGCTCAGCTCGGCGTCGTAGTGGTCCGAAAGCAGGATGAATCCCCCCACCCGCGGCTGCATCCGTTCCGATAGCTCCACCCAGTTCAGGCCGGGAGCGTGGACCGAGCAGAAGGCCACGTCGAAATGCAGCCGCTGGGCCAGCTCCAGACCGGCGTCGGCGTTGCTCACCGGCACCACCCGGCAGCCGCGCGCGCCCAACAGCGCCAGCAACTGGCGCTCGGCGCTTTCGTCGGGTTCGATGACCAGGACGGTCAGGCGCAGCGCGGAATCGCGCGCCGGGCCGGCGGGCGCGCGCTCCTTCGCCAGGGGCAGCTCCACCTCGAAACAAGGCGGCTCGCCATCCTTCGCGATGAGCCGGACCTCTCCGCCGTGGCCGGTGACCACGCTACGGGCGACGCCCAGCGCCGCGGCCGTCTCCTCGGGAGTCCGCGATTCGGGAGGCGCTGTAAAAGCGATCTCCACCACGAGGCGCTTGCCGAGAACGCTGGAGCGAATCGTAATCGCCTTCTCCGGCACCGCGGCCAGGGACTGTTCCGCGTGCACCAGCAGGTGGAGAAAGACCTGCTCCAACTGGCCCTGCGATCCCCTGACGAACAGCGGCTCGCCGGACGTCAGGTCCTTGACGCGAATTCCGGAGGCCTTCCAGTCCGCCTCGCGGAATTCGATCAGGTTGCGGAGCAGCGTGGAGATGCACACCGGCCGCACGTCCGCGAAATCGCTCCCGCCGAAGGCCATCAGCCGCGCCACCATGCCGGCGGCTCTCTGCGCTTCGGAGGCGATGGCCGCTACCTCCCGCCCGCCCGGGCCCGTGCGCTGGTTCCGCAGCGCCTCCGCCGCCAGTTCGGAAATGGAGGCGATCGGCGTCCGCAGCTCGTTCACGATGCCGGAGATCAGCCGGCCCACCGCCGCCAGTTTTTCGGTGCGGAAGAGCTGCTCCTGGACGGAGCGCTGGTCCAGCAGCCGGATCGCCACGCCGATCTGGTTGCCCAGATGCTGCGCCAGCGCCTGCTCGTCGGCGGTGAACTCGCGGACGCGGTCGTCCTGGTCCAGCTCCAGCACGCCCATCACCTCCGCTTGCGCCAGCATGGGGACAAACACCACCGATCGTGGCTCCCGGTCGCCGCCGTCTCCCGCGATCGGGAAGGGGCTGCGGCTGATATCGGGGATGGCCAGCAACGTATGGTAGTGAAAACAGGCCACCGCCCCGGCCTGCGTTCCGCCCGGAGGAGAAGCGAGCGAAATCGAGACCGGCTCGCTGCCCTCTCCCGCCGCGGCGTCGAGGGCTTTAGTTGCGCGGTTGTAGACGTATAGTTGAATGCGCGTGACGCCCAGCACGCCGGGCAGCGCGTCGGAGATCCGTTTCAGGATGCCGGCGGTCGAAGCCGCGCCCAGGATTTCCTCGGCGAGGTGGTACATCTTCCGCAGCCGCTCGCGCTGCTTGCGGAGCCGGCGTTCCCGGCTCCATAGGAAGAACGACACCAGCAGCACGAGCGTGAGGCCGCCGGCCAACGCCAGCGGCGGCGGCATCCAGCCCCGTTCCCGGAGCGCGATCCCGGTAGAATTGTGCGCCAGCAACTCGAAGTACTGGTCGTACGGCGCCCGCGGGCAGAACTGCAACGCCACTCCGGTGACCGAGACTGTGTCGCCCTCTTCGAAACCCCCCAAGTCCGCCCGGAAAGAGGCGCCGGGGATGAACAGCTTGTATTGCGCCCGGACCGGCCCCAGAAGCATGTACGCGCCCCCCGTGTTGTCGCCTTTCTCGACGATCCGCCCTTCCGTATCGACAAGCCGGCCGAGATAGCGCAGGTTCTGGGGAAAGTTCAGCAGGTCCCGAAGGGGAACCGTGATGGCCGCCGGCGGCTGTTGCGTCCCCGTTTCGGTGATTCGCTCGGCCTCCACCACGGGCATGCCGCCCAACTCGGCGACCACGCCCTCGGCTTCGATTTCGTCTCCGGCTCTGTACGCGTCCAGCTTGGCGTCGTCTTTCGGCGCATGGAGGACGCCGCCCCAGCCGGCGTCCTGAAGGCCCAGCAGCGTGTAGTCCAGGAAGTGGAAAGCGGGTCCGGAGACCACGCCACGCACGATCACCCGCTCGCCTCCATGCACGGGGCCGTAGTCGGGCGGCTTGCGCGCTTCCAGCTCCGCCAGCGACAGCCGGGTCTGGCCCAACGCGGGCAGAGCAGCCAGGGCGGCCAGCGCGATCCAGGCGCTCCGGCGCGTTACACAGCGCGGACTTGGGCTTCGAGCCACGGTTCCAGTTCCTTACTCAGGAAATCGTCCACCACGAGATCCGCACCGGGCAACTTCCGGTACGTGGAACGGACCCCCACCACGCGCATGCCGGCGGCGCGCGCCGCGGCTATGCCGGAATGCGAGTCTTCAAACACGACGCACTCGTCCGGCCGCGCTTCCAGCAACTCCGCCGCGCGCCGGTAGATATCGGGAAACGGCTTGGGCCGCTGGACCTGCTGGCCGTCCACGACCGCCCGAAAGCAATGCGCCAGTCCCGCTTCCTCCAGCACGAATGCCACGTTGGCTGGCTCGGCGTTGGTCGCCACTGCCATCGGCAGGCTGCGATGGCGCTCCAGAAATCGCCGCAATCCCGGAGTCAGCGTCTCCTCCACGCGGCCGGCCAGCATTTCCCGGTACAGCCGCTCCTTGGCCGCGCCGCGTGCGGCAATCTCCTCGGCCGGCAAGCCCTCGCCGTAAAAATCGCGGACGATTACATCGTTGCGTTTGCCGTACATGCCCTCGAGCATCGTCTCGGTGGTTTCCAGGCCGAAGCGCCGGTTGAACCGCACCCAGGCCTCGCGGTGAACGGGATTGGAGTTCAGGATCACGCCGTCCATGTCCAAAATCAACGCAAGACGCGGCGCCGGCCGTGCGCTCACAACAGATTGTAGCGAATCCCCCACTACTCCGGGCCTTCGCCTCGCAGATTGCCGCCCAGCCAGTTTAAATAGGGCGCCGCCCCGTCGAGAATGGGAATGGCGAGCGCCTCCGGCACTTCGTACGAGTGGGCGGATTCGAGAACGGAAACCAGCGCGGGAAACAGCGCGCGGGAGGACTTGATCACCAGCAGGCACTCGTCCGCGGCCTCTATCGCGCCCTGCCAGCGGTAGTAACTGCGCATGCGCGGAATTACGTTTACGCACGCGGCCAGCCGCTCTTCCACCAGCTTACGCGCCAGCTTCTCCGCTTCTTCCTCGTGGGCGCATGTGCTGAGAACAACGATTTTGTCGGTCATTCGCAATTTCCGCGCGGCAAATCGCCGCAGCGGTGTTACTATTATCTTCCAGGTCCTTCACGGCATGAAAGCCAATTTCAGCCGATTCGTGTACGCTCTCGCGGCGCTGGCGCTTGCGGGTTATGCCTTGCTCGCTTTGACCGGCCCCAAAGGCATCGCGGTCTGGAAGGACAAGGAGCGCCAGAGTCGGGTCCTGGAGCGGCGCAACGCGAATCTGGCCCGGGAGAACGAACAGACGCGGGAACGCATCCGGCGTCTGGCAGCCGACCCCGCCGAGCAGGAACGCGTGGTCCAGGAACGGCTGAAACTCGTTCACCCCGGCGATAAGGTCTACGTCTTGCCGGACGACCGGAGGAAGTAGAGGCCCCGTTCCCCGGTTCTTACATTCGCAGCACGGCGGCTCCCCGTATGGCGTCGTTTTTCAACGCGCCGAGCGCCTCGTTCGCTTCTTCGAGACCGAATTCCCGCGCCTCGGCGCGGATGGGGATCTCAGCCGCAATCTTCAGAAAATCCTCGCCGTCGCGGCGGGTGTTATTAGCCACGCTGCGGATGACTCTCTCGTGGTAGAGCAGTCCGTAATCGAGTTGCGGAATGGGGGTCATGTGGATGCCGCCGAGCGCGACCGTCCCCCCGCGCTGGAGCGCGCGCAACGCCGGAAGAACCAGTTCGCCGGCGGGCGCGAAAATCAATGCCGCGTCCAGCCTGGCGGGCGGCGCGTCGAAGGAATCCCCGGCCCACGCCGCGCCCAGTTCCAGCGCCAGCCGCCGATGGCGCTCGTCGCGGGAGAAAGCGTAAACCTCCACATTCCAGTGACGCGCCACCTGGATGGCCACATGGGCCGCGGCGCCGAAACCATACATGCCCAGCTTTCCGCCCGGTTCCACGCCGGAAAGCCGGAGCGTCCGGAACCCGATGATGCCCGCGCAGAGCAGCGGCGCCACGTGAACATCGTCGAAGCCCGGGGGAAGAGCGTAGACGAAATCCTCCGGGGCGGCGGCGTATTCGGCGTACCCGCCATCGGCGGTCCAGCCCGTGAACTCGGCGGCTTCGCACAGGTTTTCACGCCCGATCCGGCAGTATTCGCAGACGCCGCACGTCCGGCGCAGCCAGGCAATGCCCACGCGCGCTCCGGGCCGGAACCGCGATGCCCCGGAACCGCACGCCTCGACAGTCCCCACCACTTGGTGTCCCGGAATGACGGGCGATTTTCGGGGGGGCAGTTCGCCTTCCACCACGTGCAGGTCCGTGCGGCAGACGCCGCAAGCATGGACCTTCACCAAAACCTCCCCGGCCGCAAGCTCCGGCCTGGGAACATCCGCGAGGCGCAACGGCTTGCTCTCGACGGGAGCGGGAGACGCAAGCAAACAGGCCTTCATGACTACATTCTCGCGCGCCTGCGAACTGGCCGAGCGGCGACGCTACGCGATTGTGGCCTTGGCGTCTGCCCGATGAAAGCAGATGGAACCAGATGAAAGCAGATGGAGGCGTTGTCCCCCCTGCCCGATTCGTTGTAAATACAGTCACTCCAGCATCAGTTTGCGTACAAGTTATTGACTGTTTGAAATATTTCCTCAGGCCACCGTCTTGGTACCGGTGGCCGACCTTCCGAATGGCCAGCGGAGTCAAGGGGACTCCGCTGGAAATCCGTGCCGCACTGACGCCCTTGGCCAGTTGCAGGAGCGCCATGGCCCGCAACACGACCCGGACCCGCTGCACGCCGCCGCTCAACAGCTCGATCAGCTCCTTTTGGTCCTGCTGTGTGACTTCGATACGCAGAGGTGGACGGCCCATGCCCCAAGGGACCTTGTTGGATAGGGCCAGGCTGGATTCGACCGCCGTATCCAAAACATAGTACGGGTATAGTACTCGTTGCGGCATGCGCCCGGCACAAACGTTTGACTCATCGCAAGACTGATGCTAAAGTTAAGTACCGGCAGTGTCGCCAGCTGTGCGGCCGGAAATAGATAAGTTCTAGTAATAATAGAACTTACCGTAAACAGATTGGGTTTGTTGAAATGGTTATTGATAATCGGGCGCGTCCAAGATCTACTTTTCGACGCTGGCCAGCGAGACCTGTGTGACGTCTACCGGCACGGGCGGCTCCGCGGTCCAAGCGTCGCAGTGCGCGCCGTAAAGGGCGGCGCGCGTACCGCTGTCCCGTCCGGACGGTAGCGGTTTTGGATTGAGATCAATGCCTCGTCTGCCATCTTGGACGAAGGCCAGAAAACTGTTAGCATGTGGATGCTCGGTGGAAGCTTGGGTAAGCTTCTCAAGATCGTGCCAGTGAGGAAATGGTCCGATGCAGGAGAGGAGTAGTGGCCTGTGTTCGTTGCCGGTTCTCCAGGCTTAGGCCTTTGGCGTGACAGTTTGTTGAGAAATCCCGTCGAGGCGCCCGCAACACAAGAGGGGAGGAATGTACTATGTGCCGTCCGTTTTCCAAGTTAGCAATCGCGATCGTCGCTATCGCTGTTTCGCTATCCGGGCAAGAAGCCCAACAAAGCCGGCAGGCGATCGCCGTCAGGGGCGTCCAGATCCCCGGCGTGCCTGAAGATTGGACTCACCACCACGTCGTTTTCTCCCATCCTGGTACGGAGGAAGACGCGATCCGGAACGGCGCTTACGAGGAGTGGCTCAATTTGGTCAACCATCCTCGCTACATCATGCACATGTTGAAGCAACGGCTCCCGGTGCAGGGACCGGCAGCCGAGGATGTCGCCAGGGTCGAGGAGATGGCCGTGCGCGGTAGTCGACTGCCCATCCCAGTGAACGCACTACGCGAACGGGCGACGCCAATAAACAAGGACTGGAGCGTGTTGATGGGTGGCAGCGGCGCCACGGTCGGCGTGGGCAACTACCCCGCGAAGTACTCGTTCAGTATCACCAATACCCCGCAGTGCGGCGTTGCCACTACGCCCGATTACGTTGTTTACAACACGAGCCTGGCGGGGTCGTCGACGCAAGCCAGCATCATTGCTTACGACAACCTCTATTCCAGTTGCTCTGGGCAGGTGCCCTCGGTTTACTGGGCTTTCAACACTGGCGGTACGATCTCGACCTCTGTGGTGCTCTCCCTCGATGGGTCGCAGTTGGCTTTCGTCCAGCAACCGGCCAGCGGCAGCGCGCAACTGGTTCTCCTGAAATGGGCGGCGCAGCCAGCGGGTCACACCCTCACGAGTGGAACTACAAACATAACCAACGGCAGCAAGAACTTCACCGTCACGTCGGGCCTCAGCTATCTGGACGTGGGAGCGCAGATCTCCGGGACGGGAATACCGGCCGGCGATACGATCGCGACGTGGACCAGCGCCACTGCCGGCGCACTGTTCGCAGCAGCCACCGGCAGCGGCGCTTCCGGCGAAACCCTTACGATCACCGCAGACGCCGGCAGCCCTGACACCCTCACAGCAGTCAGCCCTTCGAGTTACTCCGGCTGCTTCGCGCCCTGCATGACCACGCTCACCTTTAACGGAAGCGGAACGGTCCTCGATACGCTCTCGTCGCCGTTCCTGGATTATACTGGCAACATCATTTACGTCGGCGACCACGGCGGCCACCTCCACAAGTTCACCGGGATCTTCAACGGAACAACCCCCGCCGAGGTAACAACCGGCTCTTGGCCGGTTACAGTCAGCTCCAACATACTTACCAGCCCCGTGTACGATCAGTCCTCCGGGAACATCTATGTCGCCGATTCGGGCGGGTTTCTTTACGGCTACAACGCGTCCGGCGTTAAGGTTATGGATAGCAGCCAACTTGCGATCAACAGCGGCGGCATTGTCCAAGGCCCCCTCGTCGACTCCTCCACTCACAAGGTATATGTTTTTGTTGGGCGGGATGACAACCAGACGACCAATTCGGCCTGCGGCGCGGGCCTCTTTACCTCGGGGTGCAGCGGCGTCTTCCAATTCAGCACCGGTAACAGCAGCACGGGCAATACTAGCACTACGTGTTCGCAGACCGGGACCACCAGCTACCCAGTGGCAAGTTGGTCGACGGGATCAAACTGCGGCTCGGAAGTGGAGTTCGGAGAGCAGAACGGCGGCCCCAACCTCCTGTATATGGGTGCGTTTGACCACATATACTACTCGGGCTCGGGAAATACTGGGAATCTTTGGACCTGCAGCACCACCGTCTATCAAACTAGCACTTGCACCGGCTCCAACAGCGGTAACACTTGTCAAAACATAAAGCTGGTCTACGTACCGATGGCATCTGGTTTCTCGGGGGCCGTCAACTGGGGCGACACCGCCTTTTACGCCCTGACCGACACCACCACCGCCAATCCCGCGTCCTGCTCTCCGACCACTGAGAGTTACGGCCCCGGCGGAACCACCAACGACTACGTTTTTGTGGGCACGTCGTATGGCGGCAATCTAAGCGGGGTCGGGTGTCAGATCGGCGAGACCGGTTCCGGCGGCGGCTGTCTCTATAATTTTTTGGTCGGGAGCGGCGGCTCTACGAGCATTCCAGGCAGCGCGACCGCCGGGATGAACGCAGAAGGCGGCCCGAGCGGGATCGTCATCGATAACACTTCTTCGGCGACGGGGGCCTCCCAGATCTACTTTTCACCGACAGGCCAAAACGACAGCCAATATCTGCAGGGTAGTCCGACTTGCCCCGAGGTCAATGGCACCATTGCCGTTGGCTGCGCCGTGCAGGCGTCCCAATCGGCGCTTAAGTGAATTGTTCCCATTAACGGCACGGCGACCTCATCCGTGATCTCCACGGAGGCCGGGCAAACCCTCAAGCTGAACGGCGGAGTACACGACCCTCAGGTTGAGCATCCCGGCCACTCGTTGGGAAGCTGTCCTCGACTCGCTCGATTTGAAGTTTCGAGCGTAAGCTCTGGACGACGTGAGGAAGGCGGATTGCGTAATCGACAAACGCGCGGTCAAGGCGGCGATCGAATCTGGAACGGAGATTCCCGGCGGCTGTCTCGCGCGGGGGAGGAACGTGGGGTATGCATATGAGCGCTGCTCCAATCCCCTATGGCATTCGGTCGGAGCGGACCGACCGCCCGGAAAGGCCGCTACGCGATCCGTTTACCGCAGGTGGGTCCGCTTCTTCCCCTGCGCGGTCTGCCAAGTCTCCTTCGGAATCGACTCCTGCCACACTGGCCCGCACGGTCTCTCCGAGAAAGCATCGGACCTGACGTGCATTCCGCCCTACCGTCGACACCACCGAATCGGCGCCGATGCACTGCATAGGATCGGTCGGGCAAAGTTCGAACGGGTTCACGGGCTCAACATTGGCGATCCGGTGAAGCAGTTAATGAGTTGTACCAGGGGCCCTGAGGAAAACGGCGCGTACGTTAGCTGAGGAAGCGAGGCAGGAGGCGCTCAGCCGTACGGTCGGTCCTGGCGCCCCGGCTCACTGCTCGGGATCTCCGCCCACAAGTGGGATATCCGCCGCACATCGCCGAACCATCAGAGTGCCGGTTTCCGCCGGGCGGCCAGGGGTGCGGTAAGCGGTGATAATCGCATGATCGTTCCGATAGACCACCTCGCGGCAGTCTCCCGGTGGCGCCCTGGGCCGAAGCGGTTCCGCTGGCGTCCCGTCTTGCTCCCAATCGAAAAGGTACACCGGGCGCTTGCCGTCCCAGTCCGCCATGGTGAGAATAACGGGTCGGGGCGCATAAAACCACGGTTCCTGGTCGTCCTTTTCGGAGTACAGAACGCTGCGGGCCGGAAGAAGCCGGTCCAACTGCTGAAAATCCCGGTGAAAGGCGACGTACCGCGAGAGAAACGCATCTCGCGATAAGATGCCGGACGACACCTGCAAGAAAGGACGGCCATAGTACCACTGAAGCGCAACCCACGGGACTACGCAGGTGCACGCCAGGGCCGGGACCATCCACTTCAGAACCGCGACCGGCGCTCGCGGGAAATACAGGGCTGCCGCCGCGAACAACGCTATATACTCCAGGCCTCCTAGGTAGCGAAACTCGACGGAGAAAAACGCGGCGATCAACGCCGCTTGAAGACAGAAAACCACGGTCAAGATCCGATCACCTACAGGCGCTGTGCGGATTCGGAGCAGCAGGTACGGCACGGCCGCCCAAAACAGAGGAGGAAGCCACGGGACGATATTCGGCGCGAGGTCCGCCGCGCCGCTAGATCTGCCCAAGGCGGCCAGGACTTTGGCAACCGCGGGCGTGTACACTGACGGTCCGAACAGACCGGCGCCCGCGGGACCCCAAGGCGAACCGCTGGAATGCCAGGTCCAAAGAAGCAGGGGCAAATGAAGGACAGCCCACGGCGTCAAAGCGCCCGCCACCACTGCGGCCCGCCGGCCACTGGTCCCCTGGAAGGGGGCCGTCCGAAGGACGCCCAAAGCCGTGCCAGCCGCAGCCATGGGCCAAAGCGGCAACTTGGTTGAGGCCGCTACGCAGCACAGGGTCGACACCAGGCCGGCGTAGCGCGGCCCGCCGATTCGATCCGCAAACGGCCTCAACAGCGCGACGCCCGCAAGGAATGTGGCGAGATCGCCGAGGGCATAAGCCCCGCTGGCCGTATGCCAGACCGACGTGTGAAGCCCGGCCGCGGCGGCGGCCGCAATCAGCAACGAGTAGCCCGTGTGCCCGGTCGCCTCAAACGTGTTTCCCGCCAGAGCCGCGAGCAACGCCAGCGAAAACCCCAGACTCGCAAGGTTCCCGATGTCCGGGACCCCGAGGGCGTGGCCGATGCTAAGCAGGATCTGATAGTGCATTTGTGGGAGTATGGCCTGCTGAACCGGCAGTAGGCAAAACCGCAGTCCTCCATCCGCCACGATCCGTTTCGGCAGCAGCATGTGATAGAAAAGTTCGTCGATCTTGGTGGAAGGCGATGCGGCGATTGCGAAGTTGACAATAACGCTGCACGCTATCAGGGCCAGGAGGAAGCGCTCGGTCGGACCGAAGTGCGGCTTCGCGACGCTATGGCGGCCGCGAATCGAAACGGCGCAACCCGCCGCTCCGGCCGCCAACGCGACAAAGCCTAGGAAAGGCAGAAACAGCTTCGTATCCACGCGGGCAAAGAGGAGCACCTGCACCGCGAGGCTCAGGGATGCTTCACCCAGGACGAGCGACACAGGCACAGTCCAATAAACGGGGAAGCCGGCCAACCCCCAGAGGCGCACAAACCAGTAGCCGACTCCATAAAGCGCGATGGCGGCTAGCGCCATGCATTCAAGAGCCTTCAGCGCCAGCACTGATCATTAGCCTTCCCGGGGTAGTCGCTGGATCGGCACGTTTCAATTAAGAGCATATTTCCAGTCGTTGTCCACTCCCATCTCGGCCACGGGAGCGGTGGCGACCACGCAGGCCACAACCAGCGCTGCGCAGCCGATGGGGCAGAGCCGGGCCGGCCGGCTTTCATTCGCTGCGCCCCTCACCCCTGAAACCGGAAGTCCCATTTTGGACTCCACGATCCTCTTCAATTTACACCCAGCCGCTGTCCTTGGATACTGCGAGTTGGACAGTGAGTTCGCAGACGCCGCACGCCTCGACAGTCCCCACCTGGTGTCCCGGAATGACGGGCGATTTTCGGGGCGGCAGTTCGCCTTCTACCACGTGCAGGTCCGTGCGGCAGACGCCGCCAGGGCTGCTATGTTAGGAGCATCTCCACAGGGGGCGTATGGCGAAGAGAATCATGGTCGTCGTGGTTGGGGCTGGCGTCGGCTCATTGGCCGGCCTGCTGGCGGCGTTTCTGGGCGCTGGCAACGCCGCCTTGGTTGTCGGAGCTGTGGTGGGAGCGGCCCTCCCTCTGCTCCTGCTGGGTTCCCCAAGCCGTTAGGCGCTATTCCATAACCAATTGAACCAAAATGATTTGATTGTCATGCCCGGCTTATCCTGGCCGGTTGTGCGCCTATTCCCACTTAAATTTGAGGTACTGGTACCTGGCGTAGTACAAGGTATGACCTTTTGTAATTGACCCGGCTTCAACGTCTCACGATAATGAGGTCTGGCTCTAGTAATGTCGCGCACAAGTTCGGTAGAAGAGAATGGGACCGAAAGGGCGGTAGCTTGCGCGGAGGCGAGCGTGGTACCCACCGAAGCCGGGCCGTCTTTGCCCTGGTATGCGGTGCGCGTCCGTTCGAACTGCGAGAAGGCCGTTCTGGCGGCCCTGACCGGCAAGGGTCACGAAGCCTTTCTGCCAACCTACCGATCGCGCCGCCGCTGGTCGGACCGTTACAAGGAAGTGGAGACCCCGCTTTTCCCGGGCTACGCGTTCTGCCGGTTCGATGCGCTGCGCCGCCTCCCCATCCTGACGACGCCCGGCATCGTTTCCATCGTGGGTTCGAGCGCCGGTCCCATCGCCATCGAAGAGCGGGAAATCGAGTCTGTCCGCGCCATGGTGTCCTCCGGACTGATGATCGGCCCGTGGCCGTTCCTGCGCGAAGGCCAGTTCGTCGCCGTGGAAAGCGGCCCGCTGGCAGGCGTTGAGGGCATCATCGTCAGCGTCAAGAGTCAATTTCGCCTGGTAGTTTCCATTACGTTGTTGCAGCGCTCAGTAGCCGTCGAAATCGATCGCGCCTGGGTGCGGCCCGTCTCCAACCATCGCTTCTGAATTTCGATCCGAGGTTGCGTCGCCTATGCTTAAGCGCAAAAACCGAATCATGAGTCTCCGCCTGTCGGAGGAAGAATACGAGAACCTGAAGTCCATGTACACCACTCGCGGCGTGCGCAGCCTTTCCGAATTTGCGCGTGAAGCGATGCTCCAGGTTCTCGGCCAGGAACCCCCCGACGGGCACACCCTGGAAGACCGCGTCCATCTTCTGGATGGGAAGGTCGCCATGCTGGAGGGAGAGGTGGACCGCCTCTCCCGCGTCGTCGCGCTTGAAGTGGCGACAAGAAGGAACGCACTATGAAAGCAATTCCGAGGCTGGGCAGCGTCATTGCGGCCCTTGGTCTCCTGACGATTGCGGCACAGGGACAGGAGCCGGTCGCGCCGGCCGCGCCGGCCGCGGTTGTTCCGGTTCCGGCTGTCACGGCCCCGCCCCCGCCCGCCGACTCGGCGGCCGAACTTCGCTCCACCTACGTTCTGGGCCCGAACGACCTGATATCGGTTCATATCATGGATGCCGAAGACATTTCCGACAAGCCCATGCGGATCGATGGGAACGGCAATATCCGGATACCCATGGTGGGGCGTCTCCATGCCGCCGGCCTGACCGCGGAGGATCTCGAAGGGAAGCTCACCGAGCGTTTGAAAGAGTGGATCAAGGAGCCGGACGTGACGGTCTCCGTCATGGAGGTTCACAGCCAGCCAGTTACGGTGTTGGGCTCGGTCAGGGGCCCGGGCGTGCTGCAGGTGCAGGGCCGGACACCGCTTGCCGAGGTGCTGGCGCTCGTTGGCGGGCCCGCGGAGGGCGCTGGGTCTTCGGTGAAGATCACGCGGCGTCTGGAATGGGGCCAAATCCCTCTCCCCGGCGCCAGGAACGACTTGTCGGGCCAATACTCCGTCGCCGAGGCCAGCCTCAATCTCATCCTGGACGCGGAGAACCCGACCGAAAACATCCTCATCTACCCCTATGACGTTATTTTCGTGCAGCACGCGAGGATGGTCTACGTCCTCGGCACGGTAGCCAGAGCTGGCGGCTTCATCCTAGGCGACCGGGAAGGCCTCTCGGTGTTGCAGGCGCTGACGCTGGCCGGCGGCACCGTGGGCGGAGCTTCGCCCAAGAAGGCCCGCATCCTCAGGGCCGCTCCGGCGGGCGGCAATCTCCAGGAGATCCCCGTCGATCTCGCAAAGGTGATCGCCACACACGCGGCTGACGTTGCCCTGCAACCCGAAGACATCCTGTATGTCCCCTCCAGCGTACCCAAGAAAGTACTCCTCCGGGTCGCCGACGTCGCCGCGCTAGCCAGCACCGCGCTGATTTACAGAATCCCATAGTTCCGTCGAAGCTCAGCGGAGCATCGCATAGGTATCTAGAATGGAAACACCTCCCATGAAACAGTCTGGGCCGCAGGCCCAGGCGCCCGGACCGGCTACCCAGTCCGCTCCCCGCGCCAATGTCGCGCAGCCGCGTATCGCCTCGCCAGGGGCCGGCCCTCCCGAAGAGTCCACTGGCGGCTTGCTCGAGTACTACCGCATTATTCAGCGCCGCCGGGGCGCGGTGATCGTGATTACCTGCCTCGGCATGCTGGCCGGGTTCCTGTACACGCTGCCGCAGACGCCCATCTACCAGGCGCGCGCCGTGATCGAACTCCAGAGCCTGAACGAGGACTTCATGCACATGCGCGACGTCACCCCCACCTCCAGCGGCTCCGCAGGCGGCTACATGCCGGATAGTGAACTGCCGACCCAGGTCCGCATTCTCCAGAGCCGCGCCCTATTGGAGCGGGTTATCCAGCGGCTCGGCCTCGAAAACAAGGATCTCGAAACGCACCCCACCCGCCTGGATGCCTGGCGGAAGGTGCTGAAACTCGCTCCGGTCCAAACCCCCGCGCGGGAGGCTATGATTCAACAAGCCGCCGGCGGCCTGCGGGTGCGCGCGCAGACCAACACCCGCCTCATCGAGATTCTCTGCGATTCCACCAATCCCCAGATGGCCGCCGACTTCGCCAACACCCTGGTTGCAGAGTACAAAGAGCACAACCTGGAAGCGCGCTGGCAGACCACGCAGGATACCGGCGACTGGCTCGCCAAGCAGATGCAAGACGTCAGGATCAAGCTCGAAAAGTCCGACGAGGAATTGCAGTCGTACGCCAGTGGGGCGGGTCTTCTCTTCACCGAAGAGAAGGACAACGCCGCCGATGAGAGGGTCAAGCAGTTGCAGCAACAACTTTCCGCTGCCGAGGGCGAACGCATTAACCGCCAGTCCCGGTACGAGCTTGCCTCGACGGCCGCCCCCACCTCCCTGGGCGAAATTCTCGACGACGGTTCGCTCAGGGGGATCCAAGACAAGCTCACCGACCTTCAGCGCCAGCTCGCACAGCTATCCGTCACCTACACGCCCTCCAACCCCAAAGTCCAAATGGTACAGGACCAAATTGCGCCCCTGGAGACGGCTCTTCAAGAGGCGCGCGCGAACACCCTCGCCCGCATCCGCAACGACTATGAAGCGGCGCAGCAGCGCGAGAAACTGCTCCAGGCCGACTATGATGCCGCCGTCCGCCTCGTCACCGAGCAGGCCGACGAGGTGAATCACTATAACATCCTCAAGCGCGAAGTGGACACCGACCGCGGGCTCTACGACAGCATGCTCCAAAGCGTCAAGTCGGCTGGCATCGCCTCCGCGCTCCGCGCTTCGAACATAAACATCGTGGACCCGGCCACGGCTCCCGGGGCGCCATACAGGCCGAGCGTCCGCGACAACACGCTCCTCGGAGCGTTCTTAGGGTTCGCCTTCGGAGTCGGTTTCGTCATCCTGCTCGACCGCGCGGACCGCACCATCCAGGAGCCCACGGAGGTGAGCACGTTCCTCGGTATTCCGGAGCTCGGCATCGTGCCCAGCGCTTCCTTGGATTGGCTCCAGCCGCGCTCATTCGCGCACTTTGGCGCAAAGGGAGGCGCCGCTACGCCCGACTCCGTAGCCCTGATAGCCTCTGGGAGCCGGCGCTCCGCGATGGCGGAGTCCTTTCACGACGCGATCACTTCCATCCTCTATGCCAGCGCGGAAGGGAATCATCCTCGCGTGCTGGTGCTCTCCAGCCCAGGGCCGAAAGAGGGCAAGACGACCATCGCCACGAACTTGGCGATCGCCTTCGCACAGATACGCCGGCGGGTTCTTCTCGTGGATTGCGATCTCCGCCGGCCGCGCATGCACCACATCTTCGGCCTGGACAACGACTCGGGCGTCGTGGATCTGCTGCGCAGCGTCGAACCGCTCGTTGGGCCGCTCAACGGACTGATCCACAAAACCAGCGTCCCCAACCTCTCGGTGATGACCGCCGGCCGCGCCGATTCGGGCGATCCCACCATGCTTCACTTGCAGCGTTTCGGCGAAATCGTGAAGGCGTGCCGCGATCAATTCGATCTCGTGCTGATCGACACACCGCCCATGCTGACCATGGCGGACGCCCGCGTGACCGCCCGCCACTCGGATGGCGTCGTGCTCGTGGCCCGCGCCAACCAGACTTCCCGGTATTCTCTCCGGGACGCCTGCCAGCGTCTGAATAAGGACGGCACGCGCATCCTGGGGGCCATTCTCAACGACTGGAACCCCAAGAAATCCGGTCTGTACAGTTACTACCGCTACTACGACAAATATAGGCACTACTATGCCAAGAGGGGGTTGCAGAGCGATGAGAAGCCGGATGCGGGGTAGGGGCGGCCGCTGGCACCTGGCCGGCCACGCTTCTTCCGAATGCTGCCGTGCTCTTATGGCCCTTTCATTTGTTTTCAACAACTTCCTGGGTTCGTTTGGCGCCTCCGGGGTCCCCGCCGGAACCGGTGCTCTCTTACGCCCCGTTCCGGGGCTGGATTCTTCGGGTTTCCCGACCCAGGGCTCACGCCCTGGGCTATTTTCTACCGCCCCCGCGGGGCTGAGCATCACGAGAATCTTCGCAAACAGATGAGGATACCGAGGAGCTGTAACACGGGCGACAGGGAAGAAGTACGGAACGAAGCCAATTTCGCAGAAGCCCCTCATTATCAATGGTCAAGGCGCTCTCCGACGGCGGTTCGCGCGCGGGGGGATCATTCGATCCCGAGATGGGACTTGAGGACGGGATCGTAATCTTCGGGGGCGACGCGCTTGCCGGGAGTAAGGGTTTGGGAGACCCGGCCGGCCTCCAGAGCAAAGGCTTCCTGGACGCTGAGCTTGCCGGTCAGGATGTCGCCATGGAAAACAAATCCACTGGCGTTGGGGGCGCCTTCGCCGGCGCGGGGCATGGTAAGTTTTCGGCCGTCATGTTTCGAGAAATAGCCACGAACGCTCATCGTATATACCTCGACTTCAGAATAGCGCCCCGAAGTACGGAAAGCGGCGCTTGTACGGCGTATCTCCTTTGCTGTCAACCAAAAATAACAGTGGATTGGACGTGACCGCGCTCACGACGGCCGTGGAGGGCCGAGGCCAAGAGTGCAGCGCCGGCGGCTATCTCCGGCAAAGCCTTCCTGCACGCCATTGCGGGGGGACACCCGACTGAGGGCGTACGAAACACTATGAAAGTCGTCATTCTTTGTGGTGGGCAAGGCACGCGGCTTCGCGAAGAAACCGAGTACCGCCCAAAACCTTTGGTTGAGATCGGCGGCCGACCGATACTCTGGCACATTATGAAATCGTATGCCCATTACGGCTTCAACGATTTCGTGCTGTGTCTGGGCTACCGCGGCAACATGATCAAGGAATACTTCCTGAACTACGAGGCGATGAATAACGACTTCACGATCCGCCTCGGCGGGGAATCCCACATCGATTTCAATGGCGCGCACGAAGAACTGAACTTCCGCGTGACGTTGGCCGATACCGGTCAGGAAACGATGACCGGCGGGCGCATCAAACGGATCGAGAGGTACGTGGATGGCGATACCTTCCTGGTGACGTACGGCGACGGCCTAGCCGATGTGAACATCCCGGAGCTTGTGGCGTTCCATAAGAGCCATGGAAAGATCGCCACCGTGACTGCGGTGCGTCCAAGCTCCCGCTTCGGCGTTCTTGAGACTACGAGTGACGGCGCAGTTCTTGAATTCAGCGAGAAGCCTCAACTGGATGGCTGGGCAAGCGCGGGATTCCTGGTGTTCGAACGAAAGCTCTTCGAGTACATCGGGACCGACGACTGTACTCTAGAGCGCGAGCCGATGAGGCGCCTGGCAGCAGAGGGCCAATTGATGGCTTATCGTCACCAGGGCTTCTTCTTTGCAATGGACACCTACCGCGAGTACCTGTATCTGAATGAACTGTGGCAGTCCGGCAAGGCTCCTTGGCGGGTTTGGCGATGACAGAGTTTGCAAGCAACATCCAAGGGACCCGGGGCCTGTTGGAGGCCTGCCGCCGTTCGCCCGTGGCGAAATCGATCATAGCCGCGTCCTCCGACAAGGCTTATGGCAATCAGGCCCCGCCGGCCGGCCAAAGGGGAGGCATTCAAATCGCATGCGAGTATTGCTGACGGGGCATAAAGGCTACATTGGCGCGGTTGCAGGGCCCATGCTTCAGTCTGCAGGACACGAGGTGGTGGGCCTGGACGCCGATTTTTTCGCGGGCTGCGACTTCGGTGAATGGCCGAGGGCGGAGATCCCGGAGATCCGCAAAGATCTCCGCGATGTCGACACCGGGGATTTGGAAGGGTTTGAGGCCGTGGTGCACCTGGCGGCCTTGTCGAACGATCCCCTCGGGAACCTGAATCCGGGACTGACGTACGATATTAACCACGCGGCTTCGATAAGACTGGCGAAGCTGGCAAAAGAGGCGGGAATCAAGCGGTTCATTTTCTCCTCGTCATGCAGCACATATGGCGCCGCAGGCGACGTAATCCACGACGAGACCGCGCCCCTCAGCCCGGTGACGCCTTATGCCGAGTCCAAGGTAATGGTGGAGCGCGACCTGGCGCAACTGGCCAGCCGCGAATTCAGCCCGACATCCTTGCGTAATGCGACGGCTTATGGGGTTTCGCCGCGCCTACGCCTGGATGTGGTGTTGAACGACCTGGTGGCGTGGGCGTTTACCACCGGAAGGGTGTACATCAAAAGCGACGGCACACCATGGCGTCCGATCGTGCATATCGAAGACATTACGCACGCCATCCTCAGCATCCTGGAGGCCCCACGGGAACTCGTTCATAACGAGACCTTTAATGTTGGCCAGACGGAGGAGAACTATCGTATTCGAGAGCTCGCCGCCATCGTGGCGGAGACGGCGCCCGGCTGCCATGTGGAGTACGCTCCTGGCGGGGGGCCCGACAAGCGGTGTTACCGCATCGATTGCGGCAAGATCCGCCGGACGTTGCCCGGCTTCCGGCCGCAGTGGAACGCGCGCAAAGGGGCTCAACAGCTTTACGAGGCATACCGGGGGGCGGGTTTGACATTCGAACAGGTCCAGGATGGCTCCTATGCCCGGATTGCGCATATCAGGAAGTTGACGGGCGCAGGCCGCCTGGACGAATCCTTGCGCTGGCGCGAGACGGGCGAAAAGGCCGTTCCGGCGATGCAAGCCGAAACGGCTTGAAGCGAGTTTCCCGGCGAAACCTATGAGCATAGCTTTTTCTTCCTTACATGCCGGCGGCGGAACGATCGACGCCGACGGGCGGATTCAGGGACTGGCCGGGCGCTGGGCTGGCATCCCTGTTTACCCTTGACGAAGGGCTGCGGCGCGCTATTGAGCGATACACGGACTTCTTTACCCATGAGCGAGAAAGCAGAGCAGTTGCGGCGCCGCATTCTGGAGCTGGTAGCGGAGTACCACCAGGCGGCATTTCCTCCGGTGGACTTCGAGCCCGGCGTCACTCCGGTCCCGGTGTCGGGCCGCGTGTTCGATGCCCGTGAAATGCAGTCGCTGGTCGATTCGGCGCTGGATTTCTGGCTGACCACGGGGCGTTTCGCGGATCAGTTCGAGCGAGCGTTTGCCAGTTACATGGGCGTGCGGCACGCGATCCTCGTGAATTCAGGCTCGTCGGCGAGCCTGTTGGCGGTGTCGTGCCTGACTTCACCGAAGCTGGGCGACCGGCGACTAAAACCGGGAGACGAAGTGATCACGGTTGCCGCGGGGTTTCCCACCACGGTCAACCCCATCATCCAGAACGGACTGATACCGGTATTCATCGACGTCTCGATCCCGACCTACAACGTGGACGTCACGCAACTTGACGCGGCCCTTTCCGGCAGGACGCGCGCGATCGTGCTGGCGCACACGCTGGGAAACCCATTCGACGTGGATGCGGTGGCGGCCTTCGCGAAGAAGCACGATCTCTGGCTGATTGAAGACTGCTGCGACGCGATCGGCTCGGAATACAGGGGCAGGAAAGTGGGGACTTTCGGCGACCTGGCCACGGCGAGCTTCTACCCGGCGCATCACATCACCATGGGTGAGGGGGGTTGCGTGACGACGAACTCGCCGCAACTCAAAACGCTGGTCGAGTCGTTCCGGGACTGGGGACGGGACTGCTGGTGCGACCCAGGCAAGGACAACACGTGCGGCAAGCGGTTTGAATGGCAGTTGGGAGACCTGCCTTGCGGGTACGACCACAAGTACACGTTTTCGCACATTGGGTACAACCTGAAGCTCACCGACATGCAGGCGGCCGTGGGCGTGGCGCAGTTGAAAAAGCTGCCCGGATTTATCGAAGCCCGCCGCCGCAATTTCGAAGCCCTGCGCGCCGGCCTGCGCGAACTGGAGGAATTCCTGATTCTACCCGAGGCCACGCCCGGCTCCGAACCGAGTTGGTTCGGCTTCCCCATCGCCGTGCGGCCGGAGGCGCCGTTTTCACGCAACCAAGTCACACGCCACTTGGAAGACCGCAAAATCGCCACGCGCCTGCTCTTCGGCGGCAACCTGGTACGGCAGCCGGCCTATCGCGGCCGCGAATTCCGCATGGCGGGGCCGTTGACGAATACCGATTTTGTGATGAATCGGGTGTTTTGGATCGGGTTGTACCCGGGGATTACCCCGGCATCTACCGGATACATGATGGAAAGTCTGTTCGATCTGGCGTCCCAGGGCGTACGGGAGGAATTGTAGAAATGGAAACCAACGGGAGCATAGGCGGGCCGGTTCGGATTGGCGATAAGCTGGTGGGTAACAGCCACCCCGCTTACATCATTGCCGAGATCGGCATTAACCATAACGGAGACATCGATCTCGCCCGGAGGCTGATCAGCGTAGCAGTGGCAGCCGGCTGCGATGCGGTCAAGTTCCAGAAGCGGACTGTCGGTATCGTTTACACGCCGGAAGAACTGGCCAAGCCGCGCGAGAGCCCCTTCGGCTCAACCAACGGCGACCTCAAGCGCGGGCTGGAGTTTGGGTACGATGAATACCGGTTGATCGAGCGCTACTGCCGTGAGGTCAAGATGCCATGGATGGCCTCGTGCTGGGATGAGCCGTCCGTCGACTTCATCGATCAGTTCGATACGCCGTGCTACAAGATCGCCTCGGCGTCGCTGACGGATGACAACCTGTTGCGCCATACTCGCTCCAAGGGCAGGCCCATCATTCTCTCCACAGGCATGAGCACCGTCGGGCAGATCGATCACGCCGTCGAGGTGCTGGGAAAGAAGGATCTCATCCTGCTGCACGCCTGCAGCGTGTATCCCGCCAATTATCCCGAGTTGAACCTCAGGGCGATCACGACCCTGCGCGAGCGTTACGGCCTGCCGGTAGGCTATTCCGGACACGAGACGGGGCTTCCCTCGACGATCGCCGCGATCGCCTTGGGCGCCTGTTGCATCGAACGCCACATCACGCTGGACCGCGCCATGTGGGGCTCGGACCAGGCGGCATCGCTCGAACCCAACGGGATCACACGGCTCGTCGGCTACATCCGCATCGTGGAGCAATCCATGGGCGATGGCGTGAAGCGCGTGGTGGAACGCGAGCAACCCATTATCCAGAAGCTGCGCCGCGTCAATTAGGATGTCCGCCATGGCTGCGCTGAAGGCGATCGCATTGGACGTGGACGGAGTGCTAACGGACGGAGGCGTTTGGTGGGGCCCCGACGGCGCCGAGTGGAAGCGCTTTTCTTTTGCCGACATTATGGGCGTCTCGCTGGCGCGCAAGGCCGGCCTGATGGTGACTCTGATTTCTGGTGAAGACAGCCCGCTGGTGGACCGTTTCGCCTCCAAAATGAACCTGGCCGATGTCACCAAGGGCTGCAGGGACAAGGCTGGCGCGTTGCGGGCGTTCGCCGAGCGCAACCAACTGGGTCTGGACGAAATCTGCTTCATGGGCGACGACGTGAACGATCTGGCGGCCATGGAACTGGCGGGATTGGCTGCCGCGCCCGCCGATGCCTGCCCCGCGGCACGCGGCAAAGCTGCCATCGTAACCGAAGCCAAAGGTGGCAACGGCGCGGTGCGGGAGTTGGTGGACCGGATCCTGAACTCATGACCAAGCTTTCCGATTACGTCCTGCATTTTGTCGCCGATCAGGGAGTCAAACACGTCTTCCTGGTGGTCGGCGGCGGCGCCATGCACCTCAACGCATCGCTGGCGCAGTGCAAAGCCATCGAGCCCGTTTGCAATTCCCATGAGCAGGCCGCCGCCATGGCGGCCGAAAGCTACGCCAAGGCGACCAACCACCTGGGCGTGGCCATGGTGACCACGGGCCCAGGCGGCGCGAACGCCATCACTGGACTGGCGGGAGCGTGGCTCGATTCCACTCCTGTGCTGTTTCTTTCCGGGCAGGTCAAGCGCCCCGACCGCATGTTCGCCCCCGACGGAACTCCCCGCGGTATGCGGCAGCTCGGCGTTCAGGAAGTCGATATCGTTTCCATCGTTAAGCCCCTCACTAAGTATGCGGTGACGATCCTCGACCCCGCTAGCATCCGCTACCACCTGGAAAAGGCCGTTCACCTGGCGCTGGGCGGGCGCCGCGGACCGGTATGGATCGATATCCCGCTCGATGTGCAGGCCGCCCCCATCGACGAAACCAACCTCTCCGGATTCGATGCCGCGCAAGAGCCGCCGGCCTGCGACGTCTCCGGCCTGGCCGAACGCGTGCGCGAAACCATCGAGGCACTCAACCGGTCTGAGCGTCCGCTGATCTTCGTCGGCAACGGCGTGCGCCTGGCGCGAGCTGAAGACGAGTTGCGCCGGCTGTTCTCGCAGCTCCAGATGCCGGTGGAGGCCACCTGGTGCGCGGCGGATATCATTTCCTCCGAAGACCCGCTCTTCGTCGGCAGGCCGGGTTCGCTGGCTGCCCGTGGGGCCAACTTTGCGCTGCAAAACTCCGATTTCCTTCTCAGCATCGGCGCGCGCCTGGACTTCGCCATCACCGGCTATGCGCCCGATAACTTCGCCCGCGCCGCTCACAAAGTGATGGTGGATATCGACCCGGCGGAAATCCGCAAACTCGATCCGTTCATCCACACCCCGATTTGCGCCGATGCCGGCGCTTTCCTCCGCGAAATGCTGCGCCAGGTCGATGCGGTTGAGCCCAAAGACCGCACCTGCTGGAAACGCCGTTGCGCCGACTGGAAGACACGATACCCCGTGGTCTTGGACGAGCATCGCAAGCCCGAAGGGCGTGTCAGCATTTTCTACCTTTCGGAAGTCATCGGCCAGGAAACCAGCCCCGGGGATCTGATGATCTCCGGGAGCTCGGGAAGCGGCATCGAGATTTTTCTGTTCGCTTGCCCCACGCGCACGGGCCAGCGCATTTTTCACACCGCGGGACTGGGCGCCATGGGGTGCGCCCTCCCCAACAGCATCGGAGTGTGCCTCGCGGGCGGGCGCAAACGAACCGTCTGCGTGGATGGCGACGGCGGCTTCATGTTCAATATTCAGGAACTTGCGACCGTCAGGCATTTCAACCTGCCGATCAAGTTCTTCATCTTGAATAACGAGGGATATGCGTCGATTCGCGCCTCGCAAGCCAACTTCTTCGGCTCGGTTTTGCTTGGCTGTGACGAGAGCACCGGATTGCTGATTCCCGACCTCTGCAAAGTCGCGGCGGCATTCGGTATCGGTGCCGCCCGGATCACGAGCCAGCAAGACCTCCGCGAACAGGTCCGGAGCGTCCTGAATATGCCCGGCCCAGTGGTGTGCGATGTGCGGGTGATCCCCGACGAGGTCCGCGGGCCGCGGCTTTCTTCGATGCAGCGACCCGATGGCTCGTTGGTTTCGAAGCCACTTGAAGATCTATGGCCCTTCCTCCCGCGCGAGGAATTCCTGGCGAACATGGTCGTCCCGCCTCTGGAGGACTAGAGCGCGTGAAGGTCCTGATCACAGGCGGGAGTGGATTCATCGGGCGGAATTTGGTGGAGCAGTACGCTCGCAGGCACGGCGTAGCTGCCCCCTCTCGCGCGGAGTTGGACCTTCTCGACGCCGAAGCTGTGCGGTCTTATCTGGAACGTCACCGCTTCGACGCCGTGATCCACGCCGCCACCGACCGTTCCACGCGGAAGCGTGGCAGCGGACCCGAATTGCTCAACCGCAACTGCCGCATGTTTTTCAATCTGGCGCGCAACGCCCACGCGTTCGGACGCATGTTGTTCCTGAGTTCCGGCGCGGTTTACGACCGGGCGCATTGGCACCCACGAATGGCCGAGGATGACTTCGACGCATACGTGCCCGCCGACGACTACGGCTTTTCGAAATACGTTTGCGCCAAAGCCATCGACGGAATGGACCGGGTTTACGAGTTGCGGCTTTTCGGGGTATTCGGCCCGCATGAAGACTGGCAGGTGCGCTTCATTTCCAACGTCTGCTGCCGAGCCGTGTGGGACCTGCCGGTCGTCATGAGGCAGAATGTTCTTTTCGACTATCTCGACGTGGAAGACTTAGGGCGGATTTTGGAATGTTTCCTGACTGGGAACCTGCGCTTCCGGCATTACAACGTCTGCACCGGCCGCCCGATGGATTTAGAGGCGCTGGCGCAAATGGTGGTGGCCGTTTCCGGCAAGCGTCTAGGTATCGAGATCCGGAACCAAGGCCTCGGCAACGAGTACAGCGGCGACAACACCCGCATGCTCTCCGGTATCCCGGGCTTTCGGTTTCGCGACATGGGTGAATCGGTTGCCCGGCTCTATCGCTGGTATGAACAGCGAAAGAGCGACATTGACCCGGCGCTGTTGCGTTTCGATGAGTAAAGCTCGGATGTCATTTCGATGAGAAACTCGGAGGATTCGTCGCCTGTGTCGTACAGGCAATGCCCGGTTTGCGGCAGCGGAAGGCGTAGTCTGTTCTTTCGGCAGTCGTTTGAGCACCTGTCTGGCGCGCGCTTGCTCGACGGGTATGACGTGGTCGTCTGCTCGGAATGCGGAGCCGGCTATGCGGACAAGATTCCACACCAGTCCGTTTTTGACGAATATTATCGCGAATTGTCTAAGTACGACTATGAATTCCGAGGAGGAAAGGACTGTAGCGCTTCGGAAGGCCGTTTTTTGGATGTAGCCTTGACCATTGAACCGTTCATCCCAACCAAGCATTGCCGGATATTGGAAATCGGCTGTGGCTCGGGGCACTTGCTTAGGGTTCTGCAGGAAAGGGGCTTTCAAAACGTGCAAGGCTCCGATCCCTCCCCAGCGTGCGCCCGCGCGGCGCAAGGCATTGGAGTGCGGGTGGTATCGAAGACGGTTTTCACCGCTACTCTCCCGGAAGAGCCTTACGACTTTCTCATCCTGACGGGTGTGATGGAGCACATTCGCGATCTGGACCGCACCGTTATGCAATTCCATCGCCTCTTGAGGGATGGCGGGCGAGTGTACTTGGAGGTTCCAGACGCGAGCCGGCTGGGCCCGAGTCTGGATGCGCCCTTCCAGGAATTTAGCGTCGAGCACATCAACTTTTTTTCACCGGGATCCCTAAGCAACCTGATGCAAGCTCGGAGTTTCCGCACATTGACGACTGGCCGGGCCAGGAGGGCGCAGAATGAAACGGTGTGCTTGAGCGCCTACGGCGTGTACGAAAAATCGGCGGCGCCCGCACCCATCGAACCGGACACCGAGACCGAAGCCGGCCTCCGCGCGTACATCCAGGGGTGCCAGACTGAAGACGCGCACATTCGTAGCAAGATCGACAAGGCCGTCTTCCCTGGTGAGCGCATGATTGTCTGGGGTGTGGGCACCCACACACTGCGGTTGCTTGCCACTGGGGGACTCGATCCGAACAAGATCGCCGTATTCGTCGACTCCAATCGAAAATACCAGAGGCAGGAATTGCGTGGTATCGCTGTGGTGTCGCCAGATGAAGTGAGGAACCGCACCGAACCGATCCTGATCTCTTCGCGCGGCTTCCAGGGCGAGATTCTCGGTCAAATTCGCGAGTCTTTGCAGTTACGAAATAAGGTGATTCTTCTCTACTGACGATGGAGGTATAGAGGGCGTGACCCCGCTGCTTATGCCGCCGCTGGCCTCAGAGGACTTCGACCACATTCTCATGCACACGCGCGACCTGTGGCTGGAGTTGCGCGGAAACAACCTGTTTCTCACTGGCGGCACGGACTTCTTCGGTTGCTGCCTGGTGGAGAGTTTTCTGTGTGCCAACGACCGGCCCGGGTTGAACGCCTCTGCCACGGTGCTGCCTCGTGACGCCGAGAGCCTTGCCAGCAATCCGGCCATTTATGCATCCTCCTAAGATAAGCATTGCAATCCCTGTCCACAACGGCGCAAATTACGTTTGCGAAGCCGTCGATTCCGCTCTTCGGCAATCCACTCCACCTTTTGAGGTTGTAGTACGCGACAATGCATCGACAGACAATACCGTGCCACTACTGCGACCATACTGTAGCGCGGCGACCTTTCGATTAATTATCGGAACCGACCTACTGCCGGGATTTCATTCTTGGGATGCAGCCATTCGCGCAACCGCCGGAGACTGGGTTCTCCTCCTCCATCACGATGACCGTCTCGATGCCGACCTGATCACACGGGCCACAGCGATCCTCCAGGCTAACCCATCGGCCGAATGGATCATAAACGTCCACCGCCTCATCGACTCGGAGGGACGGCCGCTTACGGCCAGCCGGAAAGGCGCGGACACCCCCGCCCTGAGCGGCCCGGTGTCTTCAGCCGCCCTCCTGGATGTCATGACAACAAGGGGCATGTTCTTCGTTCCCAGTGGAGTCGTAGTCAAACGCTCGCTTTATGAGAGGCTGGGCGGCTTCGATCTAACGTACCCCTTCGCGGCCGATTGGGATTTCTATTTGAGGGCGGGCATGGAAGGTAAGGTTTACGTTCAACCTCAACCGAGTTTGGATTATCGAATACATCCCGACCAAGGCTCAAACATTTTCATCTTAGACGATCACGGCGACAGCGATATTGTTTTTCAGAAATTGGCGACATTCGCCGATAAGTTGACAACCCGGCAACTTCAGCAAATTGTCGAGCAAATGACCGCGCACGTGAGACGCACAGTAACTCACAAGATCTCAAGAACTAACGCCCCGCACTCCGAGATCCTAAGGCAGCGCTCCCGCATCTCCGAGACGCTTCACCGATGGCAGCGGAGCGGCTTGCCCGGCGCGCCCTATGTCAAGACTCGGCCAAGCAGTCTCCTTCAAGCGGTCGCCTGGTATTCCGCAAAATACGCCTGGACTACCGAAATGCTCAGAAAACTGCTAATGCTGAGAACACAGTGGCGGCGGTAAAGCCCGGTTATCATAAGCCAATTTACACACTCATCGTTCGGCAGGCCACCAATGGGACTTCTACGAAGCGCCTCTTCGCCTCGGGCACTGAACAGGGGAGAGTTCGGCGCATGAGGAGTTTGCAACATTGAAGCCTCAAACTCCCACGAAGCTCGCATTGAAGCGTATTCTCCGGTATGCGCCGACTCCGAATTGGACGGCCCGGTACCCTTATCTGAATCGCCTGGAACGGGCCAAGATGAGCGTTCTGTGCCGGACGCTGTTGAGAGACGCGCGGGGCACGGTCTTTGGCGGGCCATTCTCCACTATGAAACTCCGCGAGAGCCTCGACCTGGCCTGGGACCCGAAGATCATTGCCGGGTCTTACGAAGAGGAAGTACATGACGTGATCGACGATGTCATTTGCACGGCGCCCGCGAACATAATCGACATCGGCGCGGCATACGGCTACTACGCAGTCGGGTTCGCGCTGAAGATCGCGAACACAACGGTTACCGCGTTTGAAGCCGTCGAGCACCCCTATTGGCGACAGCTTGCCGAGCTGGCAGAGATTAATGGCGTGAGCGGCAAAATCATTCAACGTGGTTGCTGCGCCGCCGAAGACCTCGCAAACGCGTGCGCCCCGGAATCGTTCATACTCTGCGACTGCGAAGGCGGCGAGATGGAGATTCTCGACCCCCTCCAAGTACCCGCTCTCAAGTCTTGCAAGATGCTGGTTGAGCTACATGAGTTCAACCGCCCAAATCTCGTCGCCACCCTTGTCGGCCGGTTCCGAGCCTCACATAACATAAGGATCATAGAAGAGGCTGTACGAAATCCATCTCGATACCGAATCCTCAGGACGTTGCCACGGCGCTGGCAATCAGTAGCTATACAGGAGACGAGGTTCCTTCAGAATATGCCCTCGCGAATGACCGTTTGGCTCCGATTCATGCTGCTCGATCCTAAGAGTTGACCGTGCCACTTTCCACAGGGCGGCGAACCGAAGGGGCGCAGTTCCATGTTCCCGAACTGGATGGCGTGCGGGGCATCGCGATCCTCATGGTCGTCTTGTTGCACTTCGGGGCGCGTCCGCCAGGCGTGCCCAAACTTTTCACCGCCATATTCGGGCTTGGCTGGTCGGGAGTCGACCTGTTTTTCGTCCTTTCAGGGTTCTTGATTACCGGAATCCTGCTGGACACAAGGACGGCGCCCAATTACTTCTCCTCGTTCTATGTCCGTCGAATTTTAAGAATATTCCCGCTCTACTATTTGTCGATTATAGCATACTTTCGCATTGCGCTTCCCGCCGCTCACTATCTGGGCTATTGGTCGCCATGGGCACACTCACCGGAGGCGTGGTACTGGTGTTATTTGGCGAACTGGCCATCCGTATTCGGGCCTAGCTGCCTCTTAGGGCACTTTTGGTCCCTGGCTATCGAGGAACAGTTCTATTTCTTTTGGCCATTGGTGGTATTCGTCTGCAGGCCCTCGTCGCTGAAGTATGTTTGCCTGGCGACCATGGGACTGTCGTTCGGGCTTCGCTGCGCTTTCCTTCACTACAACAGCTTGTACCCAGGCCTTTTGTATAGTCTGACTCCGTTCCGGCTTGAGCCGCTGGCCTGCGGAGGGCTGGTGGCGGCGATCGTGAGGAACCCTCGGTGGCGCTCCGCTGTAAAGAGCCGGCTTAATCCGATCGTTGCGGGAGCGGGGTTAGCGCTCCTGTTTGCGCTGGCTGCAACACGAAGCGAGGACCACGAGCACCCTCTCATGACAACTGTCGGCTTCACTGCGTTTTCCTTGATGTTCGGATGCCTGGTATTCCATGGCTATATCTATGCCGGGTCTAATACCTGGCTGGCCCGCCAATTGCGCAGACCGGCTTTAGTGGCTTTCGGAAAGTACAGCTATGCCATGTATGTATTTCACGCTCCGATCTCGTTTTATCAGGACAAGCTGGTTCTCAGCCTTGCGGACCACGTTCCCGCTTCCTTTCATATCGCTCTCTGGGCGTCTAACAAGATCGTCGGACTAGGCGTGTCTTACGCTGTGGCTCTATTGTCGTGGCACGTAATAGAAAAGCGGTTCTTGCGCCTTAAGCAGCGCTTTATAGCCCGGCCGATGCACGAGGCGGAGGTCTATTCACCAGCTTGACAGGGTCTGGGCGGTGGCGCGGTATCCGCTTTTGAAGAACAGCCTCCTGAAAGTACGGCGAACCGTGGGCGCTCTACTGGCTATCTCGCTCTGCGCGAACTTGGCGCTTATTGGGACCGGCGCGTATTTCATTCACCGGCGGGGGGGCGTGAGGTACCTTTGGGCACGGCTTGCCAGCGGCAACCTCATGGACCCCGTCGAGGGCCACCGGCGCTATCGCCAGTCGCTGTTTGAGATGTTCGATTCATACAGGAACCCGGGGGGACATCCGGTCGTGTTTGTAGGGGACAGCATGACTGAGGGATGCGATTGGCACGAGGCGTTTGGCGACGGTCTAACGATAGCTAATAGGGGCATAGGCGGCGATACTACGATTGGAGTGTTGCGGCGGATTGGAGAGATCGTGGCAATGGCGCCGAGGGCTGTGTTTTTGATGATCGGGCTGAACGATTGTCTGATGCTGAGGTCGAAGCCCAGTCAGGCTGCGAAGAACTACGAGGCGATCGTGAAAGGAATTCGGACGGGATCGCCGCAAACCGCGATCTATCTCGAAAGCATTTTGCCGGTTGCGAGTTTCCGCGGCGAGGGGACAAACGATTGGATCCGGGAGATGAATGAACGAATTCGGGCCTTGGCGGATGGAAGAATGGTGGTGTTCGTCAGTCTGTACGAAGGCTTCCTCGAGGGAACGTCGCTCAGCATGAGATTCACGGATGACGGAGTACACCCGAATGCCGCCGGGTACGCGCTATGGCGCCAGGAAGTCGCTCCCTTTGTTCGCTCTGCGATTGGCGACGAGACTTGGTAGGTTCTGTGCAACATCGCGCCGCGCTCTTGTACGGCCACTGCCACATGCCAGCTTCGGAAACGATCGAACGGCCCGAAATCGCGCGGATTCTGGCGGCGCTGCGCAATCCCCCGGTAAGGAGCACTGCCCATGACCGCCGATGATGCGGCGATCGCTCAGTCGCATCCCGATTTAGCCCGCGGGGAGGACCGGCACGCGCACCGGAGATGGCGCGAGCGCCAGGCGTGGCGCTCGGGCAAGAGCGGCGTCGTGGCCAAGTTCATCACCGTCGGCACACGCTTCGTGACCGTTCCCTTGTCTCTCCGGCTTCTTGGCGTGGAGCGATACGGGTTGTGGCTCACGGTGGGATCTCTACTGTCCTGGCTTTCGGTTTACGACCTGGGCTTGTCCGCGGGCCTTCTGAATGTGGTCGGCGGGGCGTACGGCCGCGGCGACGAGGGAGCGATCCGGCGCCACGTTTCAACCGCGTTTTTCAGCTTCGCGGCCATGTCGCTCGCCATTCTGGCGGTGGTGGTGGGCGGCTCGCTGTGGGCCGGACTGCCTCGGCTCCTCGGCGTCTCCAGCGGTTCCCCGCTGGCGCCCGAGGCCCGCGCGCTCGTGCTTCTCTGCGGCGTTATGTTCGCCGCCTCATTCACTCTGGGCTGCGCGGGCCAGTTCGCTGCGTCGCTCCAGCGCGGTTATCTGGCCGCCTACAGCGGGATCTGCGCCATGGTCCTCAGTTGCGCGATTTTAGTGATCATCTCGTTCCGCGGCGCCTCGGTGGTCCAATTCGCCCTTGTCATGAGCGTCCCTGGCCTGCTGGCCAGTATCGCGCTGGCCTGCTATTTGTTTCTTATCCGCTACCCCGCCTTCCGGCCTTCGATCCGTCTGTGGAGCTTCGCAAGCTTGCGGGATATCTCCGGTTGCGGCACCGCGATCTTTCTGAGCCAGTTGGCCGACATGGCGATCATGTACACCTCTAATGTGCTGATTTCCAACCGCCTCGGCCCTGGACTGGTGCCATCCTATGCCGTGCCGTTCAGCGGCTTCATGGTAGTGAGCAGTATCTGCTACGGCTTAGTTTTCCCCTACATGCCTGCTTACGCGGAAGCTCTGGGGCGCGGGGATGGAGAGTGGATCCGCAAGGCCGCCCTGCGTATTCTCGGGCGCAATATGGCGCTCATGGGCGCCGGCGGAGCAGGCATGATCGCTTGCGGGGGATTCGCCATCCGTATCTGGACCCACGGCCGCGTGACGGCTCCCCGAACCTTCCTGGCCGCCATGGCGGTCTATTTTGTCTGTGTCGCCTGGACCAACACCAATGGCATTCTCCTGTTCGGCATCGGGCGCGTGAAGACCAGCGCCGCGATCCATGGCTGCGTGGCGGCGGTCCACATTCTGGGAGCCTGGCTGCTACTTCCGCGATTGGGGATCATCGCCGTGCCGGTCGCAGGCACGGCGGCGTATCTGATCGACGCTGCGCTCTCCCTGCCGATTGCGCTCCGGCACCTTCGCCACCTCGATTCACAACACCCCGCCGTTCCGGCGCAGACCGGGGAGGGCATTGGCGCGGAAGCCTAACCTCGTCACTGCCTCCGTTTGCCGCGCGATGCGCGGGCGGGTGGCCGAATAAGGCATGAGTTGAAGCTGCTGTTGCTTTACGGTCCGCGGTACTTGCGGAATCGGTTCCTGGACCGCTATCCGTCGTACGTTCAAGGACCCGCTGCGACCCATTACGCCTCTTCGGACGGCGCCTTCGGCACGTGGACCCGGAACACACCAGCGTTGCGCCACAGACCGATAGAGCAATTTGCGTAGAAGCTCAACAATGACAGGCGCCGATCGGACAACGGCGGCTGGCACGGGAACACTTGCTAGCGAACTCAGATCCCGCAACAGAGCGGAATCCAAAAAGGAACCGGCCGTGGGACTTCGTGAATCGGTGAAGCGTCATTTGCCAGCAGGGGCACTCCACGCTTACAGTCGGCTCCGGGACGGGGCCAGGTGGCTGAATGCGACTGGAGAGCGGTGGCGCTACCGCGACGAGAATGCCTTGCACGTCTTCACGGAAATCTACCGAACCAACCGCTGGAACGATCCGGAATCGCGATCTGGCGGGGGGTCGAATCTTCGCGCGACGGAAGCCGTGCGCTGCGAACTCGCGGGCTTGCTCCGGGAATGCTCCGTGAAGCGCCTGCTTGACGTTCCCTGCGGTGATTTCTACTGGATGAAGGACGTGGACTTGCCGCCGGACCTGCTCTACACGGGCGGGGATATTGTGGAAGAGCTGATCCAGACCAACAGGCGTCTTTACGGGTCCGAACGCGTCTTGTTTCAACAGGTGGATCTGCTAAAAGATCCTCTTCCGCCGGCCGACCTGATCCTGTGCCGGGACTGCCTGGTGCACCTCAGTTTTGCCGACGCGGCGCGCGCCATCCGCATGTTGAAGGCCAGCGGATCGACCTACCTGTTGGTTACGCACTACACAAGCGATCGGAACAACAACGATACTCTGACGGGCCGGTGGAGGCCGCTAAGCCTGACAGCGGCGCCTTTCAACTTTCCCGAACCGTTACGCCTGATCGACGAGCACTACTGGGGGGACGGCGGACGCTACTCGGATAAGTCGCTGGCCCTGTACCGGCTGGCCGATCTGCCGGATCTGAAGGCGCTTTGAATCTAGATTACAAGACCGCTGGGATTCGCCAGACGAGGCATGAGCTGAAGCTGCTGTTGCTTTACGGTCCGCGGTACCTGCGGAATCGGTTCCTGGACCGCTATCCGTCGTACGTTCAAGGATCCGCTGCCCAAGGGGATTTCCCGGACGCGGAAGTTCACATTCTCACCTCCACGCGCGACCATGTCCTGGCGCTGTGGGCCGCCGCGACGTATTACGCCACTTCGGGCCGGCGGGACCCCTTGGTGATTCACGAATACGACAATCTCAGTGCGATGGCTGAAGCGCGGATCAAGGAGCACTTTCCGGCGTGCCGGGTCATCCGGAGGCGCGAAGCAGATCCGCTGGTTCGCGACCGCCTCGCCGCTTTTCCCCGCCTGGTTGCTTGCCGCGATCGCATTCCGGAGCTGGTGAAATTGATCGATTTCGCGCTGCTTTGCCGAACGGAGCGACTTATCGTTTTGGATTCCGATGTCCTCTTTTCCCGGAATCCGGTCGAACTGTCATCGCCCGAGTCCCCCGAGCATGTGTTTTCGCGCGATCTGGCGTCGGTCTATTCCATCTCACCAGAACTGGCGGCGCGCTCCGGGTTCGCGCTGGCGCCGCGCATTTGCTGCGGCCTGGCCAACATCAACGCCGCGGCGGTGGATTTTTCTTATATGGAGCGCTTTCTCGCCTCCGGACTCGTCGCGCTGGACAGGTGCAACCAGTATATCGAACAAACGCTGTGGGCCTTGGAGTGCGGGCGGAGCGGCTTCCGCTATCTGCCGGATAGCTACGCCATACGGCTGGCGCCGCCGCCGCAAACGATTACGGCCCAGCACTACGTAGGGCCCGTCCGCCACCTCTTCTATACGGAGGGGATTCCCGCCGCACGCCGCACGCTCGCGGCCGCGGCGCCGCCCAACTGACGAAGATCGCGCAATATGGCGGCGGCGGCGGTTGCCAACCGCCGCGCAGGATTCCATCCCGCCCCACAACGGCATGGCGCCCTATTATGCGAGGGTCGGTCGTTCTATGACTGCTAGATTCGCTGTTATTAGTTACCGCTCGCTGACGCTCGCGGCTCCGTACGGGGCCATGGCTGTAAGGGGGTGGTTTCCACCAAAGAGCACACAATCACGCGGCCGGAAGCCTAGATGACGATTGCCGGACAACTCGACACCGTCTTTTACGCCGGAGGGTTTGCCCCCACCGGTGGGATAGAGACATTCGCCTGTTCGCTGCTGCGCGGGCTGACGAGCCGTGGGGAGCGCGCCGGTCTGATCTGCTGGGGTGGACGGAGTCCGCTGGTAACCGCGCTGGAGCGCGATGGCATCCCCGTCTATCGCGCCCCGTGGCGTTGGGGTTGCCGCTGGCGTCTCCCGGATTCGCTTCTGTTCCTGCGGAGCCGTGAACCGATCCGGAACGCGCGGACCGTCGTTTTTGGCAAGCCAATGCCTTGGTCCATCCAACAAGGGATCGCCGCCATTCGCCCGAAGCCGCGTTGCGTTCTCATCACGCCGTACCGCCCAGCGGAGATGTGGGGATCCCGCGGGCCGGGTCCGGAGTATCTGGCTTGTTTCGAAGCTGTTATCGTGCAAGCCCCGTCCTTTGCGGCCGACCTGCGCCGGTTCGGTTACGGGGGCGAGATTACCGTGCTGCCGTACCTGCCGCCCGAACCGGCTGTGAATATAAACCCTCCTCCCCCAGGCCGCGTCCGGATCGGCTTTCTAGGGAGGCTTGCCGCACAGAAAAACCTTTCCTGCCTCTTGCGCGCTTCCGGCCAGCTATTGGCTTCCTTCGACTTCGAGTTGCATTTCTTCGGCGACGGCAGCGAAGCCAAGCCGGCACGGCTGCTAGCCAAGCAATTAGGCCTCGATAAAATAGCTTTCTTTCACGGCAACATCCCCCATAATCGAATCATTGCGGCCATCGACTCGTGCCATTTCTTCGCTTTTGCGTCCACAAGCGAGGGTCAGTGTCTCGCCGCTCTGGAAATCCTGGCGCGCGGACGCCCCATACTTGCTACCCCGGCTGGCGCGTTTCCGGACATCCTGCGCGACGCCTTGTTTGGGACAATGGCGCCGCCCACTGCTTTTGAGCAGTACACCGCCGCGCTCACATCCCTGGTCGAAGCGGCCGAGGGCAACCAGATCGACTATGCCTCTATCCGGGACGGGTACGCAAGGCGCTTCTCCTACTCCGATACTCTGGACAGTTACTGCCGGCTGCTCCTTCCCCATTGTTCGTCCGGCGTTTTGCGCGGCAACTAGTGTAGTGCGGCGCAAATTGCAAGGAGTATGATCTGCTAAGGGCAAACCGGGTACAGGCACGAAGTTTCGCAAAGGCGGCGAAATTCGAGCCAGTCCCCGCTTTGCAGCCTGTGCCGATAGCCGACGATATTTGCGCCGCACTACACTAGACGGCGCGCCCATAGTGCGATGGCAATTTTACTGTCTCTCGCCTTGTTACCCCTCGCCACTCGGATGTATCTACATTTCCGCGCTGAACCAGGACTCCGCTTAGCCCGGACTCGGAGAAATCGCGCATGACAGGTCTCTTGCTTGGGATTCTCGCTATTGCGTGTCTGCTGATTCTGGCCGACGGACTGCGGCGCAACCGGCCTTATGAGCTGCCGTTTTTCGCCGCTGTGGTCACAGCGACGTTTGCGGTTCCGCAGTTGATCGGGCTTTATCGCAATCCAGTTCACCCGGTCTCGGATGCCGCTCTGCGCAGCACGCTCGTGATGACGTTCTTGTGCATCGTCATGCTGCGATTCGGGTGGCAAAGGGGCCGCGCAAATGCCCGAGCCGACGCCACATATCCGTCGTTCTATAACATGAGACTGGTCTATTGGGCCGCGGCGTTGGCGGCGGTGGGGTGCTGGGGTAACTGGATGATTCGCGGCCTCCCGGAGGAAATGACCAGCGGAGGATGGAGCGGCCTGCCGGTGGCTTACCTGTTCTTCGCCATGGCCCTCACATACGGGTACGCTCTTTCGGTCAACATGTGGCTGAGATATAGGACGAAGACAGCATTGGCGGTTATTGCGGTTACCAGCTTCGTATACTTCTCCGTGATCGTCGTCAGCGGGCGCAGACAGCCCGCCGCTGAATTTGTTTTGATACCGGCGTCCACACTCTGGTTCGTCAAGCGGAAGAACTTGCCCCGCATCTTATCGGCGGCGGCCATCGTGGGAATGCTGCTGTTTATGCACAGCACAGCCGATTATCGCATGGCGGCGAGCGCCGCGAAGAAGGGAGACACGTGGGAAGGGGCGGGGCAAATACCTTTCATTGGAAATTTTGTGGCGATCCTGGACTATGGGGGGCCGGAACTTACGAATGCCGTGACACGGGTCGATGCCTTCGGTCAAAGCGGGAGATACGACTTCGGGCTGGCGCTATGGAATGACATGGTGTTCAACTATGTCCCGCGGCAGATCGTGGGGCAGGAGTTCAAACAGTCCTTGATGTTTTCCTTGCCGGACGTGGAGTACGAGACGCTGGGGTATGTCGGCGATAGTGGTACGACATGGACAGGCTTCGCCAATGCTTTTGCGTCGTTCGGGTATTTGGGCTGTCTGGTATTTGCTTTTATTGGGTGGGCGATGGGCCGCATTTATAACCGAGCCTGCGGTGACGACCTGATTGCCCAAGTCGTCTACTCTTTAATGCTGGTCAATTGCGGGCTCGTGATTAGCCACGGCACCTCATTCTTTTTTGTTCCGTGGCCGCACATCGCTGTGTTTCTGCTGTCCGGCCTGTACTGGGCCAAGAAACCCGCGGCCGGGTTGCTTGGAGTTGAGGGGCCTGTAGCGCTGGAGGGGGCCTTTAGGTGACCGGACAATCCGATTCCGTCGTTTCATTTTCGGGAGCGAGCGATGGCAGGGCAGCGTAGACCGTCGGCGCGCATCCTCTTCGATTCCCGCTCCCCTTGGTTGGTGGAGTTTGCGGCGGCTCTGGGGCGCCGGATGGAAGTCGCCGCATATTCGGCGATGCCGCGGAACTTCGGCAGACTTTCCAAGCGGCTGCGGAAAGCGACGATTTTCGATCCGCCGCTTGAGGTCGTCGAGTTTCCCGTACAGCGCGGGTATTTTTCGTCCCCGCTCCGGTACATACTGAAGGAACACCGCCGCATCGCAACGTGGGTCCAATCGGGCGTCCGGGACCCCAGCGCAACCTGGCTGGTGTGCTGCTACCCCCAGTACTCGAAGGTGGCGGCGTTGTGGCCGGGCCCGGTAGCGTACTACGCGACCGACCTGTTCGCCAGCTACGAAGGCCGGAGCTTTCGAAATGTCAATGAGAGCGAGGTGGCGCTCTGCCGGCGAGCTTCCCTGATTTGCCCGAATTCTCAAAGGATTGCAGATCATCTGGTGAGAGACTGCGCGTGCGACGCGCGGAAGATTCTGGTTCTCCCCAACGCCGTGCGCCAGTCCAGCGTGCTGCCAGTTCCGGCTGTGGCGCCGTGTGAGCTTCCGGACGACTGTAAGACGTTGCCGCGGCCAGTGGCCGGAGTCATCGGGAACATGGGAGTGAATGTCGATTGGGTGATGCTGGAGCAGGTCGTAACTGCCACGCCCTGGCTCTCCTGGTTGTTTGTGGGACCGACCTCCGTGCGTATCAGCGACTCGGCGCAGAGCAAGGCCCGCGCGGGATTGCTGGCTGGCGATGGGCGCGTTCGATTCGTCGGCTCCAAGCCCTACGGCGAGTTGAGGGCATACGCTTGTAGTCTGGATGTCGCCGTGTTGCCTTACCTGAAACGAGAGCCGACATACTCCGGCAGCTCCACGCGCTTTTACGAGCACCTGGCCGCGTGCAGGCCGATGCTGGCGACGGGTGGGGTTGAGGAATTTCTCCACAAGGAACCTCTGCTGAAGATCCTGACGTCCCCCGCCGGCTGGATTGACGCGCTTCAGCAATTGCGGGGACAGCAGTTCCGAGACGGGTTTGAGGAGGCGCGCTGGCAACAAAGCCGCCGTGAAACCTGGGAGGCGCGCGCACAGCGCCTGTGCGAGGAGATGCTGGCGCATGGCGCCAGCGCCGCCCCGATGCTCGCGTAGGCAGCCCAGTGACCACAGTGACCAGCGCACATGAAACTACTGCGAAGCGCCCCGCCGGCGCGGACCTCCGGCGCCCGATTCGCGTGGCGTTGATCCACTACGTAGACTCCGCGAGCGTGGGCGGGTCGTTGCGTGTCGGTGAACTGCTGGGGCATAACCTGACGCGCGCCGATGTGGAGCCTCATTTCGTTTTCGCTTACGGGGGGCCAGGTCCGGTTACAAGTAGGACAGACGCCACATGCCACTTCGTTCGCGCTCATGGCCCGGCGGACATTAAGGCCTGGCTGCGCGCGCGATCGCTAATCGGCGCCCTGCGCCCCGACGTCCTTCATTTTGTCAATCCCGTTGTCTGGATGAACCTGGCTCTGTGGGATGCCACATGCCCGAAAGTACTCCACGTGCATGGCCCGATGGAGCCTTCCACGGCCCGGTTTCGCGACAAGTGCATTTGGCGCGCATTGCGCCATCTCATGAGCGGGTACATCTGCGTGAGCCGAAGCATGGAGTCCAAACTACTGGCGGCCCACTGGGGGACTCGGAACCAGGCGCGGACGGTCTACAATGCGGTGGACTGCGACCATTGGGCCAACCGATTCGATACTACTGACGCGCGAGCGCGGCTGGGGCTGCCGCGGGACAAAGTCATACTCGGCATGGTGTGCCGCCTGGTCCCCGCCAAAGGTTGCGACGACGCGGTCCGTTTGCTGGAGCGTCTTCCCGATTGCTACCACCTGGCGATTGCGGGAGAGGGCCCCGAGAAGCCAAGCATCGTCAGTCTGGCGGCCGCGAAGCGCTTGGGTCACAGAGTTCATATGCTGGGCCTCCTTGACGACGCCCGGCTGGCTTACTCTGCCATCGACAATCTTCTTTTCCTGAGCAGGACCGAGCCGTTCGGCCTGCTCCTGGCCGAGGCGATGGCGGCAGGGGTACCGATCGTCGGTCTCGCGGGTGACGGAGGTTATCGCGAGGAGCCGTATCCGCTGGTCACTTCGGAGACAGCCGTACTGTTCGACCGGCCTGCACCGGAAGACCTGGCGGCGCGCGCCCCGGAACCGCTGCTTGACCGCCTCGGGGCGGCGATCCAGGAACTGAACGGCTCGCCTGAGAAGCGTGACGCGATGGTGGCGCGCGCTCAGACGTGGGTTCGGGAGCGGTTTGGCGCGGAGCAATACGCGAGCGCTGTGGCTCGGATATACCAGGAGTTGTTGACAAAGGCGCGTGGATGATGATAGCTTGGCTGGGGTCAGAGGCGGCGCCCAGCTCCAAAACGTGGCGCACATCCGTTATCAGGCAAGCCTTCTCTTTGCAATGAATACTGTTTTCCTCGACAAAGTGCGGCGCGTGCTCGTGCGCAAATCGACTTCCTTGTATGGGCGGGTTTTCTACAACCTGGACGACGTGCTGGCGCAAATCACGAAACGGCCGTTCGAGTTGCATCTGGAGTTGACGAACCTGTGCAATGCCAACTGCGTCTTCTGTCCGTACCAGTTCCAAGAGCGACCAACCGAATTCATGTCGGATCCGGTATTTCTTAAGTCGGTTTCCGATTTCCTTGAGATCGGCGGCGGTTCAGTGGGTCTGACGCCGATTGTCGGCGACCCCTTGATCGACCCGAAGCTCCTGGAGCGAGTACGCTACCTCCGCTCAGCGCCACGGATCGATCGCATCTTCCTGACTACGAACGCGATTCTCCTCGATCGATTCGGAATCCGGGCGATCTTGGAATCGGGTGTTTCCTCGATCAACATCAGCACTTCGGGATTCGACGAAGAAAGCTATAAGCGGATTTACAGATCGAACTCCTACCAGCGGATGCGCCGCAATGTCCAGCAGCTTTATGAGTTGAATGAGGAGATGGGGCGGCCTGTCAACCTCTGCCTCTGCCTGCGGACCGACCGGGATCTCTCCATCGTCTGCAAGGACCCGGATTTTCAGCCGATCCTTCGTTTCCAGCCGACTATCGACTTCACGTGGTCTTACTCATCGTCGAATGGCCGCATCACCCGCGATATCCTGCCCGCCAACATGAAGCTGCGCCACGTGGCCTCGCGTAGCGAGCCGTGCGTAAACCTCTACCACGGGCCGATGGTTCTGGTCGACGGCGTGGTTTTGGGATGTTCGTGCCTGGGCGCTATGGACGCGGTGAAGGATCTGTTGATCGGCGACATCAAGAGCGAGTCCTTGCTGGATATCTATACCGGACAACTGCTTCGAGATCTTAGGAGTCAGTTCTCGACGCCGGGGGGGCTGAACTCCACGTGCGCCGGCTGCGACTCATACAGAAATCTGGATCTGCTCCGGACTCCAGAGGGCCGCCATCGGGCGGATCTGAACCGCCGACGCGGAGAGGGCGAGGTTGTGAAGAGAGAGAAGGCGCAAGGAGCCTTCGCCGGCGGTTAGCTGGCTGCTCGAGGCTGTGACGCTGAGCCGTTCAAGCGCGGACGCCTTGGCAGCCTCGAGTGGGATCGCGGGGTGTTGGCTGCGGGGATGAGCGCCTTACCAGTGTCCCGGATGTTCACACAACAAAACGCCCCTTAGTTAGGGGCGAGGACGAGTCGGGCCGCCTGGTGTGCATGCCCGCACCTCAGAAGGTCGTCCCTAAGACGGCGAATATCTTTGCATTCTTCTTCACCGCTCGTTCCAGTTTCTGGATCATGCGACTTGCAAACATCCGCACCGCCCCGAAGAGACTGCGATTGCTGCTCCCGTATGCGGATTGGGTCGTTTCAAAAGCGCTGGGCCGGTCCGCCGAGTTACCCTAAAAGCAGTATCCAAAATAACGAATGATCGATCCTTTCGAAGTAAAACGATTTCCGAAGATTCACCCCTATCGCCTGCTCTATACCCTAAGAGCTCGCGGTCAGGAGTGGCTTGCGCGGCACCAGTTCGAGGCTAATGCTTTACCACTGATTGATCCTGGAACTGCAACTGGCAGCCCGGCCTATGACGCCGCCAACACGGCAGTGACCCCAGTTCAAATGGAATACCTGCTTCAGAGCCTCAGATCGACTGAAGAGTTAGGTGAAACCGTAGTTGTCGAAATTGGGTCCTACAGGGGCGAAACCACGAGACTTTTCGCGATGTGCACCAATCGAACTGTGATCGCGGTGGATCCCTTCATCGGATACGGCGGGAGCTCTTCGGATCTTGAGATCTTTCGAGAGAGAACACGGGGGCTAAACGTCGTGCATGAGCGCAAGACGTCGGGGCAGGCCGTACGTGAATGGCGGCGCCCAAGTCCCGGATTCGTTTTCATTGACGCGGTCCACAACTACGTCAACACGGCATTCGATATCGCCGCTTGGTCGGCACTGATGAAACAAGGCGGAGCGCTCGCGCTACACGATACAGATAACAGGAGTTTCGCCGGCACGCGAAGGGCGGCTAAGGAGCTCTGCGGGACTGCCGAGCTTATGATCCACGTTGAGGACCTGGCGGTCTTTCGCGTCCAAAGAGCCGTGGGGAATCGTATATAGAGCGAATCCTGGCGCGTCGAAGGCGCAGCGCCCTCTTCACGAATGTCACAGGTGTTTGAAGTCCGACATGCCAATTCGGATCACGACTCCCGATCTGCGCTGGATCCCAGTTCTCCTCGACTCCGAGTGCGCGCCGGCGGGGCTTCTGCGAGACATGGCGCTGGCGCAGCTCGGGTTTCAAGATCCGACAGCGTCGGAGATGGAAAGTCAGTTGCATCAATGGAACCCAAACTGAAAATCACCAGGAATGCGGTTTCGACGCGAGTTTAGCTAAAGGACATAAGCCATGAACGTATTCATCACGGGAGGCGCAGGGTTTATCGGATCGCACCTCGCCGAACGCTGTCTCCAAGAAGGATGGACGGTTTCCGTACTCGACGACCTGTCAACAGGATCGTTCGAGAACATCGCCCACCTTAAAGGGCGTCCTGGATTCGAGTACAAAATTGACACGGTTTTCAACGCGCCACTGGTTGCGGAGCTCGTCGACTGCTGCGACATCGTCTTTCACATGGCAGCCGCCGTCGGCGTGAGACTCATTGTGGATAGCCCCGTTCATACAATTGAGACGAATGTTCACGGTACCGAGGTCGTGCTCCGGGCCGCCGCCAAGAAACGGAGGCGCGTCGTAGTCGCCTCTACCTCCGAAGTCTACGGCAAGAGCGTAAAGGTGCCGTTCTCAGAGGAAGATGACTTGGTTATGGGGCCGACCAGTAAAGGACGATGGAGTTACGCCTGCTCCAAGGCGCTCGACGAGTTTCTGGGTCTGGCCTACTATAACGAGAAAAGCGTCCCCGTAACTATCGTTCGGCTTTTCAACACCGTCGGGCCACGCCAGACCGGGCGCTACGGCATGGTCCTGCCGAACTTTGTCGGCCAGGCGCTTCTGAACGAGCCAATCACCGTTTTTGGAGACGGTAATCAGAGCCGGTGTTTCGGTTACGTTCTCGATGCCATAGAGGCATTAACCCGCATCGCGAAAAGCGATTGTGTCGCTGGGGAGGTTATCAATATCGGCATCGACCGGGAAATCAGCATCAGTGGCCTGGCGGATCTTGTCCGCGTTCGGTTGCACTCGCAATCCCAAGTCGTTCACGTCCCTTATGAAAAGGCCTACGGACCAGGCTTTGAAGACATGTTTCGCCGGGTCCCTTCACTAGCGAAACTCGAGCGGCTAGTCGGCTACCGGCCGACGACTCCGCTGGAAGCCATTATCGATGCCGTCGCGAGCGAAATGCGTAGTCGTGCGCCTCAGGGATCGGTTAATCAGTTGCGCGAGCGGTTCGCAGAGCCGTCTTCACAGCCCGCTTGACCAAGTCCAGTTCGATGCACCAATCCCGGTAGACGGGATGTCCAGACATAACGTCAGCGTCTCGATGGCGCGCCAACAGGTCTAGAGCGTGAGGTACCTCGTTCTTCAGATGGGCGCCCGGATGCACTACGCGGTTCCTGCAATCCTAGCGCGGCGGGGTATGCTCGCGGAGTTTTGGACCGACGTGCACGCCGCGGACTGGCCGGCGCGGCTGGCCCAGCGGGCGCTCCCGGGAGCGTTACGAACGCAAGAGATGCGGAGCCTGCTAGGCCGGAGGTTGCCGCCGGAGGTGCCCAGGGAATCCGTGCGGTCCTTTCCGATTCGGACGCTCTGGCATCGATTGCGCGGCAGGTTCGTCGAAACGAGCATCAACCAGCAGCTTCTGAGGCGCGGGTTCGGGTCGGCGGCGGGCTTATACTCCCTGATGTTCGCAGACGTGGAGGTCATCAGCGAGGCCAGGCGCCGGGGCTTGGATGTTGCATTCGAGCAGGTAATCAGCCCGGACCACCCTGCGATCATGGTCGAAGAACGGGACGCCTTCCCCGGAATTGAGGCGCAGGAGGCCCCCGAAAACGACGCGCGCTATGCGGGCGCGCACCGCCGAATTTGGCAAGACGCGACGAGGATCTTGGCGCCATCGGGCTACGTGCGCGAAGCGATCGGACGTATGGGAGGGGATGCGGGAAAGGTCTGGCTGGTCCCCTACGCCGTCGATGAGGGGTGGTTCGGGCTGCAACCCAGGCCCGAGCCTGGGAGGGTGGTCTTCGTCGGATCCGTCGGGCTTCGAAAGGGGAGCCATTATCTGGCGCAAGCCGCACGGCTTCTGGAGAAGCGGCGCGTCCCATGTCAAATTCGGGTGGTTGGAGCGGTCAGCAGCCGCGTTGCGGCCGACCCACGGTTTGCCGGCCCTACGTACATCGGCCCGGTACCACGGACAGACATCCGGGAAGAGTTCCTCAGGGCGGATGCGTTTGTTCTGCCGACGCTGGCCGAAGGCTCGGCCACGGCGCACATAGAAGCTTTAGCGTGCGGGTTGCCAGTGGTGACCACTCCAAACTGCGGGACGCTGATTCGCGACGGAGTGGAGGGGTTCATCGTCCCGATCCGGGGCGCGACGGCGCTGGCCGACAGGATCGAGGCTATCGTCACGAATCGGCAATTGCGCGCCGAAATGAGCTTGCGAGCGCGGGAACTGGCTCTGCGGGAACACACGTGGGAGCGGTACGAGGAACGCCTGATACGCGCCCTGAGTCCCGCCGGGAACGGAATGCGTGGAGCGTAATACCATATCCCGTCTTTGTTTCCCGCCCGCCGGCTCCGCGGCCGCGCAGGGCGGCTGCCGCCCAGGTTCATGAATCCCGTCGCCATTCTTTTCCGCCGGATGGGTCCCTATCATCGAGCACGGTTGAACGCGGCCGCCGCCCGTCTGCCCGTGGTGGCCGTCGAAGCGACCCCAGTGGATCATACGTATGCCTGGGACGCAGTGGCGACGCCGGAGTTGAGCCGGGTCACCTTTTTCCCGGACGAGGATCCGGACGCGCTGCCGCGGCCGCAGTTGGTGCAACGCGTCGTCCAAGTCCTCGATGGAATTCAGCCGCGGGCCGTGGCGATCCCGGGCTGGTACGAGCCATTCGCCCTCGCCGCGCTGCGCTGGTGCGGCGAGGCCGGCGTGCCCGCGGTTCTGATGTCGGAAAGCCAGGACGGCGATGACAAACGTTCCTGGCGAGGCGAGGCCATGAAGCGCCGGCTCGTGAGCCTGTTCTCCGCGGCCCTGGTCGGGGGCACGCAGCACGCCGCATATCTCAGGCAACTCGGCATGGCGGAGGATCGGATCTTCCTGGGGTACGACGTGGTGGATAACAGCCATTTTGCGCGGGGCGCCGAGGCGGCGCGCGCCGATGCCGCCGGCAGCCGGCAGCGGCTGGGCCTGCCGGAGAGTTATTTCCTGGCCAGCAGCCGCTTCGTGGAGAAGAAGAACCTGCTCCGGCTTGTCGCGGCGTTCGCCCGCTTCCGCGCGCTGGCGCCGCAGACCCCTTGGAAGCTCGTCCTGCTCGGAGACGGCCCCCTCAGGCGCGAAATTCCAGCTCTGGCCGATAAGTTGTCTCTGGGCGACAGCCTCTTGCTCCCAGGGTTCGTTCAATACGAGCAACTGCCCGGTTATTATGGTCTGGCGGCCGCATTTGTCCACGCCAGCACGGTGGAGCAATGGGGCTTGGTGGTGAATGAGGCCATGGCCGCCGGTCTGCCGGTGCTGGTCTCCAAACGGTGCGGGTGCTCCGCGGACCTGGTGCGCGAGGGCGTCAACGGGTTCACGTTCGATCCGCTCGACGAGGAGGCGCTGGCCAGCCTGCTGCTTCAGGCCGCTTCGCGCGGCGACGACCGCCTCCGCATGGGCGAAGCCTCGCGCCGCGCGATCGCCGAATGGCCACCGGAACGCTTTGGGGCCGGCATGGAAGGAGCTGTTCGCCGCGCTACGCCCCCTCGCCAGCCGCGCTTGTCCGATGCTGCCCTGCTCCGGCTTCTGTTGATGAGGCCGCGGTACCGATTCCGCTCCTGAAAACCGCCAAGAATGAAACAGGCCCTGCACATCATCCGCGGCTTGGACCCGCGTTCCGGCGGAACGAGCGCATCCGTGCCCGCGCTCGTCCGGGCGGTCGCCGCGACGGGCCGTTATTACCAGCGAATCGTGTATTTCTCAGATTCCGGCGATTATGAGGTGGTCATCCCGGAGGTGGAAGTCATCCGGATCTCCTGGAGCCCCGCCGCCGCCTTGTTCGGGAAGCTCTGGCGCTCCCTCTCGCGGCTGATTTCGCAATGCGATCTCGCGCACATCCATGGTATTTGGGAAGGACATTGCGTGACCACGGGCCAGATTTGCCGCAAGCTGGACCGCCCTTTTATCGTCTCCGCCCACGGCATGCTGGAGCGCTGGGCCTTGCTTAACAAGCGCTGGAAGAAATCGCCGTACTCCGCGCTGGTTGAACGCCCCAATCTGCGGGGCGCGGCGTGTCTCCGCGCGCTCACAATGCGGGAGATCGCGGACTACCGGCGCTACGGTCTCCACGCCCCGGCGGCCCTCATACCAAACGGCATAGACCCGCCCCCAAGCTTTAGCCCAGATCCGTTCTACCTAGCATTCCCCGGTTTGGCTGGCAAGAGGCTGGTCCTCTTCCTGAGCCGCATTCACTACAAGAAGGGGGTCGACATCCTGTGCCGGGCGTGGGCCGCGGTAGCGAAGGAGTTTCCCGGCGCGCACCTGGTGATCGCCGGCCCCGACTACGAAGGCACCCTCAGCCGCATCGAGGCGCTTGTGCGCAAGCTCCGTCTGGAAACCAGTGTGACGTATACCGGTATGCTGGCCGGCAAGGAAAAATGGGCGGCGCTGGCCGCGGCGGAGTTCTTCGTGTTGCCATCGCACTCGGAGGGTTTCAGTATCGCGATTCTCGAGGCGCTCGCGATGGCGCGCCCGGTCATCATCACGCCGGGCTGTAACTTTCCGGAAGTCGCCCAGATGGGCTGCGGGGCGGTGGTGGGTCCCTCGGACCGCGAGATCGAAGGCGCTTTACGGGACATGTTGAGCCGGAGGCCCGAGGAGCGCGCCGCCATGGGCGCGCGGGGGGTGGAGTTGGTTCAATCGTGTTTTTCCTGGCCGGCGATCGGCGAGCAGATGACGGCGGTGAACGATTGGGTGCTGGGGTGCGGCCCCATGCCCGAACGCGTTTTTCCCGATTCCGCGGGGAGCAAAGTGGAGACCCAATGCATTGCCTCATAACCGGCGGCGCCGGGTTCATCGGCAGCCACCTCGCCGAGACGCTGCTCGCCGAAGGCGCGCGCGTCACCGTGGCCGACAACTTCGACCCGTTTTACCCCCGCAGTCTCAAGCAGGCCAACCTTGCCCGCTGTTCGCTCTTGCCCGGTTTCCGCCTAGTGGAGGCCGATATCTGCAACCCGGATGCCCTTGCTTCAGTCCCGACGCCGGTCGACTGCATTGTCCACCTCGCCGCCAAGGCGGGCGTCCGCCCGTCGATAGCCGACCCGGCGGGATACGTACGCGTCAACGTGGCGGGGTTCCAGAACGTACTCGATTTCGCCCGCGCTGCTGGCGTTCCGCAGTTCGTCTTCGCCTCCTCCAGCAGCGTTTACGGCATCAACCCCAGAACGCCGTGGAGCGAAGACGACCACGTCCTGCTTCCCATCAGCCCGTATGCCGCCACGAAGGTCAGCGGCGAGCTCCTCGGGCACGTCTACTCGCGCTTGTACGGCATCCGCTTCCTCGCGCTTCGCTTGTTCACCGTGTACGGCCCCCGCCAGCGGCCCGATCTCGCCATCCGCAAGATCACGGAGGCGATCTTCGACGGCCGACGGGCGGCCATGTACGGAGACGGATCCTCGAGCCGCGATTACACGTATGTAGACGACGTTGTCGCCGGAATTCGCGCCGCCATGGAATACCGGTCCAGCGCCTATGAGGTGATCAACCTGGGGAACGGCAATCCCATAACGCTGCGGGACATGATCCGCTGCATCGAGGGCGCATTGAACAAGAAGGCCGTGCTCGACCCGCAACCCGAACAGCCCGGCGACGTGCCGCGCACCTGCGCGGACATTCACAAAGCGAGGTCGCTGCTCGGCTATCGTCCGGAGACCGCCTTTTCCGAAGGCGTAGCACGGTTTGTAAGCTGGCTCGGCGTCGTAAGGGCGCAGCCGGGCGCGCCGACTCAGCACATCGCATGATTCCAGCAGACGCATCGCCGGCGCATCCCACGGGCCCGAGCCGGGGGAGCATACCTAGCCCTCACAATCTGGGTAACAGACTTATGCGCAGCGTTTGGGCGACGGCGTACATTCTAGCGTTTCGGCCCAGTCCCAAGGTTTTCCATGGATGGCGGCGGTTCCTACTTCGGATGTTCGGCGGGCGGATTGAGACGGGAGCCGTGATTCACCCGAGCGTGCGCATATGGGCGCCATGGAATCTGACGATGAAACACTATGCTTGCCTCGCTCCTTTTGTGGACTGTTACAATGTTGCGCCCGTCTCGCTGGGTGAATGTTGCACGGTCTCGCAATACGCCTATATCTGCACCGCCACGCATGATTACACAAGAAAATCGATGCCCTTAGTCTCGACCCCCATACGCATAGGGAGCCATGCGTGGGTTTGCGCGGGCGCTTTTCTCGGCCCGGGGGTGAACGTTGGTGAAGGCGCCGTGGTGGGGGCGCGGTCCGTTGTCAACCGCGACGTTGCTCCGTGGGCCGTTGTGGCGGGCAATCCCGCGCGCTTTATCAAAATGCGGGTCCTGACCGACAGCACGGACCCGAACCGAAGCTGACGGGAAACAGCCATTTTGCGCGCGGACTCGAATACCGTGACGAACCCCCATATCGCGGTCGTCATCCTGACCAAGGACGAGGCGACGAATCTCCCCTATTGCCTGCGGAGTCTGGAAGGACTGTCCGCCGAGGTGTTCGTCATAGATTGCGGAAGTACGGATGGCACGCCGGAGCTGGCTCGCAGTCTGGGAGCAACCGTCCTCTCCAATCCTTGGACTAACTACGCCACGCAGTTCAACTGGGCGCTCGACAATATCTCCAGCTCCGCGGGTTGGGTCTTACGCCTGGATGCGGATGAGGCCCTGACGCCAGAGCTTCGCGACGAGTTGAACAGACTCGCCGGCGCGCCCGCGAGCGTAGCCGGCGGTATGGTGCGCCTTCGAATCCATTTTCTTGGCCGTTGGATCCGTCATGGCGGCATGTATCCGACGTGGTTGCTGCGCGTGTGGCGCCGTGGAGCGGGACGATGCGAGGACCGTTGGATGGACGAACACGTCTCGCTCGATTCCGGAGCTACCGTCAAAATCCATGCCGACTTGGTCCACGAGAACAGAAAGGGACTGACTCACTGGATAGAGAAACACAATGGCTACGCGATTCGCGAGTGCCGCGACCTTTCTTCGCGGCATCCCACCTCCGACCGCCTTCACGGGCAAGCCAAGGCCAAACGCCGGCTGAAGGAAGGGTTTTACCGGCGTTTTCCGCTCTTTATTAGGGCGTGGCTGTATTGGGCGTACCGTTACCTCCTTAGAGCGGGGTTTCTAGACGGAGCCGAGGGTTTCGCTTACCATTTCTTTCAGGCGCTCTGGTACCGTTCTCTGGTGGACGCTAAGTTACTTGAACTGCGCCGGAGCGGCGAAGAGCGCCTTCGACCTGAGGGCCAAGCCTCAGTGAGCGCGCCGCCTTCGCGAACGTAGGCGGCTTTCAGTGCCCGCTTGCACGGGATAATAGTGACTCCCATGAGATTCCTGCTTCTCAACCAGTTCTTTCCCCCAGATGACGCCCCCACCGGCCAGCTTCTCTCCGACGTGGCGCGGGCGCTGGCCGCCGGGGGGCACTCTGTCACGGTAGTCTGCGCCGGGACGGCGTATGCCGATGGGGGCCACGCCGGCGGCCGCGAGGCGCCCGGCTTTACCGTCCGCAGTCTGCCGGCTGTCGGTTTTGGGCACGGCCACGTCGCCCGCCTGTCTTCCTATGCCAGCTTTTATGTTGGCGCTCTGTACCATACCCTCTTTGGCCCCCGCCCGGACGTGGTTCTCACCCTCACCACGCCGCCGCTGCTGTCGCTCATCGGCACTCTCATGAAACTCCTGCGCGGGGCCAGGCACTTCAGTTGGGAAATGGACGTCTACCCCGATATCGCCGTCGATCTTGCCGTTCTTCGCCGCGGCTCTTTCCTGGACCGTGCGATCGGCGCGCTGGCGGACTTTTCCCGCCGCCGCGCCGACCGCGTCATCGCCCTCGGGGCGAGCATGCGCGGGCGCTTGATCGCCCGCGGGACGCCATCCGACAAAATAGCGGTGGCCGAGAACTGGGCCGATGGTTCAGTCATCTCACCTCGGCCGTTTCCGCCCCATCTTCCGCTGACCGTCCTCTATTCCGGCAACCTGGGCCGCGCCCACGATGTGGACACCATCGAGGAAACCATGGAGAGCCTCGCCGATCCCGCGCGCTTCCGCTTCGTTTTTGCCGGAGCGGGGCCCCGCCGGGACCGGCTGGAAGCCCGCTGCCGCTCCGCCAATATCACAAGCGCGGTCTACATTCCCTACCAGGACCGGGCGCGCCTTGGCGAGCACCTCGGGAGTTGCCACATCGGCCTCGTCACCCAGCATCCCGCCACCTGCGGCTCAGTCGTACCCAGCAAGACGTACGCGCTCATGGCCGCGGGCCGGCCATTCCTCTACATCGGTCCCGCGGGCGGTACGCCGGCCCAGATGATCGAGCGTTTCGGCTGCGGCTGGCGCATCGAGCCCGGCGACTCGGCTGCGCTCGTGGATCTTCTGCAAGCGCTGGCTTCCGACCCGGATCTCGTCCATGCGGCCGGGGGGCGCGCGCGCCAGGCTTTCCTCGAGCATTACGATCTTCCTCAAGGCGTGGGCCGTATTCTGGATATCCTCGGCGTGGCGCAAACCTCGCGGAAGCAGCCCTCCCCAGCGCGCCCTGCCGCCGTGTGAGGGGGATCTAAAGGGGCAGATTGCCGGCCTCCTGCCGAACCGCCTTGCAGAATCCGGGCGGAACGAGCCAACGGCGAGGAGAAAACGCTGGGGTTTCGGGGCGCCGAAGGGGAGCGGGTGGAGCCCCTCGTGAACCGGCGAGATCTTGGTTTAGGGGATAATGCTAGAATGGGTGGGAAGTCGCTGAAGTACTAGAACGTTTGGCCCATTTTGGCCCTGGTATATCGACGTTCAGGAGCGTATACTAATCGCAACAAATGAAGGAGACGTGTGCCGAACTGCGGATCGAGCGGGGCTGGGAAGTGGGTCGACCGGGAGACGCGGAGATGGCGCGGCGGCGAGAGACGGGGGAACGATTTCGGAAGAAGGGCGAATACGTCGCTCGGGGGGGTACGGAGGACACCATCGTTGCGCCGATGTGGAAGGCTCCTGGGAAGCCCCAAACGGAAATGCGAAGTGGAGGGTTCCTCAATGCTCAATAGAGGAGATTACATTGGGTCTGCAAAGAACGCAGCAGCCCATTCCCTGAAAGGCGGCCAGTCGGCAGGACCAGTCCGGAAAGCGCTCCACGCCTTGCTGCTGGCGGCTTGGATTGCCGTCCCGTTAATCGCCCAGGACAACGGCGCCGCTCAGACGGTTGGCAACAACGCGCCGCCCAAGATCAGCCTGCCGCAGGATTGGACCCACGCGCACCTCGTCTTTTCTGGACCCAATTCCTTTCAGAACGCCGCAGATATCCAGAAAGACCCCCGTTTCTGGCAGCAATTCTTCAAGCGCAATTTACCCCCCCGCTCCCTTAGCAACGCCGGTTTGGAAAAATATTTGGCCGCGCCGGATGGCAACGCAGTGACGCCGGAGGCAACCGGCGAGGCAGACGCGGAGGCAGGCGGCGCGGCACATGTCACGGCTTTGGAACCCGGACCCTGGATGCCCCCGCGGATGCCCTCGCGCGGGCGTATTCAAGCAATCGGCAGGCCTGACGGTGACTGGAGCGTTTCGCTGGGAGGGAGCGCGGCGGCCGCCATTTCTCTAGCCTCGTTTCCTGCCAAGTTCACCTTGGACATCAACGCCGCCCCAAGCTGCACCGACGACTTCGTCCTGTTTCCCTTGGCTGTGGCCGCGTCCAGTACGCAGCCGAGCGTCGTGGGCATCAATCAGCTCTATTCCGGTCCGACTACCACTGCCACTGTCATCGGGACGTTCTCTTCGAACTCCACGACGGGCACCGTTACGATCAAGAATGGCTCGAACACTCTTACCCTGACGCCTGTAGGCAGCGGCAGCAACGCTTGCACCAGCTCAACCGCGGGCACCTTTGTGGACGCCACCAGCACCACGACGGCGGCAACCAACCTCGCGGCGGCGATCAACTCCTGCCACGGCTCCCCGGCATTGCTTGGCGCGACCGCGACTTCGTCCGCTAACCTTGTGACGGTCACTGCTTCCACGGCTGGCAGCGCCGGAAACGCCATTACCGTGGGGGGAACTCTCACGGGCTTCGCCTGGGGTGGCTCCTCTCTCGCGGGCGGCAGCGATGCCGGGACCTGCGGCTCCGGCGGTCCGACCGTGGTTTGGGCCTACGACACCCATACCGGAACGGGCGGCAACGTCTATTTGTCGCCGGTCGTTTCTCTTGACGGCACGAAGGTAGCTTACGTTGAGAGTATCAGTGGCGGTTCCGTTCTTCACGTCCTGCACCCTAAAAGGGACGGTTCGGGACATCCTGCGACGCAGGGAACCGTAGCCGCGCCGGTTGTGCCGGATCACGTGATCACTTCGGGGACATGCACCAATCCCACCACAGACTCCTGCGATTTCAAGCTGACCTACACCACCGCCGCGAATGGCAGTTCGGCGCCGTATTATGACTACTCAACGGACAGTCTGTACGTGGGAGACGCTGCCGGCACGCTGTGGAAGATTATCAACGTTTTCACTGGGACCCCAGCCAAGGCGACGGGCGCCTGGGCCTCGGGAATTTCGATCGGCACGGCGGCTTCGCTTAATAGCCCGATATTCGATTATGCGACGAAGAATATCTACACGGGCGACAGAGCGGGCGGGATGGACTACTGGCGCGACACTGGCAGCACTGCCGGCGCCTGCACGGCGCCCTGTTTCGGAGGACGCGTCACCGGGTACTTTGACAGCGTTTCTGAAGGCATGGATGATCCGCCCATCATGGATTCGAGCAAAGCAAAGATCATGTTCTTCGGCCGGGCCCCCACCACGCAAGCGCCGGTAGTGGTTCAGGTCTCTACGACGCTCACGGGCGCCGTCACCGCCACCTTGGGGAGTGCAAACGCTTCCTTTCAACAAACCCGTATCGGCGCCTTCGACAACACGTATTACACCGGGGGGGGCACCGGGAACTTGTATGTCTGCGGCGTTGGCGCGACGGCCATCCCCACCCTCTACCGGATACCCTTTTCCGCGGGTGTCATGCCCTCCGGCACCCCTGGAAGTTCATTGGCGGTTGGAACCACCGCCGGAACCAACCTCGCCCCGAGGGAGTGCTCCCCGCTCGCCGAGATATACAACACCAGTAAGGATTGGCTGTTCGTCGGCGTGCAAGGCAATTGTGCGTTCGGCGGAGATAGCGGCGGGTGCGTCGAATCGTTTGATATCACCAGCGGATTACCCACGATACCCCAGGCCACTGGCGCTGAGTCTGGCGGGACGAGCGGCATCGTGGTGGATAACGTGAGCGCGCTGGGCCACGCCTCGAGTTTGTACTTTTCCACCCTTGGCGTCGCCAGTTGTACGGGCGGCAGTGCGGGCGGCTGCGCGGTGCAGCGCACGCAGGGAGGGGTGCAGTAAGGCCCGGAGCTTTTTCCGTGAAGGAGCTTTTCTATGAAGGATGATGACACGCTGAAGCGCGTTCCGGCCCCCATCGGGAAAAGAGCCTACCAGAAGCCGGCGCTCAAGTGCGGGCGCGCCTTCGAGACCATGGCGCTGGCGTGCGGCAAGATTTCCGCGACGCAGCAACAATGCCAAACCAACACCAAGCGCTCCTGATGGGAGGGGGCTGACGGCTCCTGCGCCCGCGCCCGGGTGGAACGAGAGCTTGCGCTGGAAATCCTCCGCGATCACCGTTCTGTATCTCTGTGCGCGATGGGCCGGCCGGGCTGTGTTCTGCTGATTCCTTTGCCTAAGAGCCGGTACTAGTACTTATCACTTGAAGCGGGAATGCAATCCCAAGGATCGGAGGGGGTGGGACTGGGTGTACACTGGAGAGGACTCGTGCATCCAAAGCCCGGATACCGGGTGGAGGTGTCCCTCAATGCTCGATAGAGGAGATTACATGGGGTCTGCAAAGAACGCAGCAGCCCATTCCCTGGAAGGCGGCCGGTCCGCCGGACCAATCTGGAACGCGCTCTACGGCGTGCTGGTGGCGCTGCTGGCGGCTTGGATTGCCGTCCCGTTAATCGCCCAGGACAATGGCGCTCAGCCGGTTGGGTTTCCCACGGACTGGAGCAGCAACCATCTCATTTTCACCGCCAGCCGTTCCGTGCAATCCCAAACCGAGTCGCAGCGGGACCCCCGCTATGGGATGCAATGGATGCGGGGGAACCTGCCCCGGTGGCGGGAGCAACTGGCGTCGGATCCGTGGGGGATAGGCCGGAGACCACTACCAGCGCCTCCGCGCCAGAGTACTCCGGCTCCGAGTACTCCGACTCTGGCGCGAGATTGGAATTTTTCGCAGCAGACCACTACCTACGTTCTGCGCTACGTGTATCCGGCCAAATACACCTTTAACCCGATCGCCGTGGCCGATTGCGCCAAGGACTATGTTATTTTTGGACTCAACGTGCCAGGCGCCACCGGCCAGGCGAACCTGATGGGGGTCAATAATCTTTACGTGGGGAGCAGCGGCGGGTGTTCCACCATCGCCAGTAACGGCGGCAGCGGCACGGCCCCGACGCCCGAAGTTGAGTGGGCTTATAATGTGACCCAATCCGGTTCGACTACCGGCCAGATCCGGACCTCGGTGGTGCTCAGTGCGGATGGCAAGAAGGTGGCTTACGTCCTGACTCCGACCGCCGTGGGTTCATCCGCTCCACTCCAGTTGCAGGTGCTTACGCTAGGGGCCAAGACCGGCACAGTGACCGCCCCGACGGCCGCTACTTGCAGTTCCAGCGTGCCCGCCACGCTTTTTTGCCTTAACCTTTCGATAACGGCCAACCACACCAACACCTATTCCGCGATTTATGTGGACTATGCGACTGGTAACGGATACGTGGGCGACGACGCTGGAAGCCTGTACCAGATTAGCAATGTGTTCAGCAGCACTACCGCTCCGGCGATCACCCGGACAATAACTGCCGGCACGGCGTCGCTGTCGCCGCCGGTTTACGACGGGGCTACGGACACGGTGTTTGTCGGTTCCAGCAACGGTAACCTGTATGGTTTCACTGGCGCCACCGGGGGCGCCATCACCAATTCCCCGCTTTCGCTGGCCGCTAGCGACACCACTCACGCCGCATCCGATGGCATCGAGGCCGCGCCCGTTGTGGACTCCACCAACCACGTTCTCTATGCGTTCTACGGCACCAATGCCGGTAGCACTGCCGCCCAAGTGGCCCAGGTAGTCTATTATGATCACAGCGCTGGGGCCGTCGAATTCAAGACGTCGGCCACTGCGGGGACGCCAGGGTCTACTTCTACCGCCGTTGCCGGGACGAACCTTGCGACATTTGCGACTACTTCAGCCGGCATGTGGCCCATCAGCGACGGCGCCTTTAGTCAAAGTTATTTCAGCGGCTTTGACACGAACACTTCCTTCTTGTACGCCTGCGGAACCAATTCAACGTCAAGCCCGTGGGGTGTCAGCTTGCAACAGTTTAACTTTGACTCCAATATGAAGCTGCTATCCTCCGGGTATACAGTTTCCAATGTCGCCGCTTCAACTAACGGCGCGGGCAACACACTATGCTCGCCGCTAACGGAGTTCTATAATACCAGCGGCGCCGCGACCGACTGGTTATTCTTTAGCCTTCCGAATGAGCCCCCACCGGCAAGGGTCGTCAGCTATAACCTAACTGGCGAGACCCTACATGGCGCACTGACTTTGAGCGCGAGTGACAACGTTGGCTCCTCCGCTGGAATCATTGTGGACGGCGCCGACACTTCCATCTCTAATGCGTCAAGCCTTTATTTCGCCTCGAGGGACGCCACGAGCGCGAACTGCACCACTAGCGGCACAGCCAATCCCGCCAACACCGGGATCGGCAGCGCTAGCGCTGTCATCTGCGCCTACAAGCTGACGCAAAGCGGACTACACTAAGCGCCTGAGCTTTTTCCGTGAAAGGAGTTTCCTACGAAGAATGATGACACGCCGAAGCGCGTTCCGGCCCCCATCGGGAAAAGAGCCTACCACAAGCCGGCGCTCAAGTGCGGGCGCGCCTTCGAGACCATGGCGCTGGCGTGCGGCAAGATTTCCGCGACGCAGCAACAATGCCAAACCAATACCAAGCGCTCCTAAGGGAGGGGGATGACGGCTCGTCCGCCCGCGCCCGGGTGGAACGAGAGCTTGCGCTGGAAGTCCTCCGCGATCATGGTTCTGTGTCTCTGTGCGCGATGGGCGCCAGTATGCTCCCTACCCTTTGGCCGGGCGACCTGCTCCGCATCGAGTGAACGGACGCACAGGCAATTAGCTTGGGGGATATGGCGTTGTTCAGACGAGAGGAGCGGCTGTGCATTCATCGGCCGATCGGGATTGACCGGTCGGCCGATGGCGTTTTGACTACCCGCGGCGATCCCCTGCCTCATGCGAACCCGCCGTTTTCCCCGGGGCAATTGTTGGGCGGATGACAAGAGTTATCTGGGAAGGGCGGGAAATACCGCTAAGACGCAACCCTGGACCGATCGGGCGCATGGTTTCCCGCGTTTTGCGCCAGGCGGGGCGGCCGCGCGGCGCTCCTGTTCTGCTCTGTTAATTCCTTTGTCTGGGTACTGGTACTAGTACTTATCACTTAAAGCGGGAATGTCACTCAAGGATCGAAGGGTGGCGGCTAGGTGTACAATTAGAGAAGATCTGTGACTCCACAGTCCAGATACGGGGTGGAGGTTGCTCAATGCTCAATAGGCTCGATCCCATTGGGTCTGCAAGGAATGCGGCAGCCCCTTCCCTGAAAAGTGGCCGGTCCGCCGGACTATTCGGGAAAGCGCTCCCCGCCTTGTTGCTGGCGGCTTGGATTACCGTCCCGTTAATCGCCCAGGACAACGGCGCCGCTCAACCGGTTGGGTTTCCCACGGACTGGAGCAGCAATCATCTCATTTTCACCGACGGTGGCGATACGCAGTCCCAACTTGACGCCCGGCTGGATCCCCGCTACTCGATGCAACAGATGCGGCGGAACGCGCCCCGGTGGCAGCAGCAATTGCCGCAGGTTGCGAACAGCCCGGGCATGGCGGCAGGCGCCGAAGCGGAGAGTGCGCCGGAGCTAGTCCGGAGACCGCCAATTCCGAAGCGTCCGCTCGATTCGAGGAGTCCGCCCGAGAGCGATCTGAAGGGAGACTGGAATTTCAACACTTCGAGAACCAACGACGGCGCCTCCGTTGCACCCTACATGTATCCGGCCAAATACACTTTCAACCCGATCGGCGCGGCGAGCTGCGCCAGCGACTTTGTCGTTTTTGGCGCAAATGAGGCCTGGTTTTCGACCCAGGCGAACCTGATGGGGATCACAAATCTTTACGTGGGGCAGACTAGCACCAGCCCCTTGTGTGGCACCCCCTCCGGCAGTAACGGTGGCAGCGGCTCGGCGCCGACGCCCCAAGTCAAGTGGGCTTTCGGCACGGGGAGTTTGTCGGGCCAATTCGTTACGACGTCTATGGCGCTTAGTCTGGATGGCGCTAAGGTAGCTTACGTTCACAGTTGGCCCACTAGTACTTCTGGTCCGTCTAGTCCGGTGTTAAAGGTGTTCACCCTGGGGAGCGGCGCGATTGGAACCATAACCGCCCCGTACTCTGGTTTTGGCGCTTGTGGCACGGCTGCCCCATCGATCTGCAATGTTACTCTCTCGAGTTCGAGCTACGACACCAACTCCTCGCCTTTTGTGGACTATACGACCGATACCGGTTACGTGGGCGACAACAGCGGATGGCTTTACAAGATTACTAATTTCTTCAGCGTCAACGGTACCGCTCCGGCGATCGCTTCGGGCTGGCCCATAGCCGCCGGCGGCGGGATTCTGACCGCGCCGGTTTACGATTTGGCTACGGACACGGTGTTTGTCGCTTCCAACGACGGCTATCTGTACGCTTTCAATGCAACCACCCGAGCCGCCGTCACTGGGTCCCCGCTTTCGCTGGCCGGAACCGACAGCCTTTCAAGACCTGGCATGAACTCCGCGCCCATCGTGGATTCCACCAACCACGTTCTCTATGCGTTCTTCGATTCCAATTATTATCACGGCCACGGTGGTTTGGCCGGTTGCACAGCCAGTAATACTTGCGGCGGCGTGGCCCAGGTGGTCTATTACGATCACACCGCCGGGAAGGTCGAACTCGTCGCGGGCGACGGAATTGCAACCGACGCTCTCACTGCGGGGACTCCGGGGACGACTTCTACCGCTGTTGCGGGGACCAACATGACGGCTCTTCAGACTACCGTACAGGGCTGGATCATTCCCGACGGCGCCTTTAGTCAAAGTTATTTCAATTCTTTTTCCCCTAACACCTCGTTCCTGTACACCTGCGGGTCGTATACCTCGGGAAGCCCTTACGGCGTCACCTTGCAACAGTTTCGGTTTGACAGCAACCGCGTACTCCAAAGCACCGTCAGCGTAGTGAATACCCTTACTACGACTGGCGAGAGCCCGTTCAGACCCCTCGTCGACCTATGCTCGCCGGTGACGGAGTTCTATAACACCGGCACGTCCACCGACTACTTATTTGTGGGCGTCCCAGCAACGAACGGCGTCTACAGCGTGGACATAACTAACAATAGCGCAGGAACCTCGGGGACTTTGAGTACAAGTTCGACGACCCCGGTTGGCGGCACCAGCGGCATCATTGTGGACGGCGCCGACCCTTCCTCCCAAGCGTCCAGCCTTTATTTCACCGGGTTGATGGGTCAGGGAGTTGGCGCCTGCACCAATACCACCAGCGCCAGTCCCGCCAACGCCGGTATCGGCGTCTCGGACAGTTACAGTGAAATTTGCTTCTTCAAGCTGACGCAAAGCGGCCTGAAGTAAGCGCCTCGAAAGGAGATTTTCCATGAAGAATGCCGACACGGCGGGCGGTGCAAGGGACGCAGGAGTCCCTTCCCTGAAATATGGCCGGTCCGCGGGACCATTCTGCAAAGCGCTCCGCGCCTTGCTGTTGGCGATGCTGGCGGCTTGGATTGCCGTCCCGTTACTCGCCCAGGACAACGGCGCTCAACCGGTCGGATATCCCACCGACTGGAGTACCAGCCATCTCATTTTTACCGACGGTGGCGGTGCGCAGTCCCAACTTACCGCGCAGCGGGATCCCCGCTATGGGATGCAATGGATGCGGCGGAACACGCCCCGGTGGCGAGAGCAATTGGCGTCGGCGATGCCCGGCGGAGTGAACTCCGGGGCAGCCGCTGGAGCGGAGCGTACGCTGGGGATAGGCGGTACGCAACCAATAGCGCTTCCGCGCAAGGGTACTCCGACTCTGGGGCAAGACTGGAATTTCTCGCAGCAGACCAGTACCTACGTGCTGCGCTACGCGTATCCGGCCAAATACACCTTTAACCCGATCGCCACGGCCGATTGCGCCCACGACTATGTTATTTTTGGGCTCAACGTGCCAGGCGCCACCGGCCAGGCAAACCTGATTGGGGTCAATAATCTTTACGTGGGGAGCAGCGGCGGGTGTTCCACCATCGCCAGTAACGGCGGCAGCGGCTCGGCGCCGACGCCGGAAGTTGAGTGGGCTTATAATGTGACCCAATCCGGTTCGACTACCGGCAAGATCCAGACCTCGGTGGCGCTTAGTCTGGATGGAACCAAGGTGGCTTACGTCCTGACTCCGACCGCCGTGAGTTCAACTCCACTAGCTCCACTCCAGTTGCAGGTGCTTACGCTGGGGAGCAAGACCGGAACCGTGACCTCCCCGACGGCCGCTACTTGCAGTTCCACCGTGCCCGCCACGCTTTTTTGCCTTACGCTTTCGATAAACGCCGGCCACACCAACACCGTTTCCTCGATTTATGTGGACTATGCGACTGGTAACGGTTACGTGGGCGACGACGCTGGGAGCCTGTACCAGATTAGCAATGTGTTCAGCAGCACTACCGCTCCGGCGATCACCCGGACAATGACTGCCGGCTCGGCGGCGCTGTCGCCGCCGGTTTACGATGGGGCTACGGACACGGTGTTTGTCGGTTCCGCCGACGGTAACCTGTATGGTTTCACTGGCACCACCGGGGCCGCCATCACCGGTTCCCCTTTTTCGCTGGCCTATAGCAACACCGCGCGCAACGGTTCCTGTGGCATCGAGGCCGCGCCCGTCGTGGATTCCACCAACCACGCTCTCTATGCGTTTTACGGCGCCAATGCCGCCGACACTGCCGCCGGGGTGGCCCAGGTGGTCTATTATGATCACAGCGCCGCGGCCGTCAAATTCGTCTCGGGCAGCGCGGGGACCCCGGGGTCTACTTCTACTGCCGTTGCCGGGACCAACGTGGCGACATTTGCGAATACTGCCGCCAACACATGGCCCATCAGCGACGGCGCCTTCAGTCAAAGTTATTTCAACGGCTTTTCGACTAGCACTTCCTTCTTGTACGCCTGCGGAGCTGAAACCACAACCGCTGGCGTCAGCTTGCAACAGTTTTACTTTGACGCCAATATGAAGCTACAAACCTCCGGCTCTATAGTTTCCAATCTCACTACCGTCACCCCCGGCGTGAGCAGCACACCATGCTCGCCGCTAACGGAGTTTTATAATACCAGCGGTACGGCGACCGACTGGTTGTTCTTCAGCCTCCCGAATGAGACGCCGCCCGCAAGGGTCGTAAGCTTTAACATAACTAGCGAGGGCCTACATGGCGCACTGAGTTTGAGCGCGAGCGACGCGGTTGGCGCCTCCGGTGGAATCATTGTGGACGGCGCGGACCCCCTTACTAATGCGTCAAGCCTTTATTTTGTCTCGAGGGACACCGCGGGGGGGGAGACCTGCACCACTAGCGGTACAGCCAGTCCCGGCAACACCGGAATCGGCAGCGCTGCCTCCGCCATCTGCGCCTACAAGCTGACGCAAAGCGGACTACACTAAACGCCTGAGCTTTTTCCGTGAAAGGAGTTTCTTGTGAAGGATGACGATACGCCGAAGCGCGCCCCGGTTCCAAGCGGGAAACAAGCCTACCACAAGCCGGCGCTCAAGTGCGGGCGCGCCTTCGAGACCATGGCGCTGGCGTGCGGCAAGATTTCCGCAACGCAGCAACAATGCCAAACCAACACCAAGCGCTCCTGATGGGAGGGGACAATTCTCAGCTCGTCCCCCGAGGATCGAAGGATAGCGGCTGGGTGTACAATGGAGCGGATTTGTGGATTCCAGAGCCAAAATACTGGAATACCGGGTGGAGGTTCCTCAATGATCAATAGGCTCGAGCGAATTGGGTCTGCGAGGAACGCGGCGGCCCCTTCCCTGAAAGGTAGCCGGTCCGCCGGACCATTCGGGAAAGCGCTCCACGCCTTGCTACTGGCGGCTTGGATTGCCGGCCCGTTAATCGCCCAGGACAACGGCGCCGCTCAGCCGGTAGGGTTTCCCACGGATTGGAGTCACAAGCACCTCATTTTCACCGACGGTGGTTCCCTGCAGTCCCAACTTGAAGCGCAGCGGGACCCCCGCTATGGGATGCAATGGATGCGGCGGAGCCTGCCCCTGTGGCGAAACCAATTGGCGGCGGTGAACGGCGGAGTGAACTCCGCGGCAGCCGCCGGAGAGGAGTTGGCGCTGGGGCGGATTCCCCTGGTCCCCCGGCCGCGGAGAGAGGAGCCCAACCCCGACTTGAAGGGCGATTGGAATTTCGACCTCTGGACAGGCAACATCGCCGACGCCGGCGTTGCCCCCTACTCGTATCCGGCCAAGTACACCTTTAATCCGATCGCCAACGCGGATTGCACCAACGACTTTGTTATTTATGGGCTCTGGAACGACATAGGCTCGCCCGAGGCCGACTTGGTTGGAGTCAATAATCTTTACGTGGGGCAGACTAGCACCAGCCCTTTATGTGGCTCCCCCTCCGGCAATAACGGCGGCAGCGGCAGCGCGCCGACCCCCCAGGTGAAATGGGCTTTTAATGTGGGCGCTGCCGGCAACATTCCGGGCTCCGTGGCGCTGAATTTGACGGGCACGAAGGTTGCTTACGTCGTGAATGGGGGTACATCGGTTTTGCACGTGCTGACTCTGGGGCCCGGCGGCGGAACTATAACCGCCCCGATTTTACCCAGCGCTTTTGGCGCCTGTAACACAGCCGGCCCATCGCTCTGCACTGTTACCCTCGGATCGGTCGCCAACCATTCCGCGATTTTTGCGGACTACACACATGACGCCGGTTACGTGGGCGACAACAGCGGACACCTTTACAAAATTATTAATTTGTTCAGCGCCGGCGGCGCCGCTCCGGCAATCGCTTCGGGCTGGCCAATAACAGCCGGCAGCGGGGTCCTGGGCGCGCCGGTTTACGATGCGGCTACGGACACGGTGTTCGTCGGTTCCAGCGACGGCAAACTGTACGGTTTCAATGCCACCACTCATAGCGGCATCAGTGGGTCCCCGCTTACTCTAGCCGCCAATTCCGTCTCCGATGGCGACACCTCCTACGGCATCTACTCCCCGCCCATTGTGGACGCCACCAACCACGTCCTCTATGCATTCTATGGTAAGAATTCAGCGGGCGCCGGCGCCGAGGCGGCCCAGGTGGTCTTTACTTCGACTCCAACCTTCAGCGGCAGCGCTACGGCCGCTCTTACTACCGCTGGGACAAACAAGGCGGCTTTCATAAATACCGTAACGGGCTGGACAATCCCCGACGGCGCCTTTAGCCAAAGTTATTTCAATTCCTTTTCCAGCAGCGCTTCGTTCTTGTATTCCTGCGGATCGCATACTTCGGGAAACCCGTACGGCGTCAGCTTGCAACAGTTTCGGTTTGACTCCAACCGAATACTCCAAAGCACCGTCAGCGAAGTGAACGTCCTCACTGCGACTGGCTATGACTCGGCCAATTTCCCCGACGACCTATGCTCGCCGGTGACGGAGTTCTTAAACGGCAGTACCGACCGGTTATTCGTGGGCGTCCCAGCAGTGAGCAACATAGACAGCGTCGACATAACCAGCAATGCCGCAGGGACCTCGGGGACTTTGACTATAAGTTCGACGACCCCGTTGGGCACCAGTGGCATCATTGTGGACGGCGCCGACTCTTCTTCTCAAGCGTCGAGCATTTATTTCACCGCGTTGCATCCTGGAACGACCTGCACCACTGGCGGCGCTAGCGGCGCCGCTAATCCCCGCAACGACGGTATCGGCACGCCTGGGGACAGCGCCGATATTTGCGCCTATAAGCTGACGCAAACCGAACTAAAGTAAGGCCCTGAGCTTCTTCCGGGAAAGGAGTTTTTTATGAGGGATCGCGACACGCCGAAGCGCGCTTTGGCCCCCTTCGGGAAAGAAGCCTACCAGAAGCCGACGCTCAAGTGCGGGCGCGCCTTCGAGCGAGCACAGACAAGAACGAATCTGAGTACCGGTACTCGATTTAAGCCATAGATGGATTGATTTTTCCCCAGAAGTGAGCCAAAGTAAAGGAATCTTGAGGTCGCCAAATATGATGATGCGTAGGAATTGGCCTTCGGTTTCCCGGTTCCTAAGCTTGGCTTTCGGGTTCGCTTTCGCCGCCATCCCGATCGTCGGCCAGCGGGAGCCAACGCCCGTGGTTGGTTATCCCTGGGATTGGAGCCATCGCCACTTAATCTTCTCACCGCCCCAGAATCAGGCGGACTTGGAGCGAGTCCAGCGGGATCCACGCTACTGGCATCAATTGTACAACGTGGGTAAAAGGGCGACTTCCCCGATCAGGGATCCATTCCTGCCGCCCCCGCGGTTCAGGATCAGGGAGGAGAAGCAAGCCGGGTTGAACGCCGACTGGAGCGAGCCCATGGGCACCGGCGCCACAGTAGGCGCCGGCAACTACCCCGCCAAGTATTCTTTTACCACGTCAACTCCGAGCTGCTCGGACTTCGTCGTGTTCAACACCAGCGTGGCTGGAAGTTCAACCCAAGCCACCATCCTCGCCTACACCAACCTCTATAATCCCGGCTGCGGTTCCGTGCCCACGGTCTATTGGGCCTACAACACGACGACCGGCGACGCGATCTCAACCTCGGTCTCGCTCTCGTTGGACGGTACGCAGGTGGCATTTATCAGCACCAACACCAGCGTTGCCTATCTGAATGTGCTCAGATTTGCGAGCGGTCAGGGCACCGCGAGCAGCCCGGCTACGCCCACCGTCACCGCTGTACCGGCCACTTACGTCACTTGTAAGTCGGGAAGTGGGTCGTGCCTTCTAAGGATGGCGTTCACCGCGCTTTCTGGCCAGGCTGCGCCAAACGATCTCATTTCGTCTCCTTTCTGCGACTACACTGGCGACATCATCTATGTCGGCGACTCTTATAGCGGGGGTAGCTACTACTCTTCCCTCCACAAATTCACAGGGGTCTTCAAAGGCACTCCGGCGGAGGCCGGCAGTCCGTGGCCGGTCTCTTCCGGGGCGGCGTCTGGGTCGAACCTTAACCGCATGACCAGCCCGGTGTACGATTACAGCAGCGGTCTTGTATACGCGACTAACTACGCAACCACCCTGAACGAAACGACCCCTGCGGGCGTGCAGACCGTGTCGGGCAACAGCGACATCAGCACCGCACAGTACGACATCCTCGAGGGACCGATCGTGGACTCCACCAACGGGAAGGTGTACTTGTTTGCTACGGGCGCCGCCAACAACACCGTGTTTCAATTTCCGACGAACTTCGCAAGTGGCGCCGGCGGCAAAGGCTGGGGGACGGCGCCGGTTGTGACTACGTACGTCGGCGCCGGCAGCGGCAGCAGTCGCCCCGTCGGCGACCCACCCCCCCAGCTTTACTACGGCGCCTTCGATAACGCGTTCTATACGACCGGCACGGGAAATCTCTACGTGTGCGGGAACACGGGCAGCAACACTGCTGCTGGCACGCCAATCCTATACCAAATACCTATAACGAGCGGGGCGATGAGCGCCACAGCTATTACGGGGCCCACGCTCACCAGCGCGGGCACGCAGTGTTCCCCGGTCACCGAAGTCTACAATAATGCAAACAGCGTTCCCTATGACTGGATCTACCTGGGCGTACAGGCCAGCGGTTCGGCAAGCGGCTGCGGTGGAGGTGGCTGCGTCATGGGCATTACCGTCAACCACTGGCTGGCGAGCACCAGCTATTCGTTGGGCCAAATGGTCGTTGACAACACGTTCAACATCGAAGTTGTGACGACGGCGGGCACGTCCGGGAGTTCTCAGCCGACTTGGCCGGCCGCTGGCTCGGCCGGTACGGTCACCAGCGACGGCAGCACCCAATGGACGAGTCAAGGGCCGTTTACGTTCACGGGCTTCACGGCCAGCCACGCTTATGCTTTGAAGGCGGTGATCGTCGACGGCAACAACAATCTGCAGCGAGTAACTACGGCAGGAACTTCGGCAGCCTCCGGGCCTGCGTGGGCCACAGGTTTTGGCGCCACGACAACAAGCGGTGGAGTGACCTTCATCAACCAGGGGCCGTCGGGAATCGTTGGCACCGCCTACAGCGGTGGTACCAGCGGAATCGTGGTCGATAACATCAGCGCAACGCCAGGGGACTCGAACATCTATTTTTCGACGTTGAGCGGCGGGAACGCCATCCAGGCGTCGCAGAGCGCCCCGTAAGACAGGAGCGATCATGCGAATACGCCTTTCGTCATCCTCGAATCTTGCCCTTTCGCCACGATGCCGCGCCAACGACGCCTACAAAGCACTAACAAAGCGCCATGTATGAGAGCGCTGCCCTTTGTCAAACGTTTTTTCTTGGCCCTGTTTCATGGTTTCGGATACACTGCTAACGGCCGGAGCGGAGGATAGGGCGCTTTGCTGGGAAGCAACCCGAGCGCCGACTCCCGGGCTGGACCAAGCTGTTGTCGAGGGAAGCTCGTCCTCAGCGGTTCGAGTTTAAGTTTAGCCCTTGCCGCTTAGGCGGAAATGCAACCCCGAGAAATGCAACCCCGAGGATCGAAGGATGGCACCGGGGTGTATACTGGCGAGCCAGATGTTGACAGCTATTGCGCCCATTAAGAGGAGGTTATTGTGAAGAATGATGACACGCCGAAGCGCGCTTCGGCCCCCACCGGGAAACAGGCCTACCACAAGCTAGCGCTCAAGTACGGGCGCGCCTTCGAGACCATGGCGTTTGCGTGCGGCGAGATTTCCACAGCGCAGCAACGAGTCGATTTCTTTGTCTGAGCGCTAGTACTAGTACTTATCACTTGAAGCAGGAATGCACCCCCGGGGATCGAAGCAGGGCGGCTGGGTGTACACTAGAGGGTTGTGAATCCAAAGCCCAAGTACCGGGTGGAGGTCCCTAAATGCTCACTAGACATGATCGCATTGGGTCTGCAAGAGACGCAGCAGCCCCTTCCCTGAAGGGTGGCCGGTCCGCCGGACCATTCCGGAAAGCGTTCCACGCCTTGGCGCTGGCGGTTTGGATTGCCGCCCCGTTAATCGCCCAGGACAACGGCGCCGCTCTGGCGGTTGGATTTCCCACGGACTGGACCCACAGCCATCTCGTTTTCACCGACGGTGGCGATGCGCAGTCCCAACTGGACGCGCAGCGGGACCCCCGCTATGGGATGCAATGGATGCGGCGGAACCTGCCCCTGTGGCGAAGGCAATTGGCGGCGGCGATGAACGGCGAAGTGAACTCCGCGGCAGCCGCTGGAGCGGGGATTGCCCCGGGGATAGGCCGGATCCCACTACCAGCGCCTCCGCGCAAAAGTACTCCGGCTCCGAGTACTCCGGCTCTGGCGCGAGATTGGAATTTCTCGCAGCAGACCTCCAACTGGACTATCCGCTACGTGTATCCGGCCAAATACACCTTTAACCCGATCGCCGCGGCCTCGTGCAGCGACTTTGTTATTTATGGCCTCTACGTGGCAGGCACCTCCAGCCAGGCGAACCTGATTGGGGTCAATAATCTTTACGTGGGGTCGAGCGGCGGGTGTCCAAACCCCAGCGGCAGTAACGGCGGCAGCGGCACGTATCCGACGCCTCAAGTCGAGTGGGCTTACAATGTGACCCAATCCGGTTCGCCTACTGGCCTCATCCCGGCCTCGGTGGCGCTTAGTCTGGATGGAACCAAAGTGGCTTACATCGTGTCTCCTACCACCGTGGGTGCGAGCGCTCCACTCCAGTTGCAGGTGCTTACGCTGGGGACGAAGACCGGCACGGTGACCGCGCCGACGGCCGCTACTTGCAGTTCCAGCGTGCCCGCCACGCTTTTTTGCCTTACGCTTTCGATAGCGGCCGGCCACGGCGACACCTATTCCGCGCTTTATGTGGACTATGCGACTGGTAACGGTTACGTGGGCGACAGCGCTGGAAGCCTGTACAAGATCACCAATGTGTTCAGCAGCACTACCGCTCCGGCGCTCGCTGCGAGTCCCTGGCCGGTAGCCGCCGGCACGGCGTCGCTGTCGCCGCCGGTTTACGATGGGGCTACGGACACGGTGTTTGTCGGTTCCAGCAACGGTAACCTGTATGGTTTCACTGGCACCACCGGGGGCGCCATCACGAATTCCCCGCTTTCGCTGGCCGCTAACGACAACACTCACGCCAACTCCGATGGCATCGAGGCCGCGCCCGTCGTGGATTCCACCAACCACGTTCTCTATGCGTTCTACGGCAACAATTCCGCCGGCTCTGCCGCCGGGGTGGCCCAGGTGGTCTATTATGACCACACCGCGGCGGCCGTCGAATTCAAGACGTCGGCCACTCAAGGAACTCCGGGGTCTACTTCTACTGCTGTTGCCGGGACAAACGTGGCGACATTTGCGAGTACTGCTGCCGGCACATGGCCCATCAGCGGCGGCGCCTTCAGTCAAAGTTATTTCAGCGGATTTTCCACTACCACTTCCTTCTTGTACGCCTGCGGATCGGGAAACCCAAGCTCAACCAGTGGCGTCACCCTGCAACAGTTTAACTTTGCCTCCAATATGCAGCTACAAGCCTCCGGCTATATAGTTGCCGATGCCACTACCGACACCCCCGGCCTGGCCAGCACACTGTGCTCACCGCTAACGGAGTTCTATAACACCAGCGGCACGCCGACCGACTGGTTATTCTTCGGTACCCCGAATGGGATACAACCCCAAAATGTCTATAGCTTTAACCTAACTAGCAATAGCCTGCATGGCGCACTGAGTTTGAGCGCGAGTGACGCGGTTGGCGGCTCCGGTGGAATCATTGTGGACGGCGCCGACACCTCCGAAGGCTCTAATGCCTCGAGCCTTTATTTCGCCGCGAGGGACTCCTCGAACGAGGTCTGTACCACTAGCGGCGGAAACGGCCACACAGCCAGTCCCGCCAATACCGGGATCGGCAGCGCCAGCCCCGCCATTTGCGCCTACAAGCTGACGCAAAGCGGACTACACTAAGCGCCTGAGCTTTTTCCGTGTAAGGAGTTTTTCTTATGAAGAATGATGACACGCCGAAGAGCGCTTCGGCCCCCATCGGGAAAAGAGCCTACCACAAGCGCTCAAGTGCGGGCGCGCCTTCGAGACCATGGCGCTGGCGTGCGGCAAGATTTCCGCGACGCAGCAACAATGCCAAACCAACACCAAGCGCTCCTAAGGGAGGGGGATGACGGCTCGTCCGCCCGCGCCCGGGTGGAACGAGAGCTTGCGCTGGATGTCTTCGCGACCGTGGTTCTGTATCTCTTGTGCGCGATGAGCGCCAATATGCTCCCCACCCTTCGACCGGGCGACCGGCTCCGCATCGAACGAACGCACAGGCAATTGGCTTGGGGATTTGGTGTTGTTCAGACGAGAGGAGCGGCCGTGCATTCATCGGCTGATCGCGATGGGCCAGCCGGCTAGGCTGTGCTCTGCTGATTCCTTTGCCTGAGCGCCCGCCAGTACTAGTACTTATCACTTGAAGCAGGGATGCACCCCCGAGAATCTAAAGAGGGCGGCTGGGTGTACACTGGAGAGGATTCGTGAATCCAAAGCCCGCATACCGGGTGGAGGTTCCTCAATGCTCAATAGGCTCGATCACATTGGGTCTGCAAGGAACGCAGCAGCCCCTGCCCTGAAGGGTGGCCGGTCCGCCGGACCATTCCGGAAAGCGTTCCACGGCTTGCTGGTGGCGCTGCTGGCGGCTTGGATTGCCGTTCCGTCAATCGCCCAGGACAACGCGGTTCAGCAGGTTGGGTATCCCACGGACTGGAGCAGCAGCCATCTCATTTTCACCGAAGGTGGCGATGCGCGGTCCCAACTGGAGGCGCAGCGGGATCCTCGCTATTGGATGCAACAGGTGCGGCGGAACACGCCCGTGTGGCGGCAGCGAGCGCCGCAGGTTGCGAGCAGCGGAGACAGCTTGGCAGCCGCCGGAGAGGCGATTGGGCGGGGGCAGATTCCCATCGTCTCCCGGTCTCGGGGAGAGGAGTTCAACACCCACCTGGGGCAAGACTGGAATTTCTCGCTCCAGGCAACCGGCAGTTACGGCGGCGTTCTTTACTATAGGTATCCGGCAAAATACTCCTTTGCCCCGATCGCCACGGCGAGCTGCGCCAACGACTATGTCATTTATGTCCTCAACACAGGGGGCTCCTCCACCCAGGCGAACGTGATTGGGGTCAATAACCTTTACGTCGGGGCCAGCGGAGGCTGTGCCACCATCACCGGCCCCCCCACTGGCGGCGGCAGCGGCTCGGCGCCGACGCCCCAGGTGAAGTGGGCTTTCGACACGTCGTCGAGCGTCACTAGCACCTCTCCGGTGATTAGTCTGGATGGCAAGAAGGTAGCCTACATCGTGAACGCGACTCCAGCGGTGTTGCAGGTGCTTACGCTGGGGAGCGGCAGCGGAACTGTAGCCGCGCCAACCACCTCCTTTGGCGCCTGTAACACAACCGGGCCGTCGATGTGTACCATTACCCTCGGAACGGGCCGGACCGTCAACGTTTCTTCGCCTTTTGTGGACTATGCGACTGATACCGGTTACTTTGGCGACGACCAAGGACACCTTTACATGGTTAGTAATTTCTTCAGCGTCAACGGTACCGCTCCGGCGATCGTTTCGGGCTGGCCGGTAAGTACCGGCTCCGCCAGCACCAGCCCCATTGTGGGCCCGCCGGTTTACGATCCGGCCACGGGCACGGTGTTTGTTGCCTCCGCCGACGGCAAGCTGTATGGTTTCAATGCCAGTACGAAAGCTCAAATCACTGGTTCCCCGCTCACGCTGGCCACCGATTTCGGAACAAGCGGCGGGAACATATCCTATGGCATCTGGGAGCCGCCCATCGTGGATTCCACCAACCACGTTCTCTATGCGTTCTACGGCGCCAATGCCGCTGGCACGCACGCCGAAGTAGCCCAGGTAGTCTATTACGATCACAGCGCCGCAACCGTCGAATTCAAGACGTCGGCCACCGCGGGAATTCCGGGGAGTACTTCTACCGCTGTCGCCGGAACAATCCTGGTGAGTGTTCTGACTACCAGCGCTAACACGGTTATAATCCCCGATGGCGCCTTTAGTCAAAGTTACTTCAGCGGCTTTAGCAACAGCACGTCTTTCTTGTACACCTGCGGAGCCAGTTCCACATCAAGCCCGTATGGCGCCTCGTTGCAACAGTTTACCTTTAACTCCGCTCTCCAACTCACAGGCACCGTCTATAACGTGAACACCATCAGTACCAGCGCTGGCAGCCCCGCGAACGTCTTTTGCTCGCCGCTGGCGGAATTCGATAACGCAGGCACGGACTACCTATTCTTGAGCGTCACGTCGACGCCGGTGAGCGGGTCCGATTTCCGAAGCTATGACATAACTAACAATACCGCAAACGGCGCAATGACTCCGGCTCATACTTATGCGGTGTCTGGCGGCTCCAGTGGGATCATTGTGGACGGCGCCGACTCCATGGCTAATGCGTCAAGCATTTATTTCGATTCGCTGGTGACCGGGACCTGCACCACTAGCGGCGCAAACGGAACCCAAGCCAGTCCCGCCAACAGCGGGATCGGCAGCGTTAGCCCCTCGTTTTGCGCCATCAAGCTGACGCAAAGCGGACTACAGTAAGCGCCTGAGCTTTTTCCGTGAAAGGAGTCTTTTATGAAGGATGACACGCAGAAGAGCGCTTCGGCCCCCATCGGGAAAAGAGCCTACCACAAGCCGGCGCTCAAGTGCGGGCGCGCCTTCGAGACCATGGCGCTGGCGTGCGGCAAGATTTCCGCGACGCAGCAACAATGCC